>NZ_JAIZQG010000007.1:0-252074 GCF_020419965.1 Burkholderia sp. AU39826
AAGTGGACGGGTTCCCGGCACGATTGGAAGAGCGCCATGACTCAGTTCGCACTGCTTTACCCAGAACGATTCAACATTGGAGTCTGAATCTCAACCCGCCTCACACACTAAATTCCGGATACCTCCCCGCTGCCCCGCGCAGGGGCGACGCTAATAGACCGACACGATCACAGGTACTTCACGAGAGAGCAAACCGCACGACCGCTCACCACCCCGAACATCACCCCTTCTCGCGCTCGACGAGCGCCCCTCCACGAGGTTCACTGCCGCCGCCAGTCTGCTTCTCGAGCCACGCTCGCCGATCTTCCCGAGGCGTGACTCCGAACCTTTCGCGGTAAGCGTTAGAGAAATGCGCGGCAGAAGAGAACCCACAAGCGAGAGAAACCTGAACGACCGACTTGCTGGTCCGCTGCAACTGCGTCCGAGCCTTGAGCAGGCGAAGATTGAGGTAATACTTCGAGGGCATCGCCCCGAGATACTGCCGAAAGAGCCGCTCCAGTTGCCGGCGTGAAACGCCGACGAGCCCGGCGATCTCATCGGTCGTCAACGGATCTTCGATATTGGCTTCCATCAACAGCAAAGCATCATTCAACCGAGGATGTCGCTCGCCGGGCGCGGTAACAAAAGGAATCCGCTGCCGCTCCTCGCCGCTGCGCAGCGTGCCGGCCCCAAGCGCATCGGCAATCCGCTCCGCGAGGTCCGCCCCATGTTCGCGGCCGATCATGGCCAGCATGAAATCGACGGTCGCCTGCCCACCGGCGCAGGTCGCCCGATCGCGATCGATCTCGAAGATCTGCTGCGTGACGATCGACCGCTCGAACTGCTCGGCGAACTGCTGATACGTCTCCCAGTTCACGCTCACGCGATACCCGGAAAGCTGCCCCGCCATCGCCAGCCACCACACGCCGTGATGAATGCCGGTCACGACCGGCGTGCGCTGCCCGACCCGCGCGAGACTCGCGAGAAACAACCGATAATCGGCAAACTGCTGAAACCGCTCCGACACGACGATCAACCAGTCGCACGCGATCGCATCGTTGAACGCCGCATCGGCATGCCACTGCGCGCCGCCCGCGAGCGGCACCGGCCGCCCATCCCACGAACACACCTGCCAACGGTACAAAAGCCGCCCGTCGATCTCGTTCGCGAGATTCAGCGCATCGACGATCGGCCCCACGCCCGACATCGACACGGGCGGCAATGCAACGATCGCCACCTGCGTCGTGCGGGTGGCGCCTGCGGGACGAGACACCGGTACCACGTTGAAACCCGCCCTGTCGCGTTACTTGAGGCTGCCCGACAGGAACTGCTTGAGCCGCTCGCTCTGCGGACGCACCAGCACCTCCTTCGGATCGCCCTCTTCCTCGGTCCGCCCCTGATGCAGGAACATCACGTGGTTCGACACGTTGCGCGCGAATCCCATCTCGTGCGTGACGACGATCATCGTGCGGCCTTCCTCGGCCAGCTTCTGCATCACCTTCAGCACTTCGCCCACCAGCTCCGGATCGAGCGCGGAAGTCGGCTCGTCGAACAGCATCACGTCAGGATGCATCGCCAGCGCCCGCGCAATCGCCACGCGCTGCTGCTGGCCGCCCGACAAATGCGACGGATACTGCTTCTCGACGCGCGGCGGCAAACCGACCTTCTCCAGATACTCGCGCGCACGCTCCTCGGCTTCCTTCTTCGAAATGCCGAGCACGTGCACGGGCGCCTCCATCACGTTCTCGAGCACGTTCATGTGCGCCCACAGGTTGAAGTGCTGGAACACCATCGCGAGCTTCGTGCGGATCCGCTGCAACTGCTTGTGATCGGCGACTTCGAGCGCGCCGGCGCGGTCGGTCTTCGTGCGCACGGCCTCGCCGTCGACGACGATCTGCCCCGCATTCGGCCGCTCGAGGAAATTGATGCAGCGCAGGAACGTGCTCTTGCCCGACCCGCTCGCGCCGATGATGCTGATGACGTCGCCGGCCTTCGCGTTCAGCGACACGCCCTTGAGCACCTCGTTGTCGCCGTAGCGCTTGTGGATATCGACCGCGGCAAGCTTGACGGAAGCGGACGCGCTCGTTTGAGTGATCTCGGCCAACTGGCTCTCCTCGAAGTAATTCAGTGACGGGCGGCCGCGAGATACGCGAGCCAGTGGCGCTCCGCGCGGCGAAACGCCGCGACGAGTGCGAACGATACCGCAAGATAGATCAGCGCGGCGATCCCGAATGACTGGAACGCCATGTAGGTCGCGGAATTGGCGTCGCGCGCGACCTTCAGGATGTCCGGCACGGTCGCCGTGAACGCGACGGTCGTCGCGTGCAGCATCAGGATCACCTCGTTGCTGTACAGCGGCAGCGCACGGCGCAGCGCCGACGGCAGGATCACGCGGCGGTACATCGTGAACGGCGACATCCCGTACGCGCGCGCCGCCTCAACCTCTCCATGCGGAATCGCACGGATCGCTCCGGCGAAGATCTCGGTGGTGTACGCGCAGGTGTTCAGCGCGAACGCGAGGATCGCGCAGTTGAAACCGCTGCGGAAAAACGCGTCGAGCAGCGAGTGCGAGCGCACGAACTCGAGGCTGTACATGCCCGTGTACATCAGCAGCAGCTGCACGTAGAGCGGCGTGCCGCGAAACACGTACGTGTAGAACCGCACGGGCGTCGACACCCACTTGTTCCTCGACACGCGCGCGACCGCGAGCGGCACCGCGCACACGAAGCCGAGCGAAATCGATGCGACGAGCAGCCACAGCGTGACCGCGAGGCCGGACAGGCGCTGGCCGTCCCAGAAAAGGAACGCCTTGCCGAATTCCTGGAGGATCTCGATCATAGTTCTGCGTGCCGCACGCCCATGGAATAACGCTTCTCGAGCTGGATCAGCACGAGGTTGGAAACGGTCGTGATCGCAAGGTAGATCAGCGCCGCGACGAGGATGAAGAAGAACATGTTGAACGTGCTCTTGCCGGCGTCCTGCGCGGCCTTCACGACGTCCGCGAGACCGATGATCGACACCAGCGCGGTCGCCTTCACGAGCACCTGCCAGTTGTTGCCGATGCCCGGCAGCGCGAAGCGCATCATCTGCGGAAACATGATCCGCGCGAACACGCGCGCGCCGCTCATCCCGTAAGCCGCACCGGCTTCGAGCTGGCCGCGCGGCACAGACAGGAACGCGCCGCGAAACGTCTCGGTGAAGTACGCGCCGTAGATGAAGCCGAGCGTCAGCACGCCGGCCACGAACGGATCGATG
This sequence comes from Burkholderia sp. AU39826, assembly GCF_020419965.1. NCBI lineage: Bacteria > Pseudomonadati > Pseudomonadota > Betaproteobacteria > Burkholderiales > Burkholderiaceae > Burkholderia > Burkholderia sp. AU39826. Next base: position 3,235 of record NZ_JAIZQG010000007.1, read on the forward strand.
TCGATCTGGTTCCAGCCGACGAGGTCGGTGAACTGGTTCAGCCAGATCTGGATGCTATAGAACAGCAGCAGCATCAGCACAAGATCGGGCACCGAGCGGATCAGCGTCGTATAACCGGTCGCGATCGCTCGCAGCACCCGGTTGTGCGACAGCTTCGCCACCGCGCCGATCAGCCCCAGCGCCACCGCGGTGGCGAGCGACAGCACCGACAGCTCGATGGTCTGCACGGTGCCGGCCCAGAGGACGGGACCAAAGCCGTAAAGGAACACGCGCGTCTCCAGAGTTGAATGAATGCCGACGCGCATGCCTGTCCCGCGCCGGAGTGACGCGGATAGTCGCAAGCGAAATTATTTGCCTCAAATCACCATGCGCGCGATTGCTGCGTCGCAACAATTCGTCCCACCATTTCTGCGCACGACCTACGCCGCTGTTTCAAAAGGAAAAAAACCGCTCCCTGACAGTCGGATGACATGCCGGGAAGCGGTTTTTTTGCAATTTTCCGGTCGCTTTTTCGATATAGCGCCGGACTGGCCATCGGGCCGAATGGGCAGGTCGGGACACACGCCACACAATCGCTTGCTCATGCCCGCGACGCGCTGCGCGCCGATCCGATGTCACTCGTGGCGGCCTCTACTTTTCGCATCCACAAAAATAGCTTGCCACTTCATGTTTTCGCATCCACAATTAGTCGAAATTCCGTTCGTTTTCGACGACGCCAAGGATCTGTCGAACCGGCTGAAACACGGCATCTCGCTACGAATGGCGGAATTTGCCGAGTGGGAAGCCGTGCGCGCGTGGCCGGATACCCGCCGGGACTACGGCGAGGCGCGCTGGATCTGTCTGGTGCCGATCGGCCCGCGCCTCTACACGGCGATCGTCGTCCCGCGCGGCCGCACGCTGCGTGTCGTCAGCCTGCGAAAGGCCAACAACCGAGAGATGATTCGATATGAAGAAGGCCGTTAAATTCATCCGCAACACGCCCGAGGAAGAAGCGGCGATCGCGCGCGGCATCGCCGCCGATCCGGACGCCCATGAACTCAGCGACGAAGAAATCGACGCGATGGAGCCGTTCGTCGAGGTCGTCGCGAAGAAGTTCGGGCGCCCGAAGCTCGAGCACCCGAAGGAACAGGTCAGCATTCGCTACGACGCGGACATCCTCGCCGCGTTTCGGGCCGACGGCCCCGGCTGGCAGACGCGCATGAACGACGCGCTGCGCGACTGGCTGAAGAAGCGCCGCGCGTGAGCGTCACCGCCCTTTCAGGATGTCGGAGCGCGAAGTCGTGTAGACGAGCCCGTCCGGGCCGAAATGGACGTTGAAGAACGCGTCGGTGTTGACGCCGTCCTCGAGCCAGCGCCAGCTCCAGACCGTCTCCGGCTTCAGCGGATACTGCGCGATGTCGCCGGGCTTGCCGAGCAGGCGCCGCACCTCGTCCTCGTCCATCCCCGGGCGCACTTTCGCGAAATTCTCGGCGGTCAGCACCTGCGTCGCGCCCGTGTAGCGCCCGTTCGCATCGAGATCGACGAACCAGGTCTGGTTGCCCATCGGGCCGCGCGGATATTCGAGACGCTTCGAGCCGTCGGTGAACGTGCGCTCGGTCTCGGGCTTGCCCATCGTGCCGCGCACGTCGGCCTCGGTCGATTCGCCGGCCTTCAGCCCCTTCAGCAGCAGCGGCGCGGGCTTGATCGCGTTGAAGAAATCCCTGATACGTTGCACGTCGAGATGGCCCTGGTCGTCGCAACCGGTGAGCGCCAGCGCGGCGGCCAGCATCGTCACGGAAAGCAGCCGGAAACGGAAAATCATCGGAAGAATGGCGCGTGGAGAAAACACGCGGCAAGGATACCCGCGCGACGCCAAAAGCGCGAGACGGGCCGCCCGGGCCGTCCGCTGTTCAATGCGTCGTTTCGGTTTCCGTCCGGGTTTCGGGCGCCCGATTCGCCGGCGCCGTCGCGCGCGGCCCGGCCGGCGGCGCGCCCAGGCGGCGGCGCGTGCGCACCAGCTCGGCAAGCTGCCACGAGCCGAGCGCGAGGCAGCCGAACAGCACCTCGCGGCCGCGCTTGACCACCGCGAGCGACAGCGCCGTCTCGCGGTCGACGCCGAACATCTGCGCGAGCAGCACGACGGTCGCCTCCTGCACGCCGAGCCCGCCCGGCACCATGAACGCCGCATGCCGCACGGCCTGCGTCATCGCCTCGATCGCGATCGCGCCGCCGATCGACACCGGGTGGCCGAGCAGCGCGAGCGCCCAGTAGATCTCGAGCGCGCCGAGCACGTAGCCGGCCAGTTGCCAGAAGAACGCGCTGAACAGCAGGCCCGTGCGCGACATCAGCGAATCGATGTCGGCGTCGAGCCGGCGGCCGTCAACGCCCTGCAGCAGCCGGTGCGAATCGCCGAGCAGGCGGCCCGCGAAACGCTCGATCGCATGGAAGATGCCGCCGCGCCGCATCAGCACCACGCCGAGCACCGGCAACGGCAGCGTCAGCAGCAGCGCGAGGCCGATCGTGCCGCCGCCTATGTTGTCGGTCGTCGCGAGCAGCAGCACGAGGCCGAGCGCCGCGAACGCATACTGGACGACGATCGTCACGAGCACTTCGACGATCACCGACGCGGTCACACGGCTCGCGTCGGGCACCTGCCAGCGCGCGAGCCGGATGCCGACGATCTCGCCGCCGATGCCGACCACCGGCAGCAGCCGGTTCACCGCCTCGCGCACGGTCGCGATCCACCACAGGAACGGTAGCGAGCCGCGCCGGTCGAGCAGCTGGTGCCATGCGTACGCATCGAGCAACAGCGGCAGCGCGTGGAACGGCACGAGCCACAGCAGCGCGTAGCCGGCGCGCGCGAGCATCTGCGATACGTCATCGACGCCCTCGTGCAGCCCCAGCGCGAGCAGGATGCCGATGCCGATCGGCCAGCCGAGCCACTTGATCCACTTGCTCATGACGGCTGCGCTCCCGCTGCGCGCGACGCGTGCGGGCCGCGCCGCGCCGCAGGCCCGCCGAACACGTCGGCGAAGCCGCCGGTCGCGACGCCCGCCGCCTTCAGCGCGGCCGCGACGCGCGGCGACAGCAGCGCATCGAGTTCGTCGACCGGGCGATAGCCGGCCATCGTCGGCGTGATCGGGCCATCGCCCGCTTCGGCCGGATGGCAGTAGATCTCGCCGACGCCCGGCGGCAGCTTCGCGAGCGCGTCGAGCAGCACGGCCTCGTCCATCGCGCCCGTATGCTCGATGCCGACCACGTAGTCGTTGTGCGCGAGCCCCGCGCGGTCGAGCCGCGCGCGCACCAGCGCGATCCACGGCTTCAGCAGCGCGGGCGCGCTCGTTTCGTACGGCAGCCGTACCGCGCGCAGCCCGTAGTCGCGGCCGATCTCGACGATCATCGACAGCACGGTCGGATGCAGGTGGAAATGCTTGTGCGCGTTCACGTGGTCGAGCGGCAGGCCGCTCGCCGCGAACGCGTCGAACTGCGCACGGATTTCCCGGCGCAGTTGCGCGCGCACGTGCGGCAGGAAGAAGAAGCGACAACCGTCCTTCGCCATCGCGTCGCCGAAGCGCCCGTCGGGCCCGACGAGCGCGGGAATCTCATGCGCGGGCAGCGTGGCCGGCCCGTCCGCGAGCACCAGATGCAGCCCGACTGCGAGCGACGGCAGTCGCCGCGCGCGCTCGATCGCATCCTGCGCGGCGGGTGCGCCGACCATCAGGCTCGCGGCGTTCAGCACGCCGTCGCGGTGCGCGCGCTCGACCGCCGCGTTGACGCGCGGGTGCAGCCCGAAGTCGTCCGCGGTGAAGATCAGCGCCCGCGCCGCCCGCTGCGTCGCCACGGATCAGGCCTCGTGCGCGCGCAGGAAGCGGAAGAACTCGACGCCTTCGCGCAGGCGCCGCTTCATCATGTCCCAGCTCGTCAGCATCTCGCGCACGATTTCCCAGATCTTCGACGGACGGAAGTAAAACTCGCGATAGAACTGTTCGAGGTGGTGATAGATCTCGTCGCGCGACAGGTGCGCATAGCCGATCGCCGCGAGCTGCACGCCCTCCTTGCTGACGAGGTTGATCGTCTTGTTCTCTTCCATCCAGCCGTTTTCGACGGCCTGCTTGTACAGCGTCGTGCCCGGATACGGTGCGGCGAGCGACACCTGGATCGTGTGCGGATTGATTTCCTTCGCGTACTCGATCGTCTTCTTGATGGTTTCCTTCGTCTCGCCCGGCAGCCCGAGGATGAAGGTGCCGTGGATCTTGATGCCGAGCTTCTTGCAGTCCGCGCTGAAGCGGCGCGCGAAATCGGTGCGCACACCCTTCTTGATGTTCACGAGGATCTGGTCGTCGCCCGATTCGAAGCCGACCAGCAGCAGGCGCAAGCCGTTTTCCTTCATGATCTTCAGCGACTTGTACGGCACGTTGGCCTTCGCGTTGCACGACCAGGTCATGCCGAGCTTGCCCAGGCCGATCGCGATGGCTTCGGCGCGCGGCAGATCGTCGGTGAAGGTGTCGTCATCGAACATCAGCTCCTTCACTTCCGGCATGTTGTCGCGGATCCACTTCGCTTCCGCGAGCACGTTCTCGACCGAGCGCGTGCGGTAGCGATGCCCGCTGACCGTCTGCGGCCACAGGCAGAACGTGCAGCGCGACTTGCAGCCGCGGCCCGTGTAGATCGACACGTACGGATAGTTCAGGTAGCCGATGAAGTAGTTGTCGATCTTCAGGTCGCGCTTGTAGACGGGCGCGACGAACGGCAGTTCGTCCATGTTCTCGAGGATCGGACGCGCTTCGTTGTGCTCGATCGAGCCGTCCTTCGCGCGCCAGCTCAAGCCCTTGATCTCGGCGAACGGCTTGCCTTCGGCGAGCTCCTTGCAGGTGTAGTCGAATTCCTCGCGGCACACGAAGTCGATGGCGTCGCTCGCCGTGAGCGAGTTGTGCGGATCGACCATCACCTTCGCGCCCACCATGCCGACCAGCATCGACGGCTTCATCTTCTTCAGATCCTGCGCGAACATCGCGTCGGTCGGGAACGACGGCGTGCTCGTGTGGATGATCACGAGGTCGTAGTCGTTGGCGATCTTCAGCGTTTCCTCGACCGACAGGCCGTCGGCCGGCGCGTCGACGACGCGGCTGCCCGGCACGAGCGCGGCCGGCTGCGCGAGCCAGGTCGGATACCAGAAGGAACGGATTTCGCGCTTCGCCTGATAGCGCGAGCCGGCTCCGCCGTCGAAGCCGTCATACGAAGGGGCCTGCAAGAACAGCGTTTTCATGAATGCTCCGGTAGCCTGCATAGTTCGTTTCGTTACAACGATTCAGTCAAAAAATCCGCGGGCCGCCATGCCGGCGCCCGCCTCTTCGTCATGTCGCGCCGCGCGGCTGCGCCCTGCGACGCGTGTCGGCCCGCGGGCCGGGTCCGATCGCCAGCCCTAGCGGCCGTCCACTGCTTCCACGGCCGCCGTCGCGCGTTCGCCGCCGACGACCGTCATCCTCGCGCCGCGCCACACGACATGGGTGCCGAACACGGCCGCGAGCCACTCCAGCGCGAGCAGCGTGTCGCGCACCGCGACGAGCGGCAGGTCGCGCCAGAACGCGCGCCAGCCGTCCTCGCCGCGCGCGTGCAGCACGAGCCGCCCGAATGCGCCGAGCGCGGCCGCCCCGCCCGCCAGCGTGCCGGCGAAGGTGCCGTCGAGGCGCCACGCGAGCGCCGCGCCGATCGCGAGCCACGGCGCGGTAAACGTGATGAACAGGAACGCGAAGCCGGCCGGGTTCAGCGAACGGATCGTACGCAGCCAGCGCGTCTCGCGGCGCCACAGCGGCCCGAACGACGGTTCGATCACGTCGGTCGCGACCTCGACCTCGGACAGCACGGTGCGCCGCCCGAGCCGACGCGGCAGCTCGGCCAGCCAGAAATCGTCTGCCAGTTCGTCCTTCAGTGCGAAGAGGCCGCCGATCCGCTCGAGCGTGTCGCGCGTGAGCGCGAGCGTCGCGCCGAAGCCGAAGCGGCTCGAGCGGCCGAGGTGCGTGATGCGCACCGACGGCGCGAACCAGGCGTCGACGAACTGCGCGCCGATCCGCGTCCAGAAGCCGCCGACGCTGCGCGCATGATACAGGCACGTGACGACCCCGACCGACGTGTCGGCGAGCGGCGCCGTCACGCGCTCCAGATAGTCGGGCTGCACCGCGATGTCGCTGTCCGCGATCACGATGCGTCCGTATTTCGCGCGCTCGGCGAGATTGATCAGGTTGCTGACCTTCAGGTTCTTGCCGTGCACGCGCGCGTCGACCACGAGCGTGATGTCGCACGCCGGATGAGCGGCGCGCAGCCGCTCGACGACGGCGATGGCCGGATCGCCCGGCGATGCGACGCCGAACAGCACCTCGTAGCAAGGGTGGCGCTGCGTGCAGAAGGTCGCGAGGTTGTCGTACAGGTGCGGCTCCGCGCCGCACAACGGCTTCAGCACGCTGACCGGCTCGAAGCCGTCGCGCACCGCCGTGCGCGGCGTGCGCGGCCGCGGCGCGAAGGCCGCGACGAGCGCGTAGCCGGCCGCGGCGAGCGTGAACGCGATCAGGAGCCAGTCGAGCAGCGTGACGATCGGCGTCATGCGCGACGCCTCCCGGCGACCTGGGCGCCATGGCAAACGCTCGAGCGTGATTGAACGTGATGCGGTATTCCGACTACGACGAACGCGGGCACGACCCGACTCCTTGTTCCTGCAGCGTCTGTAATGGGGGAGGCACGACCCGTCGTTCGGGTGCGGCCATGCCCGGCTTCGCGTGGCGTATCCCCGTGCAGCGCCCGGGCGGCATGCGGGAAGACTCGAATGGCTCCATCGGCACAAGATGGGCAGGCGCCGGATTTTAACAGTCCGCGCCCCCCGGCGCTCGGCGTTCCGGGAAACGGACTAGTGCAATTCCAGCAAAGCTGAGCGGTCGACGAACCCGATCGGCCCGGCCACGTTCACGTTAGCGTAAGTACTTTGCAGGCGTATTGCAGTCTTTAAAATCAGACATTTCGTGCAAATTTGTATGTCGATGCGGTTTCATTTCCAATCGCCGTAAAGTTTGGTAATTAACCAGCGATTAGATTGATTTTTGCAACGATCATCGCAAGGAACCCTGCGTCCCTGTAAGGCGCATGGGTATGCGCGCGCCGCCAGCACGTTCCGGAACCCTTTGGCAAAATCGTTGGCGTTTGTTGCGTCAGCGCATCACCACGCCACCCGTTTCGAAGGTCTTCCGATGACACCGTTTTCCGTACTCGATCTCGCCCCCATCCCGGCCGGCGCCGACGCCTCGCAAGCGTTCCGCAACACCGTCGATCTCGCGCAGCACGCGGAACGCTGGGGCTACCGGCGCTACTGGCTGGCCGAGCATCACAACATGCCGGGCATCGCGAGCGCGGCCACCGCCATCGTGATCGGCCACGTCGCGGGCGCCACGCGCACGATCCGGGTCGGCTCGGGCGGCATCATGCTGCCGAACCATGCGCCGCTCGTGATCGCCGAACAGTTCGGCACCCTCGCGTCGCTGTATCCCGGGCGCATCGACCTCGGCCTCGGCCGCGCGCCCGGCACCGACCAGACCACGTCGCGCGCGCTGCGCCGCGACCTGATCGGCAGCGCGGATTCGTTTCCGGACGACGTCGCGGAGCTGCAGCGCTACTTCGCGGAGCCGGTGCCCGGCCAGCGCGTGCGGGCGGTGCCCGGCGCGGGGCTCGACGTCCCGGTGTGGCTGCTCGGTTCGAGCCTGTTCAGCGCGCAGCTCGCGGCGATGCTCGGGCTGCCGTTCGCGTTCGCGTCGCACTTCGCGCCGGATTACCTGATGCGCGCGCTCGAGATCTATCGCGCGCAGTACCGGCCGTCGGCCGCGTGGCCGAAGCCGCATGCGATGGTGGGCGTCAACGTGTTCGCGGCCGAGACCGACGACGAGGCACGGCGCCTGTTCACGTCGCTGCAGCAGCAGTTCATCAACCTGCGGCGCGGCACGCCGGGCAAGCTGCCGCCGCCCGTCGACGTGCTCGAGGCGAACGAACTCGAACTCGCGACCGTCTCGCATTCGCTGTCGTTCGCGGCGGTCGGCTCGCGCGACACGGTGCGCGACAAGCTGCGCGAGCGCATCGCGCAGACGGGCGCCGACGAGCTGATCATCACCGCGCAGATCTACGATCACGCCGCGCGGCTGCGCTCGTTCGAACTGGCCGCGCAGATCCGCGACGAGCTCGCGAACGAGGCAGGCTGACCGCCCGACGGCGCGCGGCCGGCGGCCTGCTCCGCGTCACTGCGGGCGCACGGCCTCCAGCCCGTCGAGCAGCGCCTTGTGGAACGCGTCGGGGTCCTGGATCTGCGGCGCGTGCCCGAGCGCCGGGAATTCGACGAGCTGCGCGCCGGGAATCGCGGCCTGCGCGCGCTTCGCGAGCTCCGGATAGCGGCCGAGCTTCGCATGCACGTCGGGCGGCGCGGCGTCCTTGCCGATCGCGGTCGTGTCCTTGTCGCCGATCATCAACAGCGTCGGCACGCGGATCGCGCCGAATTCGTAGACCACCGGCTGCGTGAAGATCATGTCGTAGATCAGCGCGGAGTTCCACGCGACCGCGTCGCGGCCGGCGCCGCGATACATCCCGGCGAGCATCTGCACCCAGCGCTCGTACGACGGCGACCACTTGCCCGCATAGTAGGTCGCCTGCTCGTAGCGGCGGATGCTGTCGGCCGTGGTCTTCTGCTCGCGCGCATACCAGTAGTCGACCGACAGCGGCGGCACGCCGAGCGCCTTCCAGTCCTCGAGGCCGATCGGGTTCACGAGCACGAGCTGGTCGGTCGCCTTCGGATACATCAGCGCGTAGCGGACCGCGAGCATCCCGCCCGTCGAATGGCCGATGATCGTCGCCGACTTCACGCCGACCGATTCGAGCAGCGCGTGCGTGTTGCGCGCGAGTTGCTGGAAGCTGTACTGGTAGCGCTCGGGCTTCGACGACTTGCAGAAACCGATCTGGTCCGGCGCGATCACGCGATAGCCGGCGCGGCTCAGCACGTCGATCGTGTCTTCCCAGGTCGCCGCGCAGAAGTTCTTGCCGTGCAGCAGCACGACGGTGCGGCCGTTCGGGTGCGCGGGCTGCACGTCGAGGTACGCCATCTCGAGGGTTTCCCGCTGCGACACGAACGCGTACGCGTGCACGGGCGCCGGATACGCAAACCCTTCCAGCCGCGGGCCGTACGCGGGCCCGTCGTTGGCGGCGGGCGTCGCGGCAACGCCCGCAACGGGCAGCGCGCACGCGGCGGCGGCGCTCGCGCCGAGCACCGCGGCGCGCGCGACGGACAACATCTTGCAAATCGAAAGCATGGCGATCACGGTGATGAGGGACGCGCGCGGGCCGCCGAAGTGCAACGGGGCGGGCTCGCGCCCCGCGATTCTACGCGCTCGCGTGACGACGGCGCGCAACACTCCGGGGCCGCGCGACTTCCGCGCGTATGACGAACTCGGGTATCGTGTGACGTGACCCTGAAACGCGTGCAGGCGAATTCCCATGAAAAACGTCCTCAGCATTCAGTCGCACGTCATCTACGGCCATGCCGGCAACAGTGCGGCCGTGTTCCCGATGCAGCGCCTCGGCGTCAACGTCTGGCCGCTCAACACCGTCCAGTTGTCGAATCACATGCAGTACGGCCACTGGGCCGGCAGCGCGATCGATGCCGCGAAGATGGAACAGCTCGTCGACGGCATCGCCGCCATCGGCGCGCTCAAGCGTTGCGACGCGGTGCTGTCCGGCTTCCTCGGCTCGCCGCCACAGGCGCGCGCGGCGGTCGAGATCGTGCGCTCGGTGAAGGCGATGAATCCGAACGCGTGGTACTTCTGCGATCCGGCGATGGGCCAGACGGGCGGCATCCGGCCCGAGCCGGGCGTCGAGGAATTCATCGTCCAGGAGGTGCCCGCGCTCGCCGACGGCATGTCGCCGAACCACACCGAACTGCAGAAGCTCGCCGGGCGGCGCATCGAGACCGTCGCCGAAGCCGTCGACGCCTGCCGCGCGCTGATCCGCCGCGGCCCGCAGATCATCCTCGTCAAGCACCTGCACGACCGCAACAGCCCGGCCGACCGTTTCAACATGCTCGCCGTCACCGAAACCGAAGCGTGGATCGGCCAGCGGCCGCTGTATGCGTTTCCGCGCCACCCGGTCGGCGTCGGCGACCTCACCAGCGCGATCTTCGTCGCGTGCCGGCTGCGCGGCGACTCCGTGCGCGCCGCGTTCGAACACACGCTCGCGGCCGTGCATGCGGTCGTGAAGGCCACCTACGACGCACGCCGTTACGAACTCGAACTCGTCGCCGCGCAGGACGAGATCGCCCGCCCGAGCGAATGGTTCGGCGCGTGGGTGACCGACGCCTGACGCGCCGGCACCGCGTTGCGCTGCTCCGCCGCGCTGCTTTCCTGCTTTCCCCGTTACACCACGACCGCCGGCGATGCGCATCCCGATACCGGTTCGCCGTCCATGCAAACGTTTCCGGACTTCACATGAATGACACCGATTCCTCGCTATGCTCGCGGCGGCACGCACCGACGCAGCCGCATCCTGCGATTCGGTGCGCGCCTTTCCCGCAGGTCCCGCCAATCGGCTCCCCCTTTACCGCACGATAACGACCATGACCCGATCGAACCGTCGTGACTTCCTGCGCGTCGCCGCCGGCACTGCCGGCGCCGCCGCGCTGAACCTGTTTCCGCCCGTGATCCGGGATGCGCTCGCGATTCCCGCGAACCGCCGCACCGGCACGATCCGCGACATCGAACACATCGTGATCCTGATGCAGGAGAACCGCTCGTTCGACCACTACTTCGGCACGATGCGCGGTGTCCGCGGCTTCGGCGACCCGCGCCCGTTGCGCCTCGCGAACGGCAAGTCGGTGTTTCACCAGCCGGTCGGCCCGGCCGAACTGCTGCCGTTCCACCCCGGCGCGGACAAGCTCGGCCTGCAGTTCCTGCAGGACCTGCCGCACGGCTGGCAGGACATGCACGCCGCGTGGAACAAGGGCCGCTACGATCAGTGGGTGCCGAACAAGGGCACCACGACGATGGCGTACCTCAAGCGCGACGACATCCCGTTCCATTACCAGCTCGCCGACGCGTTCACGATCTGCGACGCGTACCACTGCGCGATCCCGAGCTCGACCGACCCGAACCGCTACTACATGTGGACGGGCTACGTCGGCAACGACGGCACGGGCGGCGGCCCGGTGCTCGGCAACGAGGAAAAGGGCTACGGCTGGACGACGTATCCGGAAGTGCTCGAACAGGCCGGCGTGTCGTGGAAGATCTACCAGGACGTCGGCACGGGGCTCGACGCGAACGGCTCGTGGGGCTGGACGCAGAACCCGTACATCGGCAACTACGGCGACAACGCGCTGCTCTACTTCAACCAGTACCGCACCGCGCTGCCCGGCACGCCGCTGTACGACAAGGCGCGCACCGGCACCAACATCAGCGCCGGCGGCACGCTGTTCGACGTGCTGCAACAGGACGTGAAGAACGGCACGCTGCCGCAGGTGTCGTGGATCTGCGCGCCGGAAGCGTATTCCGAGCACCCGAACTGGCCCGCGAACTACGGCGCGTGGTACATCGAGCAGGTGCTGAAGGCGCTCGTGTCGAATCCCGACGTGTGGAGCAAGACCGCCCTCTTCATCACGTACGACGAAAACGACGGCTTCTTCGATCACGTGCCGCCGCCGTTCGCGCCGCAGTCGCGCGAGAACGGGCTGTCGACGGTCGCGACGACCAACGAGGTATTCGCCGGCGACGCATCGCACATGGCCGGCCCGTACGGGCTCGGGCCACGCGTGCCGATGCTGGTCGTGTCGCCGTGGACCAAGGGCGGGTGGGTCTGCTCGCAGACCTTCGATCACACGTCGCTGCTGCAATTCATCGAGGCGCGGTTCGGCGCGCAGTATCCGGTCACGGCCGCCAACGTGTCGCCGTGGCGTCGCGCGGTGTGCGGCGACCTGACCGCCGCGTTCGATTTCGCGACGGCCGATGCCGGCTGGCCGACGCTGCCCGATACGAGCGGCTACGCGCCGCCGGATCGCAATCGCCACCCCGATTACATCCCGGTGCCGCCGGTGCTGCAGAAGCTGCCGAAACAGGAAGCCGGGCTGCGCCCGGCGCGCGCGCTGCCGTACGAGCTGTTCGTGCACGGCCGAGTCGAAGCCGCGAACGGCCAGTTCCGGCTGACCTTCGCGAACACGGGCCGCGCGGGCGCCGCGTTCCAGGTCCAGTCGCGCAACCGCGTCGACGGCCCGTGGACGTACACGGTCGAAGCCGGCAAACGCATCGCCGATACGTGGAGCGCGGCCGCCTCGCTCGGCCTGTACGACCTCGACGTGTACGGCCCGAACGGCTTCTACTGCCATTTCCGCGGCCCGTTCGCGACCGGCGTCGGCAGCGCGAACGTGAACCCCGAAGTGATCTACGGCTACGACGTCGCGAACGGCAACATCACGCTGCGCCTGATGAACCGCGGCCACAAGGCGGTGCGGCTCAAGGTCACGAACGCGTACGGCCACGGTCACGCGCGTACGTTCGATCTCGCGCCGGGCGCGCACGTCGACGATTACTGGGACCTGCGCGGCAGCCACGGCTGGTACGACCTGACCGTCAGCGACGGCCGGCAGCTCGGCTTCCTGCGCCGCTTCGCCGGCCACGTCGAAACGGGCCGCCCGAGCACCAGCGACCCGCTGATCCGCACGACCGCGTCGCACGACGACGCCGAGGCCGCCTCGGACGCCCTGTCCGACTGACGTCGGCCCACGCGCGGCGCGGCCCCGACAGGCCGCGCCGCGCCCTTGCCCCGCACCGCTCCCCCCTTCCCCGCGCCCGTTCCGTTCGCGACGGGAAACTCCCGATACCGGCCGTGGCCGGTCGCGCGGAAGCTATGCGCAAATCCGCATCGAATGCGCGGCAAATTTCCAAGACCCGCGCATATCGGCGACCTATATATCGAGGCAATCGGGGCTCTTCGCGGAGCCTGCCGGGAGATGTTTCCGAGGATCACGATGCCGACCTCCCCGCCCGATTCCGAGAAGCGGTCGAACCGCCCGCCCGTCGCACGCGCCCGGCCCGTCCTGGTGCGCGCGGTATCCACTCGCCGGTGTCGAACAAGAGGAACAACATGAAATTCCGTCATTCCCTGCTGTCGGTGTCCATCGCATCCGCGCTTGCCCTCCTCTCGCAACAGGCCGCGCAGGCGGCCGACACAACCGACGTGAAGGTCGGCTTCGCCGCGCCGCTCACGGGTGTGAACGCCGGCTACGGCAAGGATCTGCAAAACGGTGTCCAGCTCGCGCTCGACGATGCGGCCGCGCAGAAGGTGCAGATCGCCGGCAAGCCCGCCCGCTTCAATCTCGTCGTGCAGGACGACCAGGCCGACCCGCGCATCGGCGTGCAGGCCGCGCAGGCGCTGGTCGACCAGAACGTGTCGGTCGTGGTCGGCCACTTCAACTCGGGGACGACGATTCCGGCGTCGGTGGTCTACGACAAGGCCGGCATTCCGGTGATCGACCCGGCCGCGACCAACCCGACGCTCACGTCGCGCGGGCTCGCGAACATGTTCATGGTGATCGCGACCGACGGCCAGAATGCGGGCAACGCGGGCAAGTACGCGGTCGAGGTGACGAAGGCGAAGCGCATTGCGATCATCGACGACCGCACCGCGTTCGGCCAGGGCGAGGCCGACGAATTCGAGAAGGCCGTGAAGGCCGCGGGCGGCAACCTCATCGGCCGCGAATTCACCAACAACCAGGCGGTCGATTTCCGCGCGCAGATCACGAGCCTGAAGGCCAAGAATCCCGACCTGATCTTCTTCGGCGGCCTCGATTCGCTCGCCGCGAACTTCATCAAGCAGATGCGCCAGCTCGGGCTGAATGCACAGTTCGTCGGCGGCGGCGGCGTGAAGGACAACGAGTTCATCAAGATCGCGGGCCCGGCCGCCGAAGGCGCGATGGCATGGGAATACGGCCGTCCGCTCGACGAGCTGCCGCAGGGCAAGGATTTCGAGGCACGCTTCAAGAAGCGCTTCGGCGTCGACGTGCTGTCGTATGCGCAGTTCGGCTATGACGCGGCGTGGGCGGCGATCAAGGCGATGCAGGCGGCCAACTCGACCGACCCGAAGGCCTATCGCCCGGCGCTCAAGAAAATCGACTTCGAAGGCGTGACCGGCCGCATCTCGTTCGCGAACGACGGCTCGCTGAAGAGTGGGATGTCGACGCTGTACCAGGTGAAGAATGGCGCGTGGAAGACGATCGTGACGAAGGGAGGCTGATCGGCGACGGAGGCGGCCGGCGGCGGAAACGCCGCCTCGCCGCTGAGACCGGCGCGGCTCGCACCGATCTCGTATGACGACTGATGTTGAAGCGATTCGACCAGGCCCGCCGCCGCGCGGCCCCCCGCCCCAGCCAGCGGTCAGCCGGCCTCGGCCTCCGCCGCCTCGTGCGCGCGGCGCAGCCGCTCGCGGCTGTTCGTGAGGTGCGTGCGCATCGCGGCGCGGGCCGCTTCCGGGTCGTGGCGCGCGATCGCCTCGTAGATGTCCTCGTGCTCGTGGTTCAGCCGGCCCACGTAACGCTCGAGGTCGTCGCCGGCAAAGCGCGCCGAGTTCACGCGCGTGCGCGGGATGATCGACGTGCCGAGCTGCGTCATGATGTCGACGAAATAGCGGTTGCCGGTGGATTGCGCGATCTGCAGGTGGAACTGGAAGTCGAGCTGCGCGGTGTCGCGGCCGCCGCCCGCGCCCGTCGCGATCGCGTCGAGCGCGCGCCGCAGCGCGGCGAGGTCGGCATCGTTCGCGCGCTGCGCGGCCAGGCTCGCGCACTCGCTTTCGAGGCTGATGCGCAGCTCCAGCACCGCGAGCACGTCGCGCAGCGTCGTGATCGTCGCGGGATCGATGCCGAGCGTCTGGCGGCGCGACGGCTCCAGCACGAAGCTGCCGATGCCATGGCGCGTCTCGACGAGGCCGCTCGCCTGCATCCGCGAGATCGCCTCGCGCACGACCGTGCGGCTCACGCCCTGCGCCGCCATGACTTCGGTTTCGGTCGGCAGCTTGTCGCCGGGACGCAGCGTGCCGTTTTCGATCTGCGCGGTCAGCGCGTCGACGACATCTTGTGCGAGGCTGCGTGCGCGACGGCGCGGCGCTGCGGGAAGCGTAGGCACGGACATGTGGCCGGTTCCTTTTTGAATGATCGTAATGTGAGCCGAGGGTTTACGCGGGGTTTGAGCGAAAGCCGATGATTCATTATACTGCGTCACAAGTCATCCGACGACTGATGATCGGCGCACGGATCTCCTGTCGACTCAGGTCGGCCGTTCAGCACCGCCCCCGGTCCCGTGCGTGACAATCGGGCCGCGTTCGCGTTTCGCGTGCCGCCGGCCCGGTTGCCGCTTTCACCCCGTTCCGGGTTGCGTCGACATGCGGGCCTTGCGCGCCGCGCACGTCGGTTGTCGAATGATCGCACCTCCCGCCGCGCGCGGCAAAGCTTTTGCCGCACGGCATCGCCCACTCTCTCGCCATCGCCGCCCATGAACGCCGTCACTGCCTCGCCCTCCCCCGACACGCCGCGCATCGTCGACCTGCAAGCGATTCCGGTCGCCGGCCACGACAGCATGCTGCTCAACCTGAGCGGCGCGCACGGCCCGTTCTTCACCCGCAACCTCGTGATCCTGAAGGACAGCGCGGGTCGCACGGGCGTCGGCGAAGTGCCGGGCGGCGAAAGCATCCGCCGCACGCTCGACGACGCGCGCGCGCTCGTCGTCGGCCAGCCGGTCGGCAACTATCATGCGGTGCTCAACGACGTGCGACGCACCTTCGCCGACCGCGACGCGAGCGGCCGCGGGCTGCAGACCTTCGACCTGCGCACGACGATCCACGCGGTCACCGCGCTCGAGGCCGCGCTGCTCGACCTGCTCGGTCAGCATCTCGGCGTGCCGGTCGCCGCGCTGCTCGGCGAAGGCCAGCAGCGCGAGCGTGTCGAGATGCTCGGCTACCTGTTCTACATCGGCGATCGCACGAAGACGGCGCTGCCCTATCGCGACGGCCGCGGCGCGACCGACGACTGGACGCGCGTGCGCGACGAAGCCGCGCTGACGCCCGAAGCCGTCGTGCGGCTCGCCGAAGCCGCGCATGCGCGCTACGGCTTCAACGACTTCAAGCTGAAGGGCGGCGTATTCGAAGGGGCAAGCGAGATCGAGGCCGTGACGGCGCTCGCCGAGCGCTTCCCCGACGCGCGCGTGACGCTCGATCCGAACGGCGCATGGTCGCTCGACGAGGCCGTGCGGCTGTGCCGCGACCAGCATCACGTGCTCGCGTACGCGGAAGATCCCTGCGGCGCGGAGAACGGTTACTCGGGCCGCGAGGTGATGGCCGAATTCCGCCGCGCGACGGGGCTGCCGACGGCGACCAACATGATCGCGACCGACTGGCGGCAGATGGGCCATGCGGTGCAGCTGCACGCCGTCGACATCCCGCTCGCCGATCCGCACTTCTGGACGATGCAGGGCTCGGTGCGGGTCGCGCAGATGTGCCGCGACTGGGGCCTCACGTGGGGTTCGCATTCGAACAACCACTTCGACGTGTCGCTCGCGATGTTCACGCACGTCGCGGCTGCGGCGCCGGGCCAGGTCACCGCCATCGATACGCACTGGATCTGGCAGGACGGCGAACGGCTGACGCGCGAGCCGCTGAAGATCGAGAACGGGCTGGTGGACGTGCCGAAGCGGCCGGGGCTCGGCATCGACATCGACATGGATGCGGTCGCGCGCGCGCACGAGCTGTACAAGCAGCACGGCCTCGGCGCCCGCGACGACGCGGCGGCGATGCAGTATCTGATTCCGGGCTGGACGTTCAACAACAAGCGCCCGTGCCTCGTGCGCTGAGCACGGACCGACCGGGCGGCAACGTCGCCCGGTCACGCCCGGGCGGCCGCCTCTAGCCGGGGATCCCCTGAGCGGGCGTCCCTAGCCGGCCGCACCTAGCCGGCCGCACCAATCCCCCGCGCCATCCCCGACGCGGCGAACACGATGACGATCACCAGCACCGCCTGCCAGTGGCCGATCCGCACATAGGTGCGCGCACGGCCGATATCGGGCATCTGCTGCCGCCGCGCGGCGACACGCCAGCGGATCAGCCCCAGCATCGGCACGACCTCGAGCAGCAGGATCAGCACGAGCGCGGTCATCTTCAGGTGAAAGAGCGGTTCGTGCAGGTAGTACGCGGTCCCTTTTTCGAAACCGCCGAACGCACGCGCGAGGCCCGTCGCGATCAGGACGAGCGCGGACAGCCCCCAGAGCGCATCCGCCTTGAACACGCCGGGCAAATCGGCCGCCTGCGCCGACGCGACGAGCCGGCGCAACGCGCGGTTACGCGCCGCGATCGCGGCAAACGCGACGCCGAACGCACTCAGGTGGATGGCAGCCAGCAACCAACGGACGATCATCGCGCCTCCTTGTCGCCCGCGTCCGTGCGCGGGCCGTGTCAGACGATTTGCTTGAGCGCCGCGTCGAGCGCGAGCACCGCGACGCGGTCGCCTTCGGTCGCGAGCGGCGTGCGCATCACGATCTGCCGGTTGTGGCCGACAGCCGCCGGCGAATCCCACAGCAGCTCCACCTTCGGTCGATTGAACAGGCTGCCGCGACGCGGCGGCACGACCACCGGCTGCGCGCCTTGCACGCCCTGTTCGCCCGCGGCGGGCGCCGCGCGGCCGGGCCAGCGCACCGACAGTTCGCGCGCGTCGTACTGGCCGACCTTGCGGCTTTCCATCCAGACGATCGCGGTGCGCGTCAGCATGTCGAGCGAGATCGCATACCGGCCGACCGCGAAGCGGCGCGCGGCCACGTTGGTCCGCCACAGCGGCCGCGGCCGGCAGATCCACACGATCGCCGCGTACAGCGCCGGCGCGGCGACGAGCCAGCCGTTGGTGGCCGTCACCGCGTGCAGCGCGCGGCGCCAGCCGGCCGCCCACGTGAAGGCGCCGATCGACCACACCGCGAACAGGAAACCGATCAGCGCGAACGCGCGCAGCGCCTGGCGCAGCCACTGCGGCAGCGGATGGAACGGCCGCTCGGCCCGTGCGGCGGCACCCGGCAACGCGAGCAGCAGGAAGATCAGGATGAGGTAGATGAATGCCCACGGCGACGACACCATCGCCGACAGCGACGAGCGATAGCCCATCTGGGACATCGAGAACAGCCAGCGCGCGAGCAGCACGAGACCGATCGCGCGCAACGCGAAGATCACACCGGCGCCGGGGGCCGGCGCTGCGCGCGTGGTTTTCGTTCTCGCCAAGACTGCTCTCCTCTGGATATTCGTACCGGGCCGGATTTCACGGCACGGCCATTATAGGGACATTACCGTCTGGACAGACGGCCGGATGGCGTGCCGGGCCGCTTCGAAGGCGGTTCGCGGCGCCGGGCGCGGCGAGAATACAACACATCCGCGCCGCGGATGTGACAACGCCCCGCCGGAAGACCCGGACGGGGCGTCGTACGGTCGCGCGCCGCCGTGCGGCGGCCCGCAATCAGCTTGCGTTGACTTCGCGGAGCACCGTGCGGCGCTTCTGGCGCAGCAGTTCCTCGTAGCCCTTCACGTAGTTCTGCGCCATCACCTTCGACGAGAAACGGGCTTCGAACGCGGCGCGAACCTTTTCGCGCGGCAGCGTATCGAGGCGCTTGAGCGCGGCGACGGCCGACAGTTCGTCTTCGACGACGAAGCCCGACACGCCGTTGTCGATCACTTCCGGCACCGAGCCGCGCTTGAACGCGATCACCGGCGTGCCGCAGGCCATCGCCTCGATCATCACCAGGCCGAACGGCTCCGGCCAGTCGATCGGGAACAGCAGCGCGTGCGCGTTGCCGAGGAATTCGGTCTTTTCGGCTTCGCTGATTTCACCGATGTACTCGACGTGCGGCAGCGCGAACAGCGGCTTGATCTTCTCTTCGTAGTACGCGCGGTCGGCCTTGTCGAGCTTCGCGGCGATCTTGATCGGCAGGCCGGCCTGCTCGGCGATGCGGATCGCGGTGTCGACGCGCTTTTCCGGCGAGATGCGGCCGAGGAACGCGAGGTAGCTCGGCTTCACGTTCGGGATCGGCGTCAGCAGGTTTTCCGGCAGGCCGTGATACACGGTCGACAGCCAGTTCGCCTGCGGCAGCGGGATGCGCTGGTTGTCGGAGATCGACACGACCGGCACGTCGCTGAATGCGTTGAAGATCGGCTGCAGCTCCGGCAGGTCGAGACGGCCGTGCATCGTCGTCAGATGCGGGACCGGCTGGCGCGAGAACAGCGAGAACGGGTAGTAGTCGATGTGGCAGTGCAGGACATCGAACTCTTCCGCGCGGCGGCGCACCTGCTCGAGGAGCAGCATGTGCGGGGCCATCACGTCGCGGATGGTCGGGTCGAGGCGCAGCGCCTGCGGCCAGCACGCTTCGAGCTTCGCGGAGGTCTGCGAATCGCCGCTCGCGAAGAGCGTGACGTCATGCCCCATCTCGACGAGTGCTTCGGTGAGGTAGGACACCACTCGCTCGGTACCGCCGTACAGTTTCGGGGGCACCGCTTCATGCAACGGAGCGATTTGGGCGATTCGCATGCGTAACTCCTAAAAAATCGGCAAAAAACCAGGTATGGGTCGGCAACCTGCCGGGGGCCGGGATGCATGTCGTCCGAAAGTCGGACGAATCAGCCTGCCGGGGCGTCGAACCCGCGCTGCTCAAGGAGCGTCGTCGACGCGACAGGCATAGAACGTTTGAAACGAAGACCCGTTGACAGGGGTTCGTAAAAAACCTGGAATCGAACCCGGAGCCGATTATCTAGGGTTAATCCCGATACGGCGCACGACATTTCAAACTCTTTACTTTGTTACAAAGGCGCAACACTTTGCAACCCGCGGACTCGGGCGTCCGTTCTAGAGTGGAAGGCCGTTTTGGCGATCCTCGTTAACCCGCAGCTGCCGGCAGCGTGATTTCGGCACACGCGGCAGGACGGGATGCCGGATTTTATCTCAAAATCGAACGCGAGCCCCTGGCCAAGGCAAGATTCGCGCAGCGCGACGCGCGGCCTTGTTTACAATGCCGGATTATTCAGTCCGAGCGCGCCGGCCTGCGATCCAGCCGCCACGCTCAATCACCGAATCACCGCACGCATATTTTGGAATCTCTCACCCCTGCCCAGCGCAACGCCCACAACGCGAAGCTGTCGAGCTACGCGCATCGGCCGATCGCGTTCCTGTTCCGCTACATCCGCCTCCATCCGGTCGCCCACCTGGTGGTGCTCTGCAGCGTGCTGGCCGCCGTCGGCTGCGCGCTCGGCTCCCAATATGCGATCAAGCACCTGATCGACGTGCTGGCGACCGGGCGGCATCATCCCGGCCCGCTGTGGAGCGCGTTCGCGCTGCTCGTCGGCCTGATCGCGGCCGACAACCTGCTGTGGCGCGTCGGCGGCTGGGTCGCCGCGCACACGTTCGTCGCGGTCACCGGCGACCTGCGGCGCGACCTGTTCCAGTACCTGATCGGCCATTCGCCGACGTATTACTCGGAGAAGCAGCCGGGCACGCTCGCCAGCCGCATCACGGCCACGTCGAACGCGGTCTACACGTCGGAGAACACGATGGCGTGGAACGTGCTGCCGCCGTGCATCGCGGTGATGGGCGCGATCCTGATGATCATCGTCGTCAATCCGCTGATGGCGGCCGGCCTGCTCGGCTGTTCGGCCGTGCTGTCCGTCATCCTGTTCAAGCTGGCCGGCCGCGGCTCGGCACGCCATCACGCATTCGCGGCGAAGGCCGCGGCGGTCGACGGCGAGCTCGTCGACGTGATCGGCAACATGGGCCTCGTGCGCGCGTTCGGGATGACGCTGCGCGAACAGAAGCGCTTCAGCGCGACGGTCAAGGCGGAGATGGATGCGCGCCAGCAAAGCCTGCTCTATCTCGAAAAGCTGCGCCTGCTGCACGCGGTGATCACCGCGATGCTGTCCGCCGGCCTGCTCGGCTGGGCGCTGTGGCTGTGGGACCAGGGCCG
Source organism: Burkholderia sp. AU39826 (assembly GCF_020419965.1). Lineage (NCBI taxonomy): Bacteria > Pseudomonadati > Pseudomonadota > Betaproteobacteria > Burkholderiales > Burkholderiaceae > Burkholderia > Burkholderia sp. AU39826. The sequence continues at coordinate 24,243 of NZ_JAIZQG010000007.1, forward strand.
CGCGACGTCGGGCGACATCGTGCTCGTCAGCTCGCTCGGCTTCACGATCCTGCACGGCACGCGCGACCTCGCGGTCGCGCTCGTCGACGTCACGCAGCACGTCGCACGCCTGTCCGAAGCGGTGAAGACGTTGCTCGAACCGCACGGGATGCCGGACCGTTCCGACGCGCAACCGCTGTCGGCCACGGGCGGCCGCGTCGACTTCGAGCGCGTGACGTTCGCGTACACGCACCGCCGCGCGATCCTCGACCATTTCGACCTCCATATCGAGCCGGGCCAGCGTGTCGGCCTGATCGGCAAGTCGGGCGCCGGCAAGTCGACCGTGCTGGCGCTCCTGCAGCGCTTCTACGACACGCAGGACGGTGTCGTGAAGATCGACGGCCAGGACGTGAAGGGCATCACGCAGGACAGCCTGCGCCATGCGATCGCGCTGGTGCCGCAGGACATCTCGCTGCTGCATCGGACGATCTACGACAACATCGCGTACGGCCGCCCCGACGCGACCCGCGAGGAAGTGCTCGCCGCGGCGCGCGACGCGCGCTGCGCGGAATTCATCGAGGCGATGCCGGAAGGCTATGACACGATCGTCGGCGACCGCGGCGTCAAGCTGTCGGGCGGCCAGCGCCAGCGCATCGCGATCGCGCGCGCGATCCTGAAGGATGCGCCGATCCTGCTGCTCGACGAAGCGACGTCGGCGCTCGACAGCGCGTCCGAGGAAGCGATCCAGAGCGCGCTCGACCGCCTGATGGTCGGCCGCACGGTGATCGCGATCGCGCACCGCCTGTCGACGCTGCGCAACTTCGACCGCATCATCGTGATGAGCAACGGCAAGGTGATCGACGACGGCCCGCCCGACGTGCTGCGCAACCGTCCCGGCCTGTATCGCGACCTGCTCGCGAAGCAGCACGGCCGCCATCACGCGGCGCCCGCCGACGGCAACACGCCGACCGGCGAACGCGTGGCCTGACGCGCCGGCATACCGCCGACGAAAAAGCCGCCTTGCTTGCGCACGGCGGCTTTTTCAATTGCAGCGGGGGCAATCCAGTCAGACCTGCTGCAGATCGCGCAGGAAATTGTCCCGCCACACCGACACGTTGTTCTCGCGAAGCTGCGCGATCATGTCCGCGTAGCGCGCGCGCCGCTCGGCGAGCGGCATCGTCAACGCCTGCGACAGCGCATCGGCCATCCCGTCGATATCGATCGGATTGACGATCAGCGCGCCGGTAAGCTCGCGTGCGGCGCCCGCAAAGCGCGACAGCACCAGCACGCCCGGATCGTCCGGATTCTGCGCGGACACGTACTCCTTCGCGACGAGGTTCATCCCGTCGCGCAGCGGCGTCACGAAGCCCACGCGCGCGAGCCGGTACAGCGCGGCCAGCAACTGGCGGTCGTACTGGCGGTGAATGTAGAGGATCGGCGCCCAGTCGAGTTCCGCGTAGCGCCCGTTGATGCGCCCCGACTCCGCTTCGAGCTGCAGGCGGATGTCCTGGTATGCGCGCAGGTCCGCGCGCGTCGACGGCGCGATCTGCAGGAACGACACGCGGTTGCGAATCGACGCCTGGTGCTCGAGCAGCTTCTCGAAGGCCCGGAAGCGCTCGACGAGCCCCTTCGAATAATCGAGCCGGTCGACGCTCATGATCAGTTGCCGCCCGCGTAGCGACGTCGCGAGCGTACGCACCGCCTTGCCGTTCTCGCCGGCCTGCGCGAGCGACGCGATCTCGTCCGGATACACGCCGATCGGATAGGCGGCCGCGCGCAGCGTCTGGCCGAACGCATGCACGCTTACCGTATTCCCGTCGCGCTCGACGTCGCCGCCCGCCTCGAACTCGACGTAATCGCAGAACGCGCGCAGGTCGGGCTCGGTCTGGAAGCCGAGCAGATCGAACGCGCACAGCGACTCGACGAGCTCGCGGTGCGGCGGCACGTTGACGAGCACCTGCGCGGCCGGAAACGGGATGTGCAGGAAGAAGCCGATGCGGTTCTTCACGCCGGCGTCGCGCAGCGCGCGCGCGAACGGAATCAGATGATAGTCGTGCACCCAGATCACGTCGTCGTCCTGCAGCAGCGGCACGAGCTGCTGCGCGAGCCACACGTTGACGCGGCGGTAGCCGTCGAATTCGTGGCGATCGTACTGGATCAGGTCCGCGCGGTAATGGAACGCGGGCCACAGCGTCGCGTTCGAGAAACCGCGGTAATACTGGTCGTAATCGCGGCGCGACAGCCCGACGGTCGCGAACGTCACGGGCCCGCGCTCCTCGATGCGGATCTGCGGCTGCGGCGCGCCGGACGCGACCACGTCGCCGCTCCAGCCGAACCACATGCCGCCGGTTTCCTTCAGCGCGTCATAGACGCCGATCGCGAGGCCGCCCGCCGCCGGTTCGCCTTCCGAGATCGGCGCGACGCGGTTTGAAACGATGATGAGCCGGCTCATGCGTGCGGCTGCCCCGCGCCGAGCCAGCGTGCGATCTGCTCATGCAGGGCATCGACCGAATCGAGCCGCATACGCGCGGACGTCTCGCCCGCGCCGATCTTGATCGACAGGCCGCCGCGCGCATTGACCACCGCGAAGCCCTTCTCGTCGGTCAGGTCGTCGCCCGCGAACAGCGGCACGCGGCCCGCGAACGGCGGCTCGTCGAGGAACGCGGCCAGCGCGCGGCCCTTGTCGACGCCCTTCGGCTTGATCTCGAACACCATCTTGCCCGGTTGCAGCACGTACGCATCCGCATAGTCGGCGACGAGGCGCTCGGCCGCCTCGCGCGCCACCGCCTCGCGCTCGGGCGCATTGCGAAAGTGCAGCGCGACGGCCGCGCCCTTGATTTCGAGCAGCATGCCCGGATGGCGGTCGACCACGTCGGCAAGCTCGCGCTCGATGCGCAGCAGGCGTTCGTCGTTGAAGCCGATGCGCTGCGTGTCGCCGTTCGCATCGCGGCGCTCCGCGCCGTGCAGGCCGGCGATCGGCAGGCCGGGCATCTTCAGGAACGTGTCGAGGTTGTCGATGCCGCGCCCGGACACGATCGCGACCGCGCCGTGCGAGCGGCGCGACAATTCGTCGAGCAGCGTCAGCAGCGACGGCGGAACGCGAATGCTGTCGGGCGTCGGCGCCAACTCGACGAGCGTGCCGTCGAAGTCGAAGAAGAACGCGGTATCGGTCAGGGACAGGGAAGCCGGAACGGATTGCATCGATTCGATAGTCTGAGGGCCGGCCGGCACACGCCGGCCGCCGCTGCGAATGGAGTTGTGCGCATCTTACCGCGCCTGCGCCCCCAGATGGGCGAAACCGGGGCAGCGCGGACCTCGCGCCGCCCGCCGCGTCAACTGCGACATATTGCCCCGCTGGCCGGCACCGTACCGGTTTCAAAACGACGCAGGCGCGCGAATTGCGCTACAGTCGCAACCGCCTGCCGCGCGACGCATGGCATCGCGCCGGCCGGTCACCCATTTCGCCCGATCGAGCCCAGGATGCCGTCTCGCCTCTTCCGCCTCATCCGCAGGTCCGCGGCCCTCGCCGCCGCCGTGGCGCTCGCCGCGTGCACGCGCGACGAGCCGCGCTGGAACCTGACCAACGTCACCGGCCACCTGCCCGACCTGTCGTTCAGGCTGACGGGCGGCGACGGCCGTCCCGTCGACGCCGATGCGTTCCGCGGCCGGGTCGCGCTCGTCTACTTCGGCTACACGCACTGCCCCGATGTCTGCCCCGAAACCTTGGCGCGGCTGATGGACGTGCTCGCGAAGCTCGGCCCCCAGGCGGACAACGTGCGCATTCTGTTCGTATCGGTCGATCCCGCGCGCGATACGCCGCAGGCGATGCAGTCCTATGTCGCCGCGTTCGACCCCGCGCATGCGCGCGGGCTGACCGGCACCGACGGCCAGATCGAGTCGCTCGCCAAGCGCTATCGCGTCGCGTACCAGATGGAAAAACGCGATCCGTCCGGCGGCTACGAAGTCACGCACAGCTCGGCCGTCTACATCTTCGACGCGACCGGCCGCGCGCGCCTGCTCGCGACCGATCGCGATTCGCCCGACGCCATCGCCGCCGATGTGCGCCGGATCATCGACACCGCCTCCTCGACCTGAACCGCGCCATGAACACGAAAACGACACTCAAGACGTTCACCCTCCTCGCCGCGCTGTGCGCCGGCGCCCACGCATATGCCGCCGGCGCGATCAGCGCGCAGAACGCGTGGGTGCGGTGGCTGCCGAACAAGCTGCCCGCCGGCGGCTACGTGACGCTCGTGAATACCGGCGACAAGCCGATCGACCTCGTCGACGTCGACAGCCCCGACTACGGGATGGCGATGCTGCACCAGACGGTATCGAACGGCTCGACGCAGAAGATGGAAATGGTCGACAAGCTGACGATCCCCGCGCGCGGCAAGGTCGACATCGCGCCGGGCGGCTATCACTTCATGCTTGAGGAGCCGAAGCACGCGATCAAGCCGGGCGACACCGTGCACCTGCGCCTGAAATTTTCCGACGGCGAAACGGTCGATGCGCCGTTCGCCGTGAAATCGCCGGCCAAGGCGAAGTGATGCGCGCGCGATGAACCTCCTGTACTGGCTCGATCCGTGGGAACCGTCGCCGACCGTGGTCATCGCGGTGCTGACGGCCGCCGTGCTGTTCGCGCGCGGCGTGAAGAAGGCGAAGGTGTCGCCGCTGCGGCAGTTCTCGTTCTGGTTCGGGCTGGCGGCGCTCTACATCGCGCTGCATACGCGGCTCGACTATTTCTTCGAGCACGAATTCTTCCTGCACCGCGCGCAGCACCTCGTGCTGCATCACCTCGGGCCGTTCTTCATCGCGCTGTCCTATCCGGGTGCGGCGATCCGGGCGGGCATTCCATTCCGCTGGCGGCAGCGCTTCGTGCGTCCCGCGCTTGCGTGGGCGCCGGTACGGGCGACGCTCGACGTGGTGTTCCATCCGGTCGTCGCGGTCGTGCTGTTCGTCGGGCTGATCTATTTCTGGCTGCTGTCGCCCATCCATTTCATCGCGATGCTCGACTGGCGCCTGTATCGCGTGATGAACTGGAGCATGGTGATCGACGGGCTGCTGTTCTGGTGGCTCGTCGTCGATCCGCGTCCCGCGCCGCCCGCGCGGCTGTCGCCGGGCCGCCGGATCCTGATCGTCGTCGCGGCGATCCCGCCGCAGATCGCGCTCGGCGCGCTGATCTTCTTCACGCCGCACGAGCTGTATCCGATCTACTCGATCTGCGGCCGCGCGTTCACGTGGCTGAGCCCGATGCGCGACCAGCAGATCGGCGGCCTGCTGCTGTGGATTCCCGGCTCGATGATGAGCGTGATCGGCGCGCTGATCGCGCTGCGGCACTGGCTGCGGCTGTCCGCGCGCGGGCGCCTGATCGGCGAACGGGCCGCGCAGCGTGCGGACGAGCCGCCGGTCGCACGCGCCGCGCACTGACCGCCGCGGCGCGCGTCACGCGCGCGCGCTGCTCATCCACACGTGCGGAATGCCGTCCTCGTCATGCACGTCCGAACTCGGCGTGAAGCCGAATGCCCCGTAGAAACGCTGCAAGTGGGCCTGCGCATGCAGGCTCACCGGCGTTTCCGGCCACTGCGCACGGATATGCTCGAGCGCGCGCGACAGCAGCCCGTTGCCGAGGCCCGCGCCGCGAAACGCGGCGGTCGTCAGCACGCGGCCGATGCGCACGTCGGTGTGCTGCGCGTCGGGCAGCAGCACGCGCAGATAACCGGCCAGGCGGCCGGCCGGATCGAAGGCCGCCAGGTGCCATGCGGCCTGATCCGCATCGTCGATGTCGCGATACACGCAGTTCTGTTCGACGACGAAGACGGCGCTGCGCGCTTCGAGGATCGAATAGATTTCGCGCGCCGTCAGCGCGTCGAAGGGTTTCCAGCGCCAGTCGAGATCGGCGGCGCTCGGGGATGCGGCGGGTGCGGAGGCGTTCATGTGCGGTCCTGATTCGGGCGCGCCGACCGGCGCGCGGCAACCGTCGATTATGCCTCGAAGCGCACATGGCGCGCGACCGCCAGCCCGCGCGCGAAAAAAAGCCCCGCGTCGCGCGGGGCCTGCTCATCAAGCCGTCATGCCGGCATCTTGCCGAAGCGGCCACTGTTGAAATCGTCGATCGCGGTCCGGATTTCTTCTTGCGAGTTCATCACGAACGGGCCGTAACCGACGACGGGCTCGTCGATCGGCTCGCCGCTCAGGATCAGCAGCTTCGCGTCGCCGTTCGCTTCGATCTCGACGTCGCTGCCGTCGCGGCCGAGTTGTACGAACTGCGCTTCGCGCGCCACCGTCTCGCCGTTCACCAGCACGGTGCCGCCCAGCACGACCACCGCGAGCGTCCGCCCTTCGGCGACCGGGAACCGCGCATGGCCGCCTGCCACGAGCCGCACGTCCCACACGTCGATCGGCGTGTGTGTGCGGGCCGGGCCGCGCCGCCCGTCGAGTTCACCGGCGATGATCCGGGCCCGCCCCGCGCCGTCCGGCAGCTCGACCACCGGGATATCGGCGTTCAGCAGCGTCTGGTAGCCCGGCGCGCCCATCTTGTCCGCGGCGGGCAGGTTCACCCACAGCTGCACCATCTCGAGCGGGCCGCCCCGCTTCGTGAACGCCTCCGAGTGGAATTCCTCGTGCAGGATCCCGCTCGCGGCCGTCATCCACTGCACGTCGCCCGGGCCGATCGTGCCGCCCGCGCCGGTCGAGTCGCGGTGCGCGACTTCGCCGTCGTAGACGATCGTCACCGTTTCGAAGCCGCGGTGCGGGTGCTGGCCGACCCCGCGCGGCGCCGAAGCCGGCTCGAAGTTCGCGGGGCCGGCGTAGTCGAGCAGCAGGAACGGGCTCAGATGCGCGCCGTGAGACTGGTAGCTGAACATCGAACGCACCGGGAAACCGTCGCCGACCCAATGGCCGCGCGGCGCACTGTAGACACCCTGGATCTTCTTCATTGCCCTTCTCCATATTGCGGCGAAACCCGTGTTTCGCATCCTTGAATAACAATATAGAGATGGAACGATCCATCCGGTAGACTGCCGAAATCGCACTCAGCGTTCCATTTCATGAACGATAAAGCGCGGGATCTCAACGATCTCTACTACTTCGTGCAGGTCGTCGAACACGGCGGCTTCGCGCCGGCCGGACGCGCGCTGGACATGCCGAAATCGAAGCTGAGCCGCCGCATCGCGCTGCTCGAGGCGCGGCTCGGGATGCGGCTGATCCAGCGTTCGACGCGCCGCTTCACGGTCACCGACGTCGGCCAGACCTATTACGCGCATTGCCGCGCGATGCTCGTCGAGGCCGACGCCGCCGACGAGGCGATCGCGCTGCTGCACGAGGAGCCGCGCGGCATCGTGCGCGTCAGTTGCCCGATCGTGCTGCTCGATTCGCTGGTCGGCACGATGATCGCCGCGTTCATGGCCGCCTGCCCGCGCGTCGAGATCCATCTGGAAGCGACCAACCGGCGCGTCGACGTGGTCGGCGAAGGGATCGACGTCGCGATCCGCGTGCGTCCGCCGCCGCTCGAGGACAGCGATCTCGCGCTGCGCGTGCTCGCCGAGCGCGGCCAGTGTCTCGTCGCGAGCCCTGCGCTGCTGCGCGAGCACGGCGTGCCGGCCGTTCCCGCCGATCTCGCGCGCCTGCCGAGCCTCGATCACGGCGTGCCGCAGTCCACCCACGTGTGGCGGCTGCGCGGACCCGACGGCGCGCAGGCGGAAATCCACCACCAGCCGCGCCTCGTCACGGGCGGCATGCTCGCGCTGCGCGCGGCGGCCGCCGCAGGCGTCGGCATCGTGCAGTTGCCGACGATGATGGTGCGCGACGAAGTCGCACGCGGCGAACTGACGACCGTCCTGCCCGACTGGGCGCCGCGTCGCGAGATCGTGCACGCGGTGTTCGCATCGCGTCGCGGGCTGCTGCCCGCGGTCCGGGCGCTGCTCGACTTTCTGGCGGAGCGGTTCGCCGAGCTCGAACCCGACTGAGCGCACCGCGTCCCACCACATCGTGCGCTGCAGACCGCCCGCGCGTGCCGTAGACTGCGGTACGCGCAGTGCGCCGTCAGTGCGCCTTTTGACAACCCCTATCGCTTTCCCGCCATGTTCACGCTGTCCAACGACCCCACCGCCTCCAAGGCCGATCAATACGCGACGCTCGTCGAGCAGGCCCGCGCGCTCGTCGAGTCCGAACGCGACCTGACCGCCAATGCGGCGAATTTCTCCGCGCTTGTCTATCACTCGCTCGATCGCCTGAACTGGGCCGGCTTCTACTTCTTCGACGGCACCGAGCTCGTGGTCGGGCCGTTCCAGGGCAAGCCCGCGTGCGTGCGGATCGCCCTCGGCAAGGGCGTGTGCGGCACGGCCGCGCAAACCCGCGAGACGCAGGTCGTGCGCGACGTGCACGACTTCCCCGGCCATATCGCGTGCGATGCGGCGTCGGAATCGGAAATCGTCGTGCCGCTGGTGGCGGGCGACGGCACGCTGATCGGCGTATGGGATGTCGATAGCCCGGTCGCCGCGCGCTTCGACGACGAAGACCGCAAAGGAATGGAAGCGCTGTGCCGCGTGTTCGTCGAACACGCGTGGCGGAAGGCGCGCGGTTGACCGTCGCTGCGCGGCGGCGCCGGCCGCCGCGAACGACACGGGCCCCGCGAAGGGGCCCGTTTCATTGCAACGCCGCGCCGCCGGATGCGGCGCGCTGGCCGCATCAGGCCGCGTCAGGCTGCGTGCGCGCCGGAAGACGCGGCGAACGCCTGCGGCGTCGCATCCTCGGTCAGCACCTCGAAGCCCGTTTCCGTCACCACGACCATGTGCTCCCACTGCGCGGACAGCGAATGGTCCTTCGTGACGACCGTCCAGCCGTCGGCCAGCACGCGCGTATCGCGCTTGCCCGCGTTGAGCATCGGCTCGATCGTGAAGATCATCCCCGGCCGCAGCGGTACGCCGGTGCCCGGGCGGCCGTAGTGCAGCACCTGCGGCTCGTCGTGATAGACGTCGCCGATGCCGTGCCCGCAATACTCGCGCACCACGCTGAACCCTTCGCGATGCGCGACCTGCTGGATCGCGTAGCCGACGTCGCCGAGCGTCGCGCCCGGACGCACCGCGCGGATGCCGGCATGCATCGCCTCGTAGGTCGCCGCGACGAGCCGCCGCGCGAGTTCGTTCGGTTCGCCGACGAAATACATGCGGCTCGTGTCGCCGAACCAGCCGTCCTTGATCACCGCGATGTCGAGGTTCACGATGTCGCCGTCGCGCATCGGCCGCGACGTCGGAATGCCATGACAGACCACGTGGTTCACCGACGTGCACAGCGTCTTCGGATAGCCGTGGTAGCCGATGTTCGCGGGGATCGCACCCAGCTCGTCGACGATGTACTCGCGACAGCGCGCGTCCAGCTCGTCGGTGGTGACGCCCGGCTTCACATGCTCGGTGATCATCGTCAGCACCTGCGACGCGAGCTTCGCGGCTTCGCGCGATTTCGCGATTTCCGCGGCGCCGCGGATCGGGATTTCTCGCTTCGCCATTACGCCACCTGCTCGATGTGATGCGCGACCGGTTCCGCCGCCCTCGCGTCGCCGCCCCGCGCCTCGGCTTCGATCAACATCTTGCAGATGTCGCCGTAGGACAGCGCCGGGTTGAGTTCCGCCAGCATCCCGACGCGCAGCCAGTGTTCGGCCTGCGCGTTGATCGACCGGCTCAGCGCCGTGCTCGTCGAGCGCAGCCGTTCATGCATGTGCTCGGAAATCTTGATGATGCCCATATATCCCCAATTAAACGAAACGTAGCTGTTTCGTATATTACGCCGCGCGCGACGCCCGGGCAAGCCATTCGACTCCCGCCTCGCTCGACGAGCCGCGGCAAATGCCGTTGACATCGAATTCCAGTTTGCTGGAAAATCTATCCATCATGAAAGAATCTGCGATCACCGCAGCCGACGATACCGGCATCAACGAACGCATTGCCCGGCGCGTGCGCGATCTGCGCACCGTTCGAGGCTACACGCTCGACGCGCTGGCCGCGCGCTCCGGCGTCAGCCGTTCGATGATCTCGCTCATCGAACGCGCATCGGCCAGCCCGACCGCCATCGTGCTCGACAAGCTCGCGGCCGGCCTCGGCGTATCGCTGGCCGGGCTGTTCGGCGGCGACCGGAACGATGCGCCCGCCCAGCCGCTCGCACGGCGCGCGCAGCAGGTCGAATGGCGCGATCCGGCGTCCGGCTATGTGCGGCGCAACCTGTCGCCGGCCGGCTGGCCGTCGCCGCTCCAGCTCGTCGAGGTCGATTTCCCGCCCGGCGCGCGCGTCGCGTACGACAGCGGCGGGCGCGAAAGCGCGCTGCATCAGCAGGTGTGGATCATCAGCGGCCGCGTCGACGTCACGTTCGGCGACACGCTTCACGAACTTCACGAAGGCGACTGTCTGGCCATGCGGCTCGACCAGCCGCTGATCTTCAGCAATCCGTCGTCGCATGCCGCGCGCTATGTCGTCGCGATCTGCGATGCATCCGCCGCCGTGCGGAGCGCGTGATGCGTGCATCGCGTGCGCAAGCGGTTTAAAGCCAACAGGAAGGAACCCGCATGAATTCCCCGACACCGCGCGACGACGTGCGCCTGATCGATTGCAGCGAGGCCGAACACGCGGCGGCCATCCTCGAGATCCTGAACGACGCGATCCTGAACTCGACCGCGCTGTACGACTACCGGCCGCGCCCGCCGGAAGCGATGGTCGCGTGGTTCGCGACGAAGCGCGCGGGCGGCTTTCCGGTCATCGGCGCCGTCGACGCGGCGGGCACGCTGCTCGGCTTCGCGAGCTGGGGCACGTTCCGCGCATTTCCGGCGTTCAAGTACACGGTCGAACACAGCGTCTACGTGCGCCATGACCAGCGCGGTCGCGGGCTCGGCGAACTGCTGCTGCGCGAAGTGGTCCGGCGTGCACGCGAAGCGCAGGTGCACGTGCTGGTGGGCTGCATCGACGCGGCCAATGCCGGCAGCATCGCACTGCATACGAAGCTGGGGTTCGTGCACGCAGGCACGATCGCGGAAGCGGGATTCAAGTTCGGCCGCTGGCTCGATGCGGCGTTCTATCAGTTGAAGCTCGAGACGCCGGCACAGCCGGTGGACGGGTGATCTCGCCTCGCGTGGCGGCCGTCGCACCCACCGCGACGCGGCAAAGGAAGTGCCCCGCGGGACTTTTCTCGTCCGCAAATGACAAGTCTTCGCGGAGTCACCGACGGCCCGAAACGAAAGTAACTTCGACAATCCTCCGCGGGTGGGCCACCGTCAAACCGACGACTGAAAGGTGGAAACCTTGTTCCGACCGGTTGCCTTCGCGTAATACAACGCCTCGTCGGCCGCCTTGATGATCGCTCCAGGCTCGCCGTCCTGATCCGGCACCCAACTCGCCAACCCGATACTGGCGGTCACGCGCCCGTATTCGCTTCCGGCGTGCTCGAGCGCCAGTTCGTTGATCGCCGCGCGTATTCGTTCAGCAGTCTGGGCTGCCCCCGTCTCTGGTGTGTCAGGCAGCAGCACGACGAATTCCTCTCCGCCGTAGCGAGCCGCTGTATCGATCGGTCGGCGAATGTTGTCGCCGATGCAGCGCGCGACTGCAGCCAGCGCATCGTCCCCCGCCTGGTGACCATAGGTATCGTTGTAGGCCTTGAAACGATCGACATCGACGAACAGCAACGAGAAAACGGAATGGGCTCGCCGCGCACGGCGCCACTCCCGGTCCAGAACCTCGCCAAAGGTGCGGCGATTGTTGAGGCCGGTGAGCCCGTCGGTGCGAGCCAGCAGTTCGAGCTCGGATTCGGCGCGCATCCGACGCCGCAGCTGCGCGCTGAGAAATACGGATAGCGCAATGAAGGCTGCGCCGAATGTCGCGACGAGTAGACCAATCGTCGTGGCGCGGCGGCGCCACGCGGCATAAATGTCCTGCTCCGCCTCTGCGACCATGATGATCAGTGGCAGATTCGGAAAATTCTTGAAGTAGTAGAGACGGCGCACGCCGTCGATCGACGACGTTTCCGAGAACGAGCCATCGGGTGCGCGCCGGAAGCGCTGAAACGTTGCGGCTTTGCCGAGATCGCGGCCGATGGTCCGGACGTCGTACGGCTGCCGCATGATCATGATGCCGTCCTTGCCGATCAGCGATATCGAGCCATGTTGTCCCAATGACAATCCGGCGAACAGCTTGTGGAAATATTCGAGGTTAATCGCGATCAGCGCGATACCGGCAAACGAGCCATCCGGATTCGATATGCGCCGCGACAGCGCAATGCTGAGCATGCCGGCGCGCAAGCGCGACGCGAATGGATCGCTGACATAGAGCCCTACGTTCGGGTTGTCGCGATGGACGGTGAAGTACTTGCGATCGGCAAAATTGCCCTTGCGCGGCACGTCGTTGGCCGAATCCAGAATGATGTTTCCGTCGGCATCGAGCACCAGTTGCGATCCGATGAATTGCGCCGTCATTGCATGATCGAACAACACGCCCCGCCGCAGCGCGGGCGCCGCTGCCATCACGTCGGGACGTTGCAGACCATGGATCAGCGCCTGCAAGGACAGATCGTAGAGTTCGAAGTTGCGCTCGATGTCGCGCTCGGCCATCAGGCCGAGATTGCGCGAGGTTTCGCTGGCCCGCTCCAGTGCGTCGTGACGGCTTTGGAACAGTTGCAGCACGCACAGGCCCATCAGCGCGCATGCGATCACGACACCGACTGCCACAACGAAATAAGGGGCTGCCGTCCGGGGTTGCATGAATCTCCTCGCTGCTCATTGTGCACGCCCGCACCGGGCGTGAGTGCGCATACAGGATCGGCTCGACGCATTGACGGGTGCAGCGCCAAACTGACCGAAAACCGGAAACGGCTAGAGTCTATCGAACGTGAAGCGCCGACAAAACAGTACCGGGGGCCCGCTCTTCCGAGATTATTAAATAATATGAGGAAACCATGTTCCCGACAGAATATGTGAGGCGCGCCACGATCAGCCGGCCCGTGCGGCGACACATGCCGATCAGCGCATCATTGCACCACGCTTCCACCCTCGTGCAGTTGCACTTCGCTGTATTTGCGGTGATCAGTTATGTCGGGACTAGCACCAGCAGGCGGGCGCCCATGCTCGGCGCACAAAAAGAAAAAGCCCTGATTTCTCAGGGCTTTTTCTCTTCTTACTTGGAGGCGCGAGCCGGAGTCGAACCGGCCTAAACGGCTTTGCAGGCCGCTGCATAACCGCTTTGCTATCGCGCCAAAAGCGGACTGTCCGGATGCCGTGAGGCAAGCGACAGATTTTTATTCGAGGACCGGAAGTCCATCAAATAAAAAGGGAAGCGTGGCTTCCCATGACTTGGAGCGGGAGACGAGTCTCGAACTCGCGACCTCAACCTTGGCAAGGTTGCGCTCTACCAACTGAGCTACTCCCGCATTGTCCTGCATCTGCAGCGCTTCGCCGTACCACACGCTGCCGGAAAAATCTGGAGCGGGAGACGAGTCTCGAACTCGCGACCTCAACCTTGGCAAGGTTGCGCTCTACCAACTGAGCTACTCCCGCATGTGTCCTGCATCTGCAGCGCTTCGCCGTACCACGCGCTGCCAGAAAAAATCTGGAGCGGGAGACGAGTCTCGAACTCGCGACCTCAACCTTGGCAAGGTTGCGCTCTACCAACTGAGCTACTCCCGCGTATTGCTGCACTACTGCTTCCCCGTCACACATTCACTTCGTCGTGCAGCGGAGAAGCGAGATTATGTCGAAGGCACATTCGTATGTCAAGGGCTTTTCCAGCCCTTTTTACAAAAACCGCTGCCACCGAGACTGCGCGGAGGCAGACGCGCAGAGGCGACGCGGGTCACGCGCCGCCGCGCTCGCGAATCTGCGGCCACGCGAGCTTCATGTAGTACAGCATCGACCAGATCGTCAGCACCGCCGCGAGATACATCAGCCACTCGCCCCACACGCGCGTATCGATCGTCACGACGCCGAGCGGCAGCGGCCCGTAGAACAGCAGCATCGGAATCGCGACCATCTGGCACGCGGTCTTGAACTTGCCGAGCTGGTTCACCGCGACGCTCTTCGACGCGCCGATCTGCGCCATCCATTCGCGCAGCGCCGAAATCGCGATCTCGCGACCGACGATCACGAGCGCGATCGCCGCGTCGACCCGCGAAATCTGCACGAGGATCAGCAGCGCGGCCGTCACCATCAGCTTGTCCGCCACCGGGTCGAGAAATGCGCCGAACGACGACGTCTGGTTCCACTTGCGGGCGAGGAAGCCGTCGAACCAGTCGGTCAGCGCGGCGAGGATGAAGATCGCCGCCGCCGCGAGATTGCGGTGCGCGCCGCCCATCACCGTGTCCGGCAGATAGAACACGCCGACGACGAGCGGAATCAGCACGATCCGTACCCACGTCAGGAAAATCGGGAAATTGAACGGCATGGCATGCGGGACAGTAAAGGATTCGCAATTGTGCCGTGTCGACCGGCCTGCCACAAGAACGCTGGCAACGCCGCCGGCCGCACGGCCGCGTCAGTGAAGCTGCTTGTAGATCTGCTCGGCGAGCGCGTGCGAAATGCCTTCGACGCTCGCCAGTTCCTCGACACTCGCGGCCACCACGCCGCGCAACCCGCCGAAGCGCGCGAGCAACCGCTGCCGGCGCTTCGCGCCGACCCCCTCGAGCTCCTCCAGCCGCGACGTCTGGCGCGCCTTCGCCCGCTTCGCCCGCATGCCGGTGATCGCGAAGCGGTGCGCCTCGTCGCGGATCTGCGCGACGAGCATCAGCGCGGCGCTCTCCTTGCCGAGCTCGAGCGGCGCGCGGCCGTCCGCGAACACCAGCGTCTCGAGGCCGACCTTGCGCCCCTCGCCTTTCGCGACGCCGACCAGCATCGACGTATCGAGCCCGAGCTCGGTGAACACCTGCCGCGCGATCTCGACCTGGCCCTTGCCGCCGTCGATCAGCACGATGTTCGGCAGCAGGCTCGACGCCTCTGCCTGGCGCGTCGACTCGCCGTCGATGCCGGCCGCTTCGTCGGCGGCGGCCGCCTGCGCGGCCTGCTCGACCATCTTCTCGTAGCGGCGCGTGAGCACCTGCCGCATCGCCGCGTAATCGTCGCCCGGCGTGATGCCCGTGATGTTGTAGCGGCGGTACTCGCTCGACTGCATCTTGTGATGGTGATAGACGACGCACGACGCCTGCGTCGCCTCGCCCATCGTGTGGCTGATGTCGAAGCATTCGATCCGCAGCGTCGCGAGATCGTCGCTGTCGTAGCCGAGCGTCTCCGCGAGCGCGCGTGTGCGCGCCTGCTGCGACCCTTGTTCGGACAGCAGCCGCATGAGCGCGATCCGCGCGTTCTGCTCCGCCATCGACAGCCACGCGCGCCGCTGCCCCTGCGGCTGCCGCACCAGCGACACCTTGTGGCCAGCCTGCTCGGACAGCAGCTCGAGCAGGTCGCGGCTCGCGGGCGCATGGCTGACGACGAGCACCGGCGGCACGCGGTTGCCAAGATAGTGCTGCGCGATGAACGCATCGAGCACCTCGGCCTCGACCGAGGCCGCCGCCGTGGCACGCGCGCCGCCGGCCTCTTGCGCGGGCTGGTCGGGCACTGCATCGGCCGGCGCGTCGATCGCCTCCGCCGGCTCGGCCTCTTCACCGAGCCCGCCTTCGGCGAGCGTCAGCGCGCTTTCGACGTGCGTCGGAAAATACGCCTTGTCGCCGAGATGCCGGCCGCCGCGCACCATCGCCAGGTTCACGCACACGCGTCCGCCCTGCGCGACGACCGCCAGGATGTCGACGTCGCTGTCGCTGCCGACCTCGATCGCCTGCTGGTGCAGCACGGTCGCGAGCGAGCTCATCTGGTTGCGCACGGCCGCCGCCTGCTCGAATTTCAGCTCGGCCGCGAACGCGTGCATTTTCTGCTCGAGTTCCTTCATCACTTCGGACTGCCGGCCGAGCAGAAACCGCGCGGCGTTCGACACGTCGACCGCGTAATCCTCGTCGGAGATCGCGCCGACGCACGGCGCCGTGCACCGCCCGATCTGATGCAGCAGGCACGGCCGCGTGCGGTTGTTGAAGACCGAATCCTCGCAGGTGCGCAACTGGAACACGCGCTGCAGGATCTGGATGCTCTCGCGCACGGCCCACGCGCTCGGGAACGGCCCGAAATACTGGTTCTGCTTGTCGACCGAGCCGCGGTAGTAGGCCATCCGCGGAAAGCGGTGCGCGGTGAGCTTCAGGTACGGATACGACTTGTCGTCGCGAAACAGGATGTTGTAACGCGGCGCGAGCGCCTTGATCAGATTGTTCTCGAGCAGCAGCGCCTCGGCTTCTGAGCGCGTGACGGTCGTCTCGATGCGCGCGATGCGCGTGACCATCATCGCGATGCGCGGCGACAGCTGCGTCTTCGTGAAATAACTCGACACGCGCTTTTTCAGGTCGCGCGCCTTGCCGACGTAGAGGACGGCGCCCGCCGTGTCGTAATAGCGATAGACACCCGGCATGTGCGGCAACTGCGCAAGGATCTTCTTCGGTTCGAACGGAGTATCGGAGGCTTCTGGGGATGTCATGCGTGATCCGGGCGCCTTGTAACGCGGAACGGGTCTATTAGAATCGCCAGTTTAGAGCATTCACCGGCCCGCTTCGATGCCACGCCCCACCGCCATCCCCCTCCGCGCCGTCCCGCTCGCGCCGGGCGAACCGATCGCCTGCGACCTCTTCTGCACGGTGATCGACAACTTCGGCGACATCGGCGTGTGCTGGCGCGTCGCGCGCCAGCTCGCGCATGAGCACGGCTGGCAGGTTCGCCTGTTCGTCGACGACCTGCACACGTTCGCGCGCCTGCTGCCGCAGGTCGATCCCGACGCCGCGCGGCAGACGGTCGACACGATCGTGATCGAGCACTGGCATGCGGACGTCGGCGACGCGCTGGACATCGCCGATGTCGTCATCGAGGCGTTCGCGTGCGAGCTGCCCGCTCCCTATCTCGCGGCGATGGCGCGGCGCGCGCGGCGCCCCGTGTGGATCAACCTCGAATACCTGAGCGCCGAGGACTGGGTCGCCGATTTCCATTTGCGGCCGTCGCCGCATCCGCGCTACCCGCTGCTGAAGACGTTCTTCTTCCCGGGCCTGTCGGCGGGCACCGGCGGCGTGCCGAAGGAGCGCGACCTCGACGCGCGCCGCACGGCCTTCGACGCCGATTTGGCAGCCCGCGCCGCGTGGTGGCGGCGCGCGACCGGCGGCGCGCCGCCGGCGCCCGGCACGACGGTCGTCAGCCTGTTCGCCTACGAGAATCCCGCCGTCGAGGCACTGCTCGCGCAGTGGCGCGACGGCCCGTCGCCGGTCGTCGCGCTCGTGCCGGCCGGGCGCCTGTCGCCCGCCGTCGCGCGTTTTTTCGGGGCCGAATCGTTCGGCGCCGGCGCGCTCGCACGCAGCGGCAACCTGACCGCCCATGGGCTCGCGTTCGTTCCGCAGGCCGACTACGATCCGCTGCTGTGGGTCGCCGATCTGAATTTCGTGCGCGGCGAGGATTCGTTCGTCCGTGCGCAATGGGCGCGCAAGCCGTTCGTGTGGCACATCTACCCGCAGGCCGACGACGTGCACCTGCCAAAGCTCGATGCCGCGCTCGCGCACCTGTCGGCCGGCCTCGCCGATGCGCCCCGCACGGCGCTCGAGCGGTTCTGGCACGCATGGAACGGCGCCGGCACGCCGGACTGGGCCGATTTCTGGCAACACCGCGCCGCACTGGACGCCAATGCGGCCCGCTGGGCCGACGCGCTCGCGGCCGTTGGCGATCTCGCCGGAAAACTGGCGGAATACGCAAAATCTCAGTTAAAATAAGCGGTTATCCGACGGCTGGCCACGCAAGCGCTCGCGTTTGAGCTTTAGGCGCCCACCGGAACGCATCTGCTTGGCGCCTCACCCGTTGTGCACCGCTCAGGCACTTATTTATTTGATTTGATCAGGACAGTTTTTTTATGAAAACCGCACAGGAACTCCGCGTAGGCAACGTCGTGCAGATCGGCAACGATGCCTGGGTCATCGCAAAGACGGAATACAACAAGTCGGGCCGTAACGCCGCCGTCGTCAAGATGAAGATGAAGAACCTGCTGACGAACGCGGGCCAGGAATCGGTCTACAAGGCCGACGACAAGTTCGACGTCGTCGTGCTCGACCGCAAGGAAGTGACGTACTCGTACTTCGCCGACCCGATGTACGTGTTCATGGACGCCGACTACAACCAGTACGAAGTCGAAGCCGAAATGATGGGCGAAGCGCTGAACTACCTCGAAGACGGCATGGCTTGCGAAGTCGTGTTCTACAACGAGAAGGCGATCTCGGTCGAACTGCCGACGATCCTCGTTCGCGAAATCACCTACACGGAACCGGCCGTCAAGGGCGACACGTCGTCGGGCAAGGTGCTGAAGAACGCGAAGCTCGCGACCGGCTTCGAACTGCAAGTGCCGCTGTTCTGCAACACCGGCGACAAGATCGAAATCGATACGCGCACGAACGAATACCGCAGCCGCGCATAAGCGTCAGCGATATCCGCGTCAAACAAAGCGCCCTTCGGGGCGCTTTTTGTTTGTCTGGCGCCAACAGCTGCCGCAGGCAGCAACCATGCGCAGCACAAAAGCCACCGGTAAAGATATTCAATTTGTATCATCGGTAACTGTTTTATAGCGCCGGAGAAATAATGCGCGTGACGCGTTCGGCGGGGCATAAAATCAATCTTTAATCCGACATGCGGCTGCGGTCCGCTGGCCGACAGCCCGCCTCTCTTGACTCGACTCGCGTCCACCATGCCACACGCCCTGATTGTCGAAGACGATCCCAACAGCCTGTCAGGCCTCACCGCGCTGCTCGCCGCGGACGGCTTCTCGGTCGACACGGCCACGTCGCTCGCCGAAGCGCGCACGGCGCTCGGCCGCTCGATTCCCGACGTCGTGCTCGTCGACCTGAACCTGCCGGACGGCAGCGGGTTCGACCTGCTCCAGCACCTGCCGCAGCAACAGCCGAACGGCTCGCTGCCGGTGATCGTGCTGACGGGCAACGCGACGGTCGAGAGCGCCATCGAGGGCTTGCGCCACGGCATCTGGGACTACCTGCTCAAGCCGATCAACATTCCGCGCCTGCGCAGCCTGCTCGCGCGGATTCCCCGCCCGTACGAGCTGATCGACGAAGTACAGTCGTTGCGTGCGTCGCTGCGCCATCTCGGCCGCTTCGGCGCGCTGGTCGGCCGCAGCGACGCGATGCAGCACGTGTACGACATGATCGAGCACAACGCCCACACCGAAACGGCCGTGCTGTTCTCCGGCGAGGCCGGCACCGGCAAGAAGCTGGCCGCGCGCACGCTGCACGAGCTGAGCCGGCGCCGCAAAGGGCCGTTCGTGTCGTTCGACTGCCGCATGCTCGCGCAGGCCGGCCGGCACGGCGCCTCGCTCGACAGCGTGCTGTTCGGCCACGAACGCGGCGCGTTCGACGGCGCCGAGCGCCGCGAATCCGGCCTGTTCGAACAGGCCGGCGGCGGCACGCTGTTCCTCGACGAAATCACCGCACTGCCGCTCGTGCTGCAGGAAGCGCTGCTGCACGCGCTCGATTCGCAGAACTTCATGCGGATCGGCGGCACGAGTTCGATCACCAGCGATTTCCGGCTGATCGCGGCCACGCGCCGCCCGGCGCGCGAAGCGGTGGCGAACGGCACGCTGCGCGAGGATCTGTGGCTGCGCCTCGACGCGGCGTCGATCACGATGCCGCCGCTGCGCGAACGCGACGGCGACGCACTCGCGATCGCGGATGCGCAGATCGACGAACTGAACCGCGAAGCGCGCGCGACCGGCCGCAGCACGACCGACAAGCGCGCGGCGCCGGGCTTCGTGCGCGAATGCCTGTCCTACGAATGGCCGGGCAACGTGCGCGAGTTGCGGGAACGCGTGCGCTTCGCGTACGACGCATCGGGCGACTTCATCGAGACGCTGCGCGCCGGCGAGGCCAGCTTCTCCGCTGGCGCCGCACTGAACGGCAGCAGCGTGCAGATCAAGGTCGGCACACCGCTGTCCGACGTCGAGGATCTGCTGATCCGGGCAACGCTCGACGCGGTCGGCGGTACGCGCCACCGCGCGGCGACGCTGCTCGGCATCAGCCCGAAGACGCTGTACAACAAGCTGCAACGGATGAAGGTGAACTGAGCGGACGCGCCCCTGCATGCGGGCGCTGGTCGAGTTTGACCGTTAGTTGCATCAAAGTCCGCTCCGGCGACTGCCCGACTCAGGGCTGTCGCAACGCGTAAAAAAGCCGCGCGACTGCGCGGCCTTTCGTTCGGGGAGACCGGAACGGCGCGACTCGCGCCATCCCTGCCCGCTTACGCGAGCGCGCTGTTCAACAGCGCCCGCGCCTGCCGATACTCGGGTTGCGCGATCAGCTTGTCCCACTTGAGCGCCTTGCCGCGCGCGCGCATCCGCTTGAGGCGCCGCACCGATTCGGCCGAGGCCCGCGCCTTCAATCCGTTCAGCACGACCTCGGCCGCGTCCGGCTGGTTGCAGACGAGCACCATGTCGCAACCGGCGGCGAGCGCGGCGTCGGCTGCTTGCGTGAGCGTGCCGCCTTCGCGGGCGGCCTCCATCGACAGGTCGTCGCTGAAGATCGCGCCCGTGAAGCCGAGCCTGCCGCGCAGGATGTCCTGCAGCCACACGCGCGAGAACCCGGCCGGCCGCTTGTCGACCTGCGTGTAGATCACGTGCGCCGGAATCACCGCGGCCAGCGACAGCCCGAGCCAGTCGTACGGCGCGACGTCCTGTTCGAGGATCGCGTCGAGCGTGCGGTCGTCGGTCGGCAGCGCGACGTGCGAATCGGCTTCCGCGAAGCCGTGCCCCGGGAAATGCTTGCCGCAGTTCGCCATGCCCGCGAGCGACAGCCCGTGGTTCAGGCTCTTCGCGAGCAGCGTGACGACGCGCGGGTCGCGATGGAACGCACGGTCGCCGATCACCTTCGAGTGCCCGTAGTCGAGGTCGAGCACCGGCGTGAAGCTCATGTCGATCCCGCATGCGCGCAGTTCGGCGGCCAGGATGTAGCCGACGGCAGTCGCGACCTTCGTCGCGAGCAGCACGTCGCGATCCCACAGTTCGCCGAGGCGACGCATGGCGGGCAGCACGGTAAAGCCGTCGGTACGGAACCGCTGCACGCGCCCGCCTTCGTGATCGACGGCGATCAGGATGTCTTCGCGCACCGCGCGGATCGAGTCGGTCAGCGCGGTCAGCTGCGCACGATTCTGGAAGTGCCGCGCGAACAGGATCACGCCGCCGGTATTCGGATGCGCGAGGCGCCGCGCATCGTCGCGCGACAAGGCCGTGCCGACGACGTCGAGCATGACCGGGCCGGGAGTCGTTTTCATCAGAATTTGCTCCGAGAAACTCCGCCATTGATGGCGGGAAGGAAAGGGGTGCTGTTGACAGGCAGCTTCTTCCACGGGTTAGGATCACCTGCATGATCCTTGTCTACCGCTACCGGGTGAAGTCGCTCAACGGACTGCTACGTTCGAGGAAATCAACGAAAGCGGTTCCACCCAGTCCTGTTCGGCGTGCGGGTCGCAAGACAGCACGGCGCGGCCGAAAGGTATCGCGGGACTGAGAATAAGAGAGTGGGCCTGCAGTGGCTGTGGTGTCGTGCATGATCGAGATACCAACGCTGCGCTGAACATTCTCCGATGCGGACGTGCATCGCCAGGTGTGGGAATCCACCGCCTTTAGGCGGCGGATGACGTCAACGAATCGGGAATTCCGTCAGGAGGAGGTTCGGGAAACAGGTGCAGGGGCACGCGCGGCGGCCGTTTCAGCGTCCGTTTCGGCGATCACGAACGACACCGCGTAGTCGCGTTCGTCGCTGACCGTCACGCGCGCCGTGATGCCGCGCGCGGCCAGCCAGTCGGCCAGCTCGCCTGATGCGACCACGTACGGCTCGCCGCTCGGATGATTGAGCGTCTGCAGTGCGCGCCACGTCATCGGCCAGTGCATGCCGAGCCCGATCGCCTTCGAGAACGCTTCCTTCGCGGAGAAGCGCGTCGCGAGAAACGCGATGCCGCGCGCCTCGGAGCGCGCGCGCCGGGCGTGGAACACGCGTAGCTCGTCGGGGCCGAGCACCTTCTCGGCAAACCGGCCGCCCGTGCGCTCGAGCACGGCCGCGACGCGGCTCACTTGCGCGATGTCGGTACCGATACCGTAGATCGCCATGTCAGTCTCCGCGGGGGTGGCCCGGCGAGGCCGGGTCAAGAGCGCCGCGAACGGCGTGCGGGGCGCGGCGGCCTCGCATCGTCAGCGCGCGCCGCCGTGCAGCGCGGCGACGCGTGCGGCGACCATGATCGCCTTCATCTCGCGCACCGCGTTGTCCCAGCCCGCGAAGATCGCATGCGCGACGATCGCGTGACCGATGTTCAGCTCGACGATGCCGTCGATCGCGGCGATCTGCTGCACGTTCGTGTAGTGCAGCCCATGGCCCGCATTGACCTTCAGGCCCAGCTGCGCGCCGGCCTGCACGCCCGCGACGATACGCTCGTATTCGCGCTGCTGCTGCGCTTCGTCGTGCGCTTCGGCGTAGCGGCCCGTATGCAGCTCGATCACCGGCGCACCTGCTTCGTGCGCGGCGCGAATCTGCGTGTCGTCCGGGTCGATGAACAGCGACACGCGCACACCCGCGTCGGCAAGCTGCCTGCACGCCGCACGCACGGCCTCGAAGTGGCCGGCCACGTCGAGACCGCCTTCGGTCGTCAGTTCCGCGCGCTTCTCCGGCACGAGGCACGCATCGTGCGGACGCACTTCGCACGCGATGTCGAGCATCTCGGCCGTCACCGCGCATTCGAGGTTCATGCGTGTCTTCAGCAGCGGGCGCAGCTCGCGCACGTCGGCGTCGACGATGTGGCGGCGATCCTCGCGCAAGTGCAGCGTGATCGCGTCCGCGCCCGCCTCTTCGGCGGCGAGCGCCGCGCGGATCGGATCGGGATAGCGCGTGCCGCGTGCATTGCGCAGCGTCGCGACGTGGTCGATGTTCACGCCAAGGTCGATGGCGGTGGGCGTTGTCAGGAAGAAGCTCATAGGTTTTGCAGGTCGATCAGGATCTGACGCGTGGCGAGCGGCGTACCGCCGAGATAGGTGTTCAGCAGGAAGCGCATCAGCGTCTTGCTCTGCGCAACCGTCTGGGCTCGATGGTAATCGTCCTGCTCCATGTCGAGCAACGTCTGCCCGGTGATGACCGGCCAGTGCGACGGCACGTCGTCGTCCGCGTTGCGCACGCCGCGCTCGGGGTCGAACACGTAGCGCCGGTCGGGTTCGACCGCACGGCGGGCGACCGTGCGGTTCAGCGCCATCGCATAGCCGGTCTCGCGCAGCAGCACGCGCTCGAACGAGCGCAGCACCTGCACGGCGGGCTCGCCGTGCGCGAGCCGCGTGAGCGTCAGCACGTAATGATTGAACAGCGGCGGCTGGGGGTCCTCGCGCGCGCAGAATTTGACGAGCAGCTCGTTCGCGTAGAAACCGCACAACAGCCCGTCGCCGCCGAGCGGCAGCATCCCGCCGACCCATTCGGCGCCCGTCAGCGTGCGCACCTCGGATTTGCCCGACCACGACAGCAGCAGCGGCTGGAAGGTCTGCAATACGCCGCGCAACGCGGAGTGCGGGCGTTTCGCGCCCTTCGCGACGAGCGCGAGCCGGCCGTGATCGCGCGTCAGCACGTCGACGATCAGGCTCGTTTCCCGATACGGATAGCTGTGCAGCACGAACGCCGGCTGCTCGGCGACGCGGAAATCGGACGTGCGAGACGTCGCGCGCCGCGCCTTGCGCGGCGGTTCGGGCGGTGCCGGCAGCGGCGCGTCGTTCGCGCCGGCCGTCACCGCGTCTTCGGTCGACGTCAGCGCGTCATTCGTACCCATAGGCACGCAGCCCCGCCTCGTTGTCGGCCCAGCCGCTCTTCACCTTCACGAAGGTCTCGAGGTACACGGGGCCGTCGAACAGCTTTTCCATGTCCATCCGCGCCTCGGTGCTGATCTGCTTGAGCTTCTCGCCCTTCTTGCCGATCACCATCGCCTTGTGCGAATCGCGCTCGACGAGGATCGTCGCGAAAATGCGCTTCAGGCGGCCCTCCTCCTCGAACTTGTCGATCAACACGGTGCTCGTGTACGGCAGCTCGTCGCCGGTCCAGCGGAACACCTTCTCGCGCAGGATTTCGGCCGCGAGGAAGCGCGAGCTGCGGTCGGTCAGTTCATCCTCGCCGTAGATCGGCTCGCCTTCCGGCAGGTATGGCTTGATCGTGTCCAGCAGGCGCTTGATGTCTTCCGGCTTCTGCGCCGACAGCGGCACGAGCTCGGTGAATTCGCGCAGCTCGCTCACCTTCTGCATGAACGGGAACAGCGTGGCCTTGTCGTTCACACGGTCGATCTTGTTCGCGATCAGCAGCGTCGGCATGCCGGGCGGGATCAGGTCGAGCACCTTCTGGTCGTCGGGCCCGAAGCGGCCGGCCTCGATCACGAACAGGATCACGTCGACCGACGTCAGCGTCGACGTGACCGCGCGGTTCAGCGAACGGTTCAGCGCGGTGCTGTGACGGGTCTGGAAGCCGGGCGTGTCGACGAACACGAATTGCGCGTCGTCGAACGTGTTGATGCCGGTGATGCGGTGGCGGGTCGTCTGCGCCTTGCGCGAGGTAATGCTGATCTTCTGGCCGACGAGTGCGTTCATCAACGTCGACTTGCCGACGTTCGGGCGGCCCACGATCGCGATCATGCCGCAACGGAAACCGGTAGGAGCGGGAGTGTTCATATCGTTTGGGAGACAGGTTCGGAAACGGCCGCGCGGCGCGCGGCACGATCGATGGGCAATTCAGTGGTCGGCATCGGCCACGCGCGCCTGCGCGGCAGCAAGGCTCGCGCCGCCGGGTGGCGTCTCGGCGTCGGGCGCCGCGGCATCGCGTGCGCGCGCCGGCGTGCGCGCGGCGGAGTCGCCTCCCGCAGCAGGCTTGTCGGCCGGCGACGATGCCGGATCGGCTGCGTGGCCGGCCGGCTTGTCGGCTGCGCGAGGCGCGGCCTCGGCGGGCTTTTCCGCGGCCTTGTCGGGCCGCTCGGCCGGTTTGTCGGCAACTTTGTCAGCCGCCGGCTTCGCCGCCCGTTCGCCCTTGTCCGCCGCCGGTTCGACATGCGCCGCGCGAATCGCGGCCATCGGCGCGACGGCCGGTTCGGCGCCAGCCGTCGCAGCCGCAGCCGTTACGGCCGGCACCGCGCCGCCCGCCCTCGCCTCGCGCGCCGCCGCACGCTCCTTCCGCTCGGGCGAGCGCAGGTCGAGCGCTTCCTGCACGCCCTTCACGCCCGGCACGATCTCGGGTTCGACATGCTTCGACCCGCGCGCGTTTTTCGAGCGCTTCGGCTTCGCGGCCAGCATCGGCGCGGCCGCCATCACCTCGTCGAGCGCCTTCTTCGCGGCGGCCTGCTCGGCCGCGCGCCGGCTCGCGCCGGAGCCCGATACCTTCACCTCCAGCTTCGGCACCGTGCATTCGACCTCGAACTGCTGATTGTGCGCCGCACCATGCGTCGCGACGACCGTATAGGTCGGCAGCGCGATCTTGTGCCCCTGCAGGTATTCCTGCAGCAGCGTCTTCGCGTCCTTGCCGAGCGTGCGCGGATCGATATGGTCGAGAATCGGGATATAGAGGCGCTTGATGACCCCTTGGGCGGCTTCGAAGCCGCCATCGAGGAACACGGCCCCGATGATGGCTTCGAATGCGTCCGCGAGGATCGACGGGCGGCGGAAACCGCCGCTGCGCAGCTCGCCCTCGCCCAGCCGCAGGCCGTCCGAAATATTGAGGGCCTGAGCAATTTCATACAGCGACTGCTGTTTGACGAGGTTGGCGCGTACGCGCGACAGGTCGCCTTCGTCCAGCTTGCCGAAGCGCTGGAACAAAAGGGCGGCCACCGCGCAATTCAGAACGGAATCGCCGAGAAACTCGAGCCGTTCGTTGTGCGTGGCACTGTGACTGCGATGGGTCAAAGCCTGGCGCAACAATTCCGCATTGCGAAATTCGTAGCGCAGCCGGCTTTCCAACTGGGATAGGGGCATGTGCAGGAGTATAACGCGGGCGCCCGGTCGGGCCGAAACGGCACGGCCGGACACGAAAAGGCGTGACGAGGCGGTGTTACCGCCGGTTCTTAAAGTAGTTCGGCAATACGCGACGCGGCCCGTGCGTCGCGTAGTGCGTGTGAATCAATGCATCAGTTGAAGGAACCGATGCGCTTCAGGTCGCTGAAGTTCATCCAGATGAAGAACGCGCGGCCGACGATGTTCCGGTCGGGCACGAAACCCCAGTAGCGGCTGTCCGCGCTGTTGTCGCGGTTGTCGCCCATCATGAAGTAGTGACCGGGCGGCACCTTGCAGATCACGCCGCGGCTGTTGTACGTGCAGTTGTCGCGATACGGATAGTCGTATGCGCCCATCACGAACGGCGGCACGGCCGGGTTGTTGAGGATCGCGTTCTTCTTGTTGCCGATCGTTTCCTCGAACTGCTTCGCGTAATTCTGGCGCTCGTCGTCGAAGTAATCGGGCAGCGGCGCTTCGGGCACCGGCTGGCCGTTGATCGTCAACTGCTTGTCCTGATACGCGACCGTATCGCCCGGCAGGCCGATCACGCGTTTGATGTAATCGACCGACTCGTCCTTCGGATAGCGGAACACGACGACGTCGCCGCGCGACAGCGGGCTGCCCTGCGTGATCTTCGTGTTGGTGACCGGCAGGCGCAGCCCGTACTCGAACTTGTTGACGAGGATGAAGTCGCCGACGAGCAGCGTCGGCACCATCGACCCCGACGGAATCTTGAACGGCTCGACGACGAACGAACGCACCACGAACACGGCCAGGATCACCGGAAAGAAACTCGCCGTGTACTCGAGCCACCACGGCTGACGCAGCTTTTCGTCACGCAGCTTCGACCGCGTCTGCGCCGCGTTTTCGTCCGCGAAACGCTTGTCGATGCGCGACTGCTGGCGATCGAACTCCTCGATCGCCGAATCGGCCGCCTTGCGGCGCCGCGGCAGGAACACCAGTTTGTCCAGCACCCACGCTACGCCCGTCACGACGACGAGCACAAAAAGAATCAGCGCAAAATTCATAAAAGGATCAGTCCTGTTATTTGTCTTCGACGCGCAAGATCGCGAGGAACGCCTCCTGCGGGATCTCGACCGAACCCACCTGCTTCATGCGTTTCTTACCTTCTTTCTGCTTCTCGAGCAGTTTCTTCTTCCGCGTGATGTCGCCGCCGTAGCACTTCGCGAGCACGTTCTTGCGCAGCGCCTTGATGTTCTCGCGCGCGACGATGTGCGCGCCGATCGCGGCCTGGATCGCCACGTCGTACATCTGGCGCGGAATGATCTCGCGCATCTTCGCGGCGACTTCGCGGCCGCGGTATTGCGACTGCGACCGGTGCACGATGATCGACAGCGCATCGACCTTGTCGCCGTTGATCAGCATGTCGACCTTCACGACGTCCGACGAACGGTATTCCTTGAACTCGTAGTCCATCGACGCATAGCCGCGCGACACCGACTTCAGGCGATCGAAGAAGTCGAGCACGATCTCGGCCATCGGGATCTCGTACGTGAGCTGCACCTGGCGGCCGTGATACTGCATGTTGATCTGCGAGCCGCGCTTCTGCTCGCACAGCGTGATCACCGAGCCGACGTAATCCTGCGGCATGTACAGGTTCACGGTGACGATCGGCTCGCGGACTTCGGCGATACGGCCGGGCTCCGGCATCTTCGCCGGATTCTCGACCATGATCGTCGAGCCGTCGCTCTGCACGACCTCGTAGACGACCGTCGGCGCGGTCGTGATGAGATCCATGTCGAATTCGCGCTCGAGCCGCTCCTGCACGATTTCCATGTGCAGCAGCCCGAGGAAGCCGCAGCGGAAACCGAAGCCGAGCGCCTGCGACACTTCCGGCTCGTACTGCAGCGATGCGTCGTTCAGCTTCAGCTTCTCGAGCGATTCGCGCAGCGCGTCGTACTGGTTCGCCTCGACCGGATACAGCCCCGCGAACACCTGCGGCTTCACTTCCTTGAAGCCCGGCAGCGGCTCGGCAGCGGCCTTGGTCGCGTGCGTGACGGTATCGCCGACCTTCGCGGCCGTCAGTTCCTTGATGCCGGCGATGATGAAGCCCACCTGCCCGGCCGACAGCGATTCGAGATTGCGCGACTTCGGCGTGAACACGCCGACGTGCTCGACCGGATACTGCGCGCCGGTCGCCATCATCTTGATCTTGTCCTTCGGGCGCAGCGTGCCGTTGACGATGCGCACGAGCATCACGACGCCGACGTAGTTGTCGAACCACGAATCGATGATCAGCGCCTGCAGCGGCGCGGCCGGATCGCCCTTCGGCGGCGGCACCTTCGCGATCAGCGCCTCGAGCACGTCCTCGACGCCGAGGCCCGTCTTCGCGCTGCAGCGCGTCGCGTCGGTCGCGTCGATGCCGATCACGTCCTCGATCTCCTCGATCGCGTTCTCGGGGTTCGCGGCCGGCAGGTCGATCTTGTTCAGCACGGGCACGACCTCGACGCCGAGCTCGATCGCCGTGTAGCAGTTCGCGACCGTCTGCGCCTCGACGCCCTGGCTCGCGTCGACCACGAGCAGCGCGCCTTCGCACGCGGACAGCGAACGGCTGACCTCGTACGAGAAGTCGACGTGCCCCGGCGTGTCGATCAGGTTCAGGTTGTAGACCTTGCCGTCGCGGGCGCGATACGACAGTGCAGCCGTCTGCGCCTTGATCGTGATGCCGCGCTCGCGCTCGATGTCCATCGAGTCGAGCACCTGCGCTTCCATTTCACGGTCGGCGAGGCCGCCGCATACCTGGATGATGCGATCCGCGAGCGTCGACTTGCCGTGGTCGATGTGCGCGATGATCGAGAAATTGCGAATATGATCCATTCAGTGCCGATCAAGCGAAAAAGGCGCGCTCGACGACTGCGGAGCACGCCTTGTGTAAGTCGGTGAAAAAACGGCTTATTTTAGCCGAAAAGGCTTACGCCGGGCGGGATTTCGGACGGCCCGCCACGCGGGGCGCCGGCGGGGCCGCCCGCCGGATCAAGCCCCATGCAGTGCGGCGCCGGCCGGCGGCGTGCCAGGGTCGCGCCGGGCTGCCAGCGCGTCGCGCACCCGCGCGCCGTCGAACCGGTGGCGGCACACTTCCGCACCGTCCAGCAGCAGCACCGGCACGTCCTCGTCGTAACGCGCGACGAGCGCCGCATCGGTATCGATGTCGACGTAGTCGATCGCGACGCCGAATTCGGCCGCCACCGGCGCCAGTGCGTCGCGCATGTCGTCGCACAGGTGGCACCAGCCGCGGCCGTAGAGCGTGAACATCGGCGCGTTACTTCTGGCGCGGCCGCACGGGCACGAACTGCGTGTTGTCGCCGCGCCGCACGAGCACCGCGACCGCCTTCTGCGGATCGAGCTGCGCGGTCACGTCGGCGAACTGCTTCGCGCTCGTGATGTCGGTGTCGCCGACGCGCAGCACGATGTCGCCGCGCTGCAGGCCCGCCCGGGCGGCCGGGCCGTCGACGCCGTCGATCTGCACGCCGTTCTTCAGCTTCAGCGTCTTCATCTGCTCCGCCGTCAGGTCGCTGACCGTCAGGCCGAGCGAATTGCTCTGGCGCGGCTTCTGCGGCGCGTTCTTGCGCTGCTCGGCCTTCGCCGTCGACTCGGCCGGCGTCTCGGCGATCGTGATCGGCAGATCGCGTGCCTGACCCTTGCGCCACACGCTGACCGTCGCCTTCGTGCCGGGCTTCGTGTCGCCGACCATGCGCGGCAGATCGGACGCCGCATCGACCGGACGGCCGTTGAACTTCAGGATGATGTCGCCCGGCTGGATGCCCGCCTTGTCGGCCGGGCCGCCCGGCTCGACGCTGCTGACGAGCGCGCCTTCGGCCTTCGGCAGCCCGATCGAATCGGCCACGTCCTTCGTCACCTCGCCGATCGCCACCGCGATCCGGCCGCGCGTGACCTTGCCCGTCGCCTTCAGCTGGTCGGCCACGCGCATCGCCTCGTCGATCGGAATCGCGAACGAAATGCCCATGAAGCCGCCGGTCCGGCTGTAGATCTGCGAGTTGATGCCGATCACCTCGCCCTGCATGTTGATCAGCGGCCCGCCCGAGTTGCCGGGGTTCACCGCGACGTCGGTCTGGATGAACGGCAGGTAGTCGCCCGTGTTGCGGCTCTTCGAGCTGACGATGCCGGCCGTGACCGTGTTGTCGAGGCCGAACGGCGAACCGATCGCGACGACCCACTCGCCGACGCGCACCTTGTTCGAATCGCCGATCGCGACGACCGGCAGGTTCGACGCCTGGATCTTGACGACCGCGACGTCCGTGCGATCGTCGACGCCGATCAGCTTCGCCTTGAATTCGCGCTTGTCGGTCAGCGTCACGTAGATGGTGTCCGCATCGTCGACGACGTGCGCATTGGTCATCACGTACCCGTCGGCCGACACGATGAAGCCCGAGCCGACGCCGCGGTTCTGCTCGGTGTCGGGTGGATTGTCCGGCGTCGGCGCGTTCTTCGGGTTGCCGCCGTTACCGGGCGCCTGCGGCAGCGGAATGCCGAAGAAGCGCCGGAAGAATTCCGACATGTCGCCGTTGTCGAAGCCAGGCGGGAGCACGCCGCGCGGGCCGGGTACCGGCACGTTCGCGGTAGTCCGGATGTTCACGACCGCGGGGCCCACCTTTTCGACGAGGTCGGCGAAATCGGGCAGGCTGGCAGCGGGAGGCGTGACAGCGATCGCGGTTTGCGGGACGAGCGGCAGGCAGGCACACAGCGCCGCCGCCGCGAGCACTTTGCGCAGCGTGAGTTTCGTCATGTCGGAAGCCGTAGCGTTACTTGGAAGCCTTGTATTCTATGGCAGACGCGAACTGCTGCAACGTTGCCGGCGGCACTTCGCCGAGCACGGTGACCCAGTAGTCGCCGCGACGCTTCACGAGAACGTGCGTCGCACCGGTGCTGCCCGCGCCTTCCTTACGCGTATTTTTCTCGGCCGGCTCGATGAAGACCGAGACCGTCGCGAGGCCGTCGGTGAAAACGGCCTGATCGACCGGGATCGGCGGATCGCCCGCATCGCGCGCGGCCATCGGCCGGCGCACTTCACGAATCTTCTGGAAGCCGGCCACGCTCGGCGCGAGCTGCCAGCCCTGCGCTTCCATGTCGACCGTCGCGACCGGCGGGCGCACGACCGTCCAGCCGTTCAGGTTGCGCATGCCGGCGGCAATCGCGGCCTTGTCGCCGCTTGCACCGCCCGTCTGCAATTGCGAGAACGCGATCTGCTCGAGCACGTGATCGTTCGCGTCGAGCGTCTGCGAACGCAGCAGCAGCCCGGTGCGGGCGTCGGCCCACAGCTTGTACGTGAAACGGTACGCATCCTTCGGCACGAGCTCGACGACCTGCGCGTCGATCCCGGCCACGCGGTCCTTGCCGAGCGGCTTCGCATCGTAGACGGACATCACGTGCTCGCCGCTCGCGCCGAGCAGCGCCGGAAACGAATCGCGCGTCTGGCGACGCTCGACCACGCACAGCTTGCGCTCGGGTACGAACGTGTACAGCTCGTCGTTATGCCGCAGCAGCTTGCGCGGCTTGCCGTCGAGCGTCTCGATCCGCTCGAACTCGCCGTCGCGGGACGCGACGTGCGCGATGCGCGACGACTGTACGTACCCGCCGCGCTGGTAGACGAACGTCCCTTCGTAGCTCTGCTGCTGCGCCGCCTGCTGGACGCGGTCGAGCCAGTCCGCGGCGCCCTTGCGGGTGGCGAGGGGATCGTCCGGTTGCTGGGCGCTGGCGGGAAGGGATTGAACGGACAACAGGGCGGCTGCGCAAAGCAGGAGGGCCGGCAGCCGCTTCCATCCGGAGATGGCGTGATTCAACTGCAATGTCCGCATCGGGTTTATTGGCCTGGCGTGGTGGTCACGGCAGCGCGGATCAGCGGCATCGAACCCGTGACGACGGGCTGCTGCGCGAATTGCTGGTGCGCTTCAAGGTATTGGTCGAGGCTGGCGTCGCGAATGATGTTGACGTCCTGCAGGCCCGGCTGGGCCGATGCCTGCGCAACCGTCACGCGCTGCAGGTTGCCGTTTTGCGGCGCGCCTGCCGAGGCGACCTGGACGGCGCCCGGCGCACCGGCCGTCTGCATCTGCGGGACGACGATCCACGTCAGCGTGGCGGCCGCGGCGGCCACCGCGAACGCGGGCACGACACGGCGGCGCAGCGACAGCAGCTTGCGCGCGACCGGCGCGGCCGCCGGCGCCAGCAGGTGCGGCTCGCTCTCGAGCGCGGCCGACATGCGCGCGGTGAACGCGACGCTCAGCGCGGGCGGCAGCGCGAGTTCGTCCGAGCGCAGCGCATCGCCGATCAGGTGGTAATGGGCCCACGCAGCGCGATCCGCGCGGTCGAGCTCAGCCAGAAACTGCCCGTGATCCGGGCCATCGAACATTTCGCCGTCGACCAGCGCGGAAAGGCGCTCGCCGCGCGAGCACGCCTGCGATTGCGTATTGACCGACCCCATGATGCTCCCCATCTTGCACACCCCGTCGTGACTTCACGACTCTATCCGTAACTAGACCCCGACCCGCGTCGCTCCGCCCGTCGCGCTTACCAGCGCTTGCCTTCGGGCGTATCGAGCAGCGGACGCAATTTGGCAGCGATTGCTTCGCGCGCGCGGAAGATCCGCGAGCGGACCGTCCCGATCGGACAGCCCATCATTTCCGCGATCTCTTCGTAGCTCAGGCCCTCGATCTCGCGCAGCGTGATTGCCTGACGCAGTTCCTCGGGCAGCAGAGCCATCGCAGCGTTGACCGTCTCGGCAATCTGCTTGCTCATCAACATCGACTCAGGCGTGTTGATATCCCTTAGTTGGTCTGCGTCGGAGAAAGTTTCCGCTTCCTCCGCATCGGCCTCGGTGGAGGTCGGCGCCCGGCGGCCTTGCGTCGCAAGGTAGTTCTTCGCCGTGTTGACAGCAATTCGGTACAACCACGTATAGAACGCCGATTCGCCGCGAAATTGCGGCAGCGCACGATACGCCTTGATGAACGCGTCCTGGGCCACATCCTCGACCTCGGCGGGATCCCGCACGAGGCGCGAGATCAGCCGAATGATCTTGCGGTGGTATTTGGAGACCAGGAGTTCGAACGCCGCCTTGTCGCCCTTCTGTACGCGCTCGACCAGAGCCTGATCGATTTCTTTTTCACTCACCTGACAAATCCGTTAACTAGGGATGCAACGCGGAGCGTTATTGTAGCGTTCCGGCGCCGGCCGCTGGTTACGGTCGGTAACCATGCCGCCGTCATGCCCGCCCCGCCGCCCCGGCCGTTCTCGCCAGCACCGACAGCGCGCTGAACGACGCGGCATCGAGCGCGTCGGCCGGAATCAGCAGCGGCCGGGCGCGCCGGGCGCCCTGCCCGACCGACAGCACCAGCAGCAGGCTGCTCCAGTGCGCGTGGCCCGTCACGCGGCCGCGGGCCAGCAAGCGCCCGGTGCGGCCAAACGCCGCGATCTCCCCGAACGCATCGATCCGCAACTCGGCCGGCAGCCGGCGGGCGCAAGCCCGCACCGCGCATACGGCCAGCAGTGCAGCCGTCACGGCCGACACGCCCGCGCCGGCGGCAGCGCCCGCGCGCGGCGCCCAGAACAGGTACGCCGAGGCGGCAGCCGACGCGACGAACGCGGCCAGCACGAAATACGACACGGCCGAGGCCCGCAACGCAAAGCGCTGCGGACGCCCGGCCGGAGCATCGAATGGACTCGTCAAGCGATTCAGCGTCAGACGCGCTTGAACACCAGCGTGCCGTTGGTACCGCCGAAGCCGAAGTTGTTCTTCACGGCCACGTCGATCTTCATGTCACGCGCGGTGTTCGCGCAGTAATCGAGATCGCATTCGGGGTCCTGGTTGAAGATGTTGATGGTCGGCGGCGACACGTTGTTGTGCAGCGCCAGCACCGTGAACACCGACTCGAGGCCGCCCGCGCCACCTAGCAGGTGGCCCGTCATCGACTTCGTCGAATTGACCACCATCTTGTACGCGTGCTCGCCGAAGGCCGCCTTCACCGCGTCCGACTCGTTCTTGTCGCCCAGCGGCGTCGACGTGCCGTGCGCGTTCAGGTACTGAACTTCATCCGGGTTCACGCCGGCGTCGCGCAGCGCCGCGACCATGCAGCGGCGCGGGCCGTCCATGTTCGGCGCGGTCAT
Organism: Burkholderia sp. AU39826; assembly: GCF_020419965.1. Lineage (NCBI taxonomy): Bacteria > Pseudomonadati > Pseudomonadota > Betaproteobacteria > Burkholderiales > Burkholderiaceae > Burkholderia > Burkholderia sp. AU39826. Next base: position 58,433 of record NZ_JAIZQG010000007.1, read on the forward strand.
GTGGTACGCATCGCCCGTCATGCCGAAGCCCGAGACTTCCGCGTAGATCTTCGCGCCGCGCGCCTTCGCCGCCTCGTACTCTTCGAGCACCATCACGCCGGAGCCCTCGCCCAGCACGAAGCCGTCGCGGTCCTTGTCCCACGGACGCGACGCGGTGGCCGGATCGTCGTTGCGGGTCGACAGCGCGCGCGCTGCCGCGAAGCCACCGATGCCGAGCGGCGACACCGTCGATTCGGCGCCGCCCGCGACCATCACGTCGGCGTCGCCGGCCTGGATCAGGCGCGCGGCGAGGCCGATGCTGTGCAGGCCGGTCGTGCAGGCCGTCACGGCCGCGAGGTTCGGGCCCTTCAGGCCGAACATGATGCTCAGGTGACCCGAGATCATGTTGATGATCGAACCCGGCACGAAGAACGGCGAAATCCGGCGTGCGCCGCGATCGACGTAGGTCTGGTGCGTATCTTCGATCATCGGCAGGCCGCCGATGCCGGAACCCACCAGCACGCCGATGCGTTCCGCGTTGGCTTCGGTCACTTCCAGCCCGCTGTCCCGCATGGCCTGGACGCCGGCGGCGATGCCGTAATGGATGAACGTATCCATGTTCCGGGCTTCCTTCGCCGGGATGTACTCCTCGGCGCTGAAACCCTTCACTTCGCCCGCGAAATGGCAGGCGAGGTTCGACGCATCGAACTTCGTGACGGTGGCGATACCGGACTTGCCGGCGACGAGATTGGCCCAGCCGTCGGCAACATTATTGCCAACAGGCGAAATCAGCCCCAGGCCTGTAACGACAACACGACGGCGGCTCACGGTAACCTCTTTTCCATTATTGGATGACAAAAACAAAAGCCACAGTGGCCACAGGAACCAGCCCTGCGAGCCCTGTGGCTGTTAGCCCGTCCGGCGCGAAGCCGGCAGGATGGCGCGTCAATCGCGAAGATCGCGGCGACGTGGCGGACAAGCGCGAAAGGCGCTTACGCCTTGACGTTTGCGCGAGCGTAGTCGATCGCTTGCTGAACGGTCGTGATCTTCTCTGCTTCTTCGTCCGGGATTTCCATGCCGAACTCGTCTTCGAGCGCCATCACCAGTTCGACCGTGTCGAGCGAGTCCGCGCCCAGGTCGTTCACGAACGAAGCCTCGTTCTTGATCTCGGCTTCCGCGACGCCCAGTTGTTCAGCGACGATCTTCTTGACACGTTGTTCGATGTTGTCCATTACCCCTCCGAGGGAAAGTTCAGATTTACAAGTGCGCGCATTTTATCAGGTTTGCTGACGCCAAAACGCGCGTTGGCTTGATGGTCGATCAAGCGCCGGTCCGCCTGAAAAACGGGATACGGCGCGGATGGTAAACGAAAACCGTTACGACATGTACATGCCGCCGTTCACGTGCAGCGTCGTGCCGGTGATGTAGCCGGCCTGCGGCGATGCGAGGAACGCGACGGCATGGGCGATGTCCTCCGGGCTGCCGAGTCGGCCGAGCGGAATCTGGGTCTTGAGCGCGGCCTGCTGTTCTTCCGGCAGCGTCTTCGTCATGTCGGTGTCGATGAAGCCCGGCGCCACGCAGTTCGCCGTGATGCCGCGGCTGCCGATTTCGCGCGCGAGCGCGCGCGTCATGCCCGCGACGCCGGCCTTCGCGGCCGCGTAGTTGACCTGACCCGGATTGCCGGCCGAGCCGACCACCGACGTGATGTTGATGATACGGCCGCCGCGCGCCTTCATCATCGGGCGCAGCACCGCGCGCGACAGGCGGAACACCGACTTCAGGTTGGTGTCGATCACCGCGTCCCAGTCCTCGTCCTTCATCCGCATCGCGAGCTGGTCCTGCGTGATGCCCGCGTTGTTGACGAGCACGTTCAGCGCGCCGAATTCCTTCACGGTCGCATCGATCAGCGCCTCGGCGGCGGCCGCGTCGTTGACGTTCAGCACCGCGCCGCGGCCCGTGACGCCCGCTTCCGCGAACGCCGCGGTGATCGCGGCGGCGCCCGATTCGCTCGTCGCCGTGCCGATCACCGTCGCGCCCAGGCGCGCGAGTTCGAGTGCGATCGCACGGCCGATGCCGCGCGACGCGCCGGTCACGATCGCAACCTGTTTATCGAGAGTCTTGTCCATGAATCGAATATCCGTTGCTTGGGAAAAGGCGCCGCGTCAGGCGGTCGCGAGCTTGAGCGCTTCGTCGAGCGAAGCCGGATCGAACACCGACGCGCCCGTCAGGTTGCCGTCGATGCGCTTCGTCAGGCCGGCGAGCACCTTGCCCGGACCGCATTCGATCACGTGCGTGACGCCCGTGCCCGCGATGTGACGCACGCACTCGACCCAGCGCACCGGCCCCGCGGCCTGGCGCACCAGCGCATCCTTGATCGCGGCCGGATCGCTGAGCACGGCGACGTCGATGTTGTTGACGACCGGAATCTGCGGCGCCTTCACGTCGACGTTCGCAAGGTAGTCGCGCAGCTGGTCCGACGCCGGCTTGAGCAGCGACGAATGGAACGGCGCCGACACCGGCAGCGGCAGCGCGCGCTTCGCGCCCTTCGCCTTCGCGATCTCGCACGCCTTTTCGACCGCGGCCTTGCTGCCTGCGATCACGACTTGCGCGGGCGCATTGAAGTTCACCGCTTCGACGATGCCCGCTTCCGCGGCCTCGGCGCACACCGCACGCACCGTGTCGTCGTCGAGGCCCAGGATCGCGGCCATGCCGCCCTGGCCGACCGGCACGGCCGTCTGCATCGCCTGCGCACGGAAGCGCACGAGCGGCACCGCGTCCTTGAATGCAATCGCGCCGGCCGCGACGAGCGCCGTGTACTCACCGAGGCTGTGGCCGGCGACGATCGACGGCGCCGGGCCGCCCGCCTGCTGCCACGCGCGATAGCACGCGTACGCGGCGGTCAGCATCACGGGCTGCGTGTTGGTGGTCAGGTTCAGCTCTTCGGCCGGACCTTCGGCGATCAGCTTGCCGAGATCCTGATTGAGCACATCGGACGCTTCCTGGAGCGTCTCGCGCACGACGGCCAGATCGGCGAATGCGTTGAGCATGCCGATCGCCTGCGAGCCCTGCCCCGGAAAAACGAATGCAAATTTCATATCGTCCCCAATTGAATCGATGCGGACGGCGCGCACGAGCGGCGCGCCGACGGGATCCGCGCGCGGCAAATCGCGCGCCGCGGATCAGAAACGGAAGACCGACGCGCCCCAGGTGAAGCCGCCGCCGACGCCTTCGATCAGCACGTGCTGGCCGCGCTGGATGCGGCCGTCGCGCACCGCGGCGTCGAGCGCCAGCGGAATCGACGCAGCCGACGTGTTGCCGTGCTGGTCGACCGTCACGACCATGCGCTCCTGCGGCAGGCCGAGCTTGCGGCAGGTGCTGGTCATGATGCGGATGTTGGCCTGGTGCGGAATCAGCCAGTCGATTTGCTCGGGCGCGAGATTCGCCTTCGCGAGCGCTTCGATCGCGACCTTTTCGAGCACGTTGACCGCGAGCTTGAACACGGCCTGCCCGTCCATGTGCAGGAACGCGCTGCCGTCGATCACGCCGCGATTGACGTTGCCCGGCGTGCACAGGATGTTCGAGTAGCTGCCGTCAGCGTGCAGCGCGCTGCCGAGCACGCCCGGCTCTTCGGATGCGGACAGGATCACCGCGCCCGCGCCGTCGCCGAACAGCACGCAGGTCGTACGGTCCTTGAAGTCGAGAATGCGCGAGAACGTCTCCGCGCCGACGATCAGCGCGGTGCGGTGCTGGCCGCTGCGGATGAAGCTGTCGGCCGTCGCCATCGCGTACGCGAAGCCCGAACACACGGCCTGCACGTCGAACGCCGCGCCGCCGTTCTTGATGCCGAGCTTGTTCTGCAGCAGGCACGCTGTGCTCGGGAACACGAAATCGGGGGTCGAAGTCGCGACGATGATCAGGTCGATCGACTGCGGATCGACACCGGCCGCCTCGATCGCACGACGCGACGCCTCGAGCGCGAGATCGCTCGTCGTGACGTCCGGTGCGGCGAAATGGCGCGCATGGATGCCCGTGCGCGCCACGATCCATTCATCGCTGGTCTCGATGCCTTCCTTCGCGAGACGATCGGTCAACTGCTGGTTCGTGACGCGGTCGGGCGGCAGATAGCTGCCCGTGCCGAGCACGCGGGAATAGAGAGTCGATTGGGCCATTTATGCTTTAGAGGATTGCGCAGCGGAAGGTTCGGCGTGATGGCCTGGGGCCGGGCTTGCATGGCCCGAGCCGCCCGCGTCGTGTTCGCCCTCGCCGAGCGACACTGAATTATCCGCCATCGCGCGCGCGAGGCGCTCCAGCACCCCGTTTTTGACGGCATCATACCCGCGTTTGATCGCCCACTCAAACGCGTAGGCGTCGGCCGAACCGTGGCTCTTGATCACGAGGCTCTTCAGCCCCAGCAGCGCCGCGCCGTTGTACTGGCGGTGGTCGACGCGCTTCTTGAAACGCATCAGCACGGGCAGCGCGAGCAGCGCCATCAGCTTCGACATCAGCGAACGGCCGAACTCCTCGCGGATGATGTCCGACAGCATCTGCGCGAGCCCTTCGGACGTCTTCAGCGCGACGTTGCCGACGAAGCCGTCGCACACGATCACGTCGACGGTGCCCTTGTAGATGTCGTTGCCTTCCACGTTGCCGCGGAAGTTGAGCGTGCTGGCGCGCAGCAGCTCGCCTGCGCGCTTGATCGTCTCGTTGCCTTTGATGACCTCTTCGCCGATGTTCAAGAGGCCGATCGTCGGGCGCTCCTTGCCTTCGAGCGCGGCCACGAGCGCATGTCCCATCTCCGCGAACTGCAGCAGATGCTGCGGTTCGCAGTCGACGTTCGCGCCGAGGTCCAGCATCATCGTGTAGCCGGTCGGGTTCGGCAGCGCGAACGCGATCGCCGGCCGCTCGATGCCGGGCAGCGTCTTGAGTACGTAACGGGAAACGGCCATCAGCGCGCCGGTATTGCCGGCGGAGATGCAGGCCTGCGCCGCGCCTTCCTTGACCTGGTTGAGCGCGACGCGCATCGAAGAATCCTTCTTCTTGCGCAGCGCCACTTCGACAGGGTCGTCCATCGCCACGACTTCGGTGGCGGGCACGATGGTCAACGCGGGATCGTCGAGGGCTTTCAGCTTCTTGAGCTGAGCGCGAATCGCGCTTTCGATGCCGACGAGCATCAGGTGCGCATCGGGATGCGCGCGGACGAACTTGACTGCCGCGGGAACGGTCACGGACGGGCCGTGGTCGCCTCCCATGCAATCGATTGTGAGCTTTACGGTCATGGAATGCGACGAATTTCAGGCACAAAAAAGCGGCAGTTGAATGCCGCCTTCTTGTTGAGCCAGGAAAGTGTCAAGCGAACCAGTTGTCACGCGAACGGCGAACGTAGCGCGCAACGCGTGACTTGACGCTTAGTCGTTCTTCGTCTTGACGACTTTCTTGCCGCGATAGTAGCCGTTCGGGCTGACGTGGTGACGCAGGTGCACTTCACCCGTGCTCGGCTCGACTGCCAGCGGCGCTGCCGTCAGGAAATCGTGCGAACGATGCATGCCGCGCTTCGACGGCGACTTCTTGTTTTGCTGGACTGCCATGACTAACTCCTAAATAATTTTCCGGATTCTAACACAGCCCGATCCGGCGCTTAACTACCCTGGCCCAAAGCCCTTACGCCTTCCCGCGCCACGACTGCTTAGTGTTTCTTGGTGCCGTCACCGTCCTTCTTCAACGCTTGCAGCGCTGCGAACGGATTCGGCCGTTTGCCTTCGTCCCCGGCTTCGTCGGACGCCTCGTCCGTCTCTTCCGCGGGACCGCTCGCACCCGACACGAGGCTTTCGTGAACTGCCGGGCAAACCTCGTGCTTGGGCACGAGCGGCAACGAAAGCAGCAATTCCTCTTCGATCAAGTCGACGAGATCGAACTGGCGTGAGCCCACGATCACATCGGCTTCATCGTCGTCGAGCGGAAATTCCTCGGCTTCTTCTTCGGTCGCGACGATCCGGTACGTCATGTCGACGTCGAACGTCTGGTCGTACGGCGTCATGCAGCGCTGGCACGTGAGCCACGCATGGCCGTGCACCGCGAGGCGCAGATACGGCTGCTGGCCGTCGGTGCCGTCGTCCTGCAATTCCTTCTGCGTGAACCCTTCCGCCTGCCACGTAAACACCGTGTCGCGATCTGGCGCGTCCGCCGGCACTTCGTTTAACATGCGCGGCAGTTGCGACAGGTGCACCGCGCCAGCCGCTTGCCGCCCGCTGCGGGCGAACTCGAACAGGTCGACCGCGTGCGGGTCGAGCGCCGCCGCAGGCTTGCCAGAAGAAGTGTTCATGCGCGCTCCTGTCTACAGGCTGACTTGCGGGATCCGGCCTGGCACCGGGCTCATCGAAGGATGACGTACCTTCCTTCCGAAGACCGGCAGGCGCCACCACAGCGAAAGCCTGCCGACGAAAAGCGGGAAAGCATACCTGTTTTACCTTTTGCGGTCAATCACTTAAGCTTGCGTCCGCGCAACGCCGCGCCACATCTGACGACTCACCGATCCAACCGACCATGCCGGATACCGTTTGCCGCCCGCCGCGGCTGATTCTTGCTTCCAGTTCCCGTTACCGCCGCGCGCTCCTCGAGCGCCTCGGCGTGCCGTTCGACGTCGTGTCGCCCGACCTCGACGAAACTCCGCTCGCCGGCGAAAGGCCGGCCGCGACCGCGCTGCGCCTCGCCGGCGCGAAGGCACGCGCCGTGGCCGCCACGATCGATGCGCCGGACGGCGTGCTGGTGATCGGGTCGGATCAGGTCGCGACCTTCGACGGGCATCAGATCGGCAAGCCCGGCACGCACGAACGCGCGCTCGCGCAGCTCATGTCGATGCAGGGCCGCGAAGTCGAATTCCACAGCGCGCTCTGCCTGTACGACAGCCGCACCGACGACGCGCAGGTCGAGGACATCGTGACGCACGTGCGCTTCCGTTCGCTGCCCGAGGCCGAACTCGACGCCTACCTGCGCGCGGAAACGCCGTACGACGTGGCCGGCAGCGCGAAGTCCGAAGGGCTCGGCATCGCCCTGCTCGACGCGATCGACTCGGACGATCCGACCGCGCTCGTCGGCCTGCCGCTGATCGCCCTCACGCGGATGCTGCGCGCCGCCGGCTACCCGTTGTTCGCTACCACCCGAGGAGACCGCGCATGACCGCCGGCACGCTTTATCTCGTCCCGAACACGCTCGGCGAAGGCGACGAATCGATGCTCGCCGCCGTGCTGCCCGCCGCCGTGCAGGCGCGCGCCGGCACGCTCGGCTATTACATCGGCGAGAACGCGAAAACGACCCGCGCGTTTCTGAAGAAGATCGGTACGACGCGGCCGATCCAGGAAATCGAGATCAGCGAGCTGAACGTCAATACGCCGGCCGGCGCCATCGACCGGCTGCTCGCACCCGTGCTGGCCGGTGCGGATGCAGGCCTCGTGTCGGAGGCCGGCTGCCCGGCCGTCGCCGACCCCGGCGCGCTGCTCGTGCGCCGCGCGCACGAGCGCGGCGTGAAGGTCGTGCCGCTCGTCGGGCCGAGCTCGATCCTGCTGGCGCTGATGGCGTCGGGCCTGAACGGCCAGAGCTTCGCGTTCAACGGCTACCTGCCGGTCGATGCGGCCGCGCGCGCGAAACGCCTGCGCGAACTCGAGCAACTGTCGCGCAAGGCGCGCCAGACGCAGATCTTCATCGAAACGCCGTACCGGAATCACGCGATGCTGGACACGCTGGTCGCGACCTGCGCGCCGTCGACGCAGATCTGCGTCGCGGCCGATCTGACCCTCGCGACCGAGACGATCGCGAGCCGCACCGTCATGGACTGGAAAAAGGCGCCCGCGCCGAATCTGCACAAGCGCCCCGCGATCTTCCTGCTGCTCGCGAACTGATGCCGCGACCGGCGATCGGCTGACTGAATGAAAGGCGGGCCATCGCGGCCCGCCGGGTACCGTCGATCGTCAGCGCAGGCTGACCGCCGCGCCGCCGGCCGTCAGCGCCTTCATCGCGGCGCCCCCGACGGCCGCGCCGAACTTGCGCGCGACCCGATTCGTCAGGCTTTCCTTCACCGTATAGTCGACCAGATCCGGCGCCTTCAGCACGTCGCGCGCGACCGTATCGGTCGTGCCGTAGCCGTCGGCGAGCCCGAGCTCGACGCTCTTCTCGCCGGTCCAGAACAGGCCCGAGAACATGTCGGGCGTCTCGTGCAGGCGCTTGCCGCGGCCATCCTTCACGGCCTTGATGAACTGCGCGTGCACCTGGTCGAGCAGTGCCTGCGCGTGTGCGTCCATCTTCGGCGTTTCCGGCGAGAACGGATCGTAGAAGCCCTTGTTTTCGCCCGACGTATGCAGGCGCCGCTCGACGCCGAGCTTGCCCATCAGCCCGGTGAAGCCGAAGCCGTCCATCAGCACGCCGATCGACCCGACGATGCTCGCCTTGTCGACGAAGATCTTGTCGGCCGCGGACGCGATGTAATAACCGCCCGACGCGCACATGTCGGTCACGACGACGTACAGCGGCTTGTCCGGATACTTGCCGCGCAACCGCCGGATCTCGTCGTAGACCATGCCCGCCTGCACCGGGCTGCCGCCCGGGCTGTTGATCCGCAGCACGACGCCGACCGTGCCGTCGTCGTCGAACGCGGCGTCGAGCGCCGTGTTGATGTCGTCGGCGTTCGCGTTGACGCCGGCCGCGATCTCGCCGTCGATCGTCACGAGCGCCGTATGCCGCCCGCTCGACGAGAGCTTCGAATCGCCCGAGAAATCGATCAGCGCGAACGCGAACAGCACGAACACGCCGAGAAACGCGAAGCGGAAGAAGATCTTCCAGCGCCGTGCCGCGCGCTGTTCCTTGACGGCCGCGAGCGCGATCCGTTCGAGCGCCGCGCGCTCCCAGCTCGGTTCACAGCTGTCGGGACGGGCGGAGGAATCCGGGGAATTCGGTTGATCGGTCATGCAGTGGTGTCGTCAGTCGGTCGTGGCGGAAGTGGCGGGATGCAGATCGGCATCGGGCACCCAGAATACCGCACGGCCGTCGGGCGTATCGCGCTCGTCGACCTCGACCGGCCGCAAGCGGCCGCCGCGGCACGGGCCGCCGACGCACTTGCCGGTATCCGGCGCGTAGATCGCACCGTGCGTCGCGCACATCAGATAGAGGCCCGACGACTCGAAGAACTGCCCTTCGGCCCAGTCGAGCTCCATCGGCACGTGCGCGCAGCGGTTCAGGTAGCCGTACGCGCGGCCGTCGTAGCGCACGAAGAACACGACGGCCTGCTCGCCGCGCAGCGTCGCGTCGACGCGCACGCCGGCCCCGCCGTCGGTCAACGCGCTCGATGCGCACACGCGCACGGCGTCCGGCGCCGCGCTCATGCGTGCTCCCGCAGCCATGCGGCCAGCGCCCCGACGTCCGGCGCGACGAAGCGCGGGGTGAGCGCCGCCAGCGCATCGGCCGTATGCGCGCCGTATGCCACGCCGACGCCGGCCGCGCCGGCGCTGGCGGCCATCTGCAGGTCGTGCGTGGTGTCGCCGATCATCACGGTGCGCGACAGGTCCTGCCCCAATTCCCGCGACAACTCGTGCAGCATCGCCGGATGCGGCTTCGAGAACGTCTCGTCCGCGCAGCGCGTCGCGTCGAACCAGCTCGTCAGCTTCGACTGGTCGAGCACGCGGTTCAGCCCGACCCGGCCCTTGCCGGTCGCGACGGCGAGCAGATAACCCGTGTCGCGCAGCTCGGCGAGCAGCTCGCGGACGCCGGCGAACAGCTCGATGCGCTGGTCGTCGAGCAGATAGTGATAGCGGTAGCGCTCGGCCAGCCGCGCGTAGTCGGACGGATCGAGGGTCGGCGCGGCGATCTGCAGCGCATCGCGCAGGCCGAGGCCGATCACGTAACGGGACGCCTCGTCGGACGGCGCGGGCAAGCCGAGATCGCGGCACGCGGCCTGGATGCTGTGCGCGATGTGCGCGGTCGAATCCATCAGCGTGCCGTCCCAGTCGAAGACGATCAGGTCAAATTGCTGTCGGGCCATGCGGTTCAGGCGGTATCGCGCAATGCGCTGAGTTGATCGAGGAAGCGCCGGCATTCGGCCGGCAGCGGCGCATCGAACTGCAGCGCCTCGCCGGTCAGCGGATGGGCGAGCTTGAGGCGGTGCGCATGCAGGAACATCCGTTTCAGCGACGGCTGCGCGTTCGCGCGCGCCAGCGCCTTGTTCAGTGCGAAATCGCCGTACTTGGCGTCGCCGGCGATCGGCAGGCCGAGATGCGCGAGGTGCACCCGGATCTGATGGGTCCGCCCCGTTTTGAGTTCCGCTTCGACGAGCACATAGTCGGACCAGCGGTCGACGAGGTTGAACACCGTATGCGACGGCAGCCCGTCGTCCTGCACGCGCACGCGGCGCTCCCCTTCCGGGGTCGAATACTTGAACAACGGCGCCTTCACCGCGCGGCGGCGCCCCCAGTCGGGCTGCCATTCGCCGTGCGCGCACGCGAAGTAGCGCTTGTCCATCCGGTTCTCGCGGATCTGCTCGTGCAGCCCGACGAGCGCCGTACGCTTCTTCGCGAGCATCAGGATCCCGGACGTCTCGCGGTCGAGCCGATGCACGAGTTCGAGGAATTTCGCGCGCGGGCGCGCCTGGCGCATCTGCTCGATCACGCCGAACGCGACGCCGCTGCCGCCGTGGACCGCGACGCCGGCCGGCTTGTCGATCACGAGCATCGCGTCGTCCTCGTACAGCACGTCGAAATTCGCGGGCGGCACGACGGGCGTGTCGGCGCGCGCGAGGTCGGCCGCCGCCACGCGCACCGGCGGCACGCGGACGAGGTCGCCCAGCTCGAGGCGGTACTGCGCGTCGATCCGGCCCTTGTTCACGCGCACTTCGCCGCTGCGGAGGATCCGGTAAATATGGCTTTTCGGCACGCCTTTACAGACGCGCAACAGGAAGTTGTCGATGCGCTGACCGGCCGAGTTTTCGTCGATCTCGATCATCGATACCTGGCCGCTTGCGACCGAATTCTGGGATATTTTGCCTAACTCATTCATACTGAATATAATTTTGCCCAGCCTGACGTTGTGGGTGGCCTGACCGGCCGGCCCCGGCTGAATCGGGCAAGGCGCAAGCGCAAACTGCTATTTTACTTGCGCCGGGGGTCCGCTGCTCGCCCCTGATCAAAGAGATGCAGCAAGTTGCACGCACGGCGCCGCCCGTCGGCAAGGATCTCGCCCACAGGCGGATTCGGTCGGCAAGGCGCCGCGGTAACGGAAAGTTGGTTGAAAAGAATTCGATCGGCAGCCCGACGGCGCGAAGTGCGTCCGCAGGCTGCCGGTTGCGAAAATTACGGCGTTGCGCCCGATTTGGCCCCGCGAAGCGTGCGGGGCTTGGCGACGTCAAACCAGGGAAGTACACCCCAAGCGGGAAAGTCGGGCTGGATTCGATACTCCCCGCTGCGGCCCAAGCCGCAGCATCTGCCGCCCGTCGGCGCGCGCGACGCATTGCGCGCGCCCGTGGCGATGCCCGGATCAGGCTTAGCGCGCTTTTGCAGCGTGCGGTGTGTGAACGCCGTGCTTTGAAGCCGTATTCGCAGGTGCCCTATGGCCGCCGGCCCCGTCTTTCGGGCCCAAGCGCCTCTTCAGGCAATTCTCCCCGCCAGCGTTCCCGCTCCAGCGTGCTCGTGACAACACAACAAGGTGCGGCCTGCCGTCGTTCCCGCCCTCGCGCCTGACAACCGCGAGGCGTCGGCAGCGGAGCCGCCTGGAGCCGTTCATGAAACGCATGCTGTTCAATGCGACGCAGCAGGAGGAGCTGCGCGTCGCCATCGTCGATGGGCAAAAGCTCATCGACATCGACATCGAAACCGCCGGGCGCGAACAGCGCAAAGGCAATATCTACAAAGGGGTCATTACCCGTATCGAGCCGTCGCTCGAAGCGTGCTTCGTCAACTACGGCGAAGACCGCCACGGCTTCCTGCCGTTCAAGGAAGTCGCGCGCCAGTACTTCAAGGACGGTGTCGACATGCGCTCGGCGCGCATTCAGGACGCGCTGCGCGAAGGCCAGGAACTGATCGTCCAGGTCGAGAAGGAAGAGCGTGGCAACAAGGGCGCCGCCCTCACCACCTTCATCTCGCTCGCCGGCCGTTACCTCGTGCTGATGCCGAACAATCCGCGCGGCGGCGGCGTGTCGCGCCGGATCGAAGGCGACGAGCGCCAGGAACTGCGCGAAACGATGGCGCAACTGCAGATTCCGGACGGCATGAGCATGATCGCCCGTACCGCGGGCATCGGCCGCAGCGCCGAGGAACTGCAGTGGGACCTGAACTACCTGCTGCAACTGTGGCGCGCGATCGAGGCTGCCTCGCAAAGCGGCAACGCCGGCCAGCCGATGCTGATCTATCTGGAATCGAGCCTCGTGATCCGCGCGATCCGGGACTATTTCCAGCCCGATATCGGCGAAATCCTGATCGACACGAACGAAATCCACGATCAGGCCCGTGCGTTCATGGACATCGTGATGCCGGACAACGTCGCGAAGGTGAAGCGCTACCACGACGACGTGCCGCTGTTCTCGCGCTTCCAGATCGAGCACCAGATCGAAACCGCGTACTCGCGCACGGTGCCGCTGCCGTCCGGCGGCGCGATCGTGATCGACCACACCGAAGCGCTCGTCGCGATCGACGTGAACTCGGCCCGCGCGACCAAGGGCGCGGACATCGAGGAAACGGCCACCCGCACGAACCTCGAGGCGGCCGACGAAGTCGCCCGCCAGTTGCGCCTGCGCGACCTCGGCGGCCTGATCGTGATCGATTTCATCGACATGGAATCGGCGAAGAGCCAGCGCGAAGTCGAGCAACGCCTGAAGGACGCGCTCAAGCACGACCGTGCGCGCGTGCAGATGGGCAAGATCTCCCGCTTCGGCCTGATGGAGCTGTCGCGCCAGCGCCTGCGTCCGGCGCTGTCGGAAGGCAGCCACGTGACGTGCCCGCGCTGCAACGGCACCGGCCACATCCGCGACACCGAATCGTCCGCGCTGCAGGTCCTGCGGATCATTCAGGAAGAAGCGATGAAGGAAAACACCGCGGCGATCCACTGCCAGGTGCCGGTCGAGGTGACCGCCTTCCTGCTGAACGAAAAGCGTCAGGAAATCAACAAGATCGAGTCGCGCTTCAAGGTCGGTATCGTGCTGATCCCGAACAAGCACCTCGATACGCCGCACTACAAGCTCGAGCGCCTGCGTCACGACGACGCGCGCCTCGACGATCCGCGCGCATCCTGGAAGATGGCCGAGGAAGCGGCGCGCGAGCTCGAGTCGGAAACCGGCTACAGCAAGCGCGCGGCCGAAGTGAAGCCGAAGCAAGAAGCTGCGGTCAAGGGCATCACGCCCGAGCGTCCGGCGCCGAGCCCGGCGCCGCAGCGCGCGGTCGAGCCGGTCCCAGCGCCCGCGCCTGTGGCGGCGACGAGCGGCGGCTTCATCGGCTGGCTGAAGGGCTTGTTCGGCGTGTCGCCGGCACCGGCGCCCGCACCGGTTGCCACGCCGGCACCGGCGAAGGAGCAGGCAGCCCGTCCGGCTCGCGAACGCACCGAAAAGACCGAGCAGCGCGGCGGCGATCGCAATCGCAACCGTCGCGGCGGCGCCCAGCAGGCGCAAGGCGGCCGCGACCAGGCGGCTGCCGGCCGTGGCCAGCCGCAACGCCAGGAGCGCGAAGGCAAGGAAGTGCGCGAACCGCGTGAAGGCCGCGAGCCGCGCGAGGGCCGTGAGCTGCGTGAAGGTCGAGAGGGTCGCGACGGCCGCGAAGGTCGTGAAAACCGCGAAGGTCGCGAGGGCCGTGGCCCGCGCGAAGGCCGTGAGCCGCGCGAACCGCGTGAGAACCGCGAGCCGCGCGAGCGTGCCGAACAGCCGGAAGGCGTCGAAGCAGGCGGTCGTGGCGAGCGCCAGGAACGCGGCGAGCGTCGCGAGCGCGGCGAACGCCGCAAGCCGACCCAGCATGCGGCCACGCTCGAAACCGTCACCCGTGGCGAAAACCATCCGGAACCGGAAACCGACAAGGCCGCGGCAGAAGCCCTGCCCGGCGCGGACCTCACAGCCGATGCGGAAGCCGGTGCGCGTGACGGCGAAGAACGCCGCCGTCGCCGTCGCGGCCGCCGCGGCGGTCGTCGCGAGCGCGAGGAAGACGGCGCGGTCGTCGACCAGGCCGAGCAAGGCGCAGATGGCGAAGTCGCAGCGCAAGCCGTGACGCCGGCCGCCCCGGTCGCAGCCGAACCGGCTTACACGGCCGCACCGGCTGTCGTCGCGGCCGTGGCCAGCGCGGTCGCCGTCGAAGCCGTCGCCGAGCAGCAGGCCGCACCGGCCGTTGTCGAAGCGCAGCCGGCTCCGGCACACGCCGAAGCGGCGCCGGTCGCACCGGTTGAGCCCGTCGTCGCCGTCGAGGCAGCAGAACCGGCACCGGTCGCAGCACCGGTGGCCGCGGAAGCGGGCCCGACGCCGGTCGCGGTGTCCCCGACCGATGCGTTCGAAGTGCCGGCTGCCGCTGCGGCCGCTGTCGAGGCACCGCAAGCCGCGGCCGTCGAGCCAGCCGCACCGGCCGCCGTGGCGATCGAAGCCGCGCCGGTGGCGGTCGAGGCGCCGGTCGAAACCGCGCCTGCGCCTGCGCCGGCCGAGGCCGTCGCCGCGCCGGCACCGGCACCGGCTCCCGCCCCCGCCCCCGCACAACCGGCAGCCGCGCCCGCGTCGGCAAGCCTGGATGTCGTGCTGGAGCAGGCCGGTCTCGTCTGGGTGAACACGGACGCCGACAAGTTCGCGGCCGCGCAGGAAGCCGCGTCGCGGCTCCCGCGTCCGGCCCGCGTGCCGCGCGAACGCAAGGTGCTGCCGCCGGTCGATACGGCCCCGATGCAGCAGGTCGAAACGACGCACCGTTGAACGGCGCATCGCCCGACCAGGAAAAGCCCGCCTTCCGGCGGGCTTTTTTACGTCCGCGCTGCGGGTTTCCGCTCACCGGCCCCGTCAGCCGGTTGCAGCTAAAATAGCGGTCTGGCTCGTACTTCTTTCAACATGTCCCGACGCATCATTCCTCTCGCCGACGTCAGCGGGATGCCGGACGTCTCCGGCGTCGCGCATGCCCCCGACGGCACGCTGGCCGACACGTTCGCCAGGCCGCTGCGCGATCTGCGCATTTCGGTGACGGACCGTTGCAATTTCCGCTGCGTGTACTGCATGCCGCGCGCGGTCTTCGACAAGGATTACCCGTTCCTGCCGCACAGCGCGCTGCTCACGCACGAGGAAATCGAGCGCGTGGCGCGGCTCTTCGTCGCGCACGGCGTCGAGAAGATCCGCATCACGGGCGGCGAGCCGTTGCTGCGCAAGAACCTCGAATTCCTGATCGAGCGCCTCGCGCGCCTGACGACGCACGCCGGCCGCCCGCTCGACCTGACGCTGACGACCAACGGCTCGCTGCTCGCCCGCAAGGCGCGCGCACTGAAGGACGCCGGGCTCACGCGCGTCACGGTCAGCCTCGATGCGCTCGACGATACGCTGTTCAAGCGCATGAACGATGCCGAGTTCGCGAGCGCCGACGTGCTCGACGGCATCTTCGCCGCGCAGGCCGCCGGCCTCGCGCCGGTCAAGGTCAACATGGTCGTGAAGCGCGGCACCAACGACAGCGAGATCCTGCCGATGGCCGAGCGTTTCCGCGGCACCGGCGTGATCCTGCGTTTCATCGAATACATGGACGTCGGGACGTCGAACGGCTGGAACATGACCGAGGTGCTGCCGTCGGCGGACGTCGTCGCGCGCATCGCCGAACATTTCCCGCTCGTGCCGCTCGAGCCGCACACGGCGGCCGAAACCGCGCAGCGCTGGGGCTATGCGGACGGCCGCGGCGAGATCGGCGTGATCTCGAGCGTCACGCAGGCCTTCTGCGGCGACTGCACGCGCGCGCGGCTGTCGACCGAAGGCAAGCTGTACCTCTGCCTGTTCGCGTCGGCCGGCCACGATCTGCGCGCGCTCGTGCGCGGCGGCGCGAGCGATGCCGAGATCGCGACCGCGATCGCCCGCATCTGGCAGGCGCGCACCGACCGCTATTCGCAACTGCGCGGCAGCGCATCGGCCGCCGCCGCGCCCGACGGCGCGGGCAAGCGCGTCGAAATGTCGTATATCGGCGGCTGACGCACGCCGCCCCTTTCCGCCTTCGCACGATGCCCGCTCCCGCCTCCACGTCGATCGCCGGCCTGCTGCTTGCGGGCGGACGCGCCACGCGCATGGGCGGAGTCGACAAGGGCCTGCAACTGCTCGACGGTACGCCGCTCGCGCTGCACGTGTTGCGCCGGCTGTCGCCGCAGGTCGACGAGACGCTGATCAGCGCGAATCGTCATGCCGATCGCTATGCCGAACTCGGTGCGCCGTTCGACGCGCGCATCGTCGCGGATGAAACCCCCGACTTCCCCGGGCCGCTCGCAGGCCTGCTCGCCGGCATGCGAGCGGCGCGCGCGCCGCTGGTCGCGTGCTCGCCGTGCGACACGCCCTATCTGCCCGCCGACCTCGTCGCACGGCTGCATGCGGCGCTCGACGCGCAGCAGGCCGACATCGCGATGGCGGTCACCGTCGACGCGCAGCGGATGCGCTCGCCGCAGCCGACGTTCGCGCTGCTGCGCACGTCGCTGGCCGACGATCTGGCCACCCGGCTCGCGGCCGGCGACCGCAAGGTGCGTGCGTGGTACGCACGCCACAAGACGGTCGAAGTCGAGTTTCGCGACGAGCGTGCGTTTTACAATGCCAACTCCTGGCAGGAACTCGCCGCGCTGGCCCGCCGCTGACGGCCCCGTGCCGTTCCCGCCCGGCGCCCGCCACACGCGACACCCGCGCCCAGGCACCCTCCTCGCGCCACCGGCCACGAACCCGATACGCCTCGCGGCGCAGTCCGACTGATGATCACGCAATCCTCGCCCGCCTCCCGAACCGCACCCGACCCCGACGCCCCGCTGTCGCTCGCCGACGCGCAGGCGCTCGCGTGCCGCTTCGCGACGCCCGTCGACGCGTGCGACACGGTGGCACTGCGCGATGCGCTCGACCGCGTGCTCGCGGCCGACGTACGCGCGCCGTTCGACATTCCCGCGTACGACAACTCGGCCATGGACGGCTATGCGTTCGACGGCGGCAGCGCGGCGCTCGCGGCGCCGCAGGGCGAGGTCGCGATGGCGGTCGCCGGCAGCGCGTTCGCCGGTCATCCGTTCGACGGCGCCGTGGCGGCCGGCGCATGCGTGCGCATCATGACGGGCGCGCCGATGCCGGCCGGATGCGACACGGTGATTCCGCAGGAACGCGTGCGTGTCGATGGCGACACGATCCGCTTCGCCGCGCACGACGTCGCACGCGGCGCGAACCGCCGCCAGGCCGGCGAGGATCTCGCACGCGGCGCCTGTGCGCTCGCCGCGGGCCGCATCCTGCGGCCGTCCGATCTCGGCCTGCTCGCGTCGTTCGGCATCACCGACGTCACGGTGCGCCGGCGCGTGCGCGTCGCCGTGTTCTCGACCGGCGACGAGTTGCGCGAGCCCGGCGAACCGCTCGGCCGCGGCGCGCTGTACGACAGCAATCGCGGGATGCTGATCGCGATGCTCGAACGGCTGCACGTGGACGCGATCGACCTCGGGATCGTCCGGGACGACCCGGCCGCGCTCGAAGCCGCGTTGCGCGACGCCGTCGCCGCGCAGGCCGATGCGGTCATCACGTCGGGTGGCGTGTCGGTCGGCGAAGCCGACTTCACGCGCGACGTGATGGCGCGGCTCGGCGACGTGACGTTCGCGAGCCTCGCGCTGCGGCCCGGCCGGCCGCTCGCATGCGGCACGCTCGCACGCGCGGCCGACGGCGCCGGACACGCGCTGTTCTTCGGGTTGCCCGGCAATCCTGTCGCATCCGCCGTGACGTTCCACGCAATCGTGCGCCCCGCGCTGCTGACGCTGGCCGGCGCACGGACGCCACCGCCGGCCATGTACACGGCACGCAGCACGCAGCCGTTGAAGACGCGTCCCGGCCGCACCGAATACCTGCGCGGCATCGCGACGCGCGCCGCCGACGGCCAATGGCACGTCGCGCCGGCCGGATCGCAAAGCTCCGCGTCGCTGAGCGGTCTTGCCGCCGCCAACTGTTTCATCGTCCTGGGCCACGATACCGCGGCAGTCGACGCGGGCGCCCCGGTCGACATCCTGCCGCTCGACGGCCTGATCTGAATTCCACTATCGGTATATTTCTACGGGGGCAATTCGCACATGAAGAAACAAATCTCGTCGATCGCCGCGGGGCAGACCGCGAAGGCGCTGATTCTCGTCTACCTGACGTTCAGCGTACCGATCGTGCTGCTCGGCATTCTCGTCGCGTACATCCGCTACGGGATGGTCGAACTGAGCACGATCCTGAGCGCGCTGCTGCTGAACGCGATCCTCGGCTTCGTGCTGCTGTGGATCGCGTGCCACGCGTACAACTGGGTCGCGTCGCGCTTCGGCGGCATCGAGATCGTGCTGTCCGATCCGCCGGAGGAAGCGTGAGCGGCACGCCGCTGATCCGCGCGGCCGACCCGCGCGACGTCGGCGCGATCCTCGCGCTGATGCGCGAGCTGGCCGAGTTCGAGCAGCTCACGGCGCTGTTCGTCGCGACCGAAGCCGATCTGGCCGACGCGCTGTTCGGCGAGCGCCCGGCCGCCGAAGCGCTGGTTGCCGAGCGCGACGGCGCGATCGTCGCGTACGCGCTGTTCTTCCACAACTATTCGACGTTCCTCGGCCGCCGCGGGCTCTATCTCGAGGATCTGTACGTGCAGCCGTCGCAGCGCGGCACGGGCCTGGGCACCGCGATGCTGCGTCATCTCGCGGCGCTCGCCGTCGAGCGCCGCTGCGGGCGCTTCGAATGGTCGGTCCTCGACTGGAACCAGCCGGCGATCGATTTCTACGAGAAGATGGGCGCGACCGTGCTGCCGGAGTGGCGCATCGTTCGCGTGACGGGCGACGCGCTCGACACGCTCGCCGCGCATTGAGCGCGAGCCGGCCGCGCCGGCGATCGCCGCAAAGGAAAACGGGCGCCGCAGCGCCCGTTTTCTCTATCCGACGGCTATCGACGACGTGCGTCACGCGTCGTCCGCATCGGCGCCGTCGGCCCCTTCCGCGCCGAGCAGCCCGGCCGCCGTCTCTCCCGGCAGCGCCTCGACCTGCTTCAGCTTGCGGCTCATCACACGCGTGCGCTGCTCGGCGGACTCGATCGAGCGCGTGACCGTTTCGAGCTGCGCCTTCGTGCGCGCGAGCACGTCTCCGAACTTGCCGAACTCGGTCTTGACCGCGCCGAGCACCTGCCATACCTCGCTCGAGCGCTGCTCGATCGCGAGCGTGCGGAACCCCATCTGCAGGCTGTTCAGCAATGCGGTCAGCGTGGTCGGCCCGGCGACCGTCACGCGATAGTCGCGCTGCAGCAGGTCGGTCAGCCCCGGGCGGCGCAGGATCTCCGCATAGAGCCCCTCGGTCGGCAGGAACAGCAGCGCGAAATCGGTCGTGTGCGGCGGCGCGACGTACTTCTCGGCGATCGTGCGCGCCTCCATCCGCACCCGCGCCTCGAGCGCACGCGCCGCTTCCTCGACGGCCACCGCGTCGGCACGCTCCTGCGCGTCGATCAGCCGCTCGTAGTCTTCGCGCGGGAATTTCGCGTCGATCGGCAGCCACACCGGCGGCGCGTCGCGCGTGCCGGCTTCGCGCCCCGGCAACCGGATCGCGAATTCGACGCGCTCGGTGCTCTTCGGCACCGTCGCGACGTTCTTCGCGTACTGGTCGGGCGTGAGCATCTGTTCGAGCAGCGCCGCGAGCTGCACTTCGCCCCAGGTGCCGCGCGTCTTCACGTTGGTCAGCACCTTTTTCAGGTCGCCGACGCCGGCCGCGAGCGTCTGCATCTCGCCGAGCCCGCGATGGACCTGTTCGAGCCGGTCCGACACGAGCTTGAACGATTCGCCCAGCCGCTGCTCGAGCGTCGCGTGCAGCTTCTCGTCGACGGTGCGGCGCATCTCCTCGAGCTTCGCCGCGTTGTTCGTCTCGATTTCCTTCAGCCGCTGTTCGAGCGTCGCGCGCACCTCGCCGATGCGGCGATCGTTCGCCTCGGTCAGTTGTGTGAGCTGCCGGTGCAGCGTGTCGCCGAACAGCCGCAGCGCGCCCGTCTGTTCCTCGCGCGCCTGCTGCGCCTGCCGCTGCAGGCTCTCGCGCATCGCGTCGAACTGCTGCGCATTGCCGGCGACGAGCTTGCCGAGCTGCTGCGCGAAGCCCTCGATCTGGTTGTTCTGCACGGTCGCCACGCTCGTCAGTTGCGCGGCGAGCGTCTGCTGCAACTGGGCGAAGCTGCCGGCCAGCTCGGTACGCGAGCCGCGCGCGTTTTCGACGATCTCGCCGCGCAATTCGCGTTCGAGCCGCTCGACGGCACGCGCCTGCGCATGCGCGGCATCCTCGATCTGATCGCCGAGCACGGCCGCATCGTCGTGGCGGCCGCCGCGCACGAGCGCGACGATCGCCACCGCGAGCGCGACGGCCAGCACGACGACCGCCGCAAGCAACAACGTCATCGTCATGCGCGCGGCTTCCCGATCACGTCAGGGTTGATCGGATTCGGCGGCTGCCCCGCGCGCGGCCCCTCGCCCAGCGCGGCGATCAGGTTGTCGGCGGCGAGATTCGCCATCGCGCGGCGGGTCTTTTCGGTCGCGCTCGCGATATGCGGCGTCAGCACGACGTTCGGCACCTCGAGCAGCGCCGGATGCACGGTCGGCTCGCCTTCGTACACGTCGAGGCCCGCCGCGGCGATCGTCCCGTCGCGCAGCGCGGCGGCCAGCGCCGCATCGTCGACGATCCCGCCGCGTGCGATGTTGGTCAGCGTCGCCGTCGGTTTCATCTTCGCGAGCTCGGCCGCGCCGATCGTGTGATGGTTCTCCTTCGTATATGGCAGCACGAGCACGACATGGTCGGCGCGCGCGAGCAGCGCCTCCTTCGACACGTATTCGGCATTCAGCTCGGCCTCGATCTCGGGCGCGACCCGCGACCGGTTGTGATAGATCACCTGCATCCCGAAGCCGCGCGCACGGCGCGCGAGCGCCTGCCCGATGCGGCCCATGCCGATGACGCCGAGCGTCGAGCCGTAAATGTCGGCGCCGAGGAAACCGTCGTACGCCCACTTCTGCCAGTGACCGGCGCGCAGCCAGTGCTCGGATTCGGCGATCCGGCGCGCGGCGGCCATCATCAGCGCCCAGCCGAAATCGGCGGTCGATTCGTTCAGCACGTCAGGCGTGTTGGTGCCGAGCACGTTCGCCGCGTTGAACGCGGCCATGTCGAAGTTGTTGTAGCCGACCGCCATGTTCGCCACGACGCGCAGGCGCGGCGCCGCCGCGAGCGTCGCCGCGCCGACCGGGTCGCCGGCCGTCAGCGCGCCGTCCTTGTCGGCCAGGCGCGCGGCGAGCGCGTCGGGTGCGAGCGCGTCGCCATCGTTCCAGTCAACGTCGAAATACTGCTTGAGCCGTTCGATCACGTCCGGAAAGATCGGACGCGCGACCAGGATCTTCTGCATCGCCATCTCCGCATGCCGCGGGCCGATCGCGGCGCGCATCGCGCCGCCGGGACTGCCCGCGCTTGGTTGAAAGTCGTCAGGTTACGCCGGGAAGAAAATCAGCGACGTCAGCAGGAACACGGGCACCAGGATAACGAGCGCCCAGCCGAGGTACGCGAAGAAGCTCGGCATCTTCACGCCGCGCGATTCGGCGATCGCCTTCACCATGAAGTTCGGCGCGTTGCCGATGTAACTGTTCGCGCCCATGAACACCGCACCGGCGGAAATCGCGGCGAGCGTCGACGCACCGGCCGTCATCAGCGTCTGCGCGTCGCCGCCCGCGAGGTTGAAGAACACGAGATAGGTCGGCGCGTTGTCGAGGAACGACGACAGGATGCCTGTCGCCCAGAAGTACATCGCGTCGATCGGCTTGCCGTCGGCCCCCGTGACGAGATGGACGATCTGCGCGAACGCGCCGTCCGCGCCCGCGCGCAGGATCACGATCACCGGCGCGATCGTCACGAAGATGCCCGCGAACAGCTTCGCGACCTCCTCGATCGGTGCCCAGTTGAACGCGTTGCCTTCACGTGCGGAACGCGGCGTCAGCGCGAGCGACGCGAGCGTCACCACCACGAGCGCGACGTCGCGCACGAGATTCTGCAGCGCGACGTGCGTACCCCACACGTCGAACGCGATGCCCGGCTTCCATACGCCGCTCATCAGCACGAGTGCGATCACGGCCGCCAGCAGCACGAAGTTGATCTTGCCGTCGATCGACAGCGCCGCGCCGTCGGGCGTCGGATCGAGCGCGGCCGGCCGCTCCTCGCCGCCCTTCCGATAGAAGTACGTATCGAGCGCGAAGAACAGCGTCAGCAGCACCACGCAGATGAACAGCATCGGCAGCGCGAGATGCGTGGTCGTCCAGAAAAAGCTCACACCGTTCAGGAAGCCAAGGAACAGCGGCGGATCGCCGAGCGGCGACAGCGAGCCGCCCGCGTTCGCGACGAGGAAGATGAAGAAGATCACCACGTGCACGACGTGCTTGCGGTTGTCGTTGGCGCGCAGCAGCGGCCGGATCAGCAGCATCGCGGCGCCCGTCGTGCCCATCACGCTCGCGAGCAGCGTGCCGAGCGCGAGGATCGCCGTATTCAGCTTCGGCGAGCCATGCAGGTTGCCGTTCACGCAGATGCCGCCCGCGACCGTGTAGAGCGCGGTGAGCAGCACGATGAACGGAATGTATTCCTCGAGCAGCGCATGCACGAGCGTGCCGAACGCGGCGCCGGCGCCGAACGCGACGGCGAACGGCGCGAGGAACACGATCGCCCAGCCGGCTGCGATCTTGCCGAAGTGGTGATGCCAGAACACGGGGGCGACGAGCGGGAACAGCGCGATGGACAGCAGGATCCCGGCGAACGGGATGCCCCAGAGCGCGGACAGCGTGGCTCCGTCGAGCGTGGCGGCCGATGCGAGCGCGGGCGCGGCGCCAAGCGCGATTCCCGACGCCATGCCCGCCCAGGCGGCATGTCGTTTCATGCAGAACTTCCTTGTTCGAGTAGCGGTGGATGCGGCGGGTGCGTCATGCGCCCCGTACGACGATCGCGTGCACGCGGTACGGGCCGTGCGCGCCCAGAATGATCGTTTGCTCGATGTCGCCCGTGCGCGACGGGCCCGACACGAAATTGACCGCACGCGGCAGCTCGCCGCGCTCCGCGCGAATCAGCGCGAACGCGTCTTCATGACCGGCGACGATGCGCGACGCCGGCACGATCGCGATGTGGGTTTCCGGGAGCAGGCCGGCCGATGCATAAGTGTCGGGGCCGGACAGCAACACCAGCGACCCCGTTTCGGCGGTCGCGCAAAAGCAGCCGGTCAAGCCGACGAGATCGCCGTCGCGCGGCTTGCGGCACTCGACCGACAGGCCGGCGCCGGCCCAGTCGAAATCGGCCAGCGTGCGCCATGCGACGGCCTGCGTCGGCAGACCATGAGCGGCAAGATAACGGGCGGCGGCGGCAGGCACGTCGGCCAGCGTCGCGACTTCGTCGACCGTGGTCGACAGGCGTGCCGCCTCGTCGACGAAAGCGGCGACGAGATCGGCCGGCACCGGCGGGCGCGGGCCCTGCGGATGACGGGCGAGATAGTCGGCGACGCCGTCGCGCTCCGCTGCATCGGGTTCGGCCGCGCGCCCCTGCGCCGCGCGAATGCGCGCGAGGATCTGGCGACGGGCAGCGGAAGTGTCCATGAACGGTCCTCGTGACGTTGGCGTGCAATACGTCGGATTATACCGGCCGCCCCTGCCGCGACGCACCTTCGGCCGAACGGCCAAAGCCTACTTCGACGCGTCTTCCTCGACCGGCTGCGCGATGCCGAAGACCTGCCGCAGGTACGCGAGATACGCCTTGTCGTCGCACATGCTCTTGCCAGGCGAATCGGACAGCTTCGCGACCGGCTGGCCGTTGCAGCGGACCATCTTGATGACGATCTGCAGCGGCACGTAGCCGAGATCGTTGGTGAGGTTGGTGCCGACGCCGAACGCGAGCTTGCAGCGGCCGCGGAACCGTTCGTACAGCTGCATGACCTTCGGAATGTCGAGCGCGTCGGAGAACACGAGCACCTTGGTGCGCGGGTCGCATCGGTTCGCCTCGTAATGGCGCAGCATCCGCTCGCCCCAGTCGAACGGATCGCCCGAATCGTGGCGCGCGCCGTCGAACAGCTTGCAGAAGTACATGTCGAAGTCGTTCAGGAACGCGTCCATGCCGTAGACGTCCGACAGCGCGATACCGAGATCGCCGCGATATTCCTTCGCCCACATCTCGAAGCCGTAGATCTGCGAATCGCGCAGCCGCGGGCCCAGCGCCTGGCACGCCTGCAGGTATTCGTGCGCCATCGTGCCGAGCGGCGTGATGTCGTGCTTCATCGCGTACAGCACGTTGCTCGTGCCCGCGAACTGCGGGCCGAGCCCGTCGCGCAGCGTGAGCGCGACTTCCTCGTGCCAGACCTTCGAGAAGCGCCGGCGCGTGCCGTAGTCGGCGATCTTGCAGTCGGCGAATTCGGGCTTCGCGCCCAGCAGCTTGATCTTCTCGCGCAGCCGCTCGCGGCCTTCGCGATAGTCGGGCTCGCGCTGCGTGTTGCGGAAATAGACTTCGTTGACGATCGCGAGCACCGGAATCTCGAACAGGATCGTATGCAGCCACGGGCCCTCGATCACGATGTCGATCTCGCCGTTGCCCTTCGGCGACGGCGTGATCGAGATGTACTTCTCGTTCAGGTGGAACAGCGCGAGGAAATCGACGAAGTCGCTCTTGATGAAGCGCATCCGCCGCAGGTAGTCGAGTTCGACGTCGGAAAAGCGCAGCGAGCACAGGCCGCGCACCTCGTCGCGAATCTCGTCGATGTACGGGACGAGATCGACGCCGGGCGTGCGGCACCGGAAACGGTATTCGACGTTTGCGGCGGGGAAGTGATGCAGGACGACCTGCATCATCGTGAACTTGTAGAGATCCGTGTCGAGCAGCGAAGTGATGATCATGATGACGGCAGCGCCAATATCGTGACCGGCCCCGGCGCACCGCGCGCCGCCCGGTCTGTCGGTCATGTTACCCGAATGCGTGCCGGACCATCGCGAAACCGCCCCGCCGGCTCGCGCTTCGCGCCGCCGGTGCGTGTGTCCGCGTTGCGCACCCCATAAACTAATCACGAAACGATATAAGCCGGATAGCCGACCACGACATGCGGGTTTTGCGCTTCAGTTACAATGCCGCTTTTGGCGCAAACGCCACCCCATATACCGCCAAGCAGGAGCGTTTTAATGACTCACGTTGTGACCGAAGGCTGCATCAAGTGCAAATACACGGATTGCGTGGATGTGTGCCCGGTGGATTGCTTCCGTGAAGGTCCCAACTTTCTCGCCATCGATCCGGACGAGTGCATCGACTGCGCCGTGTGCGTCGCCGAATGCCCGACCAATGCGATCTATGCCGAAGAAGACGTTCCGGGCGACCAGCAGCAGTTCACCGAGCTGAACGCCGAGCTGGCGAAGAACTGGCCGTCGATCACGAAGACCAAGCCGGCGCCCGCCGACGCGGACGAGTGGAAGGACGTGCAGGACAAGCTGCACCTGCTCGAGCGCTGATCGCGCGGCGGCCGCAAAAAATTTTTATGTGTCGCGGCTCCAAAGTATTGACAGGTTAGCGGACACTCCATACAATCTCGTTTCTCTGCTGTTGTTGTTTGTTCCCCGATAGCTCAGTCGGTAGAGCGCCGGACTGTTAATCCGTAGGTCCCTGGTTCGAGCCCAGGTCGGGGAGCCAAAAACGCAAAGGCCCGTTGAAAGTGGACGGGTTTTTTGTTGAAAAGCACGACACGCAGATATACCGATTTATTCCCCGATAGCTCAGTCGGTAGAGCGCCGGACTGTTAATCCGTAGGTCCCTGGTTCGAGCCCAGGTCGGGGAGCCAAATAGCGAAAGGCCCGTCATTCGACGGGCCTTTTGTTTTTCCGGCCACCGTTCCGTCTTTCTGCTTTTCGTGGCCCGGCCATGCGCATGCTAGAGTCTCTGTCCCGCATTCGCATCCTCCGGTTCCGTCGATGAAGCATCGCCTCCTCCGTTTCGCCCCCGTCGCCCTCCTGCTCTCCGCCTTCGCCGCCGCACCGCTCGCGCACGCGGAGGAAGTCGGCAGCGTCAACACCCATTTCCGCGTCACGGGGTCCGACCGCGTGGTCGTCGAGGCCTATGACGATCCGGTCGTGAACGGCGTGACCTGCTACGTGTCGCGCGCCCGCACCGGCGGCATCAAGGGTACGCTCGGCGTCGCCGAGGATCCGAGCGAAGCGTCGATCGCGTGCCGGCAGGTCGGCCCGATCAGCTTCAAGGAGCCGCTCAAGCAGCAGGCCGACGTGTTCAGCGAACGCATGTCGTTCATCTTCAAGACGCTGCACGTCGTGCGCGTGGTCGACAAGAAACGCAACACGATCGTCTACCTGACCTACAGCGACCGTATCGTCAGCGGCAGCCCGAAGAACGCCGTCACCGCGGTGCCGATGCCGGCCGGCACGACGATTCCGCTCAAGTAAGCCCGCACCCGCCGGGCGCGCGAGCGATACACTGTCGGTTCGACCGCTCCCGCGCCCGATCATGCCCGCCACCCGCCTTCCCGATTCCGCACGCTACTGGCGCACGCCGCTCGTGCCGGACGCGGATCTGCTCACGGCCACCTACCGCGATCACGCGTTCGCGCCCCACTGGCACGACGCGTACACGATCCCGGTGATTCTCGAAGGCGCGGAACGCTTCACCTATCGCGGCACCGGTTATGTCGCCGAGACAGGCACCGTGCCCGTGATCAATCCCGGCGAAGTGCATACGGGCTCGCGTGCCGCCGACGAAGGCTGGTGCTATCGCGTCAGCTACATGCCGGTCGAATTCATCCGCGAACTCGCGAGTGCGATCGCGGGCCGCCCGCACGATGCACCGTGGTTCGCCCCCGGCGTGATTCGCGACGCCGATCTCGCGGCGCGGCTCACGCGGGCGCACCGGATGCTGGAAGCCGGCAGCGAGCGCGCGCTGTCGTCGCATGCGCATGCGCGTGCGCCCGGGCAGCCGGTAGACGATCCGGCGGCCGGCGATCCGGCGGCCGGCGTGCCGCGCCCGTACGATCCGCTCGCCGCCGAAACGGCAATGCTCGACGCGCTGTCGACGCTGATCGCGCGCCACGCCGACGCGCGGCCGCGACCGGCGCCGCTCGCGGCCGACGAACCGCGCGTCGACGCGATGCGCGAGCGGCTCGCCGCCGATCTGACGAGCACGGTGACGCTCGACGATGTCGCACAGGCAGCCGGCCTGTCACCGTTTCACGCGGCGCGCCTGTTCACGCGCACGACCGGCATGCCGCCGCATGCGTGGCGCAACCAGTTGAGGCTGCAGCGTGCGCTGGCGCCGCTGCGCGCGGGCGTGCCGGTCGCCGATGTCGCGGCGGCCAGCGGCTTCGTCGACCAGAGCCACTTCACGCGGCATTTCAAACGGATGTTCGGCGTGCCGCCCGGGCGCTGGCAGGCAAGCTGACGCGCGGCTTCCCGCAGCCGGCCACCACGCTGCAACTCGCTCCGGCCCTCGCTCGGGCACCGGCCCCGCTTCGGCGAGCGCAAGAACATACAAGCCGGCCCGCCAGCGGCCCGCTATCCTCCCGCTCATGGAGGAGCGCTTCTTGAACAAGACACCCGCATCGCCCCCGCGCCGCCCGCTCAACGAATGGCTCGACGGCGCGCGCGACACGATTCCGATGATGATCGGCGCCGCACCGTTCGGCGTGATTTTCGGCACGCTCGTCGGCGCCGGCCCGCTCGCCGCATGGCACGGCGCGCTGATGTCGCTCGCCGTGTTCGCGGGCTCCGCGCAGTTCATCGCACTCGGCCTGATCGCCGGCAGCGCGAGCTTCGTCGTGGTGCTTGCCACGACGCTGATCGTGAACCTGCGCCACCTGCTGTACAGCGCGACGCTCGCGCCCTATGTCGCGCACCTGCCGCTGCGCTGGCGCGCGACGCTCGGCGCGCTGATGACCGACGAAGTGTTCGCGGTCGCCTACGGGCACTACCGGCACCACCCGCCCGGCACGATCGGCCCCCACTACTTCTTCGGCTCCGGGCTCGCGATGTACCTGAACTGGCAGGTCTGGACGCTCGCGGGCATCGGCTTCGGCACGGCGTTCCCCGGCCTGCAGTCGCTCGGCCTCGATTTCGCGATGGCGGCGACGTTCATCGCGATCGTCGTCCCGCAGCTCGGCACGCTGCGCTATTTCGCGGCGGCCGCCACGGCCGGCACGCTCGCGTACTTCTGGCAGGGCTGGCCGTACAAGCTCGGGCTGCTCGGCGCGGTCGCCGCCGGTGTCGCGATCGGCGTCGTGCTCACGCTGCGGCACGATCGCACGCGCGCCGGCTCTCGCCCGGAGGCCGCATCGTGAGCTACGCGCTGTTGATCCTCGGCATGGCCGTCATCACGTACGCGATCCGCTCGACGCTGTTCCTGTTCGGCGAGCGGCTGACGTTCCCGCCGCTCGTGCGCACCGCGCTCGGCTTCGTGCCGGTCACCGTGCTGACCGCGATCATCGTGCCGATGACCGTCTCGCCGCATGGCGGCACGGCCGAACTGACGTGGCGGAATCCGCAGCTCGTCGGCGCGCTCGCGGCCGTACTCGTGTCGGCCGCGACCCGCCGCCCGCTCGTGACGATCGCCGTCGGGCTCGGCGTGTTCTTCCTGTGGCAAGGGGTCGTCCTCCCGCACTGGCCGCCGGCCTGAGCGCACGCTCCACCGTGCGCGCTCAAGTTTCCGCCCGGCGCGCCGATATAGGAGAGGAAGACCCGCCACCGGCCCCGGCGCGCACCGGTCAGTCGACGCTGCGCCCGCTCCGGTGCGCCGTGCCGGCGCCGGCTTGCGCGGGCCGCCATCGAGACGATTCATGGGCCAGATCACCCTTTCCCTCAAGGACGACACGCTCGAGTCCCTGCGCAAGGACTACGACGCGTTCGTGCGCGTGTCGCTGAAACTCGACCCGCAATTCGCGACGCCGTCGTTCGAGGATTTCCTGCGCGCGAAGCTGCTCGACAACATGGTGCCGCTGACCGAGCACGCCGTGCAGCGAATGCTGCAGGGCGGCCAGTACGCGTGGGCCAAGCGCACGCTCGACAAGGAATTCCCGGACGTCGTCGCGATCCTGATGCGGCAGGCCGGCGAATTCGGCTTCGGCTTCGCGTCGCGCTCCGAATGGACGCCCGACGAACTCGCGAAGGCGTGCCGCGACTGGGCGAAGGCGATCGTCGCCGAAGCGCAGGGCGACGCGTCGCTAATCGACCCGCTCGCGTCGCAGATCAAGGGCGCGGCGCAGGACATCCAGACGCTCGAGGAACTGATGCAGACGCCTGCGTGGCGGCTCGCGGAATCGCTGCGGCAGCGGATCTACGAGGCCAAGCTCGCGTGCGAGATGAGCGTCGGCAGCACCGCGCGCGACAAGCTCGGCGAACTGCGCGGGCTGCTGCGGCTCGGGCTCGCGCACGGTTCGTTCCAGAAGCAGGAAGCGCAGCAGATCATGGAATACCTGCGGCTGCTGAAGCCGGAGATCTTCGTCGAGGAACCGTACGACGTCTTCGCGCGGCTCGCCGCGTGGCTGCGCAGCGTGTTCACGCCTGCCGCGGTGCGGCCGGCCCAGGGGCAGGGGCAAGGCCAGCGCCGGCCGTAAGCGCGTCCCGCCGACCGTCTTACTTACCCAACGAAAACGGCCCGGCTCGCGCGAAGCGAACCGGGCCGCCGGACGATCGCCCGTCGCGACGCGTCGTCCGAAGGCGAGCAGCGCGACGGCGCCGCGCACCGCTTACTGCGTGGTGCCCTGGGCCGATGCACCGCCCTGCGTGCCGACCGATGCACCGCCCTCGGTCGCGTCGTCGGCCTTCGCCTTCGCCTTGGCCGAACCCGCATGGCTCTTGGCCGACTTCGCCGCATGCTTCGTGTGCTTCTTGGTCGAATGGACCGCCGACGACGTCGTGTCCTTCGCGCCATCGGCTGCCGCGCCGACCGCATCGGTCGCACCGGTCGTCGCATTGCCCGACGCGTTCGCGCCGGCACCACCCTGCATGCCTGCACCGGCACCTGCCGCCGGCGTCTGCGCCTGCACGCCGGCACCGGCCGCGCCTTGCGTGGTCGTGCCCGTCTGGGCGAATGCGGCCGAAGTGGCGAACGCCGTCAGCGCGGCACCGATCAGCATCGTACGAATCTTGGACATGGCAATTCTCCTCAAGAAGTTGTGCGCCCGGACCACGGCGATGCGGTCCGTTGCATGCCCCACCGCAACACGCGGCAGGTACGACAGAAGACCGGCGGCCCGCGCAGCCGGTTCGCGAATCTCTCAGACTGTTACCCACCGTTTCATTTGCTGACGAATCGCTCACAGTCCTTTACATCCGCCGGCGACCACCCCGCGCTCGCGTGCCGACGCGCGGTGCCGTATGATGCGGAGCGTTTCCTTCCGCGCGTTGCGCACCTTCCTCGTCATGCCCAATCTGGATTTCACGCTGACCGGCGAATACGTCGAGTTGCACAACCTGCTCAAGATCACCGGCCTCGCGGACAGCGGCGGCACCGCGAAGCTGATCGTCGCGTCCGGCGCCGTGAAGGTCGACGGCGCGGTCGAGCTTCGCAAGACCTGCAAGATCCGCGCGGGCCAGGTCGTGCTGCTCGGCGACACGCGCATCGCGGTACGCGAAGCGTAGCGACCGCGGCGGTTCCCCTGCCCGTGACATGGCCATCGGCGCACGCGTTCGACACGGTACGCATAAAGCCGTAAGCTAGCCGTCTCTCAAAATAAATACACAGAGCGCGGGCCCGCACCCGCGCGAGCGCCCATTCCATGTCGCATTCCGGTCTCACGCGGACGGCCGCCGCGCCGCCGTCCTTGTCCAGTCATGCCGCCGATACCGCGCGCCTCGCCGCGCCCCTCGCGATCGCGCAACTTTCCCAGATGGCGATGAGCGTCACCGACACGGTGCTGCTCGGTTCGCTCGGCCCCGATTCGCTCGCGGCGGGCGGGCTCGGCGCGAACTTCTTCTTCGTGATCGTGACGATCCTGCAAGGCGTGCTGTCGTCGGTCAGCGTGAGCGTCGCGCATGCGCGCGGCGCGCAGGCCGAGGACCGCGTGCCGCACATCTACTGGACCGGCTTCGCGCTGTCCGTGCTGCTCGCGATTCCGGCCATCGTCGCGCTGTCGCTCGCCGAACCGATCCTGCTGATGTTCCACGAGCCGCCGCTGCTCGCGCATCACGTCGGCGAATACACGGGCATCCTGCGCTTCGCGGCGCTCGGCAGCCTGATCGGCGTCGGGCTGATGCGCGCGTTCCTGCCGGCGATCGGCGCCGCGCGGCGGCTGCTGTGGGTGTCGATCGGCGGCGTCGGCGTCAACGGCGTGCTGAACTACGGGCTGATCCACGGCGCATTCGGGCTGCCGCGCCTGGGCTTTCTCGGCTCGGCCGTCGCGACGACGATCACGATCTGGCTCACCGCGCTCGCGCTGATCTGGCTGCTGCACGGCCGGCAGCGCTTTCGCCATTTCGTGACCGCCGCGCGCCCGAAGCTGCCCGTGATGGGCGAGCTGATCGGCATCGGCTGGCCGGTCGCGATCACGTATGGCGTCGAATCGACGCTCTTTCTCGCCACCGGCCTCACG
This sequence comes from Burkholderia sp. AU39826, assembly GCF_020419965.1. NCBI lineage: Bacteria > Pseudomonadati > Pseudomonadota > Betaproteobacteria > Burkholderiales > Burkholderiaceae > Burkholderia > Burkholderia sp. AU39826. Next base: position 90,147 of record NZ_JAIZQG010000007.1, read on the forward strand.
GTCGGCGTGCTGGGCGCGACGTCGCTCGCCGCGCACCAGATCGCGCTGAACGTCGCGTCGGTGTCGTTCATGGTGCCGCTCGCGATCGGCCAGGCGGCGAACGTGCGCGTCGGCTACTGGGTCGGCGCGGGCTCGCCCGTCGCCGCGCGGCACGCGGGCTTCGTCGCGCTCGCGCTCGGCGTCGGCTTCATGTCGCTGTCGGGCCTCGTGATGATCGTCGCGCCGCATACGATCGTCGGCCTGTACCTGCACCTCGACGATCCGGCCAATGCGGCGACGGTATCGCTCGCCGCGTCGCTGCTCGGCATCGCCGCGGTGTTCCAGATCGTCGACGGGATGCAGACCGTCGCGTCGGGTGCGCTGCGCGGCCTGAAGGACACGCGCATCCCGATGCTCGCCGCGACCTTCGGCTACTGGGGCATCGGCTTCCCGACCGGCTACTGGTTCGCGTTCCACGCCGGCCTGGGCGCGCGCGGCCTGTGGTGGGGGCTCGCGGCCGGCCTCGCGAGCGTCGCCGCGCTGATGGCCTGGCGCTTTCACCGCAAGACCACCTCGCTCATCGCGGCGGCGCGCTAGCGCCTGTTTGCGCGCGCAACGCGCCCTGGGCGCGACACGACACGAAATCGCGGCCGGCGCTATCCTTGTCGGCTGAGCACCTCGAGACGCCGCGCAAGCGGCGCGACTGCCTCACGATACGTCTGATTACGTCTGACGCCGCGCGACGACGCGCGGCCTTTCCCCTTTCCAGGAGGAGTGCATCATGAACGAAGCAGTTCGGATGGAACGCGACACGTTCGGCGAGATCGCCGTGCCGGCCGACCGGCTCTGGGGCGCGCAGACCGAGCGCTCGCTGCAGAATTTCCGGATCTCGACGGAGAAGCAGTCGCCCGAGCTGATCCACGCGCTCGCGATCGTCAAGCGCGCCGCGGCGGCCGTCAACCAGTCGCTCGGCGTGCTCGCCGACGACAAGGCACACGCGATCATCGCGGCCGCCGACGAGATCATCGCCGGCAAGCATCCGCGCGAATTCCCGCTCGCGGTGTGGCAGACGGGCTCCGGCACGCAGACCAACATGAACCTCAACGAGGTGATCGCGAACCGCGCGAGCGAGCTGATGGGCGGCGAGCGCGGCGAGGCGCGCAAGGTTCATCCGAACGACGACGTGAACCGCGGCCAGTCGTCGAACGACGTGTTCCCGACCGCGATGCACATCGCGGCCGCGTATGCGATCGTCAACCACCTGCTGCCGGCGCTGCGCACGCTGCGCGCGACGCTCGACGCGAAGTCGAAGGCATTCGCCGACATCGTGAAGATCGGCCGCACGCACCTGCAGGACGCGACGCCGCTCACGCTCGGCCAGGAGTTCTCCGGCTACGTCGCGCAGCTCGACCAGGGCATCCGTCACGTCGAATCGGCGCTGCCGCACCTGTACGAGCTCGCGCTCGGCGGCACCGCGGTCGGCACGGGGCTGAACGCGCATCCGGCGTTCGCGGTGCGCGTGGCCGACGAGATCGGCCGTCTGACGAAGCTGCCGTTCGTGACCGCGCCGAGCAAGTTCGAGGTGATGGCGGCCGCCGACGCGCTGGTGTTCGCGCACGGCGCGCTGAAGACGGTCGCGGCGAGCCTGATGAAGATCGCGAACGACGTGCGCTGGCTCGCGAGCGGGCCGCGCTGCGGGCTGGGCGAGCTATCGATTCCGGAAAACGAGCCGGGCAGCTCGATCATGCCGGGCAAGGTGAATCCGACGCAGTCGGAAGCCGTGACGATGCTGTGCTGCCAGGTGTTCGGCAACGACGTCGCGGTCAACGTCGGCGGCGCGAGCGGCAATTTCGAGCTGAACGTGTTCCGGCCGATGATCGCGCACAACGTGCTGCAGTCGGTGCGGCTGCTCGCCGACGGCGCGCAGAGCTTCAACGATCACTGCGCGGTGGGCATCGAGCCGAACCGTTCGCGGATCGACCTGCTGCTGAACGAATCGCTGATGCTCGTGACGGCGCTCAATCCGCACATCGGCTACGACAAGTCCGCGCAGATCGCGAAGAAGGCGCACAAGGAAGGCACGACGCTGAAGGCGGCCGCGCTCGCGCTCGGCTACCTGACGGAAGCGGAATTCGATGCCTGGGTACGCCCCGAGCAGATGATCGGGACGCGGTAACGGCGGAACGACGGGCGCGGCGCGACGAGCGCGGCGCCCGCGGCACTCAGACGGTGCCCTTCGCGACTTCTTCCGGCTTCATCTCGACGATCTTGTCGAGCGCGGCCCGCACGTCGGCCGCATATTTCGCCAGTACCCGCTGCTCGTCGGTTTCCGGCACGAACGGCGGTACCGGCACCGGGTTGCCGTTCTCGTCGACCGCGACGAACACGACGAGGCAATCGGTCGTCTGACGCAACACGCCGCCCTTCGGATCGCCGGCGTGCACCGACACATGGATGTGCATGCTGGTACGGCCCGTCGCGACGACGCGCGCCTTCAGCTCGACCAGATTGCCGACCAGGATCGGACGCTGGAAGCGGATGTTGCCGACGCTGACCGTCACGCAATAGCGGCTCGACCAGACCGCCGCGCACGCATACGCGACTTCGTCGATCCACTTCATCAGCGCGCCGCCATGCACCTTGCCGCCGAAGTTCACGGACGAAGGCTCGGCAAGGAAGCGGAATACGGTTTCGGTGCGGTCGAGTGCGGCCGGCACGGGGGACGGTTGGGGCATTGTTCTGGCTCCAGGCGGCAGGGGCGCTGTGATCGGGCCATTATACGTTGCACCGCGGCAATGCGTCGCGGCGAGCCCCGTGTGGCGGGGCTGCGGCGGCCATACCGACGAGAGCTGTTCACGCCAATAACGGGCTTGCGCTGGCCCGAGCCGAACGGCACCGGTCACCGGCGCACGGTGATGCCCTGGTCGATCGTCCCGTACATCTCGATACTGCCGCCGCGCGCTCCGGTCGCGCCCGCGCCACCGGGCCCACAGGCCGCGCAAAGGAGCGCGGCCGCCAACACACAGAAAATCGTCTTCATCGTCGCATCGCGTCACATGCGGCGGCCCGTTGCCGCCGCGTCCGGCCATTCTACGCGTGCCCTGCAACCGCCCGCGGCCGGTCCGCGCAGCGGCGCCGCCGCTGCGCTCGACATTTCATCCGAAAACGAAACATCGAATGCGGGCACCGACTACACTGCCCCTCATCCCGCTCGACGAGACACGACGATGACCGATCAAGACGACCACCATTTTCCAGGCCTCAGCCGCATCGGCGCGCTGCTCGCCGATCCCGGCCGCGCCGCGATGCTGTGGGTGCTGATGGACGGCAGCGCGCGCCCGGCCGGCGAACTGACGATGATCGCGGGGCTGTCGCCGTCCGCGGCCAGCGCGCACCTCGCGCGTCTGACCGAAGGCGGCCTGCTGGCCCTCGACGTGCGCGGCCGGCATCGCTACTACCGCATTGCATCGGCCGACATCGCGGCCTCGCTCGAAGCGATGGCCAACGTCGCCCGCGCGGCCGCGCCGCATCGCCCGGTTCCGCCGCCGTCGCGCGCGGTCCCGGCCGAACTGCGCTATGCACGCACCTGCTACGACCACATGGCCGGCGAACTCGCGGTGCGCATCTTCGACGGCCTCACCGCGCGCGGCTGGCTGCTCGCAAACGGCGACGCGATCGAGACCACCGAGCTCGGCACGCAGGCGCTCGCGCAATGGGGCATCGACGTCGCGCAGCAGCGCACGCGCCGGCGCCGCTTCGCGTGCGGCTGCCTCGACTGGAGCGAGCGGCGCTCGCACCTCGGCGGCGCGCTCGGCGCGGCGCTGCTCGATAGCTTCTGTTCACATGGCTGGATCGAGCGTGCTGCCCGGCCGCGCGTGCTGCGCGTCACGGTGCGCGGGCAGCAGGTTTTCGATGCGTGGCTTACGTCCGCTTGACGCCGGCATTGCAACTGCACGACAACGGCGCGCGATGGAGAGGTTTTGTTACATCGCGTGCCACTCGACTTACAAAACACCGTGCCTTGAAACAGGCCAAGCGGATATTGTGAACTCGACGGCACGAATCGGCGCGCCGCCATCACGACAATGACGCTCACCATGGCCACCCTGTTCACGCTCAAGCGCACCGCCCGCTGCACGCTGCTCGCGTTCGTCGCGCTTGCGGCGCTGCCGCCCGCCTTCGCGCAATCGGTCGACGCGCCGCCGAATATGGCCGCGGCACGGCAACCGGGCGGCGATCCGCCCGGCCGCGTCGCGCGGCTCAATTACCTGTCGGGCGCCGTGACGACCGAACCGGCCGGCACCGATACGTGGTCGTATGCGGCGGTCAACCGGCCGCTGACGACCGGCGACCAGCTCTGGAACGATGCCGGCGCGCGTTCGGAACTGCACGTCGGCTCGACCGCGGTGCGGCTCGGCGAATCGACGAGCCTGTCGGTGCTGAACCTCGACGACACGACGACGCAGTTGAAAGTGGGGCTCGGCACCGTGTCGACGCACGTGCGCGATCTGCCGGCCGGCGGATCGTACGAAATCGACACGCCGAATCTCGCGCTCGGCATCACGGGCCCGGGCGACTACCGCGTCGATGTCGCGCCGAACGGCGCGAGCACGACGGTGACGGTGCGCAGCGGCAGCGCGACCGTCTACGGCAGCAACGGACAGTATCCGCTGTCGCCCGGCCAACAGGTCGTGTTCACGGGCACCGACCTGCAGGTCGCGCAGCAATCGGCCGCACCGGCCCCCGACGCGCTCGACCAGTGGGCCGCCAGCCGCGACGCGGCCGAAGCGCGCTCGGTGTCGGCCCGGTACGTGTCCCGCGACATTCCGGGCTACCAGGATCTCGACGCGAACGGCACATGGCGCGAAACCCCGAATTACGGCGCGGTATGGGTGCCGAACAACACGCCGGCCGACTGGGCGCCGTATCACGACGGTCACTGGATCTGGCAGGCGCCGTGGGGCTGGACCTGGGTCGACGACGCGCCGTGGGGCTTCGCGCCCTATCACTACGGCCGCTGGGCGTACGTCGACGACAGTTGGGCATGGGTGCCCGGCCCGATGGTCGTCAGCCAGCCGCCAGTCTACGCGCCGGCACTCGTCGCGTTCGTGGGCGGCGGTGGCGGCGGCGGTTCCGACTGGAGCGTCGCGCTCACGGTCGGCGGCGTGGCCGCGGCCGGCTGCGCATGGTTCGCGCTCGGCCCGGGCGAGGCGTGGCATCCGGGCTGGGGCGGCTGGAGCCCGCACTACTACGACCGCGTCAACCGCAACATCGTGGTGAACAACGTCAACGTGAACAAGACCGTGAACGTGACGAACATCACCAATATCACCAACATCAACAAGACGTACGTGAACTTGCGCGCGCCGCACGCGATCACGGCCGTGCCGGCCGCCGCGTTCGTGCACGGCCAGCCGGTCGCGCACTTCGCGCAGCCCGTCGATCCGCGGCAATGGCGCAACGCGCACGTGATGCCGGGCACGCCCGGCATCGCGCCGGTGCGCCAGAGTTTCACCGGCGGGCTGCGCAATGCCGGCTACCGCCCGCCGGCGGCGATCGCGCAGCACCCGTTCGTGGCGACGCGCAATCCGGCCGTGCCGGCCGCGTATCGCGACCAGGCCGCCGCTCACCTCGCGCAGCAGGGCGGGCGCGTACCGGGGGCCGGTGCGCCCGTCGTGAAGACGAACGTACCGGCCGACTATACGGCTCGCCCGGTCCGCGTGCCGGGCAAGCCGGGCGGCGGCGCATGGGCGATGCACAACGTGCAGCTCGTGAATCCGCACGGCCCGGTCGTGCAGCCGGCCCGCGCGCCGCGCGAAGGCCAGCCGGCCGACGTGCGGGCCGGACAGCCGGGCGCACCGGCGCCGGGCATGCCGAATGTCGCGCGGCCGGCGAACGGCGAAGCGCCCAACGCACCGCGTTTCGCCAACGGCGGCACGCGGCAGGCGCCCGGCAATCCGATCCCGCATCAGGCGTTCGCGCCCGGCAATGGCGTCCCGCATCCGCCGGGCGCGAACGACGTTCCGGCGCGGACGGGCGATACGCACGCACCCAACGCGCCGTCGCCCGTGTGGATGCAGCCGCACACGCCGATGGCGCATCAGCGCCCTGCTCCGGCTGCCGCGCTACACGCGGCGGGACAGAACGCGCTGCCGCCCGTGCGCAGCGCGGCGCTCCCGCATCCGGACGGCGTGCCGGCTCCGCAGGGTGGGCAATCCGGTGGGCGCAACGAAGCGCCTCGCGCGCTGCCGCAACCGCAGTCCGACCATACCGCGCAGATTCCGCAACCGCATCCGCGCCCCGATTTCCCGACGCCGGCCCGGCATGCGCAGCCGCAACCGGAGCGGGCCGCCCCCGCGCCACAACCGCGCCCGGACTTCGCTCAACCGGCGCCCCGTCGCGAAGTCGCGCCGCCGCACGTAAACGAGTACCGCCCGCCGGCGCCCGCGGTGCACGACATGCCGCGTTCGCAGCCGCAGGCGCCGCGCATGGAGCCGCGGCCACAACCGGCGCCCCGCATGGAACCGCGCCCGTCGATGCCCGCCCCCCGGATGGAAGCACGCCCGCAGCCGGCGCCGCACGTCGAGGCGCCGCGCCCGAGCAGCCCGCCGCCGCAGGGCGGCCACGAAGAGCGGCATCGCCAGTAAGTGCCGCGGACATGAAACAAAAGGCTCGACCGGCTGATACCGGTCGAGCCTTTTTGCGGCGTGCGGATCGATGAAACCGCGCGGCCCCGCCGCGCGATCAGACCGCCATCGGCGCGGTCAGCGGCTCATGGTGGCGATAGCCGACGAGCGAGAAATCGGACGGCTCGATCTGCTCCAGCCATTCCGGCGCATAGACGCCCGTCTTCGCGTACTCGGGCACGCGCTCGGCGATCTCGAGCCGCGGGCTTTCGTACGGGTCGCGCGTGAGCTGCCGTTGCAGCATGTCGAGCTGGTTCTCGTAGATGTGGGCGTCGCCGATGAAATACGTGAACCAGCGCGGCGTGTAGCCCGTCAGCCGGCCGACGAGCGACAGCAGCGCGGCGCCTTCGGTCAGGTTGAACGGCGTGCCGAGGCCGACGTCGTTACTGCGGATGTACAGGCACAGCGAGATTTCGCGCTTCGTCGCGTTCGGCAGGAACTGGTACAGCAGATGGCATGCGGGCAGCGCGATCTGGTCGAGCACGGCCGGATTCCACGCGTGAAACAGGATACGGCGATCGGACGGGTTCTCGATGATCGTGTCCAGGCACTGGCGCAACTGGTCGATCGCCTTGTACAGCAGCACCTTCGACGTGCCGTCCTCATCGAAACGCGTGACGATCCGGAAGCCGCGGCGCGTCGCATCGGCGATCTGCGCGTCGGCGCTCGCGTCGAGCACCTTGTAGCCCGGCCACTGGCGCCATTGCACGCCGTAGACGTCGCCGAGATCGTCCACGCCCTGGCGATACGGGTTCGCGAGCCACTGCGCGTTCTCGTTCGCGTTCGCATCCCACACCTTGCAGCCGAGCGCGCGGAAATCGGCCGCGCTGCGCGATGCGCGCAGGAAGCCGACCAGCTCGCCGATCGCGGACTTGAACGCGAGCTTCTTGGTCGTCACGGCCGGGAAGCCTTGCTGCAGGTCGAAACGCAGCATCGCGCCCGGCATGCTGATGGTGCGGATGCCCGTGCGGTTCTCCTGCCAGGTGCCGGTATCGAGAATGGTACGAACGAGATCGAGATACTGTTTCATGCGGGTTCCTTCGGCCGCGAGGGGCGGCCGCACTCGCCAATTTTAGCAAGCGTGGCGCGGAAGCTCCGGCAACGGCGCCGAAAACCCTGCCAGCGTGTCGCCGCGCTCGCGCATGCCGTGCGCGCACATCAGCCGGTAGAGCGTGACGCGCGACACGCCGAGCTCCCGCGCGGCATCCGCGAAACGGCCGCGATGGCGCAGCAGCGCCTGCTCGATCGCCTGCCGTTCGGCCGCCTCGCGCGCCTCCAGCAGCGACACCGGCGCGAGCGTCGCATAGTCGCTCAGTTCGAGGTCGGTCGCGGTGATCATCCGACCTTCCGACATCACGATCGCGCGGCGCACGCGATTGATCAGCTCGCGCACGTTGCCGGGCCACGAATAGCCGTACAGCGACGCGACCGCGTCAGGGGAAAAACCGCGCAGGCGGCGATGCGCATCGCCCTTGAAGCGCTCGAGCATGTGGCGCGCGAGCACCTCGATGTCCTTGCCGCGCGCACGCAGCGGCGGCTCCTCGATCTTCAGCACGCACAGCCGATGAAACAGGTCCTCGCGGAAGCGCCCTTCGCGCAGCGCCGCTTCCATGTCCACGTGCGTCGCGCAGATCACGCGTACGTCGACCGGCACCGACACGTGCGCGCCGAGCCGCTCGATCTTGCCCTCCTGCAGGAAACGCAACAGGCTCGCCTGGCTTTCGAGCGGCAGATCGCCGATCTCGTCGAGAAACAGCGTGCCGCCGTTGGCCGCCTCGACGCGGCCGATCTTGCGCTGGTTCGCCCCGGTGAATGCGCCGCGCTCATAGCCGAACAGTTCGGCCTGCAGCAGCGTCGACGGTATCGCCCCGCAATTGATCGCGATGAACGGCGCCTGCGCGCGCGACGACCGCTCGTGAATCGCGACCGCCGTCAGCTCCTTGCCCGTGCCCGACTCGCCGGAGATGAACACCGGTGCGTCCGTCGCCGCCACACGGCGGATCGTCCTGAAGAGCCCGAGCATCGCATCGCAGGTGCCGACCATCTCGCCTTCGGTACGCCCGGCGCCGACGGGCGGCGCGACGGCATCGGTCAGTGCGACCATGCCGTGCGCATGGCCGACGGTCTCGACGATGCGCGCCGTTTCGTACGGCATCGTCACGTAGTCGAAGCAATAGTCGCGGATGAGATGGCGCAACGTCGCGTCCTGCAACTGGCCGCGCCGCGTCGCCGCGATCCAGCCGATGTGCTGGATGCTCAGGCAGGATTCGAGTTCGCGCAGATCCGATGGCTTGAAGCCCGGCGAAAAATCGAGCAGGCCGGCGGTTGCCACGCCCTGCTGCACGACGCGCCGCACGTCGCGCACGGTCTCGGCAAGATCGACGCGCCAGCCGCATTCGTCGAAATGGCCGCGCAACGCATCGTTCGGTTCGCGCGAATAGTAGATCACGTGCCGCTGATCGGCTCCCATATCCTCACCCCGTTCATCAACCGTCTAACGATTGCCGCACACGTCAGGTCGCGTGCAAAAGGATCGAATCGGGTCAGCCCAAGGTGGCTCGATTCGCCATGCCGATGCGCGGCAACGACAATGCCTCGCATGATGGCGCTTATCTTGCGTCCAGTTATTTTGATCAAACAGCGTGTTACGGGCGCAGCATACGACAAGCCCGTTTCAGCGCCGATGGCGATCCGGCCGAATCGCTCAGGAGGTCGATGCAGATCAATCATCTGCACATAGCGCATGCGCAGGAAGGGTTTCGTCATCAACACACGCGCCGATTTTCATCCTTGAAGCGGGTTGGTTGAATCAGCAATATTCCCGAGCCCCCTCGTTTCAGGCCTGAAACATTTTCAGGCGTTTTCGGCCACAATTCGCAACGCTCGCGCGCGAATCGCAATGGCGGCAATGCTCCCGGTATCGTGGCATGTATTTCGCTGAATACGGAAACGACCGGAGACAGTCACCATGCGAAAAATCCTTTTACTTTCTTTCGTGCCGACGACGCTCCTGCTTTCGGCCGCCGGTCCGCCTGCCCCCGCATGCGCGGACGAAGGCATGCGGCCGGATCGCGCGATGCTGCTTGTCGAAAATGTGCCGGTCAGGCAGCACGGCAACGGGTTCGGTATCGTGACCGTGTCGGCGCCGCAACCGCTGCCGGCGCGCCAGGCCTCCGTGACGCTGTGGGACGAGATTCCACCGCCGCCCCAGTTGCCGATGCCGGCACCGCAACCGGGCAACATGCAGCATGCGATGGGAGGCAACGCGCGAAGCAATACGCATCCCTGATCATTTTCCGTCTAAATTCAATCAGGATTGCGTATTGAACCGACGATCCGGTCGGACGGGATGCCATCGACCGGAACCGGTATCGCCGATCTCGCGACGCAAAATGTTTTGGTGCTCCGTCCCCCGGCGGGCACTCTTTTTATTCGGACGGCCGCCGTGATGCGGGCATCCCGCGTCGCGGCGCACCGCGCAACACACGCCGATGCCCACGCGGGCAGGCGGAATCCGGCGCGCGCCGCCGTTCCGGTAAAATCGGCCCATTGCATGTCCCCTCTTCCCCGACCTTCATGACGACGTTGACCCTGATCGTCGCGCGTGCCCGCAACGGCATCATCGGCCGCGACAACCAGTTGCCCTGGAAACTTCCCGAGGATCTCGCGTTCTTCAAGCGCACGACGATGGGCGCGCCGATCGTGATGGGCCGCAAGACCCACGAGTCGATCGGCCGGCCGCTGCCCGGCCGCCGCAACATCGTCGTCACGCGCGACCCCACGCGCCGTTTCGAAGGCTGCGACACGGTCACGTCGCTCGCCGACGCGCTGGCGCTCGCCGCGCGCGACGGGGTGGCCGAGGCATTCCTGATCGGCGGCGCGCAACTCTACGCGGAAGGTCTCGCGCTCGCCGACAAGCTGGTCATCACCGAGATCGATGCCGACTTCGACGGCGACGCGTCGTTCCCGGCGCCCGACGCCGCGCACTGGCGGGAAGTCTCGCGCGACGCGCATCAGGCTGCCGCGCCGAACGCGTTCGGCTATGCGTTCGTCGTCTACACACGCAAGCGCGGCTGACGCCTTCTTCCGCACGATGAAAAAACCCGACCGGCTCACGCCGGTCGGGTTTTTCGTTGACTGTCGGCCTGCGCCGCGTGCGGCTTACTGCCCGGCGATCGTCATCTGCTCGATCAGCACCGAGCCGGTTTCCTTCGTGCCGCGCACGATCGAATCCGCGCCGATCGCGACGATATGGCGGAACATCTCCTGCAGCGTGCTGGCGACGGTGATTTCCTCGACCGGATACTGGATCACGCCGTTCTCCACCCAGAAACCCGCCGCGCCGCGCGAATAGTCGCCGGTCACGTAGTTCACGCCCTGCCCCATCAGCTCGGTCAGCAGCAGGCCCGTACCGAGCTTCTTCAGCATCGCGTCGAAGTCGTCGCCCGCCTGTGTGTTCGAGCTGCGCAGCGCGAGGTTGTGCGAGCCGCCCGCGTTGCCGGTCGTTTGCGTGCCGAGCTTGCGCGCCGAATAGGTCGACAGGAAGTAGCCCTCCACGACACCGTCCTTCACGACGCTGCGCGCACGCGTGCGCACGCCCTCCTCGTCGAACGGCGCGCTGCCCATCGCGCGCGGCACGTGCGGATCCTCGACGACCTGGATATGCGGCGCGAACACCGGCTTGCCGAGGCTGTCGACGAGGAACGACGTCTTGCGGTACAGCGCGCCGCCGCTCACCGCCTGCACGAATGCGCCGAGCAGGCCGGCCGCGAGCGGCGCCTCGAACAGCACGGGCACCTTGCGCGTGTCGAGACGGCGCGCGCCCATCCGCGCGAGCGCGCGTTCGGCCGCGTAGCGGCCCACCGCTTCGGGCGCGGCGAGATCGATCGCGCTGCGCTTCGACGAATACCAGTCGTCGCGCTGCATGTGACGGCCGCTGCCCGCGATCGGTGCGCACGCAATGTAGTGGCGCGAGTACGGGTAGCCGGCGAGGAAGCCGCGCGACGTCGCGAGCACGAACTGCGAGTGCTGCGCCGACACGCTCGCGCCTTCCGAATTGCGAATCTGCGGGCTGACCGCGAACGCGGCGTCTTCCGCGCGGCGCGCCAGCTCGACGGCCTCGTCGGCGCTCAGCGCCCACGGATGGTACAGATCGAGGTCGCGCGGGTCGGTTTCGAGCAACTCGGCTTCGGCAAGGCCGGCCGCTTCGTCCTCGGCCGTGAAGCGCGCGATGTTGTAGGCGGCGGCGACGGTATCCTTGATCGCGGCCGGCGAGAAGTCCGACGTGCTCGCGTTGCCGCGCTTCTTACCGATGAACACGGTGACGCCGACCATCTTGTCGCGGTTGTGCTCGATCGTTTCGACTTCGCCGCGGCGCACCGACACCGACAGGCCGTCGCCCTCGGAGATTTCGGTCGCGGCGTCGGTCGCGCCGAGCGCCTTCGCATGGCGAAGGATGTCCGATGCAATTTCCTTGAGCTGGTCCTGCGTGTGCGGGAAATAGCGCGCTTGTACGTCGAGATTGGCTGCCATCGTCTTGGTATCCGGTGGCGGGCGGGCGCCCGCATGGTCAAAATGTTGCGTATCCCGCGATCATAGCAAGGTCCGGGGCCGCGCACAGACAAGCTTGGGGTGTCCGCGCCGCGATACAATGCGGCCCATGACACGCAAAACCCGAATCCAGCCGATCGAACCTGCCGTCGATGACGACGACCATGGCTACGATCGCCCCAGCAAATCCCAGTTGAAGCGCGAAATGCACGCGCTGCAGGAACTCGGCCAGGCGCTCGTCGACCTGCCGAAGGATGCGCTCAAGCGCATGCCGATGCCCGAGGACCTCGCGGACGCCGTGCGCGAGGCGCGCCGGATCACCGATCACGAAGGCAAGCGCCGCCAGCTCCAGTACGTCGGCCGCGTGATGCGCTCGCTGACCGACGACGAAACGGCCGCGCTGCGCACCGCGCTCGACGCGCAACGCGGCGTGAACAAGGCCGCCACCGCCCGCCTGCACTGGATCGAGCGCACGCGCGAGCAACTGCTCGCGAGCGACGACGCGCTGACCGAATTCCTGCGCCAGCACCCCGACGCCGACATCCAGGAAGGCCGCACGCTGATCCGCAACGCGCGCAAGGAAGCGCAGCAAGGCAAGCCGCCGCGCTATTTCCGCGAGCTGTTCCAATGGATCAAGGCCGCGGGCGGCGCATCCGACAGCGACGACGAAGCGGCCGACGACGCCGGAGACGACCATGACGACGAAGCGTAACCACCCGGACGAGCTCGTGGTCGGCCTCGTGTCGATCAGCGACCGCGCGAGCACGGGGGTTTACGAAGACAAGGGCATTCCGGCGCTGCAGGAATGGCTCGCCGGCACGCTGGTTTCGCCGTGGCGCGCCGAAACGCGCCTGATCCAGGACGACGCGCCGACGATCTCGGCCACGCTCGCCGAACTGGTCGACGTCGCCGGCTGCGACCTCGTGCTGACGACGGGCGGCACGGGCCCCGCGCGCCGCGACGTGACGCCGGAAGCCACGCTGGCCGTGGCGACGAAGGAAATGCCGGGATTCGGCGAACAGATGCGGCAGATCAGCCTGAATTTCGTGCCGACCGCGATCCTGTCGCGGCAGGTCGCCGTGATCCGCGAAACGGCCGACCATGCGGCGCTGATCATCAACCTGCCCGGCCAGCCGAAGTCGATCCGGGAAACGCTGGAAGGGCTGCGCGACGCCGACGGCAAATCGACCGTGCCCGGCATCTTCGCCGCGGTGCCCTACTGCATCGACCTGATCGGCGGCCCGTATGTCGAGACCGACGCCGCGGTGGTCGCGGCGTTCCGGCCGAAAAGCGCGCGGCGCTGAGCATCTGCCGCGCGCCGCACGCGCGCCGCCCGCTCAGGCGGCCGGCACGGAATCGCCTGCCGGCGCCGAGGCGGCCGGAATCAGGAAATGCTCGCGGTAGTACTTCAGCTCGTCGATCGACTCGTGGATATCGGCAAGCGCCGTGTGCATCGCCCGCTTCTGAAAACCCTTGTAGATGGCCGGCTGCCAGCGGCGGCACAGCTCCTTGAGCGTACTGACGTCGAGATTGCGGTAGTGGAAGAACCGCTCGAATTCGGGCATCCAGCGCGCCATGAAGCGGCGGTCCTGGCAAATCGAGTTGCCGCACATCGGCGACTTGCCCGGCGACACGTACTGCGCGAGGAACGCCTGCAGTTGCGCGGCGGCTTCCGCCTCGGTCACGGTCGATGCGCGCACGCGGTCGATCAGCCCCGAACGGCCGTGCGTCGACTTGTTCCAGTCGTCCATCTTCGCGAGCGTCTCGTCGCTCTGGTGGATCGCGAACACCGGGCCCTCGACCGCGATGTCGAGCGTGGAATTGGTCACGACGACCGCGATCTCGATGATGCGGTCGTTATCCGGGTCGAGGCCCGTCATTTCCATGTCGAGCCAGACGAGGTTCAACTCGTTGCGCACGAGCGCGGGCTGGCTGGCGGAAGCGGCGGTATCGGTCATGATTCATCCTGGAAAATGGCGGACCGGGCGCGCCGATGCGGCGCCGCCCGGGCGGCCGGCATCGCGTGAGCGGGGCCGGTCCGCAAGAACATATAATTCTCGCATAGAACCCTTTGGCGCCTTCGATGTCACCCTTTTCGTTCACCCTGCTGTTCGCGATCGCCGTGCTCGCGATGGTCGTCACCAAGCTGTGGCTCGCGTCGCGGCAGATCCGCTTCGTCGCCGCGCACCGCAACGGCGTGCCCGCGCAGTTCAGCGCCACCATCCCGCTGACCGCCCACCAGCGCGCGGCCGACTACACGGTCGAGCGCACCCGGCTGACGATGTTCGAGATCGTCGTCAGCGCGGCCGTGCTGGTCGGCCTCACGCTGCTCGGCGGCGTCGGCGCGCTCGACACGCTGCTGACCGGCTGGCTCGGCCGCGGCTACGGGCAGCAGGTCGCCCTCGTCGCCGCGGTGCTCGTGATCACGGGCGTGATCGACGTCCCGTTCGAGTACTACCGACAGTTCGGCATCGAGCAGCGTTTCGGCTTCAACCGGATGACGAAGCGGCTGTTCTTCACCGACATGCTGAAAAACACGTTGCTCGGCGCCGTGCTCGGCCTGCCGCTGCTGTTCGTCGTGCTGTGGCTGATGAACCAGGCCGGCCACCTGTGGTGGCTGTGGACCTGGATCGTGTGGGTCGCGTTCCAGATGCTCGTGCTGCTGATCTACCCGACCTTCATCGCGCCGCTCTTCAACAAGTTCGAGCCGCTGAAGGACGATGCGCTACGCGCGCGTATCGAGTCGCTGATGAAGCGCTGCGGCTTCGCGGCCAAGGGCCTGTTCGTGATGGACGGCAGCCGCCGCTCCGCGCACGGCAACGCGTACTTCACGGGCTTCGGCGCATCGAAGCGGATCGTGTTCTTCGACACGCTGCTCGCGCGCCTGTCCGGCCAGGAGATCGAAGCCGTGCTTGCGCACGAACTCGGCCACTTCAAGCGCCGCCACGTGATGAAGCGGATGCTCGTGTCGTTCGTGCTGAGCCTCGTGCTGCTCGCGCTGCTCGGCTGGCTCGCGCAACGCACGTGGTTTTATACGGGGCTCGGCGTCACGCCGTCGCTCGACACCAGCAACGCGGGCGCCGCGCTCGTCCTGTTCTTCCTCGCGATTCCCGTGTTCCTGTTCTTCGCGACGCCGTTCAGCAGCCTCACGTCGCGCAAGCACGAATTCGAGGCCGACGCGTTCGCGGCCAGCCAGACCGACGCACAGGATCTCGTCAGCGCGCTCGTGAAACTCTACGAGGACAACGCGTCGACGCTCACGCCCGACCCCGTCTACACGGCTTTCTATTACTCGCATCCGCCCGCGTCGCAGCGGATCGACCGCCTGCTGCAGCACGCATGAGCCGGCCGACCTCCCGCAAGCCGGCCGCGCGCGCGTCGGGCGCGCAACGGGCCGAAGGCCGCGTGATCGCGGCGCACGGCCGCCACTACATCGTCGCCCCCGACGACGGCGGCCCGATGCTTCAATGCTTCCCGCGCGGCAAGAAGAGCGACATCGCGGTCGGCGACCGCGTCGCGTACGAACTCGCGTCGGCCGACCAGGGCGTGATCGTGGAGATCGGCGAACGGCGCAACCTGCTGTACCGCTCCGACCAGTTCAAGTCGAAGCTGTTCGCGGCGAACCTCGACCAGTTGCTGATCGTGCTCGCGACCGAGCCCTATTTCAGCGAGGATCTGCTCGGCCGCGCGCTGATCGCGGCCGAAGCGAACGAACTGAAGCCGCTCGTCGTGCTGAACAAGATCGACGTCGAGGCCGCGCTGCCGGTCGCGCGCGAGCGCCTCGCGCCGTACCGCGCGCTCGGCTACGACGTGCTCGAGCTGTCGGTGAAAGGCGCGCCGGACGATGCGCGCGCGCAGTTGATGCCGCACCTCGCCGGGCATTCGACGATCCTGCTCGGCCAGTCCGGGATGGGCAAGTCGACGCTCGTGAACCTGCTCGTGCCCGACGCCGAAGCCGCGACCCGCGAGATTTCGGCCGCGCTCAACAGCGGCCGTCACACGACGACGTTCACGCGCCTGTACCCGCTGGAAGGCGGCGGTGCGCTGATCGATTCGCCGGGCTTCCAGGAATTCGGCCTCTACCACCTGACCGAAGGCCGCCTCGAGCGCGCGTTTCCGGAATTCCGGCCGCTGCTCGCGGACTGCCGTTTCTATAATTGTCATCATCTGCACGAGCCCGGCTGCGCGATCCTCGAAGCCGTCGCCGACGGCCGTATCGCGCCGTCGCGGCACGCGCTGTACGCGCAACTCGTGCACGAGGCGAGCCAGATCGTCCGCTGATCGCGCGACGGCCGGCCGGCGCCATGCCGGCCTTCATCGACAGGAGCCGCGATGCGTTTCAAGGCACCCGACCTCGCGACCGCGCAGCATTGGGCCAACGTGCTCCAGGTGGCCGGCATCGGTTGCGAGTTGCACAACCGCTACGCGACCGGCGCGCTCGGCGGCCTGCCCGCCGACGCGTGCACGCCCGAGCTGTGGCTCGACGACGAACGCGACGATGCACTCGCCCGCCGGCTCCTCGATGCCGCGTCGCACGGCCCGTCGGCCGGCGCGGCACCGTGGCGCTGCCGGCGGTGCGGAGAAGCGCTTGAAGCGCAATTCACCGCGTGCTGGCAATGCGGCGCCGTGCGCGACCCGCTCGACGACTGAACGCACTGCGCCGACCCACAGCGAAAAGGCCGGCATCCAGCCGGCCTTTGTCTTTCATCGGGTACTGCGCTGCGCCGTCACGACACCCAGACGGCGAGCGTCAGCATCAGCAGCAGGATCATCCACAGGATCACCGCGCGCCACACGAGGCCGACTGCCGACTGCAGCGTGCGCGGCGTGCAATCGTCACCAACCGTCAACGGACCGCTGTCGCCGACCGCCAGCGCATCGAGGCTCGACGGTTCCGCGAGCGGCCCGGCGAGACGCGCACCGAGCGCCCCGCTGCCGGCCGCCAGCAGCACGCCGTCGTTCGGGTCGGGCCACTGGCGCGTATGGTTGCGCCATGCATAGATCGCATCCTCGAAATTGCCGACGATCGCGAAGCCGAGCGCCGTCAGTCGGGACGGAATCCAGTCGATCACGAAGAACGCGCGCTGCGCGAACGTCGAGAACGCGGCCGTGCGATCGTCGCCCGGCGTCGACCAGCTGCGCGCGAGGTATTCGGAAATCCGGTACAACACGGCGCCGGCCGGACCGATCGGCAGCACGTACCAGAAGAACACGCCGAAGACGTGCCGATGCGACGCGACGACCGCATGGATCAGCGTATGGCGGACGATTTCGCCGACCGGCATGTCGACCGTGTCGATACCCGTCCACTCATGCAGGATTTCGCGCGCGCGCGGCACGTCGTCGTTGTTGAGCGCGAGATGGATATCGGTGAAGTAGTGGCTGAACTGACGGAAGCCGAGCGTGAAATACACGACGACGACGTTCCATATGAACGCGAGCACGAAGCTCACCTTGTACAACAGGAAATAGACCAGCGCGACGATCAGCACCCACGGCAGCACGACCGCGAGCCATGCGAGGAGCCCGTGCTTCTGCTTGCCGGCGTCGAGGCCATGCGCGACGGTTTCCGCATGAAACTGGAACAGCGCGAACACCGGATTGCTCGGCGACAACGCGCGGACCTGTTCGATGATGAGGGCGAGGAGAACCGAAAAGAAAGTCATGCGTGGCGCCGTCTTCGGAGTTATGTCATTTTTTGCATAACGATAGCACAGCGTCAGCCGCGCATGGCTGCCGGCGCGGTCGCCGGGCAGCCGCTCGCGCGCGCCGGCCGGCGCGCCCGCCTAGCCGGCGGCCAAGAAGCGATACAGATTGCGAAACATGGCGGCAGTTGCGCCCCAGATGAAGTATTGCCCGCCCGCTTCGCCGTTCGGGTAAGGCATGGCAAAAAAACGACGCTCGCCGCCTTCCCACCGAAACACGCGGACCTGATGGTTCGCGGGATTCATCAAGAACGCGAGCGGCACTTCGAAAATCTCGGCGACTTCGAACGTGTCGGCCTGCACGGTGAACGGCGGATGCACGAGGCTGACGACCGGTGTCACGCAGAAGCCCGTGCCGGTCAGGTAGTCGGGCAGCACGCCGAGAATCTCGACGCGTTCGGCGGCCAGCCCGATTTCCTCTTTCGCCTCGCGCAACGCGGT
This sequence comes from Burkholderia sp. AU39826, assembly GCF_020419965.1. Lineage (NCBI taxonomy): Bacteria > Pseudomonadati > Pseudomonadota > Betaproteobacteria > Burkholderiales > Burkholderiaceae > Burkholderia > Burkholderia sp. AU39826. Next base: position 108,508 of record NZ_JAIZQG010000007.1, read on the forward strand.
GGCGGTCGCGTCTCGATCGAACGGCTCGCGACGGCCGCCCGGAAAGCTGATCTGTCCGGCATGGTCGTTCAGGTGATCGGCGCGCTGCGTCAGCAGTACGGTGAGGCCCGTCTCGCGTGCGACGAGCGGCATGAGAACGGCCGCGCTGCGCGGATCGACACCTTCCTGCAGCCTCGCCTCGCCGGGCTCGACGCTCCATTCGAGCGTGCGTGAGAAACGTTCGCGCAGGCCGGACGGCGTCATCAGCCGGGAATCGATGACAGGCAGGCCGGCGCCGGTGCCTTCGACCGGCAATACTTCGGGATCGATGATGGGGCGGCGATTCAATGGGGCTCTCGGGTTCGTGTCGTATCGAGCATATTGTCGCGCCAGAATGAAAAAAGCACCCGGTTGGGTGCTTTTTCCTTACAGCTCTTACTCTTGGGAAGCTGCTGCGGCGCGATCCTTCGACACCAGCTTTTCCTTGATACGAGCCGACTTGCCCGAACGCTCGCGCAGGTAGTACAGCTTCGCACGACGCACATCACCGCGACGCTTCACGACGATGCTTGCCAGCAGCGGCGAGTACGTCTGGAACGTACGCTCGACGCCTTCACCCGACGAGATCTTGCGAACGATGAAGTTCGAGTTCAGGCCACGGTTGCGCTTCGCGATGACGACGCCTTCGTAAGCCTGAACGCGCTTGCGGTTACCTTCAACCACGTTCACGTTCACGATCACCGTGTCGCCCGGGGCGAAATCGGGGATCGTCTTGCCGGCGAGCGCGCGCTCGATCTCTTCCTGCTCAAGTTTTGCGATCAGATTCATTACTGACTCCTTATGCCATCGTGTCGGCGTTCGTACCCGCCTGCTTCCAGGCTCGGCCCCGATAGAGGATGGATTCACATCAGGCGCCGCACACGCATGTACGGCACCGCCAATTCCCGCCCGCGCAGCCGCCTCAGGAGGCGTCCTTCGCTTCGCGTGCGAGGTTCGCAAGCCACGCCTCGTCGGCCCGGCTCAACAACTTCTCGCGGCGCGCCCGGGCGATCAGGTCCGGGCGCTTCCGCAACGTATTCCTCAATGCTTCCTGACGCCGCCACTTCTCGATCTCGGCATGATGCCCGCCGAGCAGCACGTCCGGCACGCGCACGCCCTCGTATTCCTCGGGCCGCGTGTAGTGCGGACAATCGAGCAGACCGTCGGCGAAGCTGTCCTGCACGGCCGACAGCGAATCGTTCAGCACGCCGGGCAGCAGCCGCACGACTGCATCCATCAGCGCCATCGCCGGCAGTTCGCCGCCCGACAGCACGAAATCGCCGAGGCTGATTTCCTCGTCGACGCAACGATCCAGCAAGCGCTGGTCGATCGCTTCGTAGCGGCCGCACAGCACGACGACGCCGGGTTCCTGCGCCATCCGCACCGCACGATCATGCGTGAGCGGCGCGCCTTGCGGCGACATCATCACGACGCGCGTGCTCGCGATGCCCTGCTCCGCCTGCGCCGCTTTCGCGGCGTCGATCGCGGCTTCGAGCGGCCTGGCCAGCATCACCATGCCCGGACCGCCGCCGTACGGACGATCGTCGACCGTGCGGTAGTTGTCCGTCGTGAAATCACGCGGGTTCCAGGTGCGCAACCCGAAGCGCCCCTGCTTCACGGCCCGGCTGGTGATTCCCCAGTCGGTCAGCGCGCGGAACATCTCGGGAAAGAGCGTGACGACGTCGAACTGCACCGCGCGCTCGGTAACCTGGTTCATTTCAGTAATCGGCTTCCCAGTCGACGACGATGCGACGCGCCGCCTGATCCACCGTTTTGACGTAGACGCCGACGAACGGAATCAACCGCTCGTCGGTGGTCGGCTGACCGTCTTTGCCGGTCGCCGGATACTCGACACGCATGATCGAATGCACGCCGTTGTCGATCATCCCGCTCACCTTCCCGAGCGCCACCGATTGCTCGTTGACGACGTCGAGACCGATCAGGTCGACCCAATAGAATTCGTCCGCGGCCAGTGCCGGGAAATCTTCCCGGCGCACGAACACGCGAAAGCCGCGCATGGACAGCGCGGCATCGCGGTCGCTGACGCCCGCGGGTTGCGCAACGACAGTGTCGCTGTGCGTCTTCGACTGCATGATGCGGGCGGAAAGCCGCTCCGCACCGCGTTCCAGCCACCAGCGACGCGCGTTGAGCAGCGCGTCGCCACCGCGACCGGCATCGGCATGCGTCGCCACCTTGATCCAGCCTTTCAGGCCGTAGGCGTCGACCACCGCCCCGACCTCGACGGCATCGTCAGGCCAGGCTTGCGTCGCTTCGGGACTGCCTTGTTCGGCAGCCTGACCGGCGTTCGCGACCGTGTCGCGCTCGACCGGCTTGCGGACGAATGCGCCAAATGACGCACGCCCGCGCCTTGCATTACCGGAATCGTGACCCGCCATCAATGCACCTCACAGCCGGCACGACCGGCACACCGTGCCATGTCAGGCAGCCGGTTGCGCCTTTTGCGCTTCCTTCACGAGACGCTGGACGGTCGGCGACAGTTGCGCGCCAACGCCTTGCCAGTACGTCAGGCGATCCTGAGCGATACGCAGCGATTCGCCCTTCGTGGCGACCGGGTTGTAGAAGCCGACGCGCTCGATGAAGCGGCCGTCACGACGGTTGCGCGAATCGGTAGCAACGATGTTGTAGAACGGGCGCTTCTTCGAGCCGCCACGAGCCAGACGGATGATAACCATATGATGTCCTTCGGGAAAACCGGGTTCGAAACTACTGAAACACGCGATTATAGCCGGAAAGCAGAGGTACAACAAACACTTACGCGTAAAAATCCGCGGACGGCCCGTCCAGCAGGCATACAATCGGCGTGTCCACGACGCTCCCGACCGTCATGCCGCCCTTTCGCGCCGCCCCCGCGCGCCGCGCGCAGCACCGATTCGCGGCGCTGCTTGCCGGCCTTGCCTGCCTCGTCTCCCTGCCGGCGTTTGCCGCGCCGTTGCCGGTGAACGAACTCGTCGTGCCGCCCGGCTTCCACGTGGAAGTGCTGACGGACGCGGTGCCGGCCGCGCGCGAAATGGCGTGGTCGCCACGCGGCATTCTGTATGTCGGCACGCGGGAAGGCCGAGTCCATGCATTCGTGATGCGCGAGGGTCGGATCACCGCGCGCTACGTGATCGCGTCCGGACTCGATATGCCAGTCGGCGTCGCCTATCGCGATGGCGCTCTCTATATATCGGCCGTGTCGCGTATCCTGCGCGTCGACCGTATCGACGACCGGCTCGCCAGACCGCCCGCCCCCGTCGTCGTGACCGACGCGCTGCCGACCGACCACCATCACGGCTGGAAATTCATCGCGTTCGGCCCCGATGGCAAGCTCTACGTACCGACCGGCGCTCCGTGCAATGCCTGCCTCGCCGATCGCAGCCGCTACGCGATCATTGCGCGAATGAACGCCGACGGCAGTGGGCGCGAAGTGTTCGCCCGCGGCATACGCAATACGGTCGGCTTTGCATGGCACCCCGATTCAGGGGAGCTGTGGTTCACCGACAACGGGCGCGACATGATGGGCGACGACGTACCCGACGACGAGCTGAACCGTGCGCCGCGCGCCGGCCTCGACTTCGGCTTTCCATACTGCCACGGCGGCGATACGCCCGACCCCGAATTCGGCAGCGCCGACGTCTGCCGCCGTTATGTACCACCCGTCCTGAAACTCGGCGCACACGTGGCGGCGCTCGGCATGCGCTTCTACACCGGATCGATGTTTCCTGCGTCGTATCGAAATAATGTCTTCATCGCCGAACACGGCTCGTGGAACCGCAGCACGAAGGTCGGCTACCGCGTGATGCGCGTGGTCGCCCCCGTGGACGGCAGCCACGCACGTCAGACGCCGTTCATCGCCGGCTGGCTGCGGCCCGACGGCACGGTATGGGGACGCCCGGCCGACGTACTGCCGCTGCCGGACGGTTCGTTGCTCGTCAGCGACGATTACGCGGGCGCGATCTATCGCGTGACTTATGCGGCACCTTGACGCAGCCGAGGGGTGACCGGGCCCGACCGGGCATCGTAGAATGCGTGCCGGGCCGTGCGCCCGCGCCGGCTTGCCGGCCGCCCAAGCCAACGACAATACGCCGCCATCCATGTCCAGCAGCACCGCATCACCCCGCCGCTTCCGCTCCAAGACGCTCACCGCCGCCCTCGCGTTCCTGCTCGGATCGCTCGGTGCGCACCGCTTCTATCTGTACGGCTTTCGCGACGTGTACGGCTGGGCCCACCTGCTCGCGACGATCGTCGGCATCCCGGGCTTCCTGCTGCTCGCGGCAACCCAGCGCAGCGCCGGCCTCGGCTGGTGGCTCGCGGTGCCCGGCGCAATCTCGCTGCTGGCGGCGTTCCTCGCCGCCCTCGTCTACGGGCTGCGCCCCGACGAAAAATGGGATGCGCAATTCAATGCGGACACCGGCAAGCACAGCCAGTCGGGCTGGACCGTGATCTTCGTCGTGATTTTCTCGCTGCTGATCGGCGCGTTCCTGCTGATGACCGCACTCGCGCTGTCGTTCCAGACGTACTTCGAATCGCAGGTCCAAGCGGCCAAGCAGATTTCGCAGTAAGCCCGGCCAGCACGATCGATACGGGACACCGGCGACTACGTTGCTCGTCGGTCAGAACAGGCTCAACTGGATGTCGTCGCGCGACTTCGCGCCGGCTGCTCGAACCGCGACAGGCGGCGCTGATACTCCAGCGACCGGCGCGCCGCGGAATCGCGACAGATCCAGAATGCCGTTCGTGCGCTCGTTCAGCCCGAGCCGCTTGACGGCCTGACGGAAGCGTTGCCGCAACAGGTCGGCCCAGATCCCCTCGCCCTTCATCCGTTTCGAGAAGTCCGAATCGTAATCCTTGCCGCCGCGCATGTCGCGCACGCGGTTCATCACGCGCTCCGCACGATCGGGAAAATGCGCGGCAAGCCACTGCTTGAACAGCGGCGCGACCTCCCACGGCAATCTCAGGATGATGTAGCTCGCATGCGTCGCACCGGCTTCCGCGCAGGCTTCGAGCACGCGCTCCATGTCTGGCTCGGTGACGAACGGAATCACCGGTGCAATGCTCACGCCGACCGGCACACCCGCATCGCGTAGCGCCCGGATCGTGCGCAACCGCCGCGCCGGGGTGGCCGCGCGCGGCTCGAGCGTGCGCGCGAGCTCGGCATCGAGCGTCGTGATCGTGACCGCCGCCATCACCTGCCCGCGTTCGGCCATCGGCGCGAGCAGGTCGAGATCGCGCTCGATCAGCGACGATTTCGTGATCGCCGCGAACGGCAGCCCGCGATCGCGCATCACCTGGATCACGCTGCGCGTGATGCGCAGGTCGCGCTCGACCGGCTGGTACGCATCGGTGTTGACGCCGAGCGCGATCGGCTCGGGCACGTAGCGCTTGCGCGAAATCTCGCGCTCGAGCAGTTCGGCTGCGTTCACCTTCGCGTAGATGCGGCTTTCGAAATCGAGCCCCGGCGACAGCCCGAGATAGCTGTGCGTCGGCCGCGCGAAGCAGTAGATGCAACCGTGCTCGCAGCCGCGATACGGATTGAGCGACACGCTGAACGGAATGTCGGGCGACTGGTTGTGCGTGAGGATGCTCTTCGCCCGCTCCTCGAATACCTGCGTGCGCAGCGGCGCGGGGAAATCGGCATCGTCGGACTCGTGCGTCCAGCCGTCGTCGACCGCTTCGCGCTGCGCGATTTCATACCGCCCCTGCAGGTTGTCGACCGCACCGCGCCCCTTGCGGGGCACGGGCGGCGCTACCGGAAATTCGTTGTCGGACCGATCGTCCATGTGCCCACCCATTCGCCTGCGCCCAATACTGTACATTTATACAGTATTGGGCGCAGCATGCCAAGAGCGGGATAAAGGGCCCGACGGCCGGCCGCCGGTGCGTCACTCGCCGACGGCGATCGTCAGCGTTTCCTTGATTTCCTCCATCACGACATAGCTCTTCGACTGCACGGCGCCCGGCAACTGCAGCAGGATGTCGCCGAGCAGCTTGCGGTAGTCGGCCATCTCGCCGATTCGCGCCTTGATCAGGTAGTCGAAATCGCCGGAGACGAGATGGCATTCGAGCACCTCGTCGATCTTCATCACTTCCCGGCGGAATTGCTCGAACATGTTGCCGCCCTTGTGGCCGAGCGTGATCTCGACGAACACCAGCAGCGCGGCGCCCAATTGCCCCGGGTCGACCCGCGCGTGATAGCCGGTGATCACGCCATCGCGCTCCATGCGCCGCACGCGCTCGATGCACGGCGTGACGGTCAGTCCGACCTGTTCCGCGAGGTCTTTCATCGCCATCCGGCCGTCGTCCTGGAGCAGTTTCAGGATGCGCCGGTCGAGCTTGTCGAGCGAGCGTACGGGCTGACGTTGCGTTCTCATTTGTTTATGCTGAAAACCAGAAAAATACAATAACAAAAACTGCAGATTCGACAATACCATAGCGCAAAAAACTAGATCAGCTAGAGGTAACACGGAGCCGCGGGTGCGCCCGGCCTCGACCTGATTCCTTCCATCTGGAGCAGCTATGCGAGTCGTCATTCTGGGCAGCGGTGTGGTGGGCGTGGCAAGCGCGTATTACCTCGCGCGCGCCGGCCACGAAGTCACGGTGATCGACCGGGAAGCCGGCCCGGCGCTGGAGACGAGCTTCGCGAATGCAGGCCAGATCTCGCCCGGCTATGCGGCGCCGTGGGCCGCGCCCGGCGTGCCGCTGAAGGCCGTCAAGTGGATGTTCGAAAAGCACGCGCCGCTCGCGATCCGCCTCGACGGCACGCGCTTCCAGCTCCAGTGGATGGTCCAGATGCTGCGCAACTGCACGGCCGAGCGCTATGCGGTGAACAAGAGCCGCATGGTCCGTCTCGCCGAATACAGCCGCGATTGCCTGCAGGCGCTGCGCGCCGATACCGGCATCCAGTACGAAGGCCGCACGGGCGGCACGCTGCAACTGTTCCGCACGCAGCAGCAACTCGACGGCGCGGCGAAGGACATCGCCGTGCTGCAGGAAGCGAACGTGCCGTTCGAACTGCTGTCGCCGGCCGAGCTGAAAAAAGCCGAGCCGGCGCTCGCCGCCGTCTCGCACAAGCTGACGGGCGGCCTGCGCCTGCCGGGCGACGAAACCGGCGATTGCCAGTTGTTCACGACGCGCCTCGCCGCGCTCGCCGAATCGCTCGGCGTGAAGTTCCGCTACAACACGCCGATCGATGCGCTCGCGATCGCGGGCGGCAAGATCGCCGGCGTGCAATGCGGCAGCGAGACGGTGCGTGCCGACGCGTACGTCGTCGCGCTGGGCTCGTACTCGACGCGCTTCGTCTCGAACCTGATGAAGATTCCCGTCTATCCGCTCAAGGGCTATTCGATCACCGCGCCGATCGTCGACGAAGCCGCCGCGCCGGTGTCGACCGTGCTCGACGAAACCTACAAGATCGCGATCACGCGCTTCGACCAGCGCATCCGCGTCGGCGGGATGGCGGAAATCGTCGGCTTCGACAAGACGCTGCGCGCCGCACGCCGCGAAACGCTCGAGATGTGCGTGAACGACCTGTTCCCGGGCGGCGGCGACACGTCGAAGGCCACGTTCTGGACGGGCCTGCGCCCGATGACGCCGGACGGCACGCCGATCGTCGGCCGCACGCCGGTGTCGAACCTGTTCCTGAACACCGGCCATGGCACGCTCGGCTGGACGATGTCGTGCGGCTCGGGCCAACTGCTCGCGGACCTGATCTCGGGCAAGATGCCGGCGATCCAGGCCGACGACCTGTCGGTGCATCGTTACCTGAAGGACGCGCCCGGCCAAGCGCGCCCGGCCTACGCGTAAATCGGAACGGCCCGCGGCGAGGCGGGCCCGTTGCATCGACGAGAAAGGCGCCCTAGGGCGCTTTTCTCGTTTCCGTGACTGCGAGTGCGAGTGCGAGTGCGAGTGCGAGTACCGACTCGGCGCGACGCTTCAGTCAACGTGCGCATGCTCTCGTTGGACGGCGAGCGAACCGACGCTGCCCGTCGGGTGTACGCGACGATATGTTCGGCACGGCACAGTACGATCGCGGATCTTCCAGGCAAACGACGCTCGCGCCGCTTCCGCGACGACACAGCGAAAAAGGGGCGCTCATCGCGCCCCTCTTCTCGTGTGCTTACCGCTGAAGCGTCACGCCGCGTCAGCCGAGCTCGTTCACGAGCTCCGGCACGAGCGAGAACAGATCGCCGACGAGGCCGTAATCGGCCACGCTGAAGATCGGCGCTTCGGGATCCTTGTTGATCGCGACGATCACCTTCGAATCCTTCATCCCGGCCAGATGCTGGATCGCACCCGAGATACCGACCGCGATGTACAACTGCGGCGCGACGATCTTGCCCGTCTGGCCGACCTGGTAGTCGTTCGGCACGTAGCCGGCGTCGACTGCCGCGCGCGACGCGCCGAGCGCTGCCGACAGCTTGTCCGCCAGCGGCTCCAGCACCTTCGTGTAGTTCTCGCCGCTGCCCAGACCGCGGCCGCCCGACACGATGATGCTCGCCGACGTCAGCTCCGGACGGTCCAGCTTCGTCACTTCACGGCTCACGAACTGCGACTTGCCGGCGTCGGCCGCCGCTTCGATCTTCTCGACCGCTGCGCTGCCGCCTTCCGCCGCCACCGGATCGAAACCCGTCGCACGCACCGTGATGACCTTGATCGGATCGCTCGACTGCACGGTCGCGATCGCGTTGCCCGCGTAGATCGGGCGCTCGAACGTGTCGGCCGAATCGACCGCCGTGATGTCCGAGATCTGCGCGACGTCCAGCTTCGCGGCGATGCGCGGCGCGACGTTCTTGCCGTAGGCCGTCGCCGGCGCGAGGATGTGCGAGTAGTCCTTCGCGATGTTCAGCGCGGTCGCCTCGACGTTTTCCGCCAGGCCTTCGGCCAGTTGCGGCGCGTCGGCCAGCAGCACCTTCGACACGCCCGCGATCTTCGCTGCCGCGTCGGCCGCCGCTTGCGCGTTGTGGCCCGCGACCAGCACGTGGATGTCGCCACCGATCTTCGCTGCCGCCGCCACCGTGTTCAACGTCGCGGCCTTGATCGACGCGTTGTCGTGTTCTGCAATCACCAGAATCGTCATTTCCTTGCGCTCCCTCTTACAGCACCTTGGCTTCGGTCTTCAGCTTCTCGACCAGCGTCTTCACGTCCGGCACCTTCACGCCGGCCGCGCGCTTCGGCGGCTCGGCCACCTTCAGCGTCTTCAGACGCGGCGCGACGTCCACGCCCAGGTCTTCCGGCTTCACGGTTTCCAGCGGCTTCTTCTTCGCCTTCATGATGTTCGGCAGCGTCACGTAGCGCGGCTCGTTCAGGCGCAGGTCGGTCGTCACGACCGCCGGCAGCGTCAGCGACAGCGTTTCCGCGCCGCCGTCGACTTCGCGCGCAACGGTTGCCTTGCCGTCGGCGATCGTCACCTTCGACGCGAACGTCGCCTGCGGCAGACCTGCGAGCGCGGCCAGCATCTGGCCCGTCTGGTTCGAATCGTCGTCGATCGCCTGCTTGCCGAGGATCACCAGTTGCGGCTGTTCCTTGTCGACCAGTGCCTTCAGGATCTTCGCGACGGCCAGCGGCTCGACGCTGTCGTTCGACTCGACGAGGATCGCGCGATCCGCGCCGATCGCCAGCGCCGTGCGCAGCGTTTCCTGCGCTTGAGTCACACCCACCGACACCGCGATCACTTCGGTCGCGACGCCCGCTTCCTTCAGGCGCACGGCTTCTTCCACGGCGATCTCGTCGAACGGGTTCATCGACATCTTCACGTTCGCGATGTCGACACCCGTGTTGTCCGACTTCACGCGGACCTTCACGTTGTAATCGACCACTCTTTTCACTGGCACCAGGATTTTCATGCACACGCTCCAAAGTTACGAATACGACCAGAGGCCATTTTAAGCGAGGCCTCATGACTGCGCGGCCAGGCGGACCCAACCATGATGGTTGTCGAGGATACCGCTTCTTGGCGACGCGCCAATGATAGCGAACGGTCGTTCTATTTTAAAAGAGAAAAAACCCGGACGCAAAGCCCGGGTTTTCGATCATCGACTCTAATCGCTCCGGGCGTCCCGTGCTGCGGCCGTTACCAGGCGGCAATGACCGCGCCGCCGAACTTGCCTTCGATGAACTGTTTCACGTCGGCCGAGTGATAGGCCGCAATCAGCCTGGCGACCCACGGCTTGTTCCGGTCCGCGTCGCGAATCGCGAGGATGTTCGCGTACGGGCCGCTCGGGCCCTCGATCGCGATCGCGTCCTGCTTCGGTTTCAACCCCGCTTCCATTGCGTAGTTGGTATTGATCGCCGCCGCGTCGACGTCGCCGAGCGAGCGCGGAATCTGCGCCGCATCGAGCTCGACGATCTTCAGCTTGCGCGGATTGTCGACGATATCGAGCGGCGTCGCCTTCAACCCCGCATCCGCGCGCAGCTTCAGCAGCCCCTGCTTCTGCAGCAACAGCAGCGCGCGGCCGCCGTTGGTCGGATCGTTCGGCACCGCGACGCGCGCGCCCGGCTTCAGCTCGGCCAGCGACTTCACGCGCTTCGAGTAGATGCCCATCGGAAACGTGACGGTATCCGCGACCTTGATCAGCTTGTAGCCGCGATCCTTCACCTGCGCCTGCAGATACGGATCGTGCTGGTAGCTGTTCGCGTCGAGGTCGCCCGACGCGAGCGCGGCGTTCGGCTGCACGTAGTCGGAAAATTCGACGATGCGGATCTCGAGCCCCTCCTTCGCCGCGACCTTCTTCACCACTTCCATGATCTGCGCGTGCGGGCCACCCGTCACGCCGACCTTGATGGTTTCGGCCCGGGCTTGCGCGCCCGCGAACAGTGCGGCCGCGCCCAGCGCCGCCGCGAATTTCAGCATGAAGCGTCGTTGCATCGTCTCTCCCCTATCGAATCGGTCTGATCTTATTTGTGGCTCAGCCGGCGCACCAGCCAGTCGCCGAGCGATTGCACGATCTGCACGAACACGATCAGGATCGCGACGACCGTCCACATCACTTCCGGCAGATAGCGCTGGTAACCGTAACGGATCCCGAGATCGCCGAGCCCGCCGCCGCCGATCGCGCCCGCCATCGCCGAATAGCCGACCAGCGACACGAACGTGATCGTCAGGCCCGCGACGACGCCCGGCAGCGATTCGGGCAACAGCACCTTGAATACGATCTGCGACGTGGTCGCGCCCATCGATTGCGCGGCCTCGATCAGCCCGCGATCGACTTCACGCAGCGCGGTTTCGACGAGACGCGCGATGAACGGCGCGGCCGCGAGCGTCAGCGGCACGACCGCCGCGGCCGTGCCGATCGACGAACCGGTAACGAGCCGCGTGAACGGAATCACCGCGACCAGCAGGATGATGAACGGCGTCGAGCGGACCGCGTTCACGATGCCGCCGAGCACGCGATTGACCGCGAGATTCTGCAGCACGCCCTGGCGATCGGTCAGGTAGAGCAGCACGCCGAGCGGCAGGCCGACGAGCGCGCCGACCGCCCCGGAAATGCCGACCATGATCAGCGTCTCCCAGAACGACTGCACGAACATATCGAACATCTCACTCAACATACGAAAGCTCCTCTACCACCACACCTTGCTCGCGCAGGAACGCGAGCGCCTGCCCGACCTTGCCCGGCTCGCCGCCCGCGAGCACCGCGAGCGAACCGAATGCCTGCCCCTGGATCTCGTCGATCTGGCCATGCAGGATGTTGAAATCGAGTTCGTACCGGCGGATCGTCTCCGACAGGATCGGCTGGTCGACGCCCGAGCCCGTGAACGCGAGCCGCAGCAGATGCCCGCTGCCCGTCTTCAGCCGCTCGGCCACGCGTGCCTTCAGCGCGGGCGGCAACTCCTGCGCGATCACGTCGCCGATCAGCGCGCGCGTCACTTCGTGATGCGGCTGCAGAAACACGTCGATCACGCGGCCTTCCTCGACCACGCGCCCCGCATCGAGCACCGCCACGCGATCGCAGACCTGCTTGATCACTTCCATCTGGTGCGTGATCAGCACGATCGTCAGGCCGAGCTCGCGGTTGATGCGCTTCAGCAGGTCGAGGATCGAACGCGTGGTTTCGGGGTCGAGCGCCGACGTCGCCTCGTCCGACAGCAGCACCTTCGGCTGGCTCGCCAGCGCGCGGGCGATGCCGACGCGCTGCTTCTGCCCGCCGCTGATCTGCGCCGGATAGCGATCCTTCTGCGCGGACAGCCCGACCAGGTCGAGCAGCGGCAGCACCGCGGCTTCGATGTCGGCACGGCTCGCGCCGGCCAGCTCGAGCGGCAGCGCGACGTTGTCGAACACCGTGCGCGACGACAGCAGGTTGAAGTGCTGGAAGATCATGCCGATTTCGCGGCGCGCTTCGCGCAGCGCGCCGGCCGACAGCAGCGTGAGATCGCGCCCGCCGACGACGACATTGCCTTCGGTCGGCCGCGTGAGCAGGTTGATGGTGCGCACGAGCGTGCTCTTGCCTGCGCCGCTTCGGCCGATGATGCCGAACACCTCGCCCTGCGGGATCGTCAGGTTGACGTTGTGCAACGCTTCGACCCAGCCGCCCGGGCCGGGGAAACGCTGCGAAAGATTGCGCAATTCGATCATGTAAACAAAACGGCGGCCGGCCGGCGAGTTGGCCCGCCAGTCGGCCGCCGATGCATCTGGAATAACCGGCGATTTTACCGCAAACCCCTCATTCCCCTTAATAATCGATTTCGATCTTTTCATAACCAAATGAAATTAGAGGGGCGCCGCTGGGCGCTCGCGAGAATCCCGCGACTATGATCCGGAACACTGACCAACGAACAGGGGACACGCCCGATGAGCACGACCACCACGCCGGCCGCCGCACCCGCCACCGCCGGATCGGCGCCCGCGTCGCGGATGGGCCGGCTGCGTACCGCCGACGGGCTCGAACTGGCGTCGTACCGCTGGCCGGCCGGCGACGGCGCCGCGCCGCCGCGCGCGACGATCGCGCTGGTGCACGGCCTCGCCGAACACGCGGGCCGCCATGCCGCACTCGCCGGCCGGCTGAACGCGGCCGGCATCGACGTGCTGGCGATCGATCTGCGCGGGCATGGCCACTCGCCCGGCAAGCGAGCCTGGGTCGAACGTTTCGACGACTACCTGAACGATGCGGACGCGCTGTTCGCCGAAGCCGCGCGCGGCGACGCGCCGCTGTTCCTGATGGGACACAGCATGGGCGGCGCGATCGCGGCGCTCTACGCGATCGAACGTGCACCGGTACGCGGCCACGCGCTGACGGGCCTCGTGCTGTCGAGTCCGGCGCTTGCGCCCGGGCGCGACGTGCCGCGCTGGATGCTCGCCGTCAGCCGCGTCATCAGCCGCGTGTGGCCCACTTTCCCCGCGATCAGGATCGATGCGGCGCTGCTGTCGCGCGATCCGGCCATCGTCGCGGCCAATCGCGCCGACCCGCTCGTGCATCACGGCGCCGTGCCCGCACGCACTGGTGCGGAGATTCTCGACGCGATGGCGCGCATCGAAAACGGCCGCGACACGCTGCGCGTGCCGGTGCTCGTCTATCACGGCACCGAGGACAAGCTGACCGAACCCGACGGCAGCCGCGCGTTCGGCGCACGCGTCGGCTCGCCCGACCGTACGCTGACGCTGTACGAAGGCGGCTTCCACGAAACGATGAACGATCTCGAACGCGATCGCGTGATCGACGCGTTGATCGCATGGATTCACGCGCGCGTGCCGGCACGCTGAGCGCGCCTCGGCCCGACCGGTCGAGCGAGGATCAGATCCCGGCCAGCACGCGCAGGTGCGCGACGACGCTGCGCCCCAGCGCGGACAGGTTGTAGCCGCCTTCGAGGCAGCTGACGATGCGGCCCTGCGCATGCCGGCGCGCCACCTCGACGATCTGCGCGGTCAGCCATTCGAAGTCGGCCTCGACGAGACCGAGATTGCCGATGTCGTCCTCGCGATGCGCGTCGAAGCCGGCCGACACGAACAGCATTTGCGGCTTGAACGCGTCGAGGCGCGGCAGCCAGAACATGTCGACGGCTTCGCGGATCGCCATCCCGTTGCTGCGCGCGGGCATCGGCAGGTTGACCATGTTCGGCGCCTGATGATCGACGCCCGAGAACGGATACAGCGGATGCTGGAAGAAGCTGCACATCAGCACGCGCTCGTCGTTCGCGAACGCCGCCTCGGTGCCGTTGCCGTGGTGCACGTCGAAATCGATGATCGCGACCCGTTCGATGCCGTGTACGTCCAGTGCGTGCCGCGCGGCGATCGCGACGTTGTTGAAGAAGCAGAAGCCCATCGCTCGGGCAGGCTCCGCATGATGGCCGGGCGGGCGGACGCCGCAGAACGCATTCGCATAGCGGCCCTCGATCACCGCGTCGGTCGCCGCGATCGCGGCGCCGGCCGCGCGCAGCGCCGCGCGCCACGTGTCGGGATTCATCAGCGTATCGGGATCGATCTCGACGTAACCGTCGACCGGCGTCATGCTGCGGATGTAGTCGATGTGCGCCTGCGTATGCACGCGGCCCAGCGCGACCTCGCTCGCGAACGGCGCGGTTTCGTGCACGATCAGGTCGTCGATGCGGCTCGCAATCAGTTGATCCTGGATCGCCGACAGGCGGGCCGGGCATTCCGGATGCCACTCCCCCATCTCGTGCAGCATGCAGTCGGGGTGCGTATAGAAAGCGGTTGCCATAAGCTGTCATCCGTGGCGCAGGGTGCGCCGCAGGTCTCCCTCAATGATGTCCATCGTCTGCCGCGAATTCGCCGCTAACTTACCACAACGGGGGCCCGCTTCGGCCCGGCGCGCCGGATGCGTCGGGTATACTGCGCCGAACACCATCGCCCTGTCCGCCCGCTTCGACATGAATTCCAGCAAGCCTGCCGCCCTTCTCTCCGCGCTGTTCCGCGTTCACGCTCCGCTCGTCGCCGCTGCCATCGCCACGGCCCTCGGCACCGCGCCTGCCGTCGCGCAGACGCAGCCGGCGAAGCCCGCCGGCACGCTCGTCGCGCAGGCCCAGCCGCAGCAGCCGACGCCGCAAGGCCAGACTTTCGAAGAGGAAATCGTTCCGCAGCGGTACGCGAACAACGCGAAGGTCGACGCGTTCATCGACGAGATGGTGAGCCGCAACGGCTTCGATTCGGCGAGCCTGCATGCGCTGTTCTCGCGCATCAGCTACTCGGCGACGGCCGTCAAGCTCGTGCGGCCCGCGCCCACGCCTTCGGTCAAGAACTGGCGCGTCTATCGCTCGCGCTTCATCGAACCGATCCGCATCAACGCCGGCGTGAAGTTCTGGAAGGCGAACCAGGCGACGCTGCAGCGCGCGTCCGAGCAGTTCGGCGTGCCGCCCGAGGTGATCGTCGGCATCATCGGCGTCGAGACCATCTATGGCCGCTACATGGGCAATTTCCGCGTGCTCGACGCGCTGACTACACTGACGTTCGACTACCCGGACACGCCGAATCGCGACAGCCGCCAGGCCACGTTCCGCAAGAACCTCGAAGACTTCCTGGTCTGGACCCGCGACAACCAGCTCGACCCGACCACCGTGCTCGGCTCGTACACCGGCGCGATCGGGATTCCTCAGTTCCTGCCGAGCAGCATCCGCGAATACGCGGTCGACTTCGACGGTACGGGCCACGTCGATCTGCGCAGCAGTCCTGTCGATGCGATCGGCAGCGTCGCGAACTACCTGAAGCAGCACGGCTGGGAAACCGACCGCCCGGTGGTCTGGCAGATCACGCCCGACACGGGCAGCCTGGGCATCGCGCAGGCCGCCGCGGACGGCCAGCCGGAACCGCACTGGGCACTGTCGCAACTGCTGCGCGCGGGCATGACGCTGAACGAGCCGACGGTCAACATCACGGCCGAAGCCGGCACGCCGGTGACCGTGGTCGACCTGCCGACGCCGGGGCGCGCGACCGAATACATGCTCGGCCTGAAGAACTTCTACGTGCTGACGCGCTACAACCGCAGCTTCTTCTACGCGCTCGCCGTGTACCAGCTCGGCGAGGCCGTGAAGGCGCAGATGGAAGCCAATGGCGCGCTGCAACCGGCCGCCGACGACGCGCAGCCGCAGTAAGCGCTGGTCGCCCAAAGAAAAAGCGCCGCGGTTCACGGAACGCGGCGCTTTTTTATCGACGCGCGAATCGCGCCCCGCTCTCGCTCAGGCGGGAAACACGCCCGTGGAGAGGTAGCGGTCGCCGCGATCGCAGACGATGAACACGATCGTCGCGTTCTCGACCTGCCGTGCGATGCGCATCGCGACTTCGCATGCGCCGCCCGACGAAATGCCCGCGAAGATGCCTTCGACCGCCGCAAGCCGGCGCGTCATCGTTTCCGACGCCGCCTGGCTCACGCTTTCGACGCGATCGACACGGCTGCGATCGAAGATGGTCGGCATGTACGCTTCCGGCCACTTGCGGATGCCCGGAATACGCGAGCCGTCTTCCGGCTGCGCGCCGATAATTTCGATCGCCGGATTCTGTTCCTTCAGGTAGCGCGACGTGCCCATGATCGTGCCCGTCGTGCCCATCGCGGACACGAAGTGCGTGATGCGCCCTTCGGTATCGCGCCAGATCTCCGGCCCCGTTCCTTCGTAGTGCGCGACGGGATTGTCGGGATTGCCGAACTGGTCGAGGATCACGCCCTTGCCTTCGCGCTGCATCTGCTCCGCGAGATCGCGCGCCAGCTCCATCCCGCCCTTCACCGGCGTCAGGATGATTTCGGCGCCATAAGCGGCCATGCTCTGGCGGCGCTCGACCGACAGATCCTCCGGCATGATCAGCACCATCTTGTAGCCGCGGATCGCCGCGGCCATCGCGAGCGCGATGCCCGTGTTGCCGCTCGTCGCCTCGATGAGCGTATCGCCCGGCTTGATGCGCCCGCGCGCCTCGGCCTTGCTAATCATCGACAGCGCCGGGCGATCCTTCACGGAACCGGCCGGATTGTTACCCTCGAGCTTCGCGAGCAGCACGTTGTTGCGCGCGCGAATCTCGTCGTCCGGCAGGCGGACCAGTTGCACGAGCGGCGTATTGCCGATCGTGTCTTCGATAGTTTTGTAAGCCATGGATATACCGTGAGTGCGAGGCCGATCAATCGATCGATTGTAAACCAGCACCGGCACGCGCGCCGGCAACCCCATTACGACGATGGAATACGCGCGCCGCGCGGTTCGCGATCGTCGCGCAGCCCGCCGCACGCAAAAAACCCGCGGCATGCCGCGGGAAGCCGTCGCAACGACGGCGGCTGAAGGAGCCCTGTGTCGGGTATGTGCGACCCGTTATTTCTGCGCCGTGCGGGCCGGTGCGGCGGCGGGCTTTGCCGCCGCCGGCTTGCCCGCGGCCGGCGGCGTCGTACCCGTACCGGCCGCCGCACCGATCGTCAGCCCTTCCTGCTGAAGCCGCTCGACGGTATGCCCGCCCATGCCCTTCACGCGCGTGGCGAGATCGTCCGCATTCCTGAACGGACCGTGTGCGCCGCGCTCGTCGAGAATCGCCTTCGCCCGCGCCGGGCCAATGCCCTTGATGCCGACGAGCGCATCCTCGTTCGCGGTGTTGACGTCGACGGCCGCCCAGGTCGACGCCACCGCACCGAGCATGACCGCCGCGGCAAACCATTTCCTGATCATGTGCTGGATCTCCGAAGAAAAACGGCCGGCGGCTGCCGACCGTGAGACCCAGTCTATCGATGTGACGCGCCGGTTTAAACCTGGCCGGATAGCCAACGGACGTAGCGATCGACGCCTTCCTGCACGGTCAGGAACGGTGCGTCGTAGCCGGCCGCGCGCAGTTTCGTCTGGTCGGCCTGCGTGAAGCACTGATACTTGCCGCGCAGCGCATCGGGGAACGGCACGTATTCGATCAAGCCCTGCTCGACCTGCTGCGCGAGCGTCAGCGGCGGCTGGTTGTCGAGCGCGCGCAGCGTGTTCACGACCGTCGACGCGATATCGTTGAACGGCTGGGCGCGGCCCGTGCCGAGATTGAAGATGCCCGACTTCTCCGGATGATCGAAGAAGAACAGGTTCACCTTGGTCACGTCCTCGACCGACACGAAATCGCGCGTCTGCTCGCCCGGCGCATAGCCGTTGTACTCGCCGAACAGCTTCACCTTGCCTTCCGCGCGGAACTGGTTGAAGTTGTGGAACGCGACCGACGCCATGCGGCCCTTGTGCGTCTCGCGCGGGCCGTACACGTTGAAATAGCGGAAGCCCGCGATCTGGCTCTTCGCGCCCGGCAGCACGCGACGGATCACCTGGTCGAACAGGAACTTCGAATAGCCGTACACGTTCAGCGGCGCCTCGACGTCGCGCTCCTCGACGAAACGCGTCGAGCCGCCGTAGATCGCGGCCGACGAGGCATACAGGAACTGCGTGCCCTGCGCGAGGCAGGTATCGAGCACCGCGCGGCTGTAGCGGAAGTTGTTGTCCATCATGTAGCGGCCGTCGGTTTCCATCGTGTCCGAACAGGCGCCTTCATGAAATACCGCGCGTACCTTGCCGAAATCGCCGCGCGCGAAGCGTTCGACGAATTCGGTCTTGTCGAGATAGTCGTCGATCTCGCAGTCGACGAGATTGCGGAACTTGTCCGCGCGCGTCAGGTTGTCGACCGCGATGATGCGCGTCTCGCCGCGCTCGTTGAGCGCCTTGACGATGTTCGCGCCGATAAAACCGGCTGCGCCGGTGACGATGAGGGTCATGATCGTCCTGCCTGAAAAGTGCGAGCCATGCGTGCGGCGCGCTCGTCGCGCCGCCGAATGCGCTCAGTGAAACAGTTCGTCGTAATCCACGGTGGCCGTGCCGAGCTTGCCGACCACGATGCCTGCCGCGCGATTCGCGAGCACCACGGCGTCGACGAGCGGCACACCGGCGCCGAGCATCGTCGCGACCGTCGCGATCACGGTGTCGCCCGCGCCCGACACGTCGAACACCTCGCGCGCGAGCGCCGGCGCATGCAGTTCGCCGCCCGCGGAAAAGAGCGTCATGCCCTCCTCCGAACGCGTGAGCAGCAGCGCGTCGATGCCGAGCTCCGCACGCAGATTCGCGACGCGCGCGCGCAGGTCGTCTTCCGATTTCCACTGCCCGACCACCTCGCGCAGTTCCGCACGATTCGGCGTGATCAGCGATGCGCCGCGATAGCGTGCCCAGTCGTCGCCCTTCGGGTCGACCAGGACCGCCTTGCCGGCCGCACGCGCCTTCTCGATCATCGTCGTCACGTGCGTGAGGCCGCCTTTGGCGTAATCCGACATCAGCACGACGTCGTGCTGCGGCAGCAGCACGTCGAAGCGTGCGAGCCCCGCGAGCAGCACCTCGTGCGTCGGCATCGCCTCGAAATCGACGCGCAGCAGTTGCTGCTGGCGCGCGAGCACGCGCAGCTTGATCGTGGTCGGGAGTGCGGGATCGCGCTCGAGATGCGGCGTCACGCCGCTGCTGCCGAGCAGCTCGACGATCCGCTCGCCGGGTTCGTCGCAACCGACGACGCACAGCAGGCCGGCCTGACCGCCGAGCGTCACGGCATTGCGTGCAACGTTGGCCGCGCCGCCGAGCCGCTCCTCCTGGCGCTGCACGTGCACGACCGGCACCGGCGCTTCAGGTGAAATGCGGTCGACGTTGCCGAACCAGTAACGGTCGAGCATCACGTCGCCGACGACGAGCACACGCGAGCGCGCGAGTTGCTCGCGCGGCACCGGAACGATTTCGCGAAGAGTATTCATCGTACGTTCAGCCACGGGAGGACGACTGGGGATCGACGTACGGCCGGCCGATCGCGTAATAGTCGATGCCCAGCTCGGCCATCGCGTCCGGCTCGTACAGGTTGCGCCCGTCGAAGATCACCGGCGCCTTCAGTTCGGCCTTCAGGCGCGTGAAATCGGGGCTGCGGAATTCCTTCCACTCGGTCACGATCACGAGCGCATCCGCGCCGGTGACCGCGAGATCCTGCGTGTCGACGAGATGCAGCCGCGCCAGTGCGTGCGCATCGTCGCCGAAATCCAGCGCGAACACGCGCCGCGCTTCGTCGACGGCGACCGGATCGTACGCGCGCACGGTTGCTCCGCGTTCGAGCAGCGCGGCGATCAGGCGGCGGCTCGGCGCCTCGCGCATGTCGTCGGTGTTCGGCTTGAACGCCAGGCCCCAGACCGCGAACTCGCGGCCCGTCAGGTCGGCGCCGAAGCGCTGCTCGATCTTGCCGATCAGCACGTCCTTCTGCGCATGGTTGGCGGCCTCGACGGCCTCCAGGATGCGCAGCGGCTGGCCGTTCTCGCCCGCAGTGCGGATCAGTGCCTGGACGTCCTTCGGGAAGCACGAGCCGCCGTAGCCGACGCCCGCGTACAGGAAGTGATAGCCGATGCGCGGATCGGAGCCGATCCCGCGTCGCACGGCCTCGATGTCCGCGCCGACCTTGTCGGCGAGATTCGACATCTCGTTCATGAACGAGATGCGCGTCGCGAGCATCGCGTTCGCCGCATACTTCGCGAACTCGGCCGAACGCACGTCCATGTAGATCGTGCGCTCGTGATTGCGGTTGAACGGCGCGTAGAGCTTCTTCATCTTCTCGCGCGCGGTCGTGCCGGTTTCGTCGTCGTCGACGCCGATGATGATCCGGTCCGGACGCATGAAGTCCTCGACCGCGGCGCCTTCCTTCAGGAATTCCGGATTCGATACGACCGAGAAGCGATGCGCGACGCTGCCCGCGAGCCCGCGTGCGGCAAGCGCCTCGTCGACCACGCCGCGCACGCGTTGCGCGGTGCCGACCGGCACCGTCGACTTGTCGACGATCACCTTGAAGCCCGTCATGTGGCGGCCGATGTTGCGCGCGGCCTCGAGCACGTATTGCAGGTCGGCCGAGCCGTCCTCGTCGGGCGGCGTGCCGACCGCGATGAACTGGATCTCGCCATGCGCGACGCTCGCCTCGATGTCGGTCGAGAAGCGCAGGCGCCCCGCCGTGCGGTTGCGCGCGATGATGTCCAGCAGCCCCGGTTCGTGAATCGGCATCCCGCCGTTGTTCAGGATGTCGATCTTGCGCGGATCGACGTCGAGACAGAAGACGTCGTGACCGATCTCCGCGAGGCAGGCGCCCGTGACGAGACCGACATAGCCGGTGCCGATGATGGTGATTTTCATAGATGTTCCGGTACTTCCCGGTAATTGACTAACTTGGCCGCCGGGACGAGCCCGGCGGCAACCGCTGCGCGTTGGCTCCGCGCGCCGGGATCAGCCCGGCATCGCAGGTTCGACGCGGCGCGGCGCATAGGTTTCCCAGCCGCTGCAGCCGGGGCACTGCCAGTAGAAGAGCCGTGCCCGGAAACCGCAATTCTGGCACGTATACCGTGGCAGATTTTTCGTGCGCTGCTTGATCAGCGCACGCATCATTTCAAGTTCCTTACGACGCGGTTCGTCGGCCGCCGCGATCTGCGCATCGAGCAGGTGCAGCATCCCCGACAGGTTCGGCGACTTTTCCATCTGCGTGCGCGCGAGCGTGTGCGCGGCATCCTGGCCGCGCAACCCGGCGATATGCTGATAGGCGATGTCGAGCAGGTCGTTCGACGGATAACGATCGACGTACCCCATCAGCAGCTCCGCGCCTTCGACGTTCTTGCCGAGTGCGACGTACGCCTTCATCAGTTTGTCGGCGACGAGCGGCAGATACGCCGGATTCTGCGCTTCGACGCGCTTCCAGTACTCGATCGCGGCCGCGTGGTCGCCTGCCGCTTCCGCCGCATCGCCGGACAGAACCGTCGCACGGACGTTCTGCGGATTCACGGTCAGCGCAAGGCGCAGTTGCTCGGCCGCCGCTGCGGCATTTTTGCGCTGCAGCGCGTCCTGCGCGAGTTCGCAGTGAAACTGCGCAATTTCGATGCCGAGCGGCTTGTCGCTCATCGATTCGATGCGTTTGGCCGTGTCGATCGACTTGTTCCAGTCCTTCTCGATCTCGTAGATCGTCAGCAACGCCCGCTGTGCGCCGAGCGCGTAGTCGCCGTCCGCGAGCTTGTGGAACGCCTCTTCGGCGCGATCCAGCAGGCCGGCCTTCAGGAAGTCCTGGCCCAGTTCGTACAGCGCGTGGTCGCGCTCGTTGACCGGCAGATCGGTGCGGCTCAGCAGGTTCTGGTGCACGCGGATCGCGCGGTCGGTCTCGCCGCGACGGCGAAACAGGTTGCCGAGCGCGAAGTGCAGCTCGACCGTCTCGGGATCGAGCTTGGCCACCTCGATGAACGCATCGATCGCCTTGTCCGGTTGTTCGTTCAACAGAAAATTCAGGCCGCGAAAATACGAGCGCGGCAGGTTGGCACTCTCCGACAGGAGATTCTTCAGGTCATAGCGTGACGCCGCCCAACCGAGCGCGAATGCGACCGGAATCGCGAGCAACCACCAGAAATCCAGATCCATGCGAAATATCGAAGCAGAGACGAAAACCGCGCGAGGAATCGCGCGGCGTCCGTGTTAAATGACGGGCGGCATCGGCGGCTGGTCGATGACGGCGGGCGTTTCGCGCGCCGCACGCAGATCGCGCTTCAAACGCCCGTTCTCGAGACGCAGGCGGAAGATCGAAGGCAGCGCGGACAGCAGGCCGGCCAGCAGCCCCACGACGAAGAATGCCAGGCCGATCAGGATCAGCGGCGCTTGCCATGCGTAGCCGGCAACGAAATTCAGCGTCGCGGTTTGTGTATTGGCCAGCGCGAGCACCAGCAGCAGGACGAACACCAATACCCGGATCAGCCAGACGATAAACTTCATGAAGCCCTCTCTTTGTTGAGGTTTGCCGCGGCGCGCGACTCCCCTTCGTCGCACCGAATCGACCCGTATTGTAAAGGAAGCGTTTCCGCGGCTGCGCAGATCCTGTGCGCCCGCGTTGCACACCCGTGGCCCGAAATGAAAAAAGCGCCCGCAAGGGGCGCTTTTCTTTTCAGCCTTCGCCGGACAGGTTCCGGGCACACCGAACGACGCTCAACGCTCGTCGTCCGGATCGTCAGCCTTCAGCGGTTCACCGGCGCGGCCGTCGACGCGTTCACGCAACTCCTTGCCAGGCTTGAAGTGCGGCACGAACTTCTCGGGCACCTGCACTTTCTCCCCCGACTTCGGGTTGCGTCCGACGCGCGCCGGGCGACGGTTGAGGCCAAAGCTGCCGAAACCCCGAATTTCAATGCGATGCCCTTTCGCCAAGGCGTCGGACATCGCATCGAGCATCGTTTTCACCGCGAAATCCGCATCCTTGAGGACAAGTTGCGGAAATCGCGATGCCAGCTGCGCGACCAACTCGGATTTGGTCATACTTCAGCAGACCTCGTAAGGCTTACTGGTTCTGGCCGTCGAGCTTCGCCTTCAGCAGCGCGCCGAGGTTGGTCGTACCGGTCGCGGCAGCGCTCGTGTCCGACTGCAGGCCGCGGATCGCTTCCTGTTGCTCGGCCGAATCCTTCGCCTTGATCGACAGGTTGATGCCGCGCGACTTGCGATCGATGTTGATCACCATCGCGTTGACCTTGTCGCCTTCCTTCAGCACGTTGCGTGCGTCTTCGACGCGATCCTGCGAGATTTCCGACGCACGCAGGTAGCCTTCGACGTCGCCCGTCAGCGTGACGACTGCACCCTTCGCATCGACCGTCTTCACGACGCCGTCGACGATCGAGCCCTTGTCGTTCATGGCAACGTAGTTGCTGAACGGGTCGCCTTCGAGCTGCTTGATGCCGAGCGAAATGCGCTCCTTCTCGACGTCGATACCGAGCACGATTGCTTCGACTTCGTCGCCCTTCTTGTACTTGCGAACGGCTTCTTCGCCGGCTTCGCTCCACGACAGGTCCGACAGGTGGACCAGGCCGTCGATGCCGCCCGGCAGACCGATGAACACGCCGAAGTCGGTGATCGACTTGATCGCGCCCGTGATCTTGTCGCCCTTCTTGAAGTTGCGGCTGAAGTCATCCCACGGATTCGGCTTGCACTGCTTCATGCCGAGGCTGATACGACGGCGGTCTTCGTCGATCTCGAGGACCATGACTTCGACTTCGTCGCCCAGCTGGACAACCTTCGACGGCGCAACGTTCTTGTTGGTCCAGTCCATTTCCGACACGTGGACGAGGCCTTCGATGCCCGATTCCACTTCGACGAATGCGCCGTAGTCGGTGATGTTCGTGACCTTGCCGAACAGGCGCGTGCCCGACGGGTAACGGCGCGAGATGCCTTCCCACGGATCGTCGCCCAGTTGCTTGATGCCCAGCGAGACGCGGTTCTTCTCCTGGTCGAACTTGAGGATCTTCGCGGTGACTTCCTGGCCAACCGACAGGACTTCGCTCGGGTGACGCACGCGACGCCATGCGATGTCGGTGATGTGCAGCAGGCCGTCGATGCCGCCGAGGTCGACGAACGCGCCGTAGTCGGTGATGTTCTTGACCACGCCGTTGACGATCGCGCCTTCCTTCAGCGTCTCGAGCAGCTTCGCGCGCTCTTCGCCTTGCGTGGCTTCGATCACTGCACGACGCGACAGCACGACGTTGTTACGCTTGCGATCGAGCTTGATCACGCGGAACTCGAGCGTCTTGCCTTCGTACGGGGTCGTGTCCTTGACCGGACGCGTGTCGACCAGCGAACCCGGCAGGAACGCGCGGATGCCGTTGACCATCACGGTCATGCCGCCCTTCACCTTGCCGGTGATGGTGCCGGTGACGAGCTCGTTGTTGTCGAGCGCCTTTTCCAGCGACAGCCACGATGCAAGGCGCTTCGCCTTGTCGCGCGACAGGATCGTGTCGCCGTAGCCGTTTTCGAGTGCGTCGATCGCGACGGACACGAAATCGCCCGACTGCACCTCAACCTCGCCCTGATCGTTCAGGAATTCCTCGATCGGAATGTAAGCCTCGGACTTCAGGCCTGCATTGACGACCACGAAGTTGTGGTCGACGCGCACGACTTCGGCGGAGATCACTTCGCCGGCGCGCATGTCTTGGCGGGTCAGCGACTCTTCGAACAGAGCCGCAAAGGATTCGGTATTCGGGTTGGAGGTTTGCAGGTCGGACATAAAAATCTGATTGTGCATGGCTCGCTGTGCCACGCCGGCCGGAATGGCAGGCTGAAAGGGCCAGATCGAGGACCACACGGGGTTAAGGGTTCGAAACACGCTCCGCGCTTGCGACGCGAAGCACCTACCGCTGCCTGCCTTCTCAGGCCGGCTGGCCGAGTGCCCGGTACCACTGCAGCACCTGGTCGACGGCTTCATCGACCGACAGTGCCGACGTATCGAGCAGCTTGGCATCTGCCGCAGGCTTCAGCGGCGCGGCCGCGCGATTGCTGTCGCGCGCGTCACGTTCACGAAGATCCCGGAGCAAGTCATCTATATTAGCAGAAAAACCTTTTTGCATCAATTGCTTATGCCGCCTGGTCGCGCGTGCCTCGGCGCTGGCCGTCAGGAACACCTTCAGCACGGCGTCCGGGAAGATCACGGTGCCCATGTCGCGCCCGTCCGCCACGAGGCCCGGCGTCTTGCGGAACGCGCGCTGGCGCGCGACGAGCGCGGTGCGCACGGGCCCGTGCACGGCGATGGCCGACGCCCGGTTGCCGACCGCTTCGGCGCGGATGTCGTTCGACACGTCGACGCCGTCGAGCTGCGCGCAACCTTCACGGAACGTGATGTGCAGGTCGTCGATCAGCTTCACCAGCGCGTCGACGTCTTCCGCGGCGATGCCGTAGCGCACGCTCGCGAGCGCCGCGAGCCGGTACAGCGCGCCGCTGTCGAGCAGGTGAAAACCCAGGTGCGCGGCGACGAGCGCCGCGACGGTGCCCTTGCCGGAAGCGGTCGGGCCGTCGATCGTGATGACGGGAGTCGGGTGAAAGGGTCGGGTGGATTTCATCGGAGCAGTCGGGTCAGGCCTTGGCGAGCGCGGCGAAGCGGTCGAAATAGTCGGGGAACGTCTTGCCGACGCACTTCGGATCGTTGATCCGCACGGGCACGCCGCCCAGGCTGACGAGCGAGAAGCACATCGCCATCCGGTGATCGTCGTACGTATCGATCGCCGCATTCGGCGTGAGCTTTTCCGGCGGCGTGACGACGAGATAGTCGGGGCCTTCCTCGACGATCGCGCCGACCTTGCGCAGCTCGGTCGCCATCGCGGCGATGCGGTCCGTCTCCTTCACGCGCCAGCTCGCGATGTTGCGCAGCGTGCTCGTGCCGTTCGCGAACAGCGCCGCGACCGCGATGGTCATCGCCGCGTCGGGAATCAGGTTGAAGTCCATGTCGATCGGCTCGAGCTTGCCGTGATCGTGGCCGATGCCGCGCACGTCGATCCAGTCGTCGCCCATCGTCACGTTCGCGCCCATCTGCATCAACGCGTTCGCGAAACCGACGTCGCCCTGGATGCTCGCGCGCCCCACGCCCTCGACCCGCAACGGGCCGCCGCCCAACGCGCCGGCCGCGAGAAAGTACGACGCGGACGACGCGTCGCCCTCGACCATGATCCGCCCCGGCGAGCGGTAGCGGACGCCGGCCGGCACGACGAAGCGCTGCCAGCCGTCGCGCTCGACGGTCACGCCGAAACGCGCCATGAGCCGGATCGTGATGTCGATGTACGGCTTCGAGATCAGCTCGCCGTCGACTTCGACGACGGTCCTGCCCTCCTTCGCCTTCACGAGCGGCAGCGTCATCAGCAGCGCGGTGAGGAACTGGCTCGACACGTCGCCGCGCACGCGGATCGGCGCGTCGACCGAGATCGTCGCCGGCTTGATCCGCAGCGGCGGGTAGCCGTCGTTGAGCTCGTAGTCGATCTGCGCGCCGATCTGGCGCAAACCGTCGACGAGATCGCCGATCGGCCGCTCGTGCATGCGCGGCACGCCGTGCACGCGATAGTCGCCGCCGTTCACCGCGAGCGCGGCGGTCAGCGGCCGCACCGCCGTGCCCGCGTTGCCGAGGAACAGGTCGGCCGTCTTCGCGGTGAACGCGCCGCGCGTGCCGGTGACGACACAGGTGTCGCCGTCGCGCGCGAGCTTCACGCCGAGCTTGCCGAGCGCGTCGAGCATCACGCGCGTGTCGTCGGAGTCGAGCAGGTTGGTGATCGTCGTTTCGCCTTCGGCGAGCGCCGCGAGCAGCAGCACGCGGTTCGAAATGCTCTTCGAGCCGGGCAGGCGCACGGTGCCCGATGCGCTGGAGTATGGGCCGAGATCGAGATAGTCCATGGGAATCGTCCTGTTATTTCTTGACCGGTTCGGCAGCCGGCGTGCCGCCGCGTTCCTGCCATGCCTTGCGTGCGGCGCGCGAGCGCGTGAATACGGCTTCGAGCGCCGCGCCGTCGCCGGCGTCGATCGCCGCGCGCAACCGCGTGAGCACGCGCGTATAGCCGTCGAGCTCGTCGAGCAGCGCCGCGCGATTCGCGACGCACACGTCGCGCCACATTTCCGGGTTCGACGCCGCGATGCGTGTGAAATCGCGGAAACCGCCGGCCGCGTACGAGAATTTCAGTTCCGCGTCGGCTTCGCCGAGAATCTGCTCGACGAGCGCGAACGACAGCAGGTGCGGCAGATGGCTGATCGACGCAAATACGCGATCGTGCTGCTCGGTGCTCATCGTGCGCACGTCGGCGCCGGTCGCGCGCCACATCGCATCGATCCGCGCCACGGCTTCGGGCGCGTTCTCCGGCAACGGGCAGAGCACGACGTTGCGGCCGACGTAGAGATCCGGCAACGCGGCCTCGACACCGCTCGATTCGCGCCCCGCGATCGGATGACCCGGCACGAACTGCGCGATGCGCGTGCCGAGCGCTTCGCGCGCCGCCGCGACGACATCGGACTTGGTGCTGCCCGCATCGGTGACGATCGTCGCGCGGTCGAGCCACGGCGCGACGCGCGCGAGCAACGGGCCCGTCTGCGCGACGGGCGCGGCCAGCAGGACGAGATCGGCGCCGGCCAGCGCGTCGCGCAATTGCGCGTCGTCGTCGAGCGCCGCCGCACGGTCGATCACGCCGAGCGACAGCGCGCGCTCGACCGACGCCTGCGAACGGCCCACGCCGACGATCTCGCCCGCGCTGCCCGGCGCGCGCTCGCGCAACGCGCGCGCGAGCGACCCGCCGATCAGGCCGACGCCGAAGATGACCAGTTTGTTGAATGCAAAGCCTGACACGACAAGAGCCAAGTTACGCGCGCGAAACGACGCCCCGCACGCGGAATTCCAGATTCCGGGCAGCGGGCCCGCACCCGGCGCAACCTGCACCGGATACCGCCCGAGCCCGCCTTCGGCAGCGCCGACCGGCCTGCCCTGCCCGCCCGGCCACCACGCCTGCACAAGCGGGCGCCGGGCCGCAGCGCGTCACCGTGCGCGCGGATACGAGCCGAGTATCTTCAGGAACGCGGCCTTCTGACCGAGTTCCGCGAGCGCGGCCGCCACCGCCGCATCGTCGCGGTGCCCTTCGATGTCGATGTAGAAGTAATACTCCCACGTGCCGACGCGGGCCGGACGCGATTCGAAGCGCGTCATCGACACGCCGTGCCGCGCGAGCGGCTCGAGCAGCTTGAACACGGCGCCCGGCTCGTTCTTCACCGACACGATCAGCGACGTCTGGTCGTGACCGCTTTGGCCGGCCGGCTGCTTGCCGACGATCACGAAGCGCGTGCGGTTGTGCGGGTCGTCCTGGATCAGCGAGAACGCGATCTGCAAACCGTAGTGCGCGGCCGCGCGGTCGCCCGCGATCGCGGCGACGGTCGGATCGGCCGCTGCGAGGCGCGCGGCCTCCGCGTTGCTCGCCACGGCTTGCCGCTCGAGCTGCGGCGCATTCGCCGCGAGCCACTGCTGGCATTGCGCGAGCGCCTGCGCATGTGCGCAGACACGCTTCACGCCGTCGAGCGTGCCGCTCTGCGTGAGCAGGTTGTGATGGATGGGCAGCGCGAGCTCGCCGCTGATCACCAGCTGGGTCTGCAGCAGCAGGTCGAGCGTGCGCGAGACGGCGCCTTCGGTCGAATTCTCGACCGGCGCGATGCCGAACGCGGACGCACCGGCCTCGACCGAGCGGAACACCTCGTCGATCGACGGGCACGGCAGCCCTTCGATCGACTGGCCGAAATACTCGAGCATCGCCTGCTCGCTATACGTGCCGACCGGCCCGAGGAACGCGACGTGGATCGTCTGCTCGAGCGCGCGGCTCGCCGCCATGATCTCGCGCCAGATGGCGCTGATGTGCTCGCTCGCGAGCGGCCCGGCGCTCATGTCCTGCAGCCGCGCGATCACCTGCAGCTCACGCT
Source organism: Burkholderia sp. AU39826 (assembly GCF_020419965.1). NCBI lineage: Bacteria > Pseudomonadati > Pseudomonadota > Betaproteobacteria > Burkholderiales > Burkholderiaceae > Burkholderia > Burkholderia sp. AU39826. Next base: position 137,683 of record NZ_JAIZQG010000007.1, read on the forward strand.
CCGGCCGGAACACCGGCGCGTTGAAATGCTTCTTGACCTCGCCCACCTCCAGCGCCACCGCGGCGCGCTGGTTCAGGAGCGCGATCAGCTGCGCGTCGATCGCGTCGATGCGGTCGCGCAGCGGTTTCAGGCGGGAATTCAGTTCGTCGTCCATGCGTTTTGCCGTGCTGTTTGAACAGCGCCGCCGTCAGGCGCCGCGCCGCTCGAAGTCCTTCATGTACTCGACGAGCGCCTTCACGCCCTCGAGCGGCACCGCGTTATAGATCGACGCCCGCATGCCGCCGACGGACTTGTGGCCCTTCAGCTGCAGCAGCCCGCGCGCCTTTGCGCCGGCAAGGAAGTCTTCGTTGCGCGATTCGTCGGCCAGGAAAAACGGCACGTTCATGCGCGAACGTGCTGCCGGCTCGACCTTGTTCAGATAGAAACTGCTCGCGTCGATCGTGTCGTAGAGCAGCTTCGCCTTTTCGGTGTTGCGGGCCTCGATCGCTTCGAGGCCGCCCTGCCGCTTCAGCCACTGGAACACGAGGCCCGCGATGTAGATCGCGTAAGTGGGCGGCGTGTTGTACAGCGAGTTGTTCGCGGCGATGGTCTTCCATTCGAACGCGGACGGGCAGATCGACAGCGCGCGATCGAGCAGATCCTCGCGCACGATCACGACCGTCACGCCGGCCATCCCGATGTTCTTCTGCGCGCCGCCGAACAGCACGCCGTATTTCGCGACGTCCATCGGGCGCGACAGGATGTGCGACGAGACATCCGCGACCAGCGGCACGTCGCCGAGATCGGGGATCTCGAACGTCTCGACGCCGTCGATCGTCTCGTTGGTGCACAGATGCACGTAGGCCGGATCGTCGGACAACTGCCATTCGGCGCGCGCGGGCGCACGCGTGAAGCCGTCCTCCGTCTTGCCGGTCGCGGCCAGATGCGGCGTGCAGAACTTCTTCGCCTCGCCGAACGATTTCTGCGACCACGAACCCGTCACGACGAAATCGGCCGTCTTGCGCGAGCCGAGCAGGTTCATCGGCACGATCGCGTTTTCCGCGATGCCGCCGCCCTGCAGGAACAGGATCCGGTGGCTCGCCGGCACGCCGAGCAGGTCGCGCAGATCGGTCAGCGCGGCCTCGTGGATCGACATGAATTCCTTGCCGCGATGGCTCATCTCCATCACGCTCATGCCGCTGCCGTGCCAGTCGAGCATTTCGTCGGCGGCTTGCCGCAGCACTTCCTCGGGCATCGCCGCCGGGCCGGCGGAGAAATTAAAGACGCGCATCGTGAAAACCTCGGGAAGGACGCGACCGGCTTGCCGCCGGCAAAACGCGCCAGAAAAGAAATGGCCGCTTGCGCTCGCGCGCAAACGGCCATTATCGCACTGTCGTCAGGCTCCCGCCAAACCCGGCCGAACGGCCGGGGGCGCGCCCGGACGGCTTACTTGCCCGGCTTGACTGCTGCGACTTCCTTGTCAGCCTGCGTACGCGTTGCCTGGATCGCTTGCGGCATGTACTTCTGCATCAGGCCGTTGACCACGTCGCGACCGACCTGATCCTGAACCTGGATGAACTTGCGGCCCGTCGGGCTCTTGTAGAACGTCGTCAGATCCTTGATCTCCGACGTGCTGTAGTACTTCGCGTACGCGTCGTACTGCGCCGACATCGCATCGCTCTGGAACTGCTGCGTGCCGAACACCTTGCCTGCGCCGTCGACCAGCTTCGGCACCGCGTTCTTCTGCAGCGTCGGAACGGCAGCCTGCTTCTGCTTGTCGTTCAGCGTCTTGTTTTCCGACAGCGCGTCCGACAGGATGGCCGGTACGAGCTGCTTCGCCTGCATTTCGGCGCTGTTGCCGATTGCCGACACGAGCTTCGGCGCGTCGATCGCGTCGAGCAGATCCTTGATCGCAGCCTTCTTGTCGGCGTCGATCGGCGCAGCTGCCGCCGGAGCAGCCGGTGCGGAATTCGACAGCGCCTGCGCCATCGCGAACGTCGGCACCAGTGCAGCCAGCAGAACCAGTTGCTTGAATTGCTTTTGCATCATCACTCCCTTTTGGAAATATGAATGGTTGCTCGCCGGCCGCGGCGCTTTTCGCCCGCGGCGGCCAGAGTCTCATCCGTTCTTCAGGCTTCGCCGTCCGACGCCTCGTCGGCTTCGCCCTCTCCCTCTTCGGCCTCCGCGATCTGCTGCAGGCCAGAGAGCTTGGTACCCTCATCGAGACTGATGAGTGTAACACCTTGCGTGGCGCGCCCCATCTCGCGTATCTCGGAAACACGGGTGCGAATCAACACGCCGGCCGTCGTGATCAGCATGATCTGATCCTCGGCGTCGACGAGCGTCGCGGCCACGACCTTGCCGTTGCGCTCGGACGTCTGGATCGCGATCATACCCTTCGTGCCGCGGCCATGGCGCGTGTACTCGGTGATCGGCGTGCGCTTGCCGTAGCCGTTTTCGGTCGCGGTGAGCACGGTCTGCTCCTCGCTGCCCGCAACCAGCATCGCGATGACCTGCTGCCCGTCCTCGAGCTGCATGCCGCGCACGCCGCGCGCCTCGCGCCCCATTGGACGCACGTCGTTCTCGTCGAAACGCACGGCCTTGCCGGCGTCGGAGAACAGCATCACGTCGTGCGCGCCGTCGGTGATCGACGCACCGATCAGGTAGTCGCCGTCGTCGAGGCCGACCGCGATGATGCCCTTCTTCATCGGGCGGCTGAATGCCTCGAGCGGCGTCTTCTTCACGGTGCCGAGCGACGTCGCCATGAAGATGAACTTGTCGGCCGAGAATTCCTTGACCGGCAGCACGACGTTGATCTTCTCGCCTTCCTGCAGCGGGAACATGTTGACGATCGGGCGGCCGCGCGAGTTGCGCGAGCCCTGCGGCACTTCATAGACCTTGACCCAGTACACGCGGCCGCGGTTCGAGAAGCACAGGATGTAATCGTGCGTGTTCGCGATGAACAGCGTCTCGATCCAGTCGTCTTCCTTCATCTGCGTCGCCTGCTTGCCGCGACCGCCGCGCTTCTGCGCGCGGTACTCGGACAGCGGCTGCGACTTCACGTAGCCCGCGTGCGACATCGTGACGACCATGTCCTGCGGCGTGATCAGATCCTCGGTGTTCAGCTCGGTCGCGTTCAGCTCGATCCTCGAGCGGCGCGCGTCGCCGAATTCGGCCTTCACCGAGGTCAGCTCGTCGCCGATCATCGTCGTGATCCGCTCGGGGCGCGCGAGGATGTCCAGCAGGTCGGCGATCTGCGCCATCACGTCGCGGTACTCGCCGATGATCTTGTCCTGCTCGAGGCCGGTCAGGCGCTGCAGACGCATCTGCAGGATTTCCTGCGCCTGCGTGTCGGACAGGCGGTACAGCCCGTCGCCCTGCATCCCGAACGCCGGGTTCAGGCCTTCCGGACGGTACGCGGAACGGCCGCCGGCCGCCGCGTTCTCGCTCTCGGCGCGCGTCAGCATCTCGCGCACGAGCGACGAATCCCAAGGCTTCGCCATCAGCTCCTGCTTCGCGATCGGCGGCGTCGGCGCGGCCTTGATGATCGCGATGAATTCGTCGATGTTCGCGAGCGCGACCGCGAGACCTTCGAGCACGTGGCCGCGTTCGCGGGCCTTGCGCAGTTCGTAGATCGTGCGGCGCGTCAGCACTTCGCGTCGGTGCGACAGGAAGCACTGCAGGATTTCCTTCAGGTTCAGCAGCTTCGGCTGGCCGTCGACGAGCGCGACCATGTTCATGCCGAACGTGTCCTGCAGCTGCGTCGCCTTGTACAGGTTGTTCAGCACCACTTCGGGCACTTCGCCGCGCTTGAGCTCGATCACGACGCGCATGCCGCTCTTGTCGGACTCGTCGCGGATGTCGGAGATGCCCTCGAGCTTCTTCTCGTTGACGAGCTCGGCGATCCGCTCGAGCAGCGAGCGCTTGTTCACCTGGTACGGCAGCTCGTCGACGATGATCGCCATCCGCTGGCCGCGGTCGATCTCCTCGAAGTGCGTGGCCGCGCGCATCACGACGCGGCCGCGCCCGGTGCGGTAGCCGTCGCGCACGCCGGCGACGCCGTAGATGATGCCGGCCGTCGGGAAGTCCGGCGCCGGGATGATCTCGATCAGCTCGTCGATCGTCGCGTCCGGGTTGCCCAGCAGGTGCTGGCACGCGTCGACGACTTCGTTCAGGTTGTGCGGCGGGATGTTGGTCGCCATGCCGACCGCGATGCCCGACGAGCCGTTGATCAGCAGGTTCGGGATGCGCGACGGCAGGACCGACGGCTGCATTTCGTTGCCGTCGTAGTTCGGCTCGAAATCGACCGTTTCCTTGTCGATGTCGGCGAGCAGCTCGTGACCGATCTTCGCCATGCGAATTTCGGTGTAGCGCATCGCCGCGGCATTGTCGCCGTCGATCGAGCCGAAGTTGCCCTGCCCGTCGATCAGCATGTAGCGCAGCGAGAAATCCTGCGCCATCCGCACGATCGTGTCGTAGACCGCGGTATCGCCGTGAGGGTGGTATTTACCGATCACGTCACCGACGATACGCGCCGACTTCTTGTACGCGCGGTTCCAGTCGTTGTTCAGTTCGTGCATCGCGAACAGCACGCGCCGATGCACGGGCTTCAGGCCATCGCGGACATCCGGGAGGGCACGTCCGACGATCACGCTCATCGCGTAATCGAGATACGAACGGCGCATTTCCTCCTCTAGGGAGGTGGGCAGGGTCTCTTTGGCGAATTGATCCATGTATCCGTATCGTTTCGGAGCGAAGACGGCGAACGCCTTTCGCGTGGGCGCTGCATGCGCAACGCAACGCGAGATTCTAACATGCGCCCATCAGCCGCCAATTCGCCTCCCCCTCTATATATAGATAGCGAAAATCGCGGCGGCGGCAAGCCGGACGCAACCGCGCGCCGGCTCGGACCCGACATCGCGGACGACTGCGCGGCGCGCGTTTCATGCGCACGCGTAAACAACCGCACGCCGGCGCGCAACCTCACGCGCGCTCTTGACAATTTCTAAAAGTTGCGGCAGGCCGGTGTTGCGCATGCACCACAAAGTTGAAGCGATCTTGGGGTGGGGAGGATTTTTTTTCGTAGGAAGGGAACGATATGGCAAAATGCCAACGCACTGAAAGTTAGACGCTGCTCGAAGTCTACCTACAAGGAGCGGCGCCGCATTTTTGTGCCGCACCAATGTTATACTTCGAGCAATGTATGACTTGTCACCGTCAACAGGCTCGCAGTAAACCTGCGGTAATCTCAATTTCGAGAGGAGAAATATGAATAAACTTTCAAAGCTCGCGTTCATTGCAGCTACCGCAGTTATGGCTGCATCCGCTTCGGCACAATCGGTGCCGGCGTCGCGTCAGGCCGTCAATGACAACTGGGTGAACGGCACGGGCGAATGGGTGTGGATGAACGGCACGAACGAGCTCTGCTGGCGCGATGCGTTCTGGACGCCGGCCACCGCCAACGCCAAGTGCGATGGCGCACTGGTCGCCCAGGCACCGCAGCCGCCGGTCGCTCCGGTCGCTCCGGTCATCTCGAGCCAGAAGATCACGTATCAAGCCGACGCACTGTTCGACTTCGACAAGGCAACGCTGAAGCCGCTGGGCAAGCAGAAGCTGGACGAACTGGCTTCGAAGATCCAAGGCATGAACACGGAAGTGGTCGTTGCAACGGGCTACACGGACCGCATCGGTTCGGACAAGTACAACGACCGCCTGTCGCTGCGCCGTGCTCAAGCCGTGAAGTCGTACCTGGTCAGCAAGGGTGTGCCGGCCAACAAGATCTACACGGAAGGCAAGGGCAAGCGCAACCCGGTTACGACTGGCTGCAACCAGAAGAACCGCAAGCAACTCATCGCCTGCCTCGCACCGGACCGCCGCGTGGAAGTCGAAGTGGTTGGTACGCAGCAAGTGGAAAAGACGACCGTTCCGGCAAACTAAGCCGCGGCTCTCGACTGCTTCAAAGCCCCGCTCCGGCGGGGCTTTTTCATTGACGCCCGTCCAGGCGCTCGCTGGCCACGTCGTTCGCCCGCTTATATACTCGGGGCTGACGCACCGAAGCACCGCCCTCCTCTCGTAGCCCGTTTGCCGACATGACCAACGCCGATCCGCACGAACTCCAGAAATTCAGCGACCTCGCCCATCGGTGGTGGGATCCGAATGCCGAATTCAAACCGCTGCACGACCTGAACCCGGTCCGGCTCGGCTGGATCGATGCCCATGCGCATCTGGCCGGCAAGCGCGCGCTCGACATCGGCTGCGGCGGCGGCATCCTGTCCGAATCGATGGCCGGGCTCGGCGCCCAGGTGAAAGGCATCGATCTGTCGACCGAAGCGCTGGGCGTGGCCGACCTGCACAGCCTCGAAAGCGGCATTTCGGTCGAATACGAGGCGATCGCCGCCGAAGCGATCGCCGCGCGCGAACCCGGCACCTACGACGTCGTCACGTGCATGGAGATGCTCGAGCACGTGCCGTCGCCCGGCGACATCGTGGCCGCGTGCGCGACGCTCGTGAAGCCGGGCGGCTGGGTGTTCTTCTCGACGCTGAACCGCAACCTGAAGTCCTACCTGTTCGCCGTGATCGGCGCGGAGTACATCGCGCAAATGCTGCCGAAGGGCACGCACGACTACGCGCGCTTCATCCGCCCGTCGGAACTGGCCGGCTTCGTGCGCGCGACGGATCTGCACATCGTCGAGATCAAGGGCATCACCTATCACCCGATCGGCAAGCGCTTCGCGCTGTCGAACGACACCGACATCAACTACCTCGTCGCGTGCCGCCGCGGCGCGTGACCCTCCGAACGGCATGACGACTCCCCTTTCGACCGCGCGGATCGCAGACGAACCGCGCCTGCTGCACTGCGATGCGGTCCTGTTCGACCTGGACGGCACGCTCGCCGATACCGCGCCCGATCTCGCGGCAGCCGTCAACAAAATGCAGCGCGAGCGCGGCCTGCCCGAAACGCCGCTCGACGTGTTGCGGCCGCTGGCGTCCGCCGGCGCGCGGGGCCTGTTGGGCGGCGCGTTCGGCATCGATCCGCACACGCCCGGCTACGAAGCGATGCGCGACGAGTTCCTGATCAATTACGCAACGGATATCTGCGTACATACCACGCTGTTTCCCGGCATCGGCGACGTGCTCGACGAACTCGATGCGCGCGGCGTGCGCTGGGGCATCGTCACGAACAAGGCGATGCGCCTCACGGCGCCGCTGGCCGACCTGCTCGGCCTGTCGTCGCGCGCGGCCTGCATCGTCGGGGGCGACACAACGCCGCACTCGAAGCCGCACCCGGCTCCGCTGCTGCATGCGGCAGCGCAGATGGCGCTCGCGCCCGAGCGCATCGTCTATGTCGGCGACGATCTTCGCGACATTCAGGCCGGAAGCGCCGCTGGCATGGCGACGGTCGCCGCCGCGTACGGCTACTGCGGCGACGGCGCGGCGCCGGCTGACTGGCAAGCGCAGCATCTCGTCGGTTCGACGCAGGAACTGCGGCACCTGCTGCGCGATGTTGGGCTATAATGATCGATCTTATCCGCGGGGGCGACCTGGTTTCGACAGGGGTTGTGAAGCGGCTAGGGCATGTCGAGGACCCGTCACCTCGTTAATCAATGGGAAAATCGTAACTGCAAACGACGATACGTTCGCACTGGCAGCCTAAGGGCCGCCGTCCTCTGCCTAGTTCACTGACGGGCTAGTGTCGCAAGACCGGTAGCAATACCGCCAGAGGTCATTTACGTCAGTTAAGCCCTGTCGGCGTCGCGACGCCAGGGTCGAAAACCTAGCGAATCGCCGTAGTGCAGCGTGTTCGTCCGCGTCGCTGCGGTTAAATCAAAAGACCGAACTAAACATGTAGAACTAGTCGTGGAGCGCTTCTGGACGCGGGTTCGATTCCCGCCGCCTCCACCAAATTCCGCGCTCGTCGCACGAACCCCGCATGACGCCAGTCTGCGGGGTTTTTTGTTGCCGGCGACACGCACGCCGACTCCTTCCGAAAAAGCGCCCAGCCCCGGACGGGCCGGGCGGAATGCCACCGGTGCTCCGGCGGCAGGAGGTGACGGATGTTCTGGCGCGGTCGCCCCATCAGCGATTGCGCCGCGCAGCGGCCGGCCCGCTGGTCAGGGTTTGGGCACGACTTGGGCCCCGACCGTGACCGGCGACGCGGGGCTCAACTGCCGCGATACAGCGACTTCATTTCGTCCGCGCTGGCCGGGCGCACGCCCATTGCGCGCGAACCCGACGCCGATGCGCCCTGTGCCTGCGCACCGTAGCCGCTGGCGTCGGCGCCTTGAGCTTGAGCCAGTGCACTGCGCTGCTGCTCCGCGACACGCGCGGTTGCGGCCTGGATCGCTTCCGGATAATGCGGATCTTCGCCGCGGGCGGAGTTGTAACCGGCCTGCTGCAGTTGAACCAGTTCGGCACGGACCTGCGCACGGGTGATCGTCGAGCCCGACTGGGCGAACGACGCAACCGGGGCAACGAGAGCGGCAGCAACGACAACGGCTTGAACGAGCGACTTCATGATGACCTACCTCCAGATTTGTCTGATTCGGCGGTGAACACCCTTGATCAGCGCCGACAAACCGAAGTTTATGTAGGTGGATGCTTAAGAATAAGGCAGGTTTCAGGAAGACATCCTTCCTGATTTACGGGTTAACCCTAGAATCCTTGCCCGCACGATGATGCGGGCGAATCGCCGTTTCGTCTCCCGCATTGCATGAACGGCCCGCCGAAAAGCACGAGCCCCGCAAAGCGCAGGCTTCGCGGGGCTCGAACAAAGCAGGATTGGGTGGAGCGCGGGTTAGGAGGTTCGTCGATTGATCGAACCGCTACGTGGAACACAGCACCCCACTCGCACAGGCCAGTTGCCTCCGCGCTACCGGGCATCCATCGGGCACTTCAGGTTGCAGCCGTTCGGGTCGCCCAGGTCGCCCTTGCGGCGCAACGCCGACTTCTTGCCGGTCTGGTATTTGTCCGACGGCGCCGATGCCGCGAACGGCATCTGCGGATGTTCGTTCAGTCGGAACTGTTCGCTCAGGATGCCGCCGGGCACGCCCGGGGAATTCTGCGCGAACGCAAACGGCGAAGCGACGACCAGCAACCCCGCGGTCAACGCTGCCGCGGCAAGGGGAACGGGAAATTTCATGGCGGGATGACGCCTGAACGGCGTGCTTGTTGGAACGTTGATCAAGCGGCAAGCGTAGCGCAAATCCCCCGCTGCTGCAGCGCGGTTCGATCGCGTCCTCGTTACCGGGAATTGCCGTCCGGCACGCTCGAGCCGTCGCCGCCGGCCAGTCCGGTCGCGATGCGCTCCAGCGCGCCGCACGCAGCCGGATCGTAGCCGTCGAGACGCGCGACGCGTTCGACGAAGCGTGCGTCGCGCAGCAGCGCCAGCACATCGGCGAGCGGCCGCACATCGAGCCGCGCGCGTTCGCATGCGAAGTAATAGTCTTCGTCGACGATCGGGATGAAGTCGAGCCCGAAGTGACGGGCGGCCGGCTCGACGCCGAAGCCGAGATCGGCCATGCCGCTCGCGACGAACGCCGCGATCGCCGAATGCGTGAGTTCGGCCGACGCATAGCCGTCGATGCGCTCCGGATCGATGCCGATCGCGCGCAGCGCGAGATCCAGCAGCATGCGCGTGCCCGACCCCGGCTGGCGGTTGACGAAGCGGATGTCGTCACGCGCGAGATCCGCCAGCCCGCGCACCTGCTTCGGGTTGCCGCGCGGCACGAACAGCCCCTGCTGGCGGCGTGTCAGGTGGATCAACACGTGGCGCGCGTCGTCGAGCCACGGCCGGTAGATCTGCGCGCACTGCGCGCGAAACGCGCCGCGCGGCAAATGGAAACCGGCGAGGTCGCATTCGCCGCGGGCGAGCGCCTGCACGGCCTCGACGCTCTCGCGATACTTGATGTCGACGGCCGCCTGCGCATCGACGAGCGCGGAAACGAGCGTCGCGACCGCATAACCGTGCGACGCATGGATGCGCACGGCGCCGTCGCGCTGCGCGAGCCGCCGGTTCAGGTCGCTGGCCACCTCGGCCGCCAGCGTGCGCAGGTTCCCGTCGAGGCGACTATGCGCCAGACGCTGCGCATCGACGACCGCCCGGCCGAGCGCCGACAACGTCGAACCCTTGCCGCGCGCGGTTTCGATCAATTCCCCGCCGATGCACGATTCCAGCGCGCGCAGCATGCCCCACGCGTGCCGGTACGACAGTCCCTTGGCTTGCGCGGCCTGCGCGATGCTGCCCGTATCGGCCACGAGTTCCAGCAGCGGAGCGACGTCCGACAGACTGGCCGACCGGCCTTCCGTGTCGCGTACGGTCAGATACGCGTCGCATTCGATCCGAATCAATTATGCACTCCGATTTCCTATTGCGACCGCGAAATCTTCCGCTTATCGTGGGTGAAAATCAATCAGAACGAAGTCGCGATGCGCACTATATGAATTTCGAGCGCATATGAGGCTTTGGAGGAGCAAAACCGATGTCCCCGAATTCCCCTGCGCCCGACGTGCTCGTCGAGCGCCATGCGCGCGCCGGCCGCTCGCTCGTCGCGATCCTGCATGCGATCCAGGACGACGCGGGCTACGTGCCGGCGGGCTGCGTCGCGCCGCTGGCCAAGGTGCTGAACCTGTCGCGCGCGGAAGTACATGGCGTCCTGACCTACTACCACCACTTCCGCACCGCGCCGCCCGCCCGCGTGACGATCCAGATGTGCCGCGCCGAAGCGTGCCGCAGCATGGGCTGCGAAACGCTCGCCGCCCACGCGGAAGCCCGCACGGGCTGCCGGTTCGACGCCAAGCACGGCGATGCCGCCGCGGCCCGTACGCCGGACGACGTCGCGCTCGAGTCGGTCTACTGCCTTGGACTGTGCGCGCAATCGCCGTCGATGACGGTCAACGGGGTGCTCCACGCCAAGGTCACGCCGGAGAAGTTCGACGCGCTGCTGGCCGACGCGGTGGCCCACGCGCAGGAGGCGGCATGACGACCCGCATCTACGTTCCGCGCGATTCGTCCGCGCTGGCGCTCGGCGCCGACGCGCTCGCCGCCGCGATCTCGGCCGAAGCCGAACGGCGCGAGGTCGCCATCGAGGTGGTCCGCAACGGGTCACGCGGGCTGCTGTGGCTCGAACCGCTCGTCGAGGTCGGGACGGCCGCAGGCCGCGTCGGCTATGCCAACCTGTCGGCCGCCGACGTGCCCGCCCTATTCGACGCCGGCTGGCTCGACGGCGGCGCGCACCCGAGCGGCGTCGGCCTCGTCGACGCGCTGCCCTACCTCGCCCGCCAGCAGCGGCTCACGTTCGCACGGATCGGCCTGACCGATCCGCTGTCGATCGACGACTATCTGCAACACGAGGGGCTTGCCGGCCTGAAGAACGCGCTGGCGCTCGACGGCGACACCGCATGCGAAACGCTGATCGAGTCGGGGCTGCGCGGCCGCGGCGGCGCGGCGTTCCCGGCCGGCATCAAGTGGCGTACCGTGCGGCAGGCGCGCGCCGCGCAGAAATACATCGTCTGCAACGCGGACGAAGGCGATTCGGGCACGTTCTCCGACCGCCTGCTGATGGAATGCGACCCGTACTGCCTGATCGAAGGGATGATCATCGCGGGCGTCGCCACCGGCGCGACGGTCGGCTACATCTACGTGCGCAGCGAATACCCGCACGCGATCGCCACGCTCGAAGCGGCAATCGTCCGCGCGCGTGAAGCGGGCTGGCTCGGCGAGCACGTGCTCGGCTCCGCGCATGCGTTCGAGCTGCACGTCGCGAAAGGCGCGGGCTCGTACGTATGCGGCGAGGAAACGGCGCTGCTCGAATCGCTCGAGGGCAAGCGCGGCGTCGTGCGCGCGAAGCCGCCGCTGCCGGCGCTCGCCGGCCTGTTCGGCCAGCCGACGGTCATCAACAACGTGATCACGCTCGCGACGGCGCCCGTGATCTTCGCGCGCGGCGCCGCGTTCTATCGCGACTACGGGATGGGCCGCTCGCGCGGCACGCTGCCGTTCCAGCTCGCAGGCAACATCCGTCACGGCGGTCTCGTCGAGCTCGCATTCGGCGTCACGCTGCGCGAACTGCTGTTCGACTTCGGCGGCGGCACGGCCAGCGGCCGGCCGGCACGCGCCGCGCAGGTCGGCGGCCCGCTCGGCACCTACCTGCCCGACCACCAGTGGGACGTGCCGCTCGACTACGAGGCGTACGCGGCGATCGGCGCGGTCGTCGGCCACGGCGGCGTCGTGCTGCACGACGACACGTCGAATCTCGCCGAGCTGGCCGAGTATGCGATGAAGTTCTGCGCGATCGAATCGTGCGGCAAGTGCACGCCGTGCCGGATCGGCTCGACGCGCGGTGTCGAGACGATCGCGCGGATCCGCCACGGCGATACGTCGGAGCGGCAGGTCACGCTGTTGCGCGACCTGTGCGACACGATGCTGGCCGGTTCGCTATGCGCGATGGGCGGCATGACGCCGTACCCGGTGCTGTCCGCACTCGACCATTTCCCCGAAGATTTCGGGCTCGCTGCCGGCAAGGATGCCGCGTCGGGCCCGGTCAAGGCCGCGGCCTGACCCAGAAGGAGCCCTGCATGTCACTCGACACGAACAACGTCCGCCAAGGCGGCTGCGGCTCGGGCCAATGCGCGTGCAAGAGCGCGGCACAGGCGCGCGCCCGCGACCCGTTCGACGATACCGATTACGGCACGCCGCAACGGCATGCCGATACCGACGTCACGCTCGAAATCGACGGCCAGCCGGTCACGGTGCCGGCCGGCACGTCGGTGATGCGCGCGGCGATCGAAGCCGGCGTCAACGTCCCGAAGCTCTGCGCGACCGATTCGCTCGAGCCGTTCGGCTCGTGCCGGCTGTGCCTCGTCGAGATCGAGGGCCGGCGCGGCTATCCGGCGTCGTGCACGACGCCCGCCGAAGCCGGCATGAAGGTGCGCACGCAGTCGGACCGGCTGCAGTCGCTGCGCCGCAACGTGATGGAGCTGTACATCTCTGACCACCCGCTCGACTGCCTCACGTGCCCGGCCAACGGCGACTGCGAGCTGCAGGACATGGCGGGCGTGGTCGGGCTGCGCGAGGTGCGTTATGGTTTCGACGGCGCGAATCACCTGAAGGACACGAAGGACGAGTCGAATCCGTACTTCACGTATGACCCGTCGAAGTGCATCGTCTGCAACCGCTGCGTGCGCGCGTGCGAGGAAACGCAGGGCACGTTCGCGCTGACGATCGCCGCGCGCGGCTTCGAGTCGCGCGTCGCCGCGGGCGAAAGCGAATCGTTCATGGCATCGGAATGCGTGTCGTGCGGCGCGTGCGTCGCCGCCTGCCCGACGGCCACGCTGCAGGAAAAATCCGTCGTGCAGTTGGGGCAGGCCGAACACTCGGTCGTCACGACCTGTGCGTATTGCGGCGTCGGCTGCTCGTTCAAGGCCGAGATGAAGGGCACGCAGGTCGTGCGCATGACGCCGCACAAGAACGGTCTCGCGAACGAAGGCCACGCGTGCGTGAAGGGACGCTTCGCGTGGGGCTATGCGACGCACAAGGACCGCATCACGAAGCCGATGATCCGCGAGAAGATCACCGACCCGTGGCGCGAAGTGAGCTGGGAAGAGGCGCTCACGTACGCGGCGACGCAATTCCGCAAGCTGCAGCAGAAGTACGGCCGCGATTCGATCGGCGGCATCACGTCGTCGCGCTGCACGAACGAGGAAACCTATCTCGTGCAGAAGCTCGTGCGCGCCGCGTTCGGCAACAACAACGTCGATACCTGCGCACGCGTGTGCCACTCGCCGACCGGCTATGGCCTCAAGACGACGCTCGGCGAATCGGCCGGCACGCAGACGTTCGCCTCGGTCGGCCAGGCCGACGTGATCGTCGTGATGGGCGCGAACCCGACCGACGGCCATCCGGTGTTCGGCTCGCGGCTGAAGCGGCGCGTGCGCGAAGGCGCGAAGCTGATCGTGATCGACCCGCGCCGCATCGACGTCGTCGACGGCCCGCACGTGAAGGCCACGCACCACCTGCAGTTGCGCCCCGGCACCAACGTCGCGATCGTCAATGCGCTGGCGCACGTGATCGTCACCGAAGGGCTGGTGGCCGAGGCCTTCGTCGCCGAGCGCTGCGACACGCGCGCGTTCGAGCAATGGCGCGACTTCGTCGCGCAGCCCGACAATTCGCCCGAGGCGACCGCGGACGTCACCGGCGTGCCGGCCGAGCGGGTGCGCGAGGCCGCGCGCCTCTACGCGACGGGCGGCAACGCCGCGATCTATTACGGCCTGGGCGTGACCGAGCACGCGCAGGGCTCGACGACGGTGATGGGCATCGCGAACCTCGCGATGGCGACCGGCAACGTCGGCCGCGAAGGCGTCGGCGTCAATCCGCTGCGCGGTCAGAACAACGTGCAGGGTTCGTGCGACATGGGCTCGTTCCCGCACGAGCTGCCCGGCTACCGGCACATCGGCGACGCGGTCGTGCGCACGCAGTTCGAGCAGGCGTGGTCGGCCACGCTGCAGCCGGAGCCGGGGCTGCGCATCCCGAACATGTTCGACGCGGCGCTCGATGGCAGCTTCAAGGGGCTCTACTGCCAGGGCGAGGACATCGTCCAGTCGGATCCGAACACGCAGCACGTGGCGGCCGCGCTGTCGGCGATGGAATGCATCGTCGTGCAGGACATCTTCCTGAACGAAACCGCGAAATACGCGCACGTGCTGCTGCCGGGCTCGACGTTCCTCGAGAAGGACGGCACGTTCACGAACGCGGAGCGGCGGATCTCGCGCGTGCGCAAGGTGATGCCGCCGCTCGCCGGCTACGCGGACTGGGAAGTCACGCTGCTGCTGTCGCAGGCGCTCGGCTACGACATGCACTACGCGCATCCGTCGGAAATCATGGACGAGATCGCGCGGCTCACGCCGACTTTCGCGGGGGTGTCGTACGAGAAGCTCGACGCACTCGGCAGCATCCAGTGGCCGTGCAACGAACACGCGCCGGAAGGCACGCCGACGATGCACATCGACACGTTCGTGCGCGGCAAGGGCCGGTTCGTGATCACCAAGTTCATTCCGACGCCGGAGAAGGTCACGCAGCGCTATCCGCTGATCCTGACGACGGGCCGCATCCTGTCGCAATACAACGTGGGCGCGCAGACGCGCCGCACCGAAAACGTCCGGTGGCATGAAGAGGATCGCCTCGAGATCCATCCGCACGATGCGCAGGATCGCGGGATCCGCACCGGCGACTGGGTCGGCATCGAGTCGCGCGCGGGGCAGACGGTGCTGCGCGCGCTCGTGACGGAGCGCATGCAGCCGGGCGTCGTGTACACCACGTTCCACTTCCCCGAATCGGGCGCGAACGTGATCACGACGGACAGCTCCGACTGGGCGACGAACTGCCCCGAATACAAGGTGACGGCCGTGCAGGTGTTGCCGGTTGCGCAACCGTCCGACTGGCAGCGTGCCTATGCGCGCTTCAACTCGGAGCAGCTCGACCTGCTCGAGCGCCGCGCGGCCGCGCCGGTCGCCGTGACGACAGGCAAGTGAGGCAGCAATGGACAACGAACACCTGATCGACATGGCCAACCAGATCGGCGCATTCTTCGAATCGATGCCCGATCGCGACGAAGCGCTGGCCGGCATCGCCGAGCATATCCGGCGCTTCTGGGAGCCGCGCATGCGCCGAGCGCTGCTCGCCGCGCTCGACGATCCGTCGAACGCGGCCGGGCAACGCGCGACGCCGATCGTGCGCGACGCGATCGCCGCGCACCGCGCGTCGCTCGTCCCTGCCGCGGCGCCCGCCTGACCGCGCGGCTACGCGGACACCGACATGCCCGCGAACCAGTTTTCGCAATGGCGCAGCAGCGCATTGGCGTCGGTCGCCGTGCGCCCGCGCGCGGCAACATAGCCGTCCGGCCGCAGCAGATAGAACGACGGCCGCGAGCGGCCGTATTCCTGCGCGAGCCCCGCCGCCCCGTCGCCTTCGGCATCGGCGACACGCCACACGCGCACCGCTTCCGGCATGATGCGCTCGAGCCCCTGCACGAGCCCCCGCGCATCGGCCGGGATCGGCGGCACCTCGCCGGCGTCGGTGTCCACCGGCTCCTCCAGCAGCAACAGCGTGAAGCTCGCCGGATCGTGAAGATCGTATAGCCGCGCCGTGCCGGGCGCACGACCGAGCGGCCCGTCGAGCACGTGCACGAGCGCATCGGGCGCGCGCTCGCCCGCGCGCGGGCCGCCGTCGAGCACGCGCTCGAGCGTGAGCGGACTCTTCCGGTACTGCACGCCGAGCTCGCTCACCGTGCGCCGCAGCGCGTCGCGCATCGGCCCGAACGACACCAGCAGCGGCACGACGTGATCGCGCAGCAGCTTCATCGCGCCGCGCTCGGCTTCGACGACCTGCGTGACGAAACCGGTCTGCCGCAGCACGTCGCGCTCGATCGGATGGCGCTCCGCGTGATACGTGTCGAGCAACCGCTCGGGTGCGCCTGCGCCAAGGACGCGCGCGAGCTTCCAGCCCAGGTTGAACGCCTCCTGGATGCCGGTGTTCATGCCCTGCGCGCCGGCCGGGCTGTGGACGTGCGCGGCGTCGCCCGCGAAGAACACGCGGCCATGACGCAGCCGGTCGACCATCCGGCTGTGCAGGTGGAAATAGGACGACCACGCGAGATCGCTCGGCGAGATCGAGGCGCCGACGCGCGCGCGGATGATCGCGTCGCATTCCTCGAGCGACGGCGCCGGCGCGCCGGGCGACGCGTCGCTGCCGGGCGGCCGGTCCGCGACGAGCCGGTAACGGCCGCTTCCCATCGGAAACAGCCCCGCGATACCTTCGGGCGTCGTGAACAGGCGGATCTCTTCGTCCGGCCAGTCGGGTATCGCCGCGAAATCGGCCAGCAGGAAAGTCTGTTCGAATGCATGCCCGGCGAAGCCCAGGCCGAGCAGATGCCTGACCGTGCTGTGCGCGCCGTCGGCCGCGATCAGGTACGACGGCGCGAACGACTCGTCGCGACCATCTGCGCGGCGCAGCGTCACGTCGAGCGACGTGCCGCCCGCGTCGCACGCGGTCAGCGCGGTACCGCGTTCGACGGTCACGCCCATCCCGGCGAGATGCTCGGCGAGCAGCCGCTCGGTGATGCTCTGGTCGAGAAACATCAGATACGGATAGCGCGTTTGCAGCGGATCGAAATCGAGCCGCGCGATCACGCGGCCGTCGGCATGCAGCTCGGCCGCATGCGCGCGATGGCCGAGCGCGAGAAACGGTTCGACCGCGCGATGCTGCTCCAGCAGCTCGAGCGTGCGCGCCTGAATGCCGATCGCGCGCGAAAACGGCGCGGGCGCGGCCAGGCGATCGATGATGCGCACCGGCACGCGGGCCCGCGCCAGGCTCATCGCCGCGGCAAGGCCGGTCGGCCCCGCGCCGACGATCAGCACGGGTGGGATATCGGACAGTGTGTCAGCCATGGAAACCTCGATGACACGCGACTCTGCAAGTCTACGCCGCTCCGCGTGACGGGGCCATATGCCGACCGGCCGATACGCGGCCCTACCGCGCGGTGTGGGAAAATACGCGCTTTCCGCCAGTTTTCGCGTCATGGATTCCGCATTCGACCGGGCGTACGCCGCACACCGCGCGGGCCGCCTCGCCGAGGCCGAGCACGGCTATCGCCACGCGCTCGCCTCCAACCCCGCCGACGCCGACGCGCTGCACCTGTTCGGCGTGCTGCGGCACCAGCA
The DNA here is from genome assembly GCF_020419965.1 of Burkholderia sp. AU39826. NCBI lineage: Bacteria > Pseudomonadati > Pseudomonadota > Betaproteobacteria > Burkholderiales > Burkholderiaceae > Burkholderia > Burkholderia sp. AU39826. Next base: position 155,371 of record NZ_JAIZQG010000007.1, read on the forward strand.
GGGCCAGCACGCCGAGGCCGCCGATCTCGTCGGCCGGGCCGTCGCGCTGCGCCCCAACGATGCCGCACTGCAGCTCAATCTCGGCAACGCGCTGAAAGCGCTCGGCCGGCTCGACGAAGCGATCGACCGCTTTCGCAATGCGCTGACGCTCGCGCCCGAATTTCCGCTCGCACACTACAACCTCGGCAACGCGTATGCGGCGCTGCAGCGTCACGACGATGCGATCGACGCCTTCGGCCGCGCGCTGCGGCTCACGCCGGACGACGCGTCGATCCACAACAATCTCGGCAACGCGCTGAACGCGCTTGGCCGCCACGACGACGCGCTCGCCGCGTTCGGTCGTGCGCTCGAGCTCCGGCCCGGGCATGCGGGCGCGCACAACAATCTCGGGATGGCGCTGAACGCGATGGGGCGCGCCGACGATGCGATCGCGCACTTCCAGGCCGCGATCGCCGTGCAGCCGCGTTTCGTCGCCGCGCATTTCAATCTCGGCAACACGTTCGATGCACTCGGCCGGCATGCCGAGGCGGCGGCCGCGTTCGAAGCCGCGCTCGCACTGCACCCGCCGTTTCCGCTCGCGCTGTTCGGGCTCGCAAACGCGCTCTGCGCGCAGGCGCGCCACCGCGACGCACTGCCCTACTACGAGCGCGCCGTCGGGCTCGATCCGTCGTTCGGGCTCGCGTGGCTGAATCTCGGCAACGCGCATCACGCGCTCGGCGCGCACGAGATGGCGCTGCGCGCATTCGACCAGGCGCTGCGTGTCGCGCCCGATCTCACGCTCGCGCGGCTGCATCGCGCGGTCACGCTGCTGACGCTGCGCGACTTCACGCGCGGCCTGCCCGCCTACGAAGCGCGCCACGAGACGCCCGGCGCGACGCCGCTCGGCGCGCTGCCGCGCTGGCAGGGCGAGCCGATTGCGTCGCGCACGCTGCTGATCCGCGCGGAACAGGGATTCGGCGACACGCTGCAGTTCGTCCGCTTCGTGCCGCTCGCCCGCGCACGCTGCGCGCGCGTCGTACTCGAAGTCCAGCCGGAACTCGTCGCGCTGCTGACACCGGCCGCGTCGCGCTGGCGCGTGACGCTCGTCGCCCAGGGCGCCGCGAAGCCGCCTGCCGCGGATGTCGCGTGCACGCTGATGAGCCTGCCGTTCGTGCTCGGGCTTCAGCCGGAGGACATCGTCGGCGCGCGCTATCTGCACGCGCCCGACGGCGCCCGCCGGCGCTTTCGCGGCTCGCTCGGCGGGCAGTCGAAGCGCAAGTTCGGCCTGGCATGGTCGGGGCGCCGACAGGCACAGGAAAACCGCTCGATGCCGTTCGACGCGCTCGCGCCGCTGCTCGCACTGCCGGACATCGACTGGATCGTGCTGCAGCCCGCGCTCGACGACGACGAGCGGACGCGCATCGACGCGCATCCGCGCATGCATCGTCTCGACGGCCGGCTGAACGACTTCGGCGATACGGCCGCGCTGATCGAACGCCTCGACGGCGTCGTCACGATCGACACGGCGGTCGCGCACCTCGCGGGCGCGCTTGGCAAGCCGCTCTGGGTCATGCTGCCGTTCGCGGCCGACTGGCGCTGGTTCACCGGCGACGATTGCCCGTGGTATCCGCAGGCCAGGATCGCCCGCCAGCCTGCGCCGGGCGCATGGCTCGACGTGGCGGCCACGGTGGCCGACATGCTGCGCGAGGCATGATCGCAAACGAAACAGGGAGCGCATCGCGCTCCCTGTTTCGATGAGATGCGCGGCCCGACGCCGCGCGACATGCGGGTGGCCGTCAGGCCGACTTGTACTGATCGCGCGCGTCGGGTGTGCGGTACAGCACGAGCGTCGCGATCAAGCCGCAGATCGCGGCCACGCTCAACCACAGCCCCGGCGCCGCCTTATTGCCCGTCTCGTGGATCAGCAGCGTCGAGATCGCCGGCGTGAAGCCGCCGATCGTCGTGGCCAGGCTGTACGCGAGCGAGAAGCCGGCCGTGCGCACGTCGGCCGGCATCACTTCGGTCAGCGCGACGACCATCGCCCCGTTGTACGACGCATACAGGAACGACAGCCACAGCTCGACCGCGAGCAGCCGCAGGAACGACGGATCGCCGACGAGCCACAGCACCGCCGGATAAGCCGTCAGCAGCGTCAGCACGGTGAACGCGATCAATACCGGACGGCGGCCGACGCGGTCGGACAGCGCGCCGGACAATGGCAGCCACACGAGGTTCGAGATACCGATGCAAACTGTCACGACGAGCGCATCGAGCGACGACAGGTGCAGCACTTCCTTGCCGAAGGTCGGCGTGTAGGCGGTGATCATGTAGAACGACACCGTCGTCATGATCACCATCCCCATGCCGGCCACCACGATACCCCAGTTGTCGAGCATCGAGCGCATGATCTCGCCCATCGTCGGGAGGTGACGCTTCGCCAGGAATTCGTCGGTTTCCTTCAGCGAGCGGCGGATCAGGAACAGGAACGGCACGATCAGGCAGCCGATCAGGAACGGAATGCGCCAGCCCCACGCGGTCATTTCCTCGACCGGCAGCGCGCGGTTCAGCACGACGCCGACGAACGCGGCGAACACGACGGCCACCTGCTGGCTACCCGACTGCCACGACGTATAGAACCCCTTGTGGCCCTTCGTCGCGATCTCCGACAGATACACCGACACGCCGCCCAGCTCGACGCCCGCCGAGAAGCCCTGCAACAGCCGGCCGAGCAGCACGAGCACCGGCGCGAGCACGCCGATCGTCGCATAGCCGGGTATCGCGGCCACCGTGAGCGTGCCGATCGCCATCAGCCCGAGCGTCAGGATCAACCCCTTGCGGCGGCCGTGATGGTCGATGTATGCGCCGAGCACGATCGCGCCGACCGGCCGCATCAGGAAGCCCGCGCCGAATACCGACAGCGACAGCATCAGCGACGCGAACGCGTTGCCGCTCGGAAAGTACGTTTTCGCGATGGCCGACGCGTAATACCCGTAGACCATGAAGTCGTACATTTCGAGGAAGTTGCCGCTGACGACGCGGAAGACGGTGCGGACTTTCGATTCCTGCGCGATGGCAGGCGATGCTGTGGACATGTTTTCTCGCTAAGCTCGGATGGCGCGAATTCCGCGCCGCATGAAACCGACGATGCGCGGCGCGCAGCGTTGGCACGCGCACACGGGCATCGCTGCCCGCCGGCGGCGCGGCGCGTAACGGCGCGCCGCCAGCAAGATTCGCGCATCATGCCACGTCAAGCCGACATTTGCCTTGTGGTGCCCCATCACGGCCGTCACGGCGTCCGCCTCGTACAAGTCGCCCCGAAACGGGCACAAGAATCAGATCGATCTGATCGACCGACCCGCGCCGGCTGACGACAATGGCAAGATTTGCGACGACGTTTCCGCGCCGCGTCGGCACGGGCCTGTGTCGCACGGCGTACCGCTCTCATGACCCCATCGCCCCTCGTTCCGGTCGAAGGCGCGCTCGCCCGCCCTCGCGCCACTCCGCTCGATCACGTCCCGCCGTTCGGCCGCGAATGGCGGTTCCTCGGTGCGTCCGGCGCACGGCCCGGCAGCCACTGCCTCGCGACACTGACGACATCCTGCATCGATATCGACCGGCCGCACAGCGCGTGCCGCTGGCAGCCGCTGCCGGTGGCGGCGGCACTGCCCGCTTCGGCCGGATTGCCCGTCACGCCGGCGGCTGGCGCCGGTCGGTACTTGCGCCGTTCCGTGCGCCCGCCTCGCGATCGGCGCGCGCGATACGCCGTCTGCTGGAGCATCGGCGCGCTCGGCATCATCGCCTGGCTGATCGGCGCGCACGAGCCACCTGCAGATTCCGTTCCCGCATACGCGATTCAAGCCGCCGGCGGCGCACCCGCTCACATCGCGACATCGACCGACACCACGCATGTCGCCGCGGCTGCACCGGTCACGTCGACGAACGCCATGCCGCAACCCAAGGTAGCGACGGCTGGCGCGCATACGATGGTCTCGCCGCCAGCCACGCACCGTGTCGCGCGCGGCCCCGCATCGCTTCACCCGCAAGCAACGCCCGACGTGCGGCATGCCGCTCCTGCCTCGCCACGTCCGGCAGCCGGCCAGCGCACGACGGAAGCGCCGCCCCGCACACCGGCCGTGCCACGGCTGGCTGCGCATCCGCCGATTCAGCACGACGCCACCAACGCCGGCACGCGCGTTCGGCGCGCCACACCGCCGCACGAGGCAGACACGCGTGTCACGCGCGACGCGCTCGACGATCCTGCCACGTTGATCGCCATGGCGAACGCGCTGCGCGCCACGCAGCCGGCCGGCCCCACGCACCCGCGCGCGGCCGGTTTCGACTGGACGTCGCAACTGTCGCACCGCCGCGTGACCGACGTGCCGGACGCGTTCGCGCATTGATGCCCGCGCAATAAAAAACCCGGCGAAGATCGCTTCGCCGGGTTTTCGCTTGTCTCGCTCCGTCCGCTCGACGGATCGTTATTTGTGCACGGGCAACCCCGTCTCGGTCTGCTTCTCGAGTTGCCGCACCTGCTCCTGCAGATCGCGCAACTGCAGCTGCGCCGCCCGCTTCTCGACCTGCAGCGCCTGCGCCTGCTCCTGCGCCGACTTCTGCCGTTGCGCGACTTCGGCCTGCTGGCTGCGCGCGACGCTCAGGTCGGCCTGCAGTTGCTGCGCACGATTCGCCTGCAGCGCGATCACGCGTTCGAGAAATGCCTTCTGCGCCTGCAGCTCGGTCCGGCGGATCTCGATATCGGCGAGTTGCACCGTTTGCTGGACGAAGTTCGCATACACCATCTCCGCGCGATTCTTGTCCTGCGAACGGATCACGCGCCACAGATTCTTGTCCTGGAACAGCGCGACGTAATACGTCATCTCGCGCGGATCGAACATCAGGCTCGCGCCGTAGCTGCCGTTGTACGTCGTACGCATCTCGACGATCCGGCCGTCGTGCAGCATCTGCGTCAGCTCGGCAACGTTGCCTTGCGCGGCGACGTCCGTCGCGGCCGCGGCCGATGCCGCGGGCGACGCGCCGCCGCTCAGGCTCGTGACCGCCGGACGCGTACCGGCAGCGGGGGCGGTCGCGTCGGCGGACCAGGCCGCGCCCGCTTGCGCGCAGGCAGCCAGTGCAACGATCCACGTTGCGCATCGTGCAGGGGAAAAGTTTCGGAAAGCCAACGTCAGACTCCGGCGAACGAATCGGAACTCGCGATTATCGTTCAAAACGAAACGGCCGCATCTCGAATTTATCGGGATGCGGCCGGCCTGAGTTCAACACGAAAAATACGGCGGGCTACAGGCGCGTTTCGCGCGCCGCGCGCAGAAATGCATCGAGCAGCGGCGTGCAGTCGAGCAGTTCCGAGCCGCCCGCGCGATGGAACTCCGGATGCCACTGCACACCGACGACGAACGGCGAACGCCGATGGCGAATGCCTTCGATGATCCCGTCGCCGGCCGACACGGCTTCGATGTTCAGATCGCGGCCGAGATCGCGGATCGCCTGATGGTGAATCGAGTTGACGATCGCTTCGCTGCGCCCCGGGAACATGCTCGCGAGCGTCGACGTGTCGGGAAAACGGATCGCGTGACGGTGCTGGTCGTAATGCTCGCTCACGTGCGCATGGGCGGTCGGCACGTCGGTGGCGATGTCCTGGTACAGCGAACCGCCGAACGCGACGTTGATCAACTGGCAGCCGCGACACACGCCGAGCACGGGTTTGCCGGACTCGACGAATTCGTGCAGCAGCTCGAGCTCGTACATGTCGCGCACGCGATCGCCCGGCCATTCGGGTCGCGCATCCGACGCCGCGTAGGTCTGCGGCGACACGTCGGCGCCGCCTTGCAGCAGCAGGCCGTCGAGATGCTTCGCGTAGTCGCGCAGGCGGATGTTGCTCGGATGGATCATGCCTTGATGGCCGACGGTCGGAATCATGAACACGAGCACGTCGCGCGACATCACCCAGTGGGCGATCGATTCCTCGAGATACTGCAGCGTCTTGCCGCGCAGCCCCTTCGCGCCCGGCTCCGGATGGAAGATCCGCGCCGACACGCCGATGCGCAGCGTGCGCTGCGTGATGCGCTGGCCGGCGCGGTCGAACAGCCGCCGCGCGCGCGCCGCGACGATCCGGCCGAATACCGACCACGGGGTATCGCTCTGCTTCAGGTAGGCCGGCGGCGCATTCTGCGCGTTCGCGGGCGGCGGCCGCGGCGTGTCGAAATCGGGCTGCGCGCCGAAGCCGGGTGGCGGCGCACCCGGCTTCGGCGGCGCGGCCGTGGCGGCGCCGTCCCCGATCGCGCCCGCGGCACCGGGTGCACCGGGCTCGGATGCGGCCGTCACGGGCGACGCGCCGTCGTCGGCGGCGTTCTGCACGGCGGCCTGCGCATCGTGCGTTTTCGCCGGATCGGGACGCGGGGAATCGGAAGAAGCGGAAAAGGTGCCGGGCAGACCGGCCGGGGAAGGCGTGTTTTCGCTCATGACGATGGTCTGGTACGTCGCTCACGCGTAGGAATAGACGAGGATTCATTATGCTTCAGTGCACGATCACGCGGCAAACCTGCAACATCCTGTCGATATTGTTGCAAGTCGGTGGCAGGGCCGCCGCGGCGGCATGCGGCCCCGTTCGCGCACCCGGCCCCCGCTGCCCGTGCCGCTCCTGGGCTGGACACCTGTGATATATCACAATAATATCCAGAGATCGCCCACGCTTCCCGAGCCCGCCGCGTCATGATCGCGCGCCTTCCGGCCCCGGTGCCGAACCCCATATGAGCACCCTGACCGACGTCACCCGCGACCGCCCCGCCGCGTCGCCGGCGAGTCTCGCCGACCGCGCGTACGCACTGATCCAGCGCGACATCGTCACGATGCGCCTGAAACCGGGCGCCGCGCTCAACGAAGCCGAACTCGTCGCACGGACGGGAATCGGCCGCACACCGGTGCACCAGGCCGTGCATCGGCTCGTGCTCGAGGGGCTGCTGTCGGTGATGCCGCGCAAGGGCCTGATGGTGCAGCCGCTGTCGCTCGACGACATCGTCGCGGTCATCGACGTGCGGCGCATCAACGAAGCGCACTGCGTCGAACTCGCCGCGCGCCATGCGACGCCCGACGATCTCGCGCGCCTGGCCGCGCTGCTCGACGACGGGCAGGCCTGCGTCGACGCACACGACGTCGAGGGCATGATGGAGCTCGACCGCGCGTTTCATCAGACGATCGCCGCGGCCGCACGCAACGCGGTGCTGGCCGACATCCTGCGCGCGCTGCACGAGCGCTCGCTGCGCTTCTGGTTCGTCACGCTGTCCGAACCGCACCATCTCGCCGACGTCCAGCACGAGCACCGCGCGCTGTTCGACCGGCTGTCCGCACGCGACGCCGCCGGCGCGCGCGCAGCCGTCGAAAGCCATATCGATTCGTTCCGCTCCACGCTTGTTCAACATCTTCGCCCCTGAGCCGCCATGACCACTTTCACGCCGTTCCCCCCGCTCGCCCAGCTCGCCGCCGACCTCGCCGCCGGCCGGACCACGAGCCGCGCGCTCGTCGACACCGCGCTCGACCGGATCGCCGATTCGTCGGGCCAGGGCGCCGTCGTCTTCACCGAAGTCGATGCCGACAACGCACGCGCGGCCGCCGACGCGCACGACCGGCTGCGCGCCGCGGGCACCGTGCTGTCGCCGCTCGCGGGCATCCCCGTGTCGGTCAAGGACCTGTTCGACGTCGCGGGCCAGGTCACGCGCGCGGGATCCCGCGTGCTCGACGGCGCGCCGGCCGCGCGCACCGATGCGGTCGCCGTCGCGCGGCTCAGGCGCGCGGGCGCGGTGCTGGTCGGCCGCACCAACATGAGCGAGTTCGCGTTCTCGGGGCTCGGGCTGAATCCGCACTTCGGCAACCCGCGCTCGCCGTACCGCCGCGACGTGCCGGGCGATGCGCGGATTTCGGGCGGCTCGTCGTCGGGCGCGGCCGCGTCGGTCGCCGACGGGATGGCCGCCGTCGCGCTCGGCACCGACACCGGCGGCTCGATCCGCATTCCGGCCGCGCTGTGCGGGCTGACGGGCTTCAAGCCGACCGCGAGCCGGATCCCGACGCAAGGCGGCGTGCCGCTGTCGACGACGCTCGATTCGTTCGGGCCGATCGGGCTGACGGTCGCGTGCTGCGCGCTCGTCGACCGGATGCTCGCGGGGCTCGAGCCGCACGTGCCGGCCGCCCGGCCCCTCGAAGGCGTACGGCTCGGCGTGCTGACGAACTACGTGACGGACGGCGTCGATGCCGACGTCGCGGCCGCGCTCGACACCGCGCTCAAGCATCTCGAAGCCGCCGGCGCGATCGTCACCGAAGTGCGCTTTCCCGCGCTCGACCGGCTGCCGGAGATCAACCGTTTCGGCTTCTCGCCGATCGAGGCGTACGCATGGCATCGTCCGCTCCTCGCCAAGCATCGCGACCAGTACGACCCGCGCGTGCTGACGCGGATCCTGAAGGGCGAGCCCGCGAGCGCGGCCGACTATCTCGACCTGCTCGCCGCGCGCGCCGCGATGCTCGACGAAGCCGCGCACACGGTCTGGGCGCGCTTCGATGCGCTCGTCGCGCCGACGGTGCCCGTCGTGCCGCCGCGCATCGCCGACCTCGAAACGGACGACGACGCGTTCACGCGCACCAACGCGCTGATCCTGCGCAACCCGAGCGCGTTCAACTTCCTCGATGCGTGCGGGCTGTCGCTGCCGTGCCACGCGCGCGACGCGGCGCCGGTCGGCCTGATGCTCGCGGCGGCGCCGCATCGCGACGACGCGCTGCTGGCGATCGGCCAATCGGTCGAGGCCGTGCTGAACACGATCCGCTGACCGCGCCAGCCGATCGCAAGCCGATGGCGAGCCGATCGCCGGCGGCCCGCGCGCGGTGCGGCAGGCTGCCGCACGCGCGCTGTCAGTTTCGTGCCAGATCATTCGCGCTAAAATCGCGCGATTGTTTTCCGGACCGACCGACGAGGAACCCCGCCGACATGAACGACTACACGCTTGCACTCCGCCGCGAACGCCATCTGCTGATGCTGCTCGGATGGCTGTGCATCGCCCTGCTGGCCGGCGCGCTGTACCTGCAGTACGTGAAGAACGAAGACCCGTGCCCGCTGTGCATCATCCAGCGCTACTTCTTCTGCGCGATCGGGATCTTCGCGTTCCTGGCCGCCGGGATCCGCAACTGGCGCGGTGTCTGGGTGCTCGAGCTGCTGATCGCGATCGCCGCGGCCGGCGGTGTCGGCACGGCCGCGCGGCACCTGTCGATTCAGATGAATCCGGGCTTCAGTTGCGGCTTCGACACGCTGCAGCCGATCGTCGACAGCCTGCCGCCCGCGCAGTGGTTCCCCGGCATGTTCAAGGTCGCCGGGCTGTGCGAGACCGTCTACCCGCCGATCCTCGGCATCCTGCTGCCCGGCTGGGCGCTGATCGGCTTCGCCTTGATCCTGGTCGCGGTCATCGCGAGCCTCTGGCGCCATCGCCGCAAGCTCGCGGGCTGACCGAGCCCGCGTTGCCGGCCGACAGCATGCGCGGCCGGACCGAATGGGCCGCGCCGCCGGCGAGTCGCCACCGGGCGCCGGCCGATGCGTGCGCCGGCCCCGCCCCGTCGTCGCGCGTAAACACCTACCCCGCCGCCGCGCGGATGTCGGGGCCGGCGGCGCGGCGCGCGATCGCCGCGCCTCGCCCCGTCACACGTGCGTTTCGGCCCGATGCGCATGCATCGGCACCCCGATCCGGCGCGGCGGGCCTATGATCGACATGATCGCCGCCTGATACCCCGGATCACCGCCCGGCCATGTTCCCGCCGCGTGGCGATGCTATCTTCGGGACTGGATGGCGATCTACGTGCGCGAGGCCAGGCGGTCTCACCGCTGCCTGCGTAACGCGCGCCCGATCCGCAATGTCGACTGGATTCATCATGACAACGCAAACCATCCGCATCCATCACCCTCATGGCGTCCGCGCGTCCGGCGGCGCCGTTCGCGCACGCCGCCGGTCCGCGGCCGTCGCACGGCATCGGCCGTGCCGTCGGCCTGCCCCGCTCCCGTCCGTCCTCGCCACCGCGCCCGCCAGCCGGCGCCGCGCATCGTGCCGCGTCGTCCCGAACGGAGCGTGCTGATGGAAGCCTGGCTCGGCGATCTGCAGCAACTGCTCGCGCACGGCGAAGCGGCCGTGCTCGTGACGGTCGCGCACACCGACGGCTCCGCGCCGCGCGAAGCCGGCACCAAGATGCTCGTCACGCGCGACACGGCCCGCCATACGATCGGCGGCGGTCATCTGGAATGGAAGGCGATCGAGATCGCGCGGCACCTGCTGAAGGACGGCGCGCACGTGCCGCACGCACGCCGGCTCGAGCGGCTCGCGCTCGGCCCGAGCCTCGGCCAGTGCTGCGGCGGCGCCGTGGTGCTCGCGTTCGAACGGCTCGACGTCGGCGACCTCGGCTGGATCATGTCGCTCGCCAAGCGCGTCGCGGCCTGCGCCGCGACCGTGCGTAGCGTATCATTCGGCCCCTCGCCGGGCGCGCCGCTGCTGAGCGAGCCCGAATCGGAAGCCGCGCGGGCCGACTGCCTGCTGTGGGAAACCGGCGGCGTGTCGCTGATGACCGAAACGATCGCGCCGTATGCGTTCCCCGTCGTGCTGTTCGGCGCGGGGCACATCGGCACCGCGCTCGTGAAGGTGCTGGCGACGCTGCCGTGCCACGTACGCTGGATCGACGGGGCCGACGCCGCGTTCCCGCCGGCCGACGCGCTCGCCGGCATCGGCAACGTCACGATCGACGCGCCCGCTTCCCCGGCGGACGCGGTCGACGCGGCGCCGCCGCGGTCCTACTTCGTCGTGATGACGCACGACCACGCACTCGATTTCGTGCTGGCCGAGCGCATCCTGCGACGCGGCGACTATGCGTACTTCGGGATGACCGGCTCGCGCACGAAACGCATGCAGTTCGATCACCGGCTCGCGGCGATCGGCATCGACCCGGCCCAGGTCGCGCGGATGCGCTGCCCGATCGGTGTCGAAGGCATCGTCGACAAGGCGCCCGAAGTGATCGCGATCTCGGTGGCCGCGCAGTTGCTGCAGGCCGTCGAGGCGAATGCGGCCGCGCAAGCTTCCCCTACCTACTGACCGACCAAGAACGACGCCATGACCCCGACATTCAAGGACAAGATTGCCCGCGCGCCGAAAGCGGAGCTGCACATCCATATCGAAGGCTCGCTCGAGCCCGAACTGATCTTCGCCCTCGCGCAGCGCAACGGCGTGAAGCTCGCGTACGATTCGATCGATGCGCTGCGCGCCGCGTACGCGTTCACCGACCTGCAGTCGTTCCTCGACATCTACTACGCCGGCGCGAGCGTGCTGCTCACCGAGCAGGATTTCCACGACATGACGGCCGCGTACTGCGAGCGCGCGCTCGCCGACAACGTCGTCCATACCGAGCTGTTCTTCGACCCGCAGACACACACCGAGCGCGGCGTGCCGATCGAGACGGTCGTCGCGGGCATCGAGCGCGCACTCGCCGATGCCGAGCGACGCGGGCTGTCGAGCAAGCTGATCCTGTGCTTTCTGCGCCACCTGTCCGAAGCCGACGCGCTCGCGACGTTCGAATCCGCGCTGCCGCTGTTCGAGCGCTATCGCCATCGGCTGATCGGCGTCGGCCTCGATTCGTCCGAGCTCGGCCATCCGCCGGCGAAGTTCGCGCGCGTGTTCGACAAGGCGCGCGCGCTCGGGCTGAAGCTCGTCGCGCATGCGGGCGAGGAAGGTCCGCCCGCGTACATCTACGAAGCGCTCGACGTGCTGAAGGTCGACCGGATCGACCACGGCGTGCGCAGCATCGAGGATGCGGCGCTCGTCGAGCGTCTCGCGAAAACGCGCACGGCGCTCACCGTCTGCCCGCTGTCGAACCTGAAGCTGTGCGTGTTCGACGACATGACGAAGCACACGCTGAAGGCACTGCTCGACCGCGGCGTCGCGGTGACGATCAACTCCGACGATCCGGCCTATTTCGGCGGCTACGTCAACGAAAACTACTTCGCGACGGCCGAAGGGCTGCAACTGACGGATGCCGAAGTCCGTGCGGTGATCCGCAACGGCTTCGAGGCGTCGTTCATCGAACCGGCGCAGCGCGACGCACTGTACGCGCGCCTCGACGCGTACTGGCAGGCCGCGTGACGGCCCGCATCGAGGCCTGCTAGACAGATGAAACACGGCAACGGCATCCGCTTCGCGTTTCCCCGTTCGGCCTCGCGCCGGGCCGGCCGCCTGCGTGCTCGCGAAGCGACGGCGCGGCGCGTCGTCGCCCGCATGCGCGCTCCGTCGTGGCTTGCCGTACCGTTCGCCGCCGCACCGGTTGCGCGCGCAACGGCCGCGAGGTGCGCGGGCAACCACGCGCTGGCGGCTTCGGCCGCCACGTTCGCCCGCGCCATCGCCGCCGGTCGTGGCGCACGCAGCATGCTGCCGCTCGCGCAGCACCGCGCCGCCCCGTGTGGTGTCGACCGTTTTCTTCTGTTCGCCTTACCTTGATGCAGGACCCTTCGTCATGACGCAAACCGCTTTCCGTTCCCAACTGCTTACCTTCAACGGCGACCCGGCGCAATCGAGCCAGGCCGCGAACTACGAGACCGACGGGCTCCTGATCGTCGACGACGGCAAGGTCGTCGCGGCCGGCCCGTATGCGCCGCTCGCGGCGACGCTCGCGCGCGATGCGGCGGTCCACGACCTGCGCGACAAGCTGATCGTGCCCGGCTTCATCGACACGCACATCCACTATCCGCAGACGGACATGATCGCGTCGCCGGCCCCGGGCCTGTTGCCGTGGCTCGACAAGTACACGTTCCCGACCGAGCGCCGGTTCGGCGACCCCGAGCATGCGCGCGAAGTCGCCGACTTCTTCGTCGACGAACTGCTCGCGTGCGGCACCACGAGCGCGCTCGTCTACTGCTCGGTGCACAAGCAGTCGGCCGACGCACTGTTCGCGGCGAGCGACGCGCGCGACCTGCGGATGATCGCGGGGAAGGTGCTGATGGATCGCAACTGCCCCGAATTCCTGCGCGACACCGCGCAGTCGGGCTACGACGACAGCGCCGAGCTGATCGGCCGCTGGCATGGCAAGGGCCGCCAGATGTACGCGCTCACGCCGCGCTTCGCGCCGACGTCGACCGAGGCGCAGCTCGAGGCGTGCGGCGAACTCGCGCGCCGCCATCCGGACGTATTCGTGCAAAGCCACGTCGCGGAAAACGTCGACGAGGTGAAATGGGCGGCCGAGCTGTTCCCCGGCCACCGCAGCTATCTCGACATTTACGACCGCTACGGGCTGCTGCGTCCGCGCGCGGTGTACGGCCATTGCATCCACCTCGACGACGAGGATCGCCGCCGGATGGCCGAGACGCGCACCGTCGTCGCGCACTGCCCGACGTCGAACTTCTTCCTCGGCAGCGGCCTGTTCGATTTCGACAAGGCCGGCGAATACGACGTGCCCGTCACGCTCGCGACCGACGTCGGCGGCGGTACGTCGTTCTCGATGCTGCAGACGATGAACGAGGCGCACAAGGTCGCGCGGCTGTCGGGCCACCACCTGAGCGCCACGCGGATGTTCTGGCTCGCGACGGCCGGCGCCGCGCGGGCGCTCGACCTCGCCGACACGGTCGGCACGCTCGCGCCGCGCACCGAGGCCGACTTCGTCGTGCTCGATCCGCAGGCGACGCCGCTGCTCGCGCGCCGCACGAAGCGCGCGGATTCGCTCGAGGAGCTGCTGTTCGCGTTCGCGCTGCTCGGCGACGACCGCGCGGTGTACCGTACCTATGCGGCCGGCAAACTCGTGCACGAGCGCGGCGCCGCGCGCGGCCCGGCCGCCGCGTAGCGACCCGCGCCGCGCTCCGGCAGGCGCGGCCGCTTCGCCGCTTCGCCGTGTCGTCATGCCGGCAGTCGAATGCGGTGCGGCGCGCCGCACCGCGGCCCGGCCGCTCTCCGGCGCGCGATGCGCCGTGCTAGAATTCGCCGCTCATTGGGGAGTAGCCGCTCCGCTCGATGTCCCGCGCCCCCGGCGCGCATCGTGACGGAGGCGTCCGTCAACAGACTTGGCCGTTCGGCCATGGCGGGCGCAGCCACGTTGGCCTGGCGAGACCGATGGTTCACTGCGCGCCGCATCAGGGCCCGGCGCGCGGTGGATCGTCGCTCGCTTGCACAACATCGGCCCGTGGAACCCCATACGTGTCTCAAGCCTTCCTGATCTCCACCGGCGCCGTCGCCCTCGCTGAAATCGGCGACAAGACCCAACTGCTTTCCCTCGTTCTGGCCGCGCGCTATCGCAAGCCGGTGCCGATCATTCTCGGCGTACTCGTCGCGACGCTCGTCAACCACGGTTTCGCCGGTGCGTTCGGCGAATGGCTGGGCGTGCTCGTCACGCCGTCGATCATGCGCTGGGCGCTCGCGTTCTCGTTCATCGCGATGGGCTTGTGGATCCTGGTGCCGGACAAGCTCGACGAGGACGAAGCCCATGCGACCCGCTCGCGGCTCGGCGTGTTCGGCGCGACGCTGGTGGCGTTCTTCCTCGCGGAAATGGGCGACAAGACGCAGATCGCGACCGTCGCACTGGCCGCGCGCTTCCAGGATTACATCGGCGTCGTGGCCGGCACGACGTTCGGGATGATGCTCGCCAATGTGCCGGCGATCCTGCTCGGCGACCGCTTCGCGCACAGCCTGCCGACGAAGCTCGTGCACGGGATCGCGGCCGTGCTGTTCGTCGTGCTCGGCGCGCTGGCGCTGTTCGGCATCGGAATCTGAAAGGAATCGGGCCGGCGCGGCCGGGCGGCCGCGCCGACGCGGATGCCGCGCTACTTTGCGCCGGCCGCGCCCGAGGCCGGCGCCGCCGGCACCGCGCGCTCGTTGGCGGCCGGCGCCGCCGGCCCGCCACGCTTGTCGACCGGCAGCCGGACCGTGCGGACCGCACCGTTCGACAACGGGAAATCGGCGAGCGCGCTGCGCGCGAGGAACGGCATCGCGTACAGCAGCGTGCCGTTGTCCCCGGTCGTGCGCGCGGTCACGTTGTAGACCTCCTTGCCCGTCGCGCGCTCGGTGATACGGATGCCGAGCACGTAGTCGAAGACCTGGTACGTCTGCGCGACGTAGCCGGCCGGCATCGGCCCCCAGGGCCCCCACGGGCCCCAGGGGCTCCACGGGCCGCCTCGCCAGTACGGCCCCGGCCCCATGAACCACGGGTCATAGTAGACCGGCTGCGGCACCGTCACGAGATCGCTGCCGACCGAATAGGTCAGCCCGACGAGATAGCGTGCCTGCGACTGCGGCACCTGCCGGAACGCATACGCGGACAACTCGTTCGCGACGATCGGCTCGTAGGTCGACCGCTCGATGCTGTTCTTCTGCGCGTCCGTGCGCGTGAACGCATAGGTGCGGGTCGCGTCGCTGCCGCTCCAGTCGGAGAAGGCCGTGACCCGGGTGGTCACGTAGCTGGTGCAGCCGGTCAGCAGCGCAACGCACAGCACCGCCGCCCAGCCCGCACCGCGAAAAATCCATTCGCGTTTCATGTTGATCCTCGTCGATCCGTCACCCGTTCGTCGCACCGCGCGAACGACAACGGGATGTCGATAATACGCGGACTGCCGGAAGCGGTAAAAAGTTCGCCCGACACGCCGCCGCAAGCCTTTGTACAATGACCCGGTTCGCCTGGCCCGCGCGACGGGCCCGTCCCCCACTCCACCGATCTCGACGACCATGTCCGACAACGCCTCCTCCACCGTGATCCGCCGCGCCGACTACACGCCGCCGGCCTTCCTCATCGATTCCGTCGCACTCGAATTCGATCTCGCCCCGGCCCGCACGATCGTCAGGAATACGATGCGCGTGCGCCGCAATCCGGATGCCGCGCCCGCGCCGCACCTGGAGCTGATGGGCGAGGCGCTCGAATTCCTCGGCGCGCGGCTGGATGGCGCGCCGCACGGCGCGGTGCGCGCGCACGAACACGGGCTGACGGTCGAGAACGTGCCCGACGCCTTCGAGCTGACGCTCGAAAGCGCGTGCGCGCCCGACCAGAATACGACGCTGTCCGGCCTCTACGTGTCGAGCGGCAACTTCTTCACGCAGTGCGAAGCCGAGGGCTTTCGCCGCATCACCTACTTCCTCGACCGCCCCGACGTGATGGCGTCGTACACCGTCACGGTGCGCGCCGACAAGGCCGCATACCCGGTGCTGCTGTCGAACGGCAACCTCGTCGATTCGGGCGACCTGCCCGACGGCCGCCACTTCGCGAAGTGGGAAGACCCGTTCCGTAAGCCGAGCTACCTGTTCGCGCTCGTCGCCGGCAAGCTCGTCGCGATCGAGGAGAAGATCACGACCGGCTCCGGCAAGGAAAAGCTGCTCCAGGTGTGGGTCGAGCCGGCCGACCTCGACAAGACGCGTCACGCGATGGATTCGCTGATCCACTCGATCCGCTGGGACGAGAAGCGCTTCGGCCTCGAGCTCGATCTCGACCGCTTCATGATCGTCGCGGTCGGCGACTTCAACATGGGCGCGATGGAGAACAAGGGGCTCAACATCTTCAACACGAAGTACGTGCTCGCGAACCCCGAGACCGCCACCGACACCGATTTCGCGAACATCGAGTCGGTGGTCGGCCACGAGTACTTCCACAACTGGACCGGCAACCGCGTGACCTGCCGCGACTGGTTCCAGTTGAGCCTGAAGGAAGGGCTGACGGTGTTCCGCGACCAGGAATTCTCGGCCGACATGGCGGCCGGCGACGACGTCGAATCGGCGGCTCGCGCGGTCAAGCGCATCGAGGACGTGCGCGTGCTGCGCCAGTTGCAGTTCGCCGAGGACGCGGGCCCGATGGCGCACCCGGTGCGCCCGGAGAGCTACGTCGAGATCAACAACTTCTACACGATGACCGTCTACGAGAAGGGCTCGGAAGTCGTGCGGATGTACCAGACGCTGTTCGGCCGCGACGGCTTCCGCAAGGGGATGGATCTCTACTTCAAGCGCCACGACGGCCACGCGGTGACCTGCGACGACTTCCGCCACGCGATGGCCGACGCGAACGGGCGCGACCTCGCGCAGTTCGAGCGCTGGTACAGCCAGGCCGGCACGCCGCGCGTGTCGGTGCGCACCGCGTACGACGCGGCCGCGCGCCGCTATACGGTCACCCTCGCGCAAGGCTACGGCGACGCGTCGCCGGCCGCGCGCGAAACGCAGCAGGGGCCGCTGCTGATCCCGTTCGCGATCGGCCTGATCGGCCGCGACGGCCGCGACCTGCCGCTGCGTCTGGACGGCGAGGCCGCCGCATCGGGCACGACGCGCGTGCTCGAGTTCACCGACACCGAGCAGACCTTCACGTTCGTCGACGTGCCGGAAGCGCCGCTGCCGTCGCTGCTGCGCAACTTCTCCGCGCCGGTGATCGTCGAGTACGACTACAGCGACGACGATCTCGCGTTCCTGCTCGCGCACGACAGCGATCCGTTCAACCGCTGGGAAGCCGGCCAGCGCCTCGCGACACGCGCGCTGCTCACGCTCGCCGCGCGTGCCGCGGCCGACGCGCCGCTCGCGCTCGGCGAGAACTTCGTCGCCGCGTTCCGCCGCGTGCTGACCGACGAAAGCCTGTCGCCGGCGTTCCGCGAACTCGCGCTCACGCTGCCGTCGGAAACCTACCTCGCCGACCAGATGGCCGAGGCCGACCCGGCCGCCGTGCATCGCGCGCGCCAGTTCGTGCGCCGCCAGCTCGCAACCGCGCTGCGCGCCGACTGGCTCGCCGCATACGAGCAGCACCAGACGCCGGGCGCCTATGAGCCGACGCCGGAAGCGTCGGGCCGCCGCGCGCTGAAGAACCTCGCGCTCGCGTATCTCGCCGAGCTCGACGATCCGGCCGATGCCGTACGCCTCGCCACGGCCCAGTACGACGCGGCGAACAACATGACCGATCGCGCGGCCGCGCTCGGCGCGCTGCTGTCGGCGTCCGCCGCAGGGGCGAACGGGCCGGCCGAGCATGCGCTCGACGACTTCTACCGTCGCTTCGAAAAGGAAGCGCTCGTGATCGACAAGTGGTTCGCGATGCAGGCGGCCCAACGCGGTACGCCCGCGCAGCCGACGCTCGCGAAGGTGCGCAAGCTGCTCGCGCACCCCGCGTTCAACCTGAAGAACCCGAACCGCGCGCGCTCGCTGATCTTCAGCTTCTGCGCGGCGAACCCCGCGCAATTCCACGCGGCCGACGGGTCGGGCTACGCGTTCTGGGCGGAACAGGTGCTCGCGCTCGACGCGATCAACCCGCAGGTCGCGGCGCGCCTCGCGCGCTCGCTCGAACTGTGGCGCCGCTTCACGCCGGCGCTGCGCGACCGGATGCGCGAAGCGCTCGAGCAGGTCGCCGCCGGCGCGAAATCGCGCGACGTGCGCGAGATCGTCGAGAAGGCGCTCGCGTAAGTCACGCGATCGCCCGCTGTCGCGTCCGCGCGATCGGGCCGGTGCCGCCTCACGCGGCACCGGCTTTTTCATTGCGCGGGCGCGGCTGAAACCGCTCGCGATCGCGGGGTCGGACCGCCCGACCGGCCGCGGCTGCGATGAACGCCCCCGCCCGCCGGCGTCGTCCGATACCGGGCCGATTCGGCGGCCCGCCCATGTAACCGGACGAAAAAAGCCGGCGGCACCGCAGGCGCGACGGGTAAAATTGCGGCCATTCAAGGATTCTTTCGCCTTTCGGAGTCTGTCATGTCCATTGCCCGCCGCACCACGCTGTCGAAGTTCCTGATCGAACAGCAACGTGAGACCAACAACCTCCCCGCCGACCTGCGCCTGTTGATCGAAGTCGTCGCCCGCGCGTGCAAGGCGATCAGCTACAACGTGTCGAAGGGCGCGCTCGGCGAAGCACTCGGCACCGCCGGCAGCGAGAACGTCCAGGGCGAGGTGCAGAAAAAGCTCGACATCCTGTCGAACGAAATCCTGCTCGACGCGAACGAATGGGGCGGCAACCTCGCCGCGATGGCGTCGGAGGAAATGGAAACGTTCTTCCCGATCCCGGCGAACTACCCGCGCGGCGAATACCTGCTCGTGTTCGACCCGCTCGACGGTTCGTCGAACATCGACGTGAACGTGTCGATCGGCACGATCTTCTCGGTGCTGCGCTGCCCGGACGGCAAGCAGGCGACCGAGGAATCGTTCCTGCAGCCCGGCACGCAGCAGGTCGCGGCCGGCTATGCCGTGTACGGCCCGCAGACGGTGTTCGTGCTGACGACCGGCAACGGCGTGAACTGCTTCACGCTCGACCGCGAAGTCGGCTCGTGGGTGCTCACGCAGAGCAACATGCAGATCCCGGCCGACACGCGCGAATACGCGATCAACGCATCGAACGCCCGCCACTGGTACGACCCGGTCAAGCGTTACGTCGACGAGCTGAACGCCGGCAAGGACGGCCCGCGCGGCGACAACTTCAACATGCGCTGGATCGCGTCGATGGTCGCCGACGTGCACCGGATCCTGAACCGCGGCGGCATCTTCATGTACCCGGCCGACAAGCGCACGCCCGATCGTCCGGGCAAGCTGCGCCTGATGTACGAAGCGAACCCGATGGCGTTCATCGTCGAACAGGCGGGCGGCGCCGCGACGACCGGCACGCAGCGCATCATGGAAGTGCAGCCGACCGGCCTGCACCAGCGCGTGCCCGTATTCCTCGGCTCGAAGAACGAAGTCGAGCGCGTGACCGGCTATCACGACGAAGCAAAATAATTGCACTGCAGCACTGGACGGAGGCGCGAGACATCAGTACAATCGCGCCTTCGCGATGTGGCCCTAACGGGTCGCATCGCGGTGAAGTGAAAGCGGAAAGTCCGCCGGATCGAGGGTTTCGCGAAGCAGTAGCAGCAAGCTGAAAAAATCTCGCAAAACCTATTGCCAAGATCGCGGATTTGACCATATAATTTCATTTCTCTGCTGCCGGTGTAGCTCAGTTGGTAGAGCAGCGCATTCGTAATGCGAAGGTCGTAGGTTCGACTCCTATCTCCGGCACCAAGACATAAAGGTCTGACAAGCATCGCTTGTCAGACCTTTTCTCTTTTCCGGCGCCGAAATCGTGAGGCCGGTCGACGACGCCCTGCCGATCGCGCAGCGCGCGATCCTCGCGGCGGCCGTTATCTGCGCCACCTCGCCGACACCTCCCGCACGACTTCCCCACACTCGGCGGCAGCCGGCCGATCGTATCGATCACCCATCGCGGTGCGCAGCGGCTCGGCCCGCGGCGGCCATGGCTCCGACGGCCGGCTGTCCGACCTGTACGGCGCAAGCAACAGCATCGTCCATCACGTGCCCGGCCGCCGGCACGCCTCGCACATTGACGCCATGGCCGCCGCGCTCGATCGCGCTCCATCCACCTACTTCGACCAATGCCAGTCAGTCAGGATACCGAATGATGACGGACGCCGAATGCGACGCCCTCTACGCCGCCGCGCGGGCCACACGATGCCCCGGATCGGTGAAGCCGATACGTCGCTCTTGCTCGCCCTTGCTAGTCCGTTTCGCACTGGCGATCGAGGCGATCGGCGATGCCGCCACCGTTGCGCGGCTGACAGCCGACACTGCCGACGGACGGCCCGAGGCACCCATGCACGCCACGATGCGCCCGATCGACGAATTTTCGGCCGTGCCTCATTCCTGCAGACCGGCTTGGCCGTGCGCCATGCGCGGTGCGCGCACGAATCGAGCCGTACGCAGACAAATCGCCCTGGAAAATCTCCTTAAGGGTGCATAACATTACTTAACGATTCCGACCCGCCTATCGCGTTACATTGCGTGGGCGGTGCGGCGGCCGCAGCCGCTTTCAACCAGCTTGCGGCGCGCGACCGCCCGTGCCCGGTCATTTCGACTCAACCCAAGGAGAGCACCACCATGACTCATGGCTTGATTATGTGGCTCATCATCGGCGCGATCGCCGGCTGGCTGGCCGGCTTGCTCGTGAAGGGCGGCGGCTTCGGGCTGATCGTCGACATCATCGTCGGGATCGTCGGCGCGGTGATCGGCGGCTGGCTTGCCGGACTGCTCGGCATCAGCATCGGCAGCGGCTTCATCGGCTCGGTGATCGTCGCGGTCATCGGCGCGGTGATCCTGCTGTTCGTGATCCGCCTATTCAGGCGAGCGGCCTGACGTTTTCTCTCCACGCGCCTTCGGGCGCGTTTTCGCATCGGGCCGGCGCGCGGCGCGTTCGCCGCGCGCCACCGGCTCCGTCAACGCTTCGCGTGCCGCAAGCCGCCGTCGAGCACGTCGGCCGTCAGCAATCCGCTGCAAGCTTCACGCACACCATAGCACCCGATCCACAGGGTGCGCAGCATCTCCCCTCTCCATTGCGCATCGAGCGCCACCCGCAGCCGCTGGGGTATCGGCTCCGCGTTCGCATACTGCACGCCCTGCGAATCGGCGGCTTTCGGTCCTCCGGACGCCTCGTGCGCGCCGGCGGACGACGGCGTCGCGAGCCGCGGCGCGCAGCCTGCCGCGAACGGTTTCACAGCGACCACTTCAGTTCTCCATAGAACGTGCGGCCCGGATACGGGTGGAACACGTAGTAGCGGCGGTCCGTCAGGTTGTCGATGCCCGCCGACGCGCTCCAGTGACGATCGAAGCGGTAGCGCGCCTTCAGATCGACGACCGTAAACGAGCTCGTGCCGCCGTAGACGTCCGGATTCACGTCGCTGTTGTCGAGCGTGTTGAACTGACGGCCCGAGTAGCGCACGCCGACGCTCGCCAGCCAGTGCTCGTCGAAGCGATACGACGCGAGCAGGTTCGCGCGCATGCGCGGAATCCGCGGAAAGCGCGAACCGACGTAGGCCGAGTTCGCGGCATCGGCGAGAATCTGCGCGTTGCTCGCCGATACGTTCGCGTCGATGTTCAGCCCGCGCAGCCCGACGTTCTCGCCGCTGAACGCGAGTTCGACGCCGCGTACGCGCACGCGGTCGACGTTCGACACGTTGGTGACGGTGGTCGCACCCGCCACCGTCGTCTGGCTGTAGATCGAATCGCGCAGGTCGCTCTGGAACACGCTGGCGCGCACGACGCCGACACCCACGTCGCGTTCGGCCGTGAAATCCCAGTCGATCGCCTTTTCCGGCCGCAGGTTCGGGTTGTTGTTGACGATCGCGTTATTCGAAATCGTGCCCTGGAACAGCTCGCCGACCGTCGGAAACCGCGTGCCGGTCGCGAACGACAGCCGGAAGCGCCAGACATCCGTCGCGTCCCATTGCAGCGCGACTTTCGGCGACAGCGCGTTCGCGCTCCGGTCCGCATAGCCGAGCGTGCCGTTCGCATTGCCGAGCGCGCCGCCATACGCGTCCCAGCGCTCGTAGCGCAGCCCGAGCGTCGCGAGCCAGCCCGGCGCGAAGCGCCACGCGTCCTGCCCGAACAGCGCCTGCGTGCGCGTATCGCCGCGATAGACGCTCGCGAGCGACGTGGTCGGCCCGGCCAGCCAGTCGGCCGTGTTGTACGTGGCGTTGCGCAGGAAGTAGTTGTCGTAGTGATAGCCGAACGTGAACGTATGGCCTTTCACTTCCGGCGCCTCGGCCTTCAGGTCGAGCGTGCGCCAGCCGGTGCCGTCGCCCTCGAACAGCGTACCCGCCCCGCCCTGCACGGTCGAGGCCGCGCGCAGCACGTCGCGCGAGACGTCGTACGCGGACACGACGCCCGACAGCCGCCAGCCGGAATCGAGCCGGCCGTTCAACCCGAGCGCGTACAGCCAGTTCTCCTGGTCGCCGCGCTGCGGCGCGAACGCGTTCGGCGCGACAGTCATGTTCTGGCCGCCGATCGACACGTTGCCGCCGTAGACCGGCTTGCCCGTCGCGTCGCGCAGGAAGGTCTCGCCGTGCTGCCGGTAATGGTTCTCCCAATGCCCGAGCGTCAACGTCGCATCGACGTGATCGGAAAACGCATAGCCCATCCGCACCGTCTCGTTGAGCTGCTCGGTCCGCTCGATCGTCTGCGCGCCGACGAGGGTCCGCCGCTTGCCGTTGGGTCCGATGTCGGTCGCCGCGCCCGCCACCGGGACGGCGGCGCCCAGCTTCGGGTTGTAGGCGGAATTGGGGCTCGCATACTGCATCGGCTGGCCGTCGTTTTCCAGCCGGTCGAGCGACAGCGCGAACCAGAATCGGCCGACGCGGTTCGCGATCCGCGCGGTCTGGTGGTTGCCGCCGAAGCTGTCCGCGAATCCGTAGCCGTCGTGGTAACGCTGCGTGAAGAACTGCGTCGACACCGACGCCTCGAGCTGTTCCGGGCGGCGCGTGGTGAGCAGCACGGTCGAGCCGATCGAGTTGCCCGGATACAGCGCGGAAAACGGGCCATAGAGCACGTCGACGCGCGCGATGTCGTCGGGCGGAATCAGCGACCAGCGCGGCGGGTACGCATAGCTCGAACCGAGCAGGTTCGACAGCAGCACGCCGTCGGCATAGACGAGCCCGCGCGCGCTCTGCAGTTCATTGAAGTCGCGGCCCGCGAATACGCTATTGCGGTCGCCGATGTAGCGCTTGCGAACCATCAGGTTCGGCGCGTACTTCAGCGCGTCCTCGGTGGTGACGTTGGTGTGCGCATCGATCTGCTCGCGGGTGATCGACGTGACGACGGCCGGCGTATCCGGATCGACGGGTTGCCGCTGCGCGGTCACGCTGACGGCGGACAGCGTCTCGCCGGCCGGCGTAGCCGATGCGGCGACACCGGCGGAGGCCGGCGCGGTGGCGGCAGGACGATCGGCGTGACCGCCGCGGGCGGCCTCGGCACGGACATCGTCGGCTGAAGCCGCGTAAGCGGCCGGCCATGCGAAAGCGGCCGCGCATGCGAGCGCGAGCTGGCCGCGCGACGGCCGCGCGGCAAGGGGAGACGACATGAGTGAGTTCCTGAAAACGTGATCGGACGCCGCCGGACACCGGGGCGCGAACCGCGCACGAACGACGCGACGCGCGGGCCGGGGCCGCGGGCGGCTCGCACGCCACCAGGGCGCGCGGACGACATCAGTCAGACCGGAACGTTTTCAGGCGGGGCGCGCGGCTGCGCGAGACGGATGCCCTTGCAGCGCACGTCGGGAACGAGCGGCGCAGCCACCCGATACGCGAACGTGCGCACGAAACCCGGCATCGCGGGCAGGCTCGCGCCCAGCGCGACGTTCGCCGCGAAGCCGGGGCAGTACACGCAATGCGGGACGCCGGCGTGGTCGAACGACGACGTGTCGCGGTCGTCGCCCGCTTGCGCGAGCACGACCTGACGGGCGCCCGCTGCACTGCACAACTCGAGCGTGAGCGTGCCGGAGCCGTTCGACGCAAGACGCGCGTAGCCGACGACGGGCGACAGTACGTTCAGTACCAGCGCCAGCCATACGAGGCCGATCCATCGCGTCGTTCGTCTCATCGCGGTCCAGGAAAAAG
Organism: Burkholderia sp. AU39826; assembly: GCF_020419965.1. Lineage (NCBI taxonomy): Bacteria > Pseudomonadati > Pseudomonadota > Betaproteobacteria > Burkholderiales > Burkholderiaceae > Burkholderia > Burkholderia sp. AU39826. The sequence goes on from NZ_JAIZQG010000007.1 coordinate 179,729, forward strand.
TGCGCGCAAGTATAGCAAGCGGCCCCACCGTTGCCGATCGCGCGGTTGCCATACCGGGCATCGCACCGCGCGTCGGAGCGCATGTGCCGTTAATACAACAGAGACAAAATCTAACGATTCGACGCTGGCATAAATCCGAGCGCGAGGTTGATAATCATTGAACCTGCTGGAGAAACGATCATGGACGAAAGACCAACTCGCATGCCACCGCCCGAGCAAGTGATGAGCCCGGATCCGGAACCCGTCGGCGTGGAATTCCTCGCCGAGTTGCCCGAGCACGTTCGGGCATTCTTCGACGAGCAGCACAAGCTGTACTCGCCGAAGTGAACGTCAGTTCGGTTCTGTAACCGCCACGTGTCGATCATCGCTATCGTGCGGTTCATCCGTGCGCCTCGCGCGCCATTCGCCTCGCACCCGGGCCGCAACAGCCTGACGGTGCCGGATCGGCTCGCCTGCTGATCCTGCTGTCGCGACGCTACGCCGCGCGACTGTCTTCGTCTATCCTTCTGGTTTTCCACGTCCGGCCCGCCCGGCTCTCCCGATCGTTCCGATGAAGCAAGCCATTCGTGCCAGCCTCGCTGTCGCCGCGCTCGGCGTCGCCCTCTTCTCCCCGCATACCGCCCGTGCAGACGGCGACGACACCGCCCTCACCAACATCGTCGCACTCGCGTCGCAGCGGCTCGCGCTCGCCGAACCGGTCGCGCGATGGAAATGGGCGAATCACAAGGACATCGAGGACCAGCCGCGCGAAGCGGCGCTGCTCACCGCGGTCGAAAAACGCGCCGTCCAGGCCGGCGTCGATCCCGCGTTTGCCCGAACCTTCTTCGAGGATCAGATCACGGCGAGCAAGGACGTGCAGAACGCACTGTTCGCGACGTGGCGCACGACGCGGCCGCCGGAAGGCACGCCGCCCGACCTCGCGACCAGCACGCGGCCGGCACTCGACCGGCTGACGCAGAAAATGCTCGCCGGTCTCGCGCAGGTCGCCCCGCTGCGCGAGGCGCCCGATTGCCAGGCGCGGCTCGCGCGCAGCATCGCGAACTGGAAGACGCTCACGCGTTACGATTCGAGGCAGACGCAGGCCCTCGATACCGCGCTGTCACACGTGTGCGCCGCCGGCGGGGCCAGCGCGATCGGCTGACGCAGGCGAGGCCACGGACCCGGGCCGCCGCGCTCAATCGACCGGCGTGAGCGCCACGAGCGGAATCATCTGCAGGCCGCGCGCGAGATGCGTCTGCAGCAGGCGATGGGTGAAGGGTTCGAACGCCCCGCCCGCCGCGTCGGCCACGAGCCGCGCGGCCGCATCGAGCGATTCCGCCGAACCGAGATAGCACCAGCCGTCGATCACGTGAAACAGGCGGCGCTCGCCGTTCGCCTCGAACGCGACGGCGCCGTCGAACGGCCAGGGCGCACCGCCCGCGCGAACGGCGTCGGCTGCGGGGCGCCGGTTGTACGACGGACGCAACCGCGCGATCCATTGCGCTTCGGCAAGCATCGCCCCGAGCTCGTTGCCGGTCTCGCGCCACTCGACGCGCCGCACCTGCTGCGCCAGCCGCATTTCCTTCGACGACCGGCGCTCGCCGGTCAGCAGCGCGCGCAGCCGCTGCCGCACGCGCACGCTGCGGCCGACATACAGCGCTTCGTCGCGCTCGCCGAACAGCGCATACGCGCCGCACCCTGCCGGCGCGGTATCCAGCCACGCCTCGGTCAGGTCGCCGCCCAGACGGAAGTGGCGCGTCGTCCGCGCGATCTGGTCGCGCAGCCGCTCGAGCGGCACGATGTCGTGCAGTTGGCGCCAGAACTGCCAGAGGAGGTCGGCATCGGCCAGCGCCCTGTGGCGCGCGGCCGGCACGAGCCCATGCCGCTCGATCAACGCATCGAGCCCGTGCCGCGATTCGCGCGGAAACAGCGCGCGCGACAGCCGTACGGTACAGAGCACATCGGGATTGAAGGCGAGCCCGGCTCGCTCGAATTCGGCGCGCAGGAAGCCGCGATCGAAGCTCGCGTTGTGCGCGACGAACAGCTTGCCGTCGAGCCGCTCGAACAGCGCCGGCGCGAGCGACGCGAACGTCGGCGCATCGCGCACCATCGCGTCCGAGATGCCCGTCAGTTGCTGGATGAACGGCGGAATCGCCTGCCCCGGATTGACGAGGCTCGTCCACGTCGACACGCCGAGCGGCCCGATTTCGACCACGCCGATTTCGGTGATGCGATGGTCGGCGGACGAGCCGCCGGTGGTTTCAAGGTCGACGAAGACTAGCGGCTGTTCGCTGGCGGGATCGGGCGGACGGGAATCGGACATGAAAAGACTGGGAAACGGTGCTTTCGTGAGTATGCACCGGCATGCGTACTCGCGGCCAGCCCGAGCCGGCATGCTCCGTCCCCGGAAAACAAAAAGCCCCCGCGATGCGGGGGCCGGACGTGATCGGCAATGCGAGGCGCGTCAGACCGCCTGGATATTCGCTGCCTGCTTGCCTTTCGGCCCGACTTTGACGTCGAACGAAACACGCTGGTTTTCCTTCAGCGTCTTGAAGCCGTCCATCCGGATTTCGGAAAAGTGCGCAAACAAATCTTCACCGCCATTGTCCGACGTAATAAACCCAAAACCTTTAGCATCGTTAAACCATTTCACGATACCGGTATCCATGTCTGCGTTCCCCACTCGATAAGATCAAAAAAGCTATTTTTATAGCCGTTACCCGAAATCCCGAAACATTGCGCCGGCATCCGCACCGGCACGCCGCCCGAGGACGGAGTGCTGACTTTATAAATTGGACAATCCGGGTGCGTCAAGAAAATTTTTGACGTGTGCTTTATCGAAAAGATGCTAATACCGCTGGAATCGGTACACCATCATCCTTGATTAATTGATTCGCATCAAAAACCTGTCAACATTACCGGGATCGGGTCCTCGATAATCATCGGGCGCGAAATTTCTACCGGGGACAAATCGACCCGGTAAAATCCTCGGGTTTTTTCCGGGTTGCGGAAATGCGGAGACATTGCGATCCTGAAGCAACGCCGAAAGGAAGGAGAGGGTCATGTGGCTGGACGGAATCAAGCGCTTCGCGAGCCGGCTCGGGCGCGTACGTCGCAAGTCCCGCGCCCTGGCCGAGTCCGCGCGCGAAGCGCCGTGCGACGCGGAATTCGATATGACGTGGCACGGCGATCACTGGCAGAACCTGCTCGCATCGCCTCTGGATGCCCGTCACTACGTGATGGAAGACTGGACCTACACGCCGCCGCCGATCGAAGCAGAAGACGCCGCGCCTGCGGGCAAGCGCAACCGCCGCTCGTACACGCGGTAGCGCGCCGGGCAGCGGGGCAAAAAAAAAGCGCGACTGGGAAGTCGCGCCGACAAAGGTTTGGAGATCTTTTCCGTCAACGAAAAAGTCTGCTTCGGAAAGCAGAGATCGCAGTATAGCGAGAGAACTACCTTTCATTATCCATGCTCCACACAAACCTCTATTGCCGATGTGTCAATAATCGCGCTATAGAAGCCCCCGCTCGCTGCTGACTGTCTGTCGCGGCCGCGCAACGCCCGTTACGTCGTTCCCATTGCTGCTTCCTTTCGCTGCACCGCCGCAGATCCTTGCGGGACAAGCGTTCGCGCGCACCCGGCGATTTTTGCGGATTCCAAAATACATTATTTCTTAAAGCGCCAGCCGCCCTCGCTCGACGCCCTTCATACACTGAAGGTGGCTTTCTGACGATCGCACGGCCGCGCCGCCGGAGCGACTACGGCGTCAGGCGAACACGGCCGGTCCGCCGCAGGTTCGATCGACATCCTGTTTGGAGACAGATCCATGAAAAAGACCTTGATCGTCGCCGCGTTGTCGGGTGTATTCGTCACCGCAGCTCATGCGCAAAGCAGCGTGACGCTGTACGGCCTGATCGACGCAGGCATCACCTACACGAACAATCAGCATGGCCACAGCGCCTGGCAGGAAACGAGCGGTTCGATCAACGGCAGCCGATGGGGCTTGCGCGGCACCGAGGATCTCGGCGGCGGCCTGAAAGCCATCTTCACGCTGGAAAACGGTTTCGGCATCAACAACGGCACGCTCAAGCAGAACGGCCGCGAATTCGGCCGGCAGGCGTTCGTGGGCCTCGCGCACACCACCTACGGCTCGCTGACGCTGGGCCGTCAATACGACAGCGTGGTGGACTATCTCGGGCCGCTATCGCTGACCGGTACCCAGTATGGCGGCACCCAGTTCGCCCACCCGTTCGACAACGACAACCTGAACAACTCGTTCCGGATCAACAACTCGGTCAAGTACCAGAGCGCCAACTACGGCGGCCTCAAGTTCGGTGCGTTGTACGGGTTCTCGAATTCGTCGGCGTTCGCGAACAACCGTGCGTATAGCGGCGGCGTGTCGTACAGCTACCTCGGCTTCAATTTCGCCGCGGCCTACCTGCAGTTGAACAGCGACGTCAACGCGCTCGCGCAGGCCGCCTCCGATCCGGGTGCGGTCACCGGCGACTGGACCTTCGCGTCGCGCGTGCAGCGTACCTGGGGCGCTGGCCTGAATTACGGGTTCGGCCCCGCGACGGTCGGCTTCGTGTTCACGCAGACGCGCCTTAGCGGCCTGCGCGCGATCAGCGCCGGCCAATCGGGCGTGACGGGCGGCATCACGGGCCTTGGCGACAGCGGCCGCTTCAGCAACTACGAAGTCAACGGCCGCTACGCGCTGACGCCGGCCCTGTCGCTCGCCGGCTCCTACACGTATACGCAGGGCCGCCTGTCCGGCGACAAGCCGACCTGGCACCAGTTCAACCTGCAAGCCGACTACGCGCTGTCGAAGCGCACCGACGTGTACCTGCAGGGCGAGTTCCAGAAGGTCAACAGCGACGGGCTCGACCTCGGCGCCAACATCAACGGGCTGGGCGCCGCATCGTCGACCAACAAGCAGATCGCGGTCACGGCCGGCTTGCGCCATCGCTTCTGAGCGACCGGCACATCCGCCGTACGCGGAAAGACGAAGCGCCCCGACGGGGCGCTTTTGCTTTGCCGCGTCGCGCCAGCCGACGCTCAGGCGTCGCCGCGCGCCGGATACCGGACGTCGAGTATGTCGATCGGCTGAGGGCCGGCCGGCGTCATCAGCGTGACGGTATCGCCGATCTTCGCCTTGATCAGCGCACGCGCGACCGGCGAAATCCAGCTGACGCAGCCGCGGTCGAGATCGACCTCGTCGATGCCGACGATCGTCACCGTGTGGTCCTCGCCGTCCGGCGTCTCGTAATCGACCGTCGCGCCGAAGAAAACCTGGTCGACGTTCTCCTGCCGGCTCGCGTCGACGACCTCGGCGAGGTCGAGCCGCTTCGTCAGGAAGCGGATGCGGCGATCGATCTCGCGAAGCCGCCGCTTGCCGTAGATGTAATCGCCGTTCTCCGACCGGTCGCCGTTCGAGGCCGCCCACGACACGAGCCGCACGACCTCGGGACGTTCGACGTCGATCAGGTTCAGCAGCTCGTCCCTCAGCCGCTTGTGGCCGGCCGGCGTGATGTAGTTCTTCGCGCCCGCCGGAATCGCGGGTTGAGCCGGGTCGAGATCGTCGTCGTCACCGTCCGACTCTTTGACAAACGCCTTGTTCATGATGCGGATTCAACGTGAATGACTGATCCTCCAAGGGTACACGAAGGGCGCCCGGCCAAGGCCATCGCACCAAATTCGCGAATAAGGCTTCCCTTTTTATACGACTCTGCTATACTTCCGCTTCTGCGTGCGGCTGTAGCTCAGTTGGATAGAGTACTTGGCTACGAACCAAGGGGTCGTGGGTTCGAATCCTGCCAGCCGCGCCACCTTTTCGAGGGCCTTCCGAACCGAAGGCCCTTTCAGTTCGAAGCAGTAGAAGTGTGTTGTTGCGTGCGGCTGTAGCTCAGTTGGATAGAGTACTTGGCTACGAACCAAGGGGTCGTGGGTTCGAATCCTGCCAGCCGCGCCACTTATTTGGGGGCCTTCCCATCGCAGAAGGTTCCGACAGTTGAAGCAGTACCGTTTTGCGTGCGGCTGTAGCTCAGTTGGATAGAGTACTTGGCTACGAACCAAGGGGTCGTGGGTTCGAATCCTGCCAGCCGCGCCACCTTAAAAGGGCTTTCCTCCGGGAAAGCCCTTTTTCTTTTTGCGCCCGCCTCCCCTCGTCCGCACCATCGCCTCGCACGCCTTCGGCAAACGTCGCGTGCAGTTTCGCCCGCCTCAACGAAAACGGCGGCCATTGGCCGCCGTCCGTGGATCACCGCACTGCCCCCCGCGAAGGGGCGCGTGAATGTCAGTAATCCTGCCGCTCGCGCTCGATGCGCATGCCGCCGTCGTGGCGCGCATGCGCCCCGTCGTCGGTCGAGCGCTCTCGCATGATCCGCATCACGTCCGGATTGGTTCTCACGCGCCGCATCACGTTCGCGAGATGCACGCGGTCGCTGACCTGGATCACGAAGCGCAGCACCGTCGATTCGTGGGTCAGATCCTCGTCCATCGCGATATGGACGATGTTCGCGTCGGCCGACGTGATGTCCGCCGCGACGCGCGCGAAGATGCCCTTCGTGTTCTTCACGAGCGCCTTCACCGCGACATCGAACAGGCGGCCCGGCTGCGGCGCCCATTCGACGTCGATCCAGCGGCCCGGATCGCGGCGATGGATGCGCTGCGCGACACGGCAATCCGTCGTATGAATCGCCATGCCCAGACCGATGCCGATGTAACCCATGATCGCGTCGCCCGGGATCGGCCGGCAGCATGCGGACAACTGCACGGACATCCCTTCGGTGCCGGTAATCACGACCGGCGGCGCATGGTGCGCGGGATGCCGCTCGGACTTCGGCAGATCGTCGTCCGCGTCGCGGCCGCTCATCAGCACCTCGATGCGCTTGGCCATCACCGCGGCGACGCGACGGCCGAGGCCGATGTCCGCGAAGATTTCCTGACGGCTCTTGTTGCCCGTCCACTGCACGAGCTTCTCCCACACTTCCGGCTCGACATCGGCCAGCGCGAGGCCATAGCCCTTCAGGCTCTGGTCGACGAGCCGCTCGCCCAGCTGCACGGACTCGTTCAGGCGCATCGTCTTCAGGTAGTGGCGGATCGCCGAGCGCGCCTTGCCGGTACGCACGAAGCCGAGCCACGCGGGATTCGGCTTCGAATACGGCGCGGTGATCACTTCGACGATGTCGCCGCTCTTCAGCTCGGTGCGCAGCGGCAGCAGCTCGTTGTTGATCTTCACGGCCACGCACTGGTTGCCGAGATCGCTGTGGATCGAATACGCGAAATCGAGCGCCGTCGCACCGCGCGGCAGCGCCATGATCTTCGACTTCGGCGTGAACACGTAGACCGCGTCGGGGAACAGGTCGATCTTCACGTGCTCGAGGAATTCGCTCGAATCGCCCGCTTCGCTCTGGATGTCGAGCAGCGACTTCAGCCACTGGTGCGCGCGCTTCTGCACGTCGCTGAGATCGGCGCTGCCGTTCTTGTACAGCCAGTGCGCGGCGACGCCCGCCTCGGCGATCTCGTGCATCTTGCGCGTGCGCACCTGGAACTCGATCGGCGCGCCGAACGGGCCGACGAGCGTCGTGTGCAGCGACTGATAGCCGTTGATCTTCGGGATCGCGATGTAATCCTTGAACTTGCCGGGCACGGGCTTGTACAACGCGTGCAGCGCGCCGATGCACGTGTAGCAGTCGAGCGGGCTGTCGACGACGACGCGAAAGCCGTACACGTCGAGCACCTGCGAGAACGACAGCTGCTTGTCGCGCATCTTGCGATAGACGCTGTAGATGGTCTTCTCGCGGCCGGTGATCTCGGCGTCGATCTTCGCGTCGGCCATCGCGCGCTGCGCGGCCTCGAGGATCTTGCTGATCACTTCGCGGCGATTGCCGCGCGCGGCCTTCACGGCCTTCTCGAGTGTCGCGTAGCGATGCGGGTTGAAGTTCGCGAAGCTCATGTCCTGCAGCTCGCGATACGTATTGTTCAACCCGAGCCGGTGCGCGATCGGCGCGTAGATGTCGAGCGTTTCGCGCGCGACGCGGCGGCGTTTTTCCATCGGCACCGCGCCGAGCGTGCGCATGTTGTGCAGGCGATCGGCGAGCTTCACGAGAATGACGCGCACGTCGCGCGCCATCGCGAGCAGCATCTTGCGGAAGTTTTCCGCCTGCGCTTCCTCGCGGCTGCGGAATTCCATCTTGTCGAGCTTCGACAGGCCGTCGACCAGTTCGGCGACCTTCGGGCCGAACCGCTCGGCCAGCTCGTTCTTGGTCACGCCCTGGTCTTCCATCACGTCGTGCAGCAACGCGGCCATCACGGCCTGCGCGTCGAGCTTCCAGCCGGCGCAGATTTCCGCGACGGCGACGGGATGGGTGATATAGGGTTCGCCGCTCTGGCGATATTGACCGAGGTGGGCTTCGTCGCTGAAGTGGAACGCCGCCTTGACCTCTTTGATTTCGTCCGGAGCGAGATACTCGGCAAGCGCGGCCGTCAGTTTCGCGATCGAAACGACGCCGTGCTTGCGCGGCTGCTCCGGGGTGGCGGTCGGCCCGAACAGATGCCGGAAGGACTGTTCGAGGACCGCGTCGATGTACTGGCGCGCAGGCGACTGGGCCGTGGCTTCGGTGGTCGGATCCGCGGAGGCGGACGATGGGGTGGTGCTCATATTCGCCTCCAGGTCGAGTCGTTGCGCGCGTGGACTACATGGCTGGAACGGGCCGGATGCGCGTTACACCGGCACCTTCTTCAGCATCTCGACGCCGACCTGGCCGGCAGCGATTTCGCGCAGCGCGACGACGGTCGGCTTGTCGCGGCTTTCGATTTTCGGCGTATGGCCTTGCGCGAGCTGCCGCGCGCGATAGGTGGCGGCGAGCGCCAGTTCGAAGCGATTCGGGATTTGCTTCAGGCAGTCTTCGACGGTAATGCGAGCCATGTTGGTGATTCCTTCTGAATATAGTCCTTATTCTACCTTATGTCCCTCGTGCCCCGCGTCATTCCGCGTGGGGCAGATGGATGCCGAGCTCGATGAACAGCTCCGTGTGTCGCGCGTACTGCGAAGCAAAACGCAGGCGCGTCGCCGCGACGATGCATTCGAGTTCCGCGAGCGCACGCTCGAAATTCTCGTTGATCACCACGTATTCCGCTTCCGACGCGTGCGCGATCTCGCTGCCGGCCGCCAGCAGGCGTCGCGTGATCACGTTCGGCTCGTCCTGGCCGCGCTTCTTCAGGCGCTCCTCGAGCGCGTCGAGCGACGGCGGCAGGATGAAGATGCCGACCGCGTTGCGGAACTGCTTCTTCACCTGCAACGCGCCTTGCCAGTCGATTTCGAGTAGCACGTCGTGGCCGTTCTGCATCTGCTCCTCGATCCAGACGCGCGACGTGCCGTAGTAGTTGCCGTGCACTTCCGCGCTCTCGAGGAATTCGTGCGCCGCGTGACGCGCGCGAAAATCCTCGACGGTCGTGAAGTGGTAGTGCTGGCCATCCTGCTCGCCGGGGCGCGGCTTGCGCGTCGTGTACGAGATCGACAGGCAGATGTCGCTGTCCTTCGACAGCAGCGCATTCACGAGCGTCGACTTGCCGGCGCCCGACGGCGCGACGACCATGAACAGGTTACCGGGATAGACGCCGCCGTGCAGCGAATGCGACGCGTGGCCGTCGCGATGGGAATCGGTCATGACAGCCTCCGCCGGGCCGCCCCCTCGGAGGGCAGCAAACATAGTGAGCGTGGGGGTCGTTTCATCTCTCTTACTCCAGGTTTTGCACTTGCTCGCGCATCTGCTCGATCAGCAGCTTCAGCGCCATCGACGCGTCGGCGAGCTCCTTCGCCGCCGCCTTCGAGCCGAGCGTGTTCGCTTCGCGATTCAGTTCCTGCATCATGAAGTCGAGACGCTTGCCGACGCGGCCGCCCTTCTCGATCACGTGACGCGTTTCGTTCAGGTGCGCGGTGAGCCGCGACAGCTCTTCCGCGATATCGATGCGGATCCCGTACATCGTCACTTCCTGACGGATGCGCTCCGCGGCTTCCTCGCGCGTGACGACCGTCGAGCCGCCTTCGGGCGCCGCGAGGCCGAGCGCTTCCTGCAGCCGCTCGACGATCTTCTGCTGGTGCTTCGCGATCAGCTCCGGCACGAGCGGCGTGATGCGCGCGACGATCGCCTCCATCTCGGTGACGTTCGACAGCAGCATCGCCGCCAGTTGCGCACCTTCGCGCGAACGCACGACGACGAGTTCGCCGATCGCTTCCTTGCCGCAGGCGAGCACCGCGTCGCGGATCGCCTCGGCCGACACGCCGCTCTCGGCGAGCACGCCGGGCCAGCGCAGGATCTCGCCCGCGCGCAGGCGGCCGACGCCCGGGAACGAATCGAGCACCGCGCGTTCGAGTTCGGCAAGCTGGCCGAGCGCCGACTGGTTCAGCGCGCCCGCGCCGATGCTCTGCTCGCCGCGCTGCAGGTTGATACGCACGTCGACCTTGCCGCGCGACAGCTTGTTCATCAGCATTTCGCGCAGCGCGGATTCGCACGCGCGCACGTCGTCCGGCATCCGGAAATTGAGATCGAGGAAGCGCGAGTTCACGGTGCGCAGTTCGACCGACACGCTGGTGCCGCCGTTGCCGGTGGCCGTCGCGAGTTCGCGCGTCGCGCTCGCGTAGCCCGTCATGCTGTAGATCATGGTTCGTCTCGCCGTCTGATGCCCTCGCGGGCGGGGGGGATATGTCGAGGCGCCCGGCGCATCGCAAAGCGCGGGGCGGCAAGCGCGCATTATCCCATTTTTGCGGGACACCCCTCCGGGCGCGCGCGGCGTTCGGCGCTAAAATCGGAGTTTCCTCTTCTTCCGCGATTTCCCCATGACGTCTTCCGTTTCCCGCCCGAGCGGCCGCCGCGCCGACGAACTGCGCAAGGTCGCCCTCACGCGCCACTACACGAAACACGCCGAAGGCTCCGTGCTGGTCGAATTCGGCGACACCAAGGTGCTGTGCACCGCAAGCGTCGCCGAGCGCGTGCCCGAATTCCTGCGCGAGCGCGGGCAAGGCTGGCTGACCGCCGAATACGGGATGCTGCCGCGCGCGACGCACACGCGCAGCGACCGTGAAGCCGCGCGCGGCAAGCAGACGGGCCGCACGCAGGAAATTCAGCGCCTGATCGGCCGCGCGCTGCGCGCGGTGTTCGATCTCGAGGCGCTCGGCCCGCGCACGATCCACATCGACTGCGACGTGATCCAGGCCGACGGCGGTACGCGCACGGCCAGCATCACCGGCGCGTTCGTCGCCGCGCACGACGCCGTGTCGACGCTGATCGCGGCCGGCAAGCTCGCGCGCTCGCCGATCACCGACCACGTCGCCGCGATCTCGGTCGGCGTGTACGAAGGCGCGCCGGTGCTCGACCTCGACTACGCGGAAGATTCGCGCTGCGACACCGACATGAACGTCGTGATGACGGGCGCGGGCGGCTTCGTCGAAGTCCAGGGCACGGCCGAAGGCGTGCCGTTCTCGCGCGCCGAGATGAATGCGCTGCTCGACCTCGCGCAAGGCGGGATCGCCGAGCTCGTGCAGTTGCAGAAAGCTGTCCTGGGCACGAACCATGCGTGACGACCGCACCCTCGCGCCGCTGTCGCGCATCGTGCTCGCGTCGAACAACGCCGGCAAGCTGCGCGAATTCACCGCGCTGTTTTCCACGGTCGGCATCGAGATCGTGCCGCAGGGCGACCTGGCCGTGCCCGAGGCGGAAGAGCCGTTCGGCACGTTCATCGAGAATGCGCTGACGAAGGCGCGCCACGCGTCGCGGCTCACCGGGCTGCCGGCGATCGCCGACGATTCCGGCCTGTGCGTGCGCGCGCTGCGCGGCGCACCAGGCGTCTATTCGGCGCGCTACGCGCAGCGCGCGGGCCGCGACAAGGGCGATGCGGCGAACAATGCGTACCTGGTCGAGCAACTGCGCGGCGTCGACGACCGGCGCGCATACTATTGCTGTGTGCTCGCGCTCGTGCGTCATGCGGACGATCCCGAGCCGCTGTTCGCCGAAGGCCGCTGGGCCGGCGAGATTGTCGATACGCCGCGCGGCGGACATGGATTCGGCTACGACCCGTATTTCTACCTGCCGTCGCTCGGCGCGACGGCAGCCGAACTCGAGCCGGCCGTCAAGAACACGCACAGCCATCGCGCGCTCGCGCTGAAGGCGCTGCTCGCGCGGCTCGCAGAGGAACCCGCATGATCGTCTTCATCACGCATCCGCAGCGGGAGGCCGCATGAGCCAGGCCGCGGAAACCGGCGCACGCGTCGTCGCGACCTTCACGTCGCCCGGCCAGGTACGCCTCACGTCGCTGCCGCCGCTCGCGCTGTATGTGCATTTCCCGTGGTGCGTGCGCAAGTGCCCGTACTGCGACTTCAACTCGCACGAATGGAAAGGCGAACGGTTTCCGGAAGCCGAGTATCTCGACGCGTTGCGCGCCGACCTCGAGCAGGCGCTGCCGCTCGTGTGGGGCCGGCAGGTGCATACCGTGTTCATCGGCGGCGGCACGCCGAGCCTGCTGTCGGCGGCCGCCCTCGACCGGATGCTGTCCGACGTGCGCGCGCTGCTGCCGCTCGACGCCGATGCCGAGATCACGCTGGAAGCGAATCCGGGCACGTTCGAAGCCGCGAAGTTCGCGCAGTTCCGCGCAAGCGGCGTGAACCGCCTGTCGGTCGGCATCCAGAGCTTCAACGAGGCGCACCTGAAGGCGCTCGGCCGGATTCACGACACCGCGCAGGCACGCGCGGCCGTCGAGATCGCCGCGAAGAACTTCGACAACTTCAACCTCGACCTGATGTTCGCGCTGCCGAACCAGACGCTCGACGAATGCCGCGCCGACATCGAGACGGCGCTGTCGTTCGCGCCGCCGCACCTGTCGCTGTATCACCTGACGCTCGAGCCGAATACGCTGTTCGCGAAATTCCCGCCCGTCGTGCCCGACGACGACGCGTCGGCCGACATGCAGGAATGGATCCATGCGCGCACGGCCGAAGCCGGCTACGGGCGCTACGAAGTATCCGCGTACGCGAAGCCGAATCATCAGTGCAAGCACAACCTGAACTACTGGCGCTTCGGCGACTATCTCGGGATCGGCGCGGGTGCCCACACGAAACTGTCGTTCCCGAACCGGATCCTGCGGCAGGCGCGCTACAAGCATCCGGCGACCTTCATCGAACAGGCGAAGGCCGGCACGGCCGTGCAGGAAGAGCGTGAGGTCGGCGCGCGCGACCTGCCGTTCGAGTTCATGCTGAACACGCTGCGGCTCGTCGAGGGTTTCCCCGTGCACAGCTTCGCGGAACGCACGGGCCTGCCGATGAGCACGATCGAGCCGGCATTGAAGGAAGCGGAACGGCGCGGACTGATCACGCGCGATTTCACGCAAATCGCGCCCACGCCGCTCGGCCAGCGTTTCCTCAACGACCTGCAGGAATTGTTCCTGCGCGACGACTGAACGCATGAACGGGGCGGCATTTCGGTTACAATGCCGCCTCGTGTGGAAGCGTGGCCGAGCGGTTTAAGGCACTGGTCTTGAAAACCAGCGACGGGAAACTGTCCGTGAGTTCGAATCTCACCGCTTCCGCCAGGAAATTCGCCGAACCCCGTCCATTCGCAGAATGACGGGGTTTTTTGTTTGTCCGCACGCATGCGCCCCGCACGGGCCGACGCGTCGCGCCGGATGCCGTTACAATCCCGCGCTCCGATTCGCGAAACGGGAACCCCACGTCATGAAGCCCTTCCTCGTCTCGTCGCTCGCCGCGCTGCTGGTTGCCGTCAGCACGCATGCGGCGGCCGACACCGCCTCCGGCGACGCGCAAGCATCGTGTGCGATCGCGTACGTGACCGGCGTCGGCGGTTCGCCGCGCGGCCTGAGCGAATACCTCGCGAGCCCGTCGCCATACAACTACCTGAAGGACAACGAGCTTCAATGCAAGGTGGGTGACGACGGACGCACGTCGAACTGCACCGGCGTGACCTATCTGCGCAACGAACAGGTCAGCGTATACGACGATTCCGATCCGGCGACGCTGACCGTCGTCGCGCGCGTGGAACTCGATCACGGCCAGAAGTATCCGGTGATCGTCGTCGTGCAGCGCAAGGACGCGCGCTGCAAGTAATGAAGTCGCGACGCGACACGTTCATCAGTCGAGACGGACGCGCATGCGCGCCGGGCAGCGGCACGCGGAGCAGCAGGACGACCGACACCGCGGCGCCCAACGCAAACGCAATCGCGCTCAGGAATCGGCACCGGATCGGCATGGTACGCGCGCCGGGGCGCATGCCGCCGCGCATCGCCGCACGCCTCCCCACCCCGCTCGCCATCACCTAGAATTCGTTCAACACGGCGACAAACGCCGCCGCGTATTCGATGCCGCACGCGCCACCCGTGCGCGCGGCACACGGAGATCGCCATGACCGACCTGTCGAGCGCGACGGACCACGTCGATTACGAAGGCTTCGAGATCCATGTCGTGCCGGCCGCGATGCCCGGCAGCGACACGCGCTATACCTACACCGGCTACGTGTGCCATCCGGGCGTGAATCCCGCGCTGCCCGGCCATGCGGTGCCGTTCCACGCGGACGGCGAGGAGAGCTTCGCGAGCCTCGACGAGGCGACCCGCGAAGGCGTGCACGTCGGCAAGAGCATCATCGACGGCACGCACCCCGACCTGTCGGTACTGTCGCTCGTGACGCACGGCTTCTGACGCGGCCGGAAAGCATCGCCGGCGATGGCGCGGAAGACCGGTCGAGGTCACCGCATCGGCTGGCCGCGCCGCGCGGCCGGACGATCGCAGCGTGCCGCGGCTTTCAACCTTGCAACATGCGCGTCCATCGCTGACGCTGTCACATGTCGCGTCACCTCGCGACGCACCGCGCGCGATGCACGTCGCTCGACGCAGCGCCCGGCCGTCATCATCAGCGATCGCGGCAACCGATCCCGCGCGCTATGCGTTTCCCCCCATATCGTCTCGCGTCGGTACGCCTATCATTTTTCTATCGTCCCTCCCGGCCATCCCGTCATGCGCCCCCTTCTCCGTCCGCGCGTCGTCCGGCTGCGTGTCGCTGCGCTAGCCGTCGTCGCCCTGCTTGCCGCGTGCACGATCACGCCGCCTTCGTCGCTACGCTCGGTCCTGACGATTCCGTCGGTCATACGCAGCGGCACGCTCGACCAGTATCGCGTCGAGGTCGCGCATCGCGTCGCCGAGCGCAATCCGTCCGGCATGCTGCACGGCACGCCGCAGGCCATGCTGCGCTCGCTCGTCGTCGTGGCCTTCACCGTCGATGGCAGCGGCCGCGTGATCAACGCGTCCGTCTATCGCAGCAACGGCGACAGCGAGGCGGAAGCGCTCGCGCTCGCGTCGCTGCGCCGCTCGGCGCCGCTGCCGGCGCCGCCGTCGCGGCTGCTCGACGGCAACGGCCGGCTCGAACTGATGGAAGGCTGGCTCTTCAACGACGACGGCCACTTCCAGCTGCAAAGCACCGCGTCCGCGCAGGCGCAGTCGATCGACTGACGCGCCGCCGCGGCCCGATTGCCGGTGCACGGCGCTGCTGGCTATAATTTTCCGCACTCGCGCGGCCATCACGCCGCGCGTGCGTTCGCGCGCCGCACCCGGCAAGCGAGCCGACCACGCCGGCACCGGGCGGCGGCGACGTACCCGTCTCCATCGTCGACCGGCGGGTGACGTCCGCGCCACGGCGCGCGTCCACGCCGCCATCGCGTCATCCGCATCGATCATTTGCCCGGCAGCGCCCGGCAGGCCGTCGCCCGCCGAACGCACGCTCAGCCGGCTGCCCCAACGACAAAACGGAGACATCCATGTCCGCATCCCCCCCGGCCGTTGCACACGCAACCGGTTCGGCCGGCGCCGTCAGCCACCGGCGCATCGTGTTCGCGAGCTTCATCGGCACCGCGATCGAGTTCTACGATTTCTACGTGTACGCAACGGCCGCCGCGCTCGTCATCGGCCCCGTGTTCTTTCCGCACGGCTCCGCAACGGCGCAGGCACTGTCCGCATTCGTCACGTTCGGCATCGCGTTCATCGCGCGCCCGATCGGCTCGTTCCTGTTCGGACACTTCGGCGACCGTATCGGCCGCAAGTCGACGCTCGTCGCCTCGCTGCTCGTGATGGGCGTGTCCACCACCGCAATCGGCTTCGTGCCCGGCTACGACGCGATCGGCACGCTCGCGCCGGTGCTGCTGTGCGTGCTGCGTTTCGGCCAGGGGATCGGCCTCGGCGGCGAATGGGGCGGCGCGGCGCTGCTCGCGACCGAGCATGCGCCGCAGGGCAAGCGCGGCTGGTTCGGGATGTTCCCGCAACTGGGGCCGTCGGTCGGGTTCCTGATGTCGAACGGGCTGTTCTTCGCGCTCGCGCTGTCGCTGTCCGACGAGCAGTTCCGCAGCTGGGGCTGGCGCATCCCGTTCCTCGTCAGCGCGGTGCTCGTCGCGCTCGGCCTGTACGTGCGGCTCAAGATCACCGAAACGCCCGCGTTCCAGGCGGCGCTCGACCGCAACGAGCGCGTGCGCGTGCCGGTCGCGACGCTCGTCACGCAGCACTGGCAGCCCACGCTGCTCGGCGCGCTCGCGATGGTCGTCTGCTACACGCTGTTCTATATCTCGACCGTGTTCTCGCTGTCGTACGGCGTGTCGGCGCTGCATATTCCGCGCCAGAGCTTCCTCGGCCTGCTGTGTTTCGCGGTCGTCTTCATGGGGCTCGCGACGCCGCTGTCCGCATGGGCGTCGGACCGCTTCGGCCGCAAGCCGGTGCTGGTCGCCGGCGCGCTCGCCGCGCTGCTGTCGGGGTTCGCGATGGCGCCGCTGCTCGGCAGCGGCTCGATGCCGCTCGTCGCGCTGTTCCTGACGATCGAACTGTTCCTGATGGGCGTAACGTTCGCGCCGATGGGCGCGCTGCTGCCGGAGTTGTTCCCGACCAACGTCCGCTATACGGGCGCGGGCGTCGCGTACAACCTCGGCGGGATCCTCGGCGCGTCGATCGCACCGTATATCGCGCAACTGCTGGCTGCGCGCGGCGGGCTGTCGTGGGTCGGCGGCTACGTGTCGGTCGCGGCGGCGATCAGCCTGATCGGCGTATTGCTGATGCGCGAAACGCGCGACGCATCGCTCGTCTGACCCTCCGGGGCGACCCGGGTTGTACGGCGGCAGGCGCGCTCTATACTCGATCCTGGGCGCGTCGTCGCGCGCCCGGATATCCCGCCCCGACAGGAGCCGCCGCCATGAATATCCGTCTCGCCAATGCCGATCTCGTCGTGATCCTCGCGCTCGCGCTGGGTGGCGCGCTGCTGCTCGCGCTACGGTTCCGGCCGAAGACCTGGCGCGGCCTCGTGTTCGAGGCGCTGCTGGCGAATCTGGCGGCCATCGCCGCCGTCGTCACGGTCGAGATGTTGCTGGCCTGACCACGGCCGCCGCGCCGCGTCAGGCGGACAGCCGCGCGCGCAACGCGCCGTAGGCCGGGCAGACCGTATCGATCGCGTCCAGCGCCTCGTCGACGGTCGGCATCGCGCCCGGCTCGCCGATCGACAGCGCATGCGGCGCGCCGCCGATCCCGCAATGGTGGCGCGACGTCGCGACGAAAATCATCACGGTCGGCCGCTGCAACGCGTGCGCCATGTGCACGAACCCCGTATCGACCCCCACCACGAGCGCGGCCCGGCCCAGCGCCGCGCCCAGTTCACGCACCGTCATCGCCGGCAACACGATCGCGCCCGGCGCACGAGCGGCGATATCCCGCGCATCGTCGTGCTCGGCCGCCGATCCCCACGGCAGCAGGACGCGCACGCCGCGCGCCATCATCTCCGTGGCAAGGGCGGCCCAGTGTTCGGCCGGCCACTTCTTGTCGGGGTTGGACGTCGCATGGAACAGCAGCATGAACGGCCCGCCGTCGGTCACGGCCGCGGGCAGGCTCGCGTCCTGCGGCGCGACGATGCCGTACGCGGCAGCCCCTTCGGGCACGTAGCCGAGCGCTTCGCCGGCACTCACGCGCATCCCGTGCCATGCGTCGCAGTCCGGCCGCGGGCCGAAACGGTGCGAATACGCGAAGCGCGCGCCCGTTTCGCCAAGATCCTGCGTCTGGTAGCCGACACGGCGCGCGGCACGCGCCAGCGACGAAATGATCGCGCTCTTGTAGACGCCGTGCAGATCGATGACCGCATCGTAACGATGCGCACGCAACGCACCGATCGATGCCGAGATCGCCTTCAGGTCGCCGACATTGCGCATTTTCTTGAAGCGGCGCAGCGGCGCGCACAGGACGGCGCTCACGCCCGGATGCCAGCGTACGACCTCCGCGCACGATTCGTCGACGGCCCAGTCGACCGTCACGCCGGGGAAGGCGCGATGCAGGTCGGCGACGACAGGCAGCGTCTGGACGACGTCGCCGAGCGACGTCACTTTCACGATGAGGATGCGTTTCACGATTGGCGGGGTTCTCGACGGGTTATCTCGGCATGCTAACGACGGTTGCTATGTACAGACATTACGCGAGCATTACATTTGCAACAAATTGCATCTCTTTTGTGGATTTTTGTCATTCCCTACCGGCTTCCGAGGTCCCGCTGGCATCCGGTTCTTTTTATAATTCCCTCTTTGCCCTCCGGCCCGAGCCAATGCCGCGCCCCGCCCTTCCCGCGCTGTTTCCCGCCCTCACCCGCCGCTCGCTGCGAATCTGGCGCCAATATGGTGTCTTCTGGCTCGGGGCGATCGTCGTCGGGCTCGCGGCCGTCCTGTACGCCCGATTGATCGACTGGGGCTACGAGTCTTTCCGCGCGATGCGCGATCACGCCGTGTGGCTGCCGCTGCTGCTGACGCCGGCGATCGCCGCGCTGTCGGCATGGATCACGCGCCGCTTCTTCCGCGGCGCCGAGGGCAGCGGCATCCCGCAGGTGATCGCGACACTGCATGCGCGGCCGAGCGCGTTCGGCGCCCGCTTGCTGACGCTGCGCATCCTGTTCGGCAAGGTACTGATCTCGTTCCTCGGCATCCTCGGCGGCTTCACGATCGGCCGCGAAGGGCCGACCGTGCAGGTCGGCGCGGCGCTGATGTTCAACCTGCGGCGCTTCTACCCGCGCTCGAACGCGCAGATCGAACGCCAGCTCGTATTGGCCGGCGCGGCGGCCGGGCTGTCGGCCGCGTTCAATACGCCGCTCGCCGGCATCGTGTTCGCGATCGAGGAACTGACCCGCAGCTTCTCCGCGCGCGCCAGCGGCGTACTGATCACCGCGATCATCCTCGCCGGCGTCGTCGCGCTCGGGCTGAACGGCAACTACACGTATTTCGGCACGATCAACGCCGGCCTCCATTTCCCGAAACTGCTGGCGGTGGCGGTGCTGGTCACCGCGATCGTGACGGGCATCGCGGGCGGCCTGTTCTGCTGGCTGCTGCTCAATACGGGGCGCTGGCTGCCCGCGCAACTGCTGGGCCTGTATCGCGAGCGGCCGATCAGGTTCGCCGCGCTGTGCGGCTTCGTGATCGCCGTCGTGGGGCTCGTATCCGGCGGCACGACGTTCGGTAGCGGCTACGCCGAGGCGCGCGGCCTGCTCGACGGCAGTCAGCAACTGTCGGTGTTCTATCCGTTCCTGAAGATGGTGTCGATGGTCGCGTCGTACCTGCCGGGCATCCCGGGCGGGATCTTCGCGCCGTCGCTGTCGATCGGTGCCGGCTTCGGCAACCTGCTGCACGCCGTGTTCAGCAACATGAGCCTGCCGATGCTGATCGCACTCGCGATGGTCGGCTATCTGGCGGCCGTCACGCAGTCGCCGATCACGTCGTTCGTGATCGTGATGGAAATGATCAACGGGCATGCGCTCGTGATTTCGCTGATGGCGACCGCGCTGGTATCGAGCCGGGTCTCGCGCTTTTTCGCGCCGCCGCTCTATGAAACACTTGCGCAGCGCTATCTCGCGCCTCCCGTCGCGGCCGCTGCAGCGACGGCAGCCACCGCGAGCAACGTTGCCGAACCCCAGGATGAAAACGCGGCGCCCGCCGACCCGCTCGATACGCTGCGCGACGAAGGCGGCGACGAGCCTGCCGCCGCCGCGGCGGCGACCGACCGCGCCGCGCCGACACCGGCGTCGGACGATACCGGGCCGCCGGCTGCGACCGGCGCAGACGCCCCGGCCCAACCCGGCCCGCGCGACACTCAATAGATCACGACGGGCGCCGGCCGGTAGTAGACCGGCCGCGCCGGCACGACGATGCACCCGGCCAGCGTGATCGCGACGAGCGCGATGGCGATTGCGGTTCTTTTCATCGCACGCCTGCCTCAAGCCCAGTGGCCACGCGTCCAGAACCAGTTCGGCCCGCGCTGATCCCAGTGGCCCGGCACCCAGTGCATGCCGACGCGTTCGGTTTCCCAGTGACCGCCGATCCACACGTAGCGGCCATGATCCCAGCGCCAGTGCCCGCGCTCCCACACGTAGCCCACGCGCGTGGCCGGTACGACCTCGTAGCGCACGGGCGGCGGCGCATTCGGCGCGACGACGACGACTTCCTCGGTACGCACGGCGACCGGCTCGGCGATGACCATGCGCCCCTGCGGCGCGATCACGGGCGTGCCGACGAGAATTTCGTCCGCATGCGCGGCAAACGGCGCGACGACGGCTGACAGGCCCGCGGCGAACAGCGCGAGCGAAACGAGACGACGTGAAACGGTAGAGACAGCCATCACAACCTCCTGGTTGAACAAGTTACGCGAGCGTATTCGTTCAATGCGCGACGGGGGATGACGGCCGACAGGCGCCGTGTTACGGCGTACCCGAAAGTGCAACAGGGCGTAAGACGCGCACGGCGGCGGGCGCCGCCGTGCGGAGGGACACGCGCAAGCGTCAGGCTTGCGGAATCTCGATCTTCACTTCGAGGACTTCGAGATCGTCCTGGCGCTCGAGGCTCACGCGAATGTCATCGTCCGAAATATGGACGTACTTCGAGATGACCGCGACGAGTTCCTTCTGCAGCGCCGGCAGGTAATCGGCCGGCGGCCGGCCGCCGACCCGCTCGTGCGCGATGATGAGCTGCAGGCGCTCCTTCGCGACCGATGCGGACTTCTTCTTCTCGCCGAGGAGAAACGAAAGGATGGACATGGGCGGCCTCCGTTACTTGCTGCCGAAGAGGCGCTGCAGCAGGCCCGGCTTCTGGTAATCGGTGAAGCGCAGCGGCTTGTCCTCGCCGAGAAAGCGGGCGACGACGTCCTTGTACGCTTCGGCGACGTCGGTACCGTCGATATGCACGGCCGGCAGACCCTGGTTCGATGCGTGCAGCACGGCTTCCGACTCGGGCACCACGCCGATCAGCTTGATGCGCAGGATCTCGCTGATGTCCTCGAGCGACAGCATCTCGCCTTCGCTCACGCGCTTCGGGCTGTAACGCGTGATCAGCAGGTGTTCCTTGATCGGCTCCTTGCCTTCGGTCGCGCGCTTCGTCTTCGACGACAGGATGCCGAGAATGCGATCCGAATCGCGCACCGACGACACTTCCGGGTTCGTGACGATCAGTGCTTCGTCCGCGAAGTACATCGCGTGCAGCGCGCCGGCTTCGATACCGGCCGGCGAATCGCAGACGATGTATTCGAAGTCCATCGCGACGAGGTCGTTCAGCACCTTCTCGACGCCGTCGCGCGTCAGCGCATCCTTGTCGCGCGTCTGCGACGCCGGCAGGATGAACAGGTTCTCGCACTTCTTGTCCTTGATCAGCGCCTGGTTCAGGTTCGCTTCGCCCTGGATCACGTTCACGAGGTCATACACGACGCGACGCTCGCAGCCCATGATGAGATCGAGGTTGCGCAGGCCGACGTCGAAGTCGATCACGGCCGTCTTGTGGCCGCGCAGCGCGAGACCCGACGCGAAGCTCGCGCTCGTCGTCGTCTTGCCCACGCCGCCCTTGCCCGAGGTCACCACGATGATTTTTGCCATTTACCCAATACCCTGTGTTCGTCAATGAGAGCCGATCGATCCGGAGCGCACCGCGTGAATTACGTCAGTCGCAGCGGTTCGATCATCAGTTTTTCCTCTTCGAGCCGGATCTGCACCGATTTGCCCAGTACGTCGGCGGGCAGCGGGTTCTCGGTGGTTCGATAGATACCCGCGATCGAAATCAGTTCCGGTTCGAGACACGTGCAGAAAATGCGCGCGTCGTGATTGCCGTGCACGCCGGCGAGTGCACGGCCGCGCAACGGCGCGTAGATATGAATATTGCCTTCCGCGATGATCTCCGCGCCGTGACTGACCGGCGCGAGCACCACGAGGTCCCCTTTCGCGTAAATCTGCTGCCCCGAACGCAACGGCCGGTCGATCACCAGCGTCTGCGCACCGGCTTGCCCGAGCGCCGGCGCGGGTTCCGGCGACTGTTCGGGCGCCGCTTCGGCTTCCCCAGCGGCGGCGGTGTCGACGGCTGGCACGGCCGCCGGTTCCGCTTCGTCGGCAGGTTTCGCGGCCGGCGCGCGGCGATCGCGCGCCTCCAGCAACGGCAGGCCGGCTTCCCCCGCCCAGCCCTGCGTGGCCAGCGCGACGACGCCCACCGGACGCATCCGCACGTCGTTCAGCATCTGGCGGATGTCCGCGAGCGCGACGCGTTCGCCGTCAGCCAGGCGGCGGACGTCGATCGCGACGACATCGTCGGCAAAAAACTCGGGAGTCGCTTCGAAGCGCTTGACCAGTTCGGCACGCAACGCATCGAGATCGGTCGTCTTCACGGTGAACAGCAACGTATCGACCGATCCGCTGCGCAGCTCGAAGAATGGCGATTTTTTAAGCGACATGGACACTCTGCAAAAATTTTTTGCGTATTTTACAGGCGTCCACGCGTGCGGCCATTATTTTTGGGACTCGGGGTTGCGGCGGCCCGGGCGGACGCGCAACCGGCAGGCGGGCAGGCCAGCGGCCGATCGCGCTGTCATCGCGCCGCCCGGCTGGCGTGTCGGGACAGCGTCAGTGCTTTACCTGCGACACGAACAGCGATTTCATCGCGCCGGGCATCCGCGCGATCGGCGCATGTTCGCCGGTGTTGCCGAAACCCGCACGCTCGTAGAAACGGATCGCGTTGCGGTTCGCATCGGCGATCCACGCGTAGACGTCGGTGGCGCCGCGCTCGGCGAGCCATGCAGTGGCCGTCTCCAGCAGCAGCACGCCACCGCGCAGATGACGCACCGCATGCGCGACCCACAGTTCGCTGACGAACGCGCGCCGATCGGGCGTGTTGTCGAAATACGCGCCGATCATGCCGGCCGGATGGCCTTCGGTGTACAGCAGGAAAGTCGTCGACTCGTCGGACACGGCGCGCTGCGCGGCGATCGCCGACGCTGCGTCCGTTTCGACGGTCAGCAATTCGGCCTCCGGCGCTTCGCCGGGCGCGTAGGGCTCACGCAGCGATGCAGCGCGGAGTTCGCGATACACGCCGCCCTGATCGGCAGCGATACGACGAACGGTCAAGGTCGAACTCATGCAGGCACAGCCCCCTTCGGACAGCAAGCTAGTAGCTTCAACCGAAAGCGGGGCATGAGTCAAATCGTAATTTTCAAACGGCGGCGCGGATCGAAAGGCGGCGGAGGTCATCGGCAACGGCCCGCGCTGATCGGTGTGCACGTGCAGCATCGATGCATCGGCGCAGATTGTTGGACGGTAAATGTGCTGTCGTGATCCCGCGTTTCGCCTCGTTCTCCTAGCGATCCGCGGCCCTCCGGATTCGAGCCGCGTTGCATTGCCTTGCCGCGGCCGTAATGCGACGTAATACAAGCAAACGAAACACGCGCTGCAGCAATACTTCGCTGGCCTTTTTATTGCGATGCAACATTTGTTGCCACCGCATCACATCGGCATGCGCGCATCACGCGCCGGGCCATTCATCTGACGAACGCGCCAACCCCACGGACCGATTCGCCCCTACCTGCATGTTTCAATCGGCGCGCCTCGCCGCTTCGATACGCGCGTGGCGCCATGCTCAGCCGTTTGGAGCGTCACGCCTAGCGCGGGGGTTTGGCAAGCGCGCACGCCGGTCGTATAACAGGCAGATCCGGGCGACGATCCGGGCCGCCGCCGCGCGCGGCGCGGACCACGAGGATTCGAACGATCTTGCATGCGGCCGCCTGCGGGCCGGCCGACTGGAGGGAGACAATGGCAACGACCGACGGATCGGCTTCGGGCTGGTCGGATGGCAAGCGTTACCTGTGGCTGCTCGGCGCGCTGACGATCACGCTGCCGATCCTCGCCGCGCAGCTCGCGCTGTCGACGGGCTTCCATGTGTTCTGGTGGTTCGGTCCGCTGTTCGCGTTCGGCGTGATCCCGATCCTCGACACGCTCATCGGCGACGATCGCGACAATCCGCCCGAAGCCGTCGTGCCGCATCTCGAACGCGAGCGCTATTACCGGTACATCGTCTATCTCGCGACTTTCGTCGAATACGTCGCGTTCTTCATGTGCGTGTGGATCGTCGGCACGCACGCGCTCGCTTGGTACGACTATGTCGGCTTCGCGCTGTCGCTCGGCGCCGCGACGGGCATCTCGATCAATACCGCGCACGAGCTCGGGCACAAGACCGACCGCTTCGAACGCTGGCTCGCGAAGATCACGCTCGCACCGGTCGCGTACGGCCACTTCTACGTCGAACACAACCGCGGCCATCACGTGCGCGTCGCGACCGCCGAAGACCCGGCCAGCGCGCGCTATGGCGAATCGTTCTGGGCGTTCCTGCCGCGCACGGTGACGGGCAGCATCCGCTCGGCATGGCGACTCGAAAAAACCCGCCTCGAGCGCCTCGGGCGTTCGCCGTGGACGTGGCGCAACGAAGTGCTGCACGCGTGGGCGATGACCGCGATCGTATGGGGCATCGCGATCGCGATGGCCGGCAAGATCGTGATCCCGTTCCTCGTGATCCAGGCCGTCTACGGCGCTTCGCTGCTCGAAGTGGTGAACTACGTCGAGCACTACGGGCTCGGCCGCCGCAAGCTGCCGAGCGGCCGCTACGAACGCTGCACGCCGCAGCATTCGTGGAACAGCAATCACGTCGTCACGAACCTGTTCCTGTACCAGTTGCAGCGACACGCCGACCATCACGCGAATCCGACGCGCTCGTACCAGGCGCTGCGCCACTTCGACGATGCACCGCAATTGCCGGCCGGCTACGCGACGATGATCCTGCTCGCGTACGTGCCGCCGCTCTGGTATCGCGTGATGAACCCGCGTGTCGTCGCGCACTATCGCGGCGACATGGCGCAATCGAACATCGAGCCGTCGATCCGCGACAAGGTGCTGGCGCAGTATCCGGCTGCGGCGTGACGGTTCGGCGAGGACGGTGTGGAAACCGGCGGGCACCGCTTGAAACGGTTCGGGCGCCGGCGTCCGGTTTCGCACGCGCGGTGCCGAAGCGAGCCCGTCATACCGTTTCCGGCAGCAGGAACATGACCCCGTGACGACGGGAGGCAGCAATGCAACAACCGTCAGGACTTCCGACAGTCGGGGCGGCACGAAGCGGTGGTAGTAGTCGTCATGCAGCGAGCCTGCATTGAAGATGCGGCACGATCGCGCTGCTATCGGCATCCGCACGATCCGATGCGCCGGTAGCCGGCCCGCTGTCACTGCATCGGCAATCGGCACATTGCACCGGCGACCCAAAACGAAAAACCCCTTGATCCTTCCGGATCAAGGGGCTTCGTATTTTGGCGGAGAGGGTGGGATTCGAACCCACGGTACGGGGAAACCGTACGCCTGATTTCGAGTCAGGTACATTCGACCACTCTGCCACCTCTCCTTCCTTACTGCATTTCGCGGCTGGTCGTTTCCGCGAGAAAAAGATTATAAGACGATCTCTTCGTGGCCGACAAGCCCTTTTTGCAAATTTTTTGCGAAGGCGCCGAACGGCCGCGTTAGGACGCCTGCGCCGGCGCGTCGATACGCTCCATGCCGCCCATGTACGGACGCAGCACTTCCGGCACCGTGACCGAGCCGTCCGCGTTCTGGTAGTTCTCCAGCACCGCGACGAGCGTCCGGCCGACCGCCAGACCCGAACCGTTCAGCGTGTGCACGAGTTCGGGCTTGCCCTGTGCGTTGCGGAACCGCGCCTGCATCCGGCGCGCCTGGAACGCCTCGGTGTTCGAGCAGCTCGAGATTTCGCGATAGGTGTTCTGCGCGGGCAGCCACACCTCGAGGTCGAACGTCTTCGCGGCCGAGAAGCCCATGTCGCCCGTGCAGAGCGTGATCACGCGGTACGGCAGGCCGAGCTTCTGCAGGATCGCTTCCGCGTGGCCGACCATCTCGTCGAGCGCCGCATACGACGTTTCGGGCGCGACGACCTGCACCATCTCGACCTTGTCGAACTGGTGCTGACGGATCATCCCGCGTGTGTCGCGGCCGTAGGACCCGGCTTCCGAGCGGAAGCACGGGGAATGCGCGGTGAGCTTGATCGGCAGCGCGGATGCGTCGACGATCGATTCGCGCACGGTGTTCGTCAGCGAAATCTCGGACGTGGAGATCAGGTATTGCGTGACCTTGTTCTCCTCGCCGCCCTTCTCGACGCGGAACATGTCGTCCGCGAACTTCGGCAGTTGGCCCGTGCCGTACAGGATCTCCGGGTTCACGATGTACGGCGTGTACGTTTCGGTATAGCCGTGCTGCTGCGTGTGCGTGTCGATCATGAACTGCGCGAGTGCGCGATGCAGGCGCGCGATCGGGCCGCGCAGCATCGTGAAGCGCGCGCCGGCGAGCTTCGCGCCCGTCTCGAAATCGAGGCCGAGCGGCGTGCCGACGTCGACGTGATCCTTCACCGCGAAGTCGAACTGGCGCGGCGTGCCCCAGCGGCGCACCTCGACGTTGTCGGCTTCGTCCTTGCCGACCGGCACGCTTTCGTGCGCGACGTTCGGCATGCCGAGCATCAGCTCGGACAGGCGCGCCTGGATGTCGCCGAGCCTGGCTTCCGACGCCTTCATTTCGTCGCCGATCCCGCCGACCTCGGCCATCACGGCCGACGTGTCCTCGCCCTTCCCCTTCATCGCGCCGATCTGCTTCGACAGGCTGTTGCGGCGCGCCTGGAGCTCTTCGGTGTGGGTCTGGATCGCGCGGCGTTCCGCTTCGAGTGCGGAGAACGCGGCGACGTCGAGGGTGTAGCCGCGATCGGCGAGGCGCTTGGCGACGCCGTCGAGGTCTTTGCGCAGCAACTGGATGTCGAGCATGGGAGGACTTGGAAAATCGTTGTGTAAGACGGGAATTCTAACGCACCCCGCGGCCGCCACGGCGTTGGCCGGACGGACAATGCCGCAAACGGCCGGCCATGGCAGTATCGCATTGCCGGACCGCCGCATCGGCGGACGGCGAATTGCCGCGCGCGTCGTCATGACGGATCGCAACATGTCCGCCCCGGCGGGCGGCAACCGTATCAGGCGGAGCGCCGGCTCCGCGTCACAGCACGCGAAGGAATCCGATGACCATCGAACTCGACAAGGACGTGCGCGACCGCGCGATCACGTCGCTGCAACGTTATTTCACGGAAAACATGGACGAGCCGATCGGCAACATCCAGGCCGGCGCGCTGCTCCATTTCTTCATTCAGGAGATCGCACCGGCGATCTACAACCTCGCGATCGCCGACGCGCAGGAACGCCTGCATGCGCGGGTCGCCGAACTCGATATCGAATGCCACGAAGAGCCGTTCGAATACTGGAAGAAACAGCAGCCGGGCCGCAAGCGCTGATGCGTCCACGGCTGCGCGGATCGAACCCGCCCGCGCGGCGCCATCAGTCCGATCAGTCCTTCTTGCCCGCCTCGCGATCGAGCTCGCGCAGCCACGCGAGCTTCTCGGCGATCTTCGATTCGAGCCCGCGCGGCACCGGCTGGTACCAGCGCGGCTCGCGCATTCCGTCCGGCAGATACGTCTCGCCGGCCGCGTACGCGTTCGGCTCGTCGTGCGCGTAACGATAGGCGTGGCCGTAGCCGAGTTCCTTCATCAGCTTGGTCGGCGCGTTGCGCAGATGCACGGGCACCTCGCGCGACTTGTCCTGCTTCACGAACGCCATCGCCTGGTTGAACGCGTTGTACCCGGCGTTGCTCTTCGCCGCGCACGCGAGATAGATGACGGCCTGCCCGAGCGCGAGCTCGCCTTCCGGCGAGCCGAGCCGCTCGTAGGTTTCGGCCGCGTCGTTCGCCACCTGCAACGCGCGCGGATCGGCCAGACCGATGTCTTCCCACGCCATCCGGACGATGCGCCGCGCGAGATACTTCGGATCCGCGCCGCCGTCGATCATCCGGCAGAACCAGTACAGCGCGCCGTCCGGGCTCGAGCCGCGCACCGACTTGTGCAGCGCCGAAATCTGGTCGTAGAAGTTGTCGCCGCCCTTGTCGAAGCGGCGCGCATTCAGCGTCATCGCGCTGCCGACGAAATCGGCATCGATCGTCGCGACGCCGGCCGACGTCGCCGCCGTCTGCGCCTGTTCGAGCAGGTTCAGGAAGCGGCGCGCGTCGCCGTCCGCATAGCCGATCAGCGTATCGACCGCCTTGTCGTCGAACGCGAGGCCGTCGAGCGCGATTTCCTGCGCACGCTTGAGCAACTGGCGCATCTCGTCGTCGTTCAGCGACTTCAGCACGTACACCTGCGCCCGCGACAGCAACGCCGAATTGACCTCGAAACTCGGGTTTTCGGTCGTCGCGCCGATGAAGGTCACGAGGCCCGATTCGACGAACGGCAGCAGCGCATCCTGCTGCCCCTTGTTGAAACGGTGGATCTCGTCGACGAACAGGATCGTGTGGCGGCCGGTGCGGTTGAGCGTGTCCTTCGCCTGCTCCATCGACTCGCGGATGTCCTTCACGCCGCCGAGCACCGCGGACAGCGCGATGAATTCGCAGTCGAACGCGAGCGCGGTGAGTCGCGCGAGCGTCGTCTTGCCGACGCCGGGCGGCCCCCACAGGATCATCGAATGCGGCTTGCCGGATTCGAACGCGAGCCGCAGCGGCTTGCCTTCGCCCAGCAAATGCGTCTGGCCGATCACCTCGGCGAGCGTTTTCGGCCGCAGCGCCTCGGCGAGCGGGCGGCGCGGCTCGACTTGAAACAGGTCGGACATGAACCCTCGCTCCACATCAAACGGTAGCGGCCGAACCGGCCGCCGGACCCGACATTATGACAGCCGAGCGAGCGCGCCGCCGGGGCTGGTACACGCGTCTGGTGCCCGCGCCGGTACTCGCGTCCGTTACACGCGCCCGTTACACGCGTCTGTTGCACGCGTCCCCAAACAACACGGGCCTGCCGTTGACGGCAGGCCCGCGTCGGGAAAACGGCGCAACGAACGTCAGCCGTTGATCACGTCCGCCCCCTTCGGCACCACGAACTTGAACGTATCGCCCTTCAGCGACGGGTTCGTCTGGATGTTCGTGAAGGTCAAGAGCGTGACGTTGCCGAACACGTCGTGCAACTCCATCGCGGCGAGCGTGCCGTTGCGGAAGCCGATGCCGATCCGCTGGAACTGCGTGTCCTGCGCCTTCGGCAGCATCTCGAGCCACTCGATGCCGCCCTTCTCGCCCGCATCGCGCAGCGTGTAGCTCTTGTCGAGATCGTTGCTGCCGAACAGGATCGCGGCCGGGCTCGCGCCCAGCGCGCCGTTCAGCTTGCGCTCGGTGACCTGGTTCAGGTCGCGGTCGTACACGTAGAGCTTGTCGCCGTCGGCCTGCAGCACCTGCTGGTACGGCTTCTGATACGTCCAGATGAACTTGCCCGGCCGCGCGAACACGAACGTGCCGCTCGAATTGTCGGTGGGCTTCGGCGCGGCCTGCGCGGCGCTCGCGCCCTTGGCGGGCGCCTTGACGATCTGCTGCGTGAAATCGCCCTTCGCCGAACGCACCTGCGACACGAAGGCCTTCAGTTGCTCGGTGCCGCCCGCGAACGCGTGCGTCGCCGCGAGCATCAGCGATGCGCCGGCAAGCGCCGCGCCGAGCCAGCGCCGCGTCGAACGAAGGGAAGGGACGAACGAAAGTTGCTGCATATTGCGGTTTTCTCCCTGGGTGGCCGGCGCTGCGGGCGCCGCGGACTCATTCCGCGTCGCGCGCCGGCACAAGAATTTCGCGGTTGCCGCTCGACGACATCGCCGACACGAGCCCCGATTGCTCCATCTGCTCAAGCAGCCGCGCCGCGCGGTTGTAGCCGATCCGCAGATGACGCTGCACGAGCGAGATCGACGCGCGGCGGTTCTTGATGACGATCTCGACCGCCTGGTCGTACAGCGGATCAGACTCGCCGCCGCCTTCGCCGGTTCCCGCACCGGCCGAGCCCTCGTCGCCGTCGGCGGTGCCGCCCTCGAGCAGGCCCTCGACGTAATTCGGCTCGCCCTGCTCCTTGAGCTTCTCGACGACGCGATGCACTTCGTCGTCGGCGACGAACGCGCCGTGCACGCGCACCGGCAACCCGCTACCCGGCGGCAGATAGAGCATGTCGCCCATGCCGAGCAGCGATTCGGCGCCCATCTGGTCGAGGATCGTGCGCGAGTCGATCTTCGACGACACCTGGAACGCGATCCGCGTCGGCACGTTCGCCTTGATCAGGCCCGTGATCACGTCGACCGACGGGCGCTGCGTCGCGAGGATCAGGTGGATGCCGGCCGCACGCGCCTTCTGCGCGATCCGCGCGATCAGTTCCTCGACCTTCTTGCCGACGACCATCATCAGGTCGGCCAGCTCGTCGATCACGACGACGATGTTCGGCAGGCGGCCGAGCGGCTCGGGATCGTCCGGCGTCAGGCTGAACGGGTTCGGAATCTTCTCCTCGCGCTTGGCCGCGTCGTCGATCTTGTTGTTGTAGCCCGCGAGGTTGCGCACGCCGAGCTTGCTCATCAGCTTGTAGCGGCGCTCCATCTCCGCGACCGTCCAGTTCAGCGCATGGCCGGCCTGGCGCATGTCGGTGACGACCGGGCACAGCAGGTGCGGAATGCCTTCGTAGACGCTCATTTCGAGCATCTTCGGATCGATCAGGATCAGGCGCACCTGCTCGGCGGTGGCCTTGTACAACAGCGACAGGATCATCGCGTTGATCCCGACCGACTTGCCCGAGCCGGTCGTGCCGGCCACGAGCAAGTGCGGCATCTTCGCGAGATCCGCGCACACCGGCTTGCCGCCGATGTCCTTGCCGAGGCTCAGCGTCAGCGCGGACGGCGCGGCCGCATACACCTCGGAGCCGATGATCTCGGACAGATGCACCGTCTGGCGGCGCTGGTTCGGCAGCTCGAGCGCCATGTAGTTCTTGCCGGGAATCGTCTCGACCACGCGGATCGACACGAGCGACAGCGAACGCGCGAGATCCTTCGCGAGGTTGACGATCTGGCTGCCCTTCACGCCGGTGGCCGGCTCGATTTCGTAGCGCGTGACGACCGGGCCCGGATACGCGGCGACGACGCTCGCCTCGACGCCGAAGTCCTTCAGCTTCTTCTCGATCAGGCGCGACGTGAATTCGAGCGTATCGGCGGAAATCGCTTCCTGCGTCTTCGGCGCCGGGTCGAGCAGCGACACCGGCGGCAGCGTCGAATCGCCGGGCAGGTCGGTAAAGAGCGGCACCTGGCGCTCGCGCTCGACGCGCTCGGACTTCGCCGGCGTGACGACCGGCGGCACGATCGTCACCGGCTCGTGATCCTCGATGCGCACGCGCTCCTCTTCGACCTTGCCTTCGCGGCGCACCGCCGCGGCCTCGCCGAGCTTGCGGTCGCGCTCGGCCTCGCGGCGCAGCTTCGCGACGTTGACGGCGGACAGGATCGCGCCGCCGACGCGCTCGGCGACCGACAGCCACGAGAAGCGGAAATACAGCGACAGGCCGATCGCGAGCGCGATCAGCAGCAGCAGCGTGCCGCCCGTGAAGCCGAACGCATGCGACATCGCGCCCGCGACGGCCTCGCCGACGACGCCGCCCGGCGCGCGCGGCAACTGCACCTTCAGCGACCACATGCGCAACGCCTCGATGCCGTCGCAGGCGAGCACGACCAGCACGAACGCAAAGATTTCGGTGAGCCAGCCGATCGGCCGCTCCGGTTCGTCGGGAATCGCCTCGTGACGCGTGATGCGGCGGTAGTTGACGGCGATGCGCCGCCCGAGCGGCACGATCAGCCAGTAGGCCGACAGGCCGAACAGCAGCAGGATGATGTCGGCCGTCCACGCGCCGACGCGGCCGGCCCAGTTCGAGATGTGATCGACCTGGGCGGCGTGCGTCCAGCTCGGATCGCGCCGGCTGTAGCTCAGCAGGGCCATCACCAGAAAGGCGCAGAGCGCGACCTGGAGAATCCAGCGGATCTCCGTGAGGAGCTTCGACATCCGGTGCGGCAACGCCTGTGCCTGGGCGGAATAAGGAGCTTTTGCCATGAATCCGTATAAAGAGGACGGGCCGCGCGCCCGCCTGTCGTTCGATCGCGCTTATTGTAAACGCTGCATCGCGCCGCCAAGTGTAAATGACGGTTACATGACGGAAACGGGGCGCCCAACCGGCGCGGCGGGCGGCTGCCAGCCGGCCGGATGCCCGCCCCTGCGACAACGCGCCGCCACATGGCAAACCGCCGCCCGCCCCGCCGCCCCCGGTACGGACGACAGGCCGCCAAACGCTATCGCCACGATTGAAACTCTCGTTCGGCAGCGCAGCAACGGGGCCTTTATAATGCGCGTCTGATACCCATCTATGACGGCATCCCGGTCAACCCGGATCGTACGGCGAGCCCTACCCCGCCCGCCGCGGCCGCCTTTTACGGATTCGCATATGTCCACGCCCAAACACGCCAAAGTCCTGATTCTCGGTTCCGGCCCCGCCGGCTACACGGCCGCCGTCTACGCGGCACGCGCCAATCTGTCCCCGGTGCTGATCACCGGCATCGCGCAGGGCGGCCAGCTGATGACCACGACCGATGTCGAAAACTGGCCGGCGGACGCGAAGGGCGTGCAAGGCCCGGAACTGATGGCGCGGTTCCAGGAGCACGCGGAGCGCTTCAACACCGAAATCGTCTTCGACCACATCCACACCGCGAAGCTGCACGAAAAGCCGATCCGGCTGATCGGCGACTCGGGCGAATACACGTGCGACTCGCTGATCATCGCGACCGGCGCATCCGCGCAGTATCTCGGCCTGCCGTCCGAGGAAGCGTTCATGGGCAAGGGCGTGTCCGCCTGCGCGACCTGCGACGGCTTCTTCTATCGCAACCAGGAAGTCGCGGTGATCGGCGGCGGCAACACGGCCGTCGAGGAAGCGCTGTACCTGACCGGCATCGCGAAGAAGGTCACCGTGATCCACCGCCGCGACAAGTTCCGCGCGGAGCCGATCCTGATCGACCGCCTGCTGGAGAAGCAGAAGGAAGGCGTCGTCGACATCAAGTGGGATCACGTGCTCGACGAAGTGACCGGCGAGGAATCGGGCGTCACGGGCCTGCGCATCAAGAACGTGAAGACCGGCGCGACGGAAGACCTGCACGTGCAGGGCGTGTTCGTCGCGATCGGCCACAAGCCGAACACCGACCTGTTCCAGGGCCAGCTCGAAATGAAGGACGGCTACATCCTGACGAAGAGCGGCCTGCAAGGCAACGCGACGTCGACGAGCGTGCCGGGCGTGTTCGCGGCAGGCGACGTGCAGGACAACGTGTATCGCCAGGCGATCACCAGCGCGGGCACGGGCTGCATGGCCGCGCTCGACGCGCAGCGCTACCTCGAGAGCCTGCACGACAAGAAGTGAGCCGGGAGCCTCGCCGCGGCGGGCGCTACAATGGCGTCCGCTGCCGCGAAGCGGGCTCGACCGGAAAGCCGCTGCCGCCGCGCAGCGGCTTTTTTTCTGCCCGCGCGCCCGAACGCGCCTGCCCCGTTACCGAATCATGGCGAAGAACCAGCCCCACCCGAGCGATCCCGCGAAGCGGAAGATCGCCGCCCGCCCCGTGACCCCGGCGCCCGAGGCGCCGCCGCCCGCGCCCGACGCGGCCGCGTTGCGCGGCCAGGGCCTCGCGGGCCTCGGCGCGTTGCGCAAGTCGCTGCAAGGCGAAGCCGATCGTCGCGAACGCGCGCGCATCGAAACCGAGAAGGCCGAGCGCAAGGCGGAAGCCGACGCGAATCTGTTCCGCAACGAGATCGGCGCGATCCGGCCGCTGAACGCGCCGCCGCGCGCGTCGTCGGGCCGCACGCCGCCCGACCCGGTGCCGAAGCAGACGCAGCGCGACGAGCAAGCCGTGCTGAACGCGACGCTGTCCGACGAGTTCGATCCCGAGACGCTGCTCGACAGTGACGATTCGCTGTATTACCACCGCCCCGGCATCAGCCGCGACGTCGTGCGCAGGCTGAGGAGCGGTGCGTGGATCGTGCAGGCACAGATCGATCTGCACGGCATGCGGCGCGACGAGGCGCGCGATGCGCTCGCCGAATTCATCCGCGAAGCCGGCAAGAAAGGGCTGCGCTGCCTGCGCGTGATCCACGGCAAGGGGCTCGGCTCGATCGGCAAGGAACCCGTGCTGAAGGGCAAGGTGCGCGCCTGGCTCGTGCAGAAGGAGGAAGTGATCGCATTCTGCGAGGCGCGCGGCCACGACGGCGGCGCGGGCGCGGTGCTCGTGCTGCTGCAGCCGCATGCGACGCCGGCCGACCGGGGGCCGCGTGCCGCATCCTAGGCTGACGCTCGCGATCGCGGTACTGGAGGCGATCGCCACGCTCGCATTCGCGATTTCGGGGTTCATCGAGGCACGCAAGAACCGCCTCGACTCGGTCGGCACGTTCGTCGTCGCGCTCGCGACCGCCTTCGGCGGCGGCACGCTGCGCGACATCCTGCTCGAGCGCCGGCCGTTCTACTGGGTCGTGCACGACGACTACGTGATCGCGATCTTCGTGCTCGCGCTGTTCGCGCCGTTCGTGCTGCGGATGCTGTCGCGGCTGTCGGCCGAACGGCTGCTGCTGATCGCCGACGCGATCGGGCTCGGCATCTTCAGCATCTCGGGCACGTCGATCGCGCTCGACGCCGAGATGCCGCGCTTCATCGCGGTGATGATGGGCGTGATTACCGGCGTGGTCGGCGGGATCGTCCGCGACGTGCTGTGCAACGACATCCCGCTGATCCTGCGCGATTCGCGGCCGTACGCGACCTGCGCGTTCGTCGGCTGCTGGTTCTACCTGCTGCTCGTGTGGCTGCAGTTCGACTCGGTGTACAGCGTGCTGCTCGCGACCGGCTTCATCCTCGCCGCGCGGCTCGCGACGTTCAAGTTCGACGTGCGGTTGCCGCATTGAATCCGGGCATCGTTTGAGTCATGAGGAGCCGTCGAAACCGGCTCTCGTCGCCGCACGCCGGTGATCCGAAAACGCCCGATCGATCGGACACAGTTTTTTACAATTCCCTTTCGCAATCGACAACCCCGTGCTACGTTTCGCCCGACAAACGCGAACGGGTGCGGCATGACTATTTTTTACGCGGTAGTTGAAGACGATCCGCTGGACAGCGGCGGCTACGTACTCGATGGCGGTAAGTGCGGAACGATCGTGGGTGACGACGGCAAGCGCCGGAAGATTACGTTCGTCGGACAACGTGCGTGGTGCAGCACATGCGAGAGCGTCGGGACAATTGAAGCGGCCCCCGGCGCGCCAAGCAAAAAGCGACTGCGCGATTTCACTTCCGCGGGACGAGTTCAAGCCCTGAGCAACGATTGGGTCCGATGTCGCTGTGAGCGCCCTCCCCGCATCATTTCCCGATACGGCCGTCAATGGAAAATAGACGCTTCGAATTGCGCCCTCCGGACGCAATCCGAACTCGTCACAACCGATACGGTCACGGCAGCGCCCCAACTCGTCTATAACGATTGCTTCGTTCTTCGGGACGCCGTGGGTGCCCCTCTGAGCGACGTCGCCTATGCATTGCAGCGAGACACCGGGGCGTTTGAATACGGACGAACGGACGCGCACGGACAAACGCACTTGCTCGCGTCCACTTCCTGTGCCGAAAACATCACGATCTATCTCGCGGAATAGTCATGCCCGAACGCGTCCATGTTTCTCCTGAAGGCAATCGATACAAACGGATCGCGGCACGTAAGACCACGCCGACAAACGACCCGTCGCCGAAACCCGTCACCGTCCGATTCAAGACATTCTGGAAAACGGTCCGCAGATGGACCGACGCCGACGTCGGCGAATACCAGCGCGCAATTCCGCAACTGGCACAACAGCTGCAAAAGGAAACGTACTGGGACCGCAACGGCAGTACGCGTGAGAATCGATTTACATGCGAGGACTTCGCGCTACGGTTACTCGTCCAGTTCGCGGCCCTGCGCGGGTTGCCGCTCAAGTTGGCCACCGGTGTGCGCAGTTATCGAAACATGGAAATCTACGGCGAATCGGAACACCAGCGATACGATTCGACGATGTACGGTTTCGCCGAGATGGTCGCGCTGACTTTCGGCGCACCGGACACACAACGCACCGGTTCGAATACCGTACGGCTTACGACGGCCGACTCGCTCCGCCCGGGAGACATGCTCGTACAGGCCAATGATCGCGCAGGCATCGGGCATCACGTTCAGTTGGTCACGCGCACCTCGCCCTCGTCCGTTTCGATCATGCAGGGCAATTCGAGCGGTGTGATCGTCCGTCCATTCACGACGATCATGAGGATATTCGGCCACAATCGTGCAGATCCGCAAAGCGCCAGTTATGCAGGTATGGGCGTCGAAAACGGGTACTACACCCCCGGCGAGGAAGGGTGGGACTACAGAAACGAGACCACAGGCGCCGAAGTGAAGGACTTTCTAAAGCAATTCCAGCTGTATCGCTGGAATTTCGCTGCATTCAATCAGTAATGCCGAGGCAAGGATGCGTGCGTTCTTTTCGGTAATCGCAGATAGCGACCTGTTCGGTACACTCGCTACCGTTTGTCTGGTCATCGCCGTGGCCGGCCTGTTCTCTACCGTCCGCCGCTCAAGATTTTATTTTCCGGCCGTCTTCGCGTGCCTTCTGTTCATGCCGCTCATGCATGCGATCGGTTCGTATCTCTTGTCATTGCCGAGTCCGTGATTGCCTCCATACAGCGTGCTGCTCGCGACCGGCTTCATCCTCGCCGCACGGCTCACGACGTTCAAGTTCGATGTGCGGCTGCCGCATTGACGCGGCACCGGCATGCACAGACGAAAGGGGCCGTTTCGAAACGGCCCCTTCTTCATTCAGCGCATCCAGTGCCTCACGCGATCCGTTCTTCCGACGCCGGATCGAACAGCACGGCCTTCGACACGTCGAACAGCAGCGACTGCGTCTGCCCCGGCTGCGGGTTCGCGGCCGGATGCACGCGGCTCACGATCCGCTTGCCGTTCACCTGCGCGAACACGTGCGTGTCCGGCCCGGTCGGCTCGGTCACGTCGACGCGCACGTCGATCGGCTGCAGCTTCGACGCCTCGCCGTGATGTGCGTTGCGCGCGTCGGTGATGCGCTCCGGGCGCAACCCGAGAATCACCTCGCGGCCCACGTGCGACTTCAGCTTCGCCGCGTCGAACGGCAGGTTCAGCGCGCTGCGCGCGAGGCCCGTGTCGATCTCGAGTGCGATGCCGCTGCCCTGCTCGACCAGGCGGCCGTTGATGAAGTTCATCGGCGGCGCGCCGATGAAGCCCGCGACGAACAGGTTCGACGGCGAATCGTAGATCTCCTGAGGCGCGCCGAACTGCTGGACCACGCCGTCCTTCATCACCGCGATCCGGTCGCCAAGCGTCATCGCCTCGATCTGGTCGTGCGTCACGTAGACGATCGTCGTGCCGAGACGCTGGTGCAGCAGCTTGATTTCCGCGCGCATCTCGATACGCAGCTTCGCGTCGAGGTTCGACAGCGGTTCGTCGAACAGGAACAGCGACGGATCGCGTGCGAGCGCGCGGCCCATCGCGACGCGCTGGCGCTGACCGCCCGACAGCTGGCCCGGCTTGCGGTCGAGCAGATGCTGGATCTGCAGCATCGCCGACACGCGATCGACGATCTGCTGCTGCTCGCTCTTCGGCACCTTGCGGATGTTCAGCCCGAACGAGATGTTCTCGCGCACCGTCATCGACGGATACAGCGCGTACGACTGGAACACCATCGCGATGTCGCGATCCTTCGGCGACAGGTCGTTGACGACCTTGCCGTCGATGCAGATCTCGCCGCTCGTGACCGTCTCGAGCCCGGCGATCATGTTGAGCAGCGTCGATTTCCCGCAGCCCGAGCCGCCGACCAGGATCAGGAACTGTCCGTCCTCGATCTCGATGTCGACACCCTTCAGGACCGGCACCCCGTTCGGGTAGGTCTTGTACACGTCACGGATGGAAAGGCTTGCCATGCTGTGAATCCTCTGTCTCGTCTCGCGCGGCGCACGCCGGCGCCGCGTCGGGTTCGTTTCGATGCGCCGCGCGGGGTGCGCGGCTGGTTCGTCGTATCGGAAAAGCCGCGCTTACCCCTTCACCGCGCCTGCCGTCAGCCCGCGCACGAAGTAGCGGCCGGCGACGATGTAGACGAGCAGCGTCGGCAGCGCCGCGATGATCGCGCCGGCCATGTCGACGTTGTATTCCTTCACGCCCGTCGACGTGTTGACGAGGTTGTTCAGCGCGACCGTGATCGGCATCGAATCGACGCCGGAGAACACGATCCCGAACAGGAAGTCGTTCCAGATCTGCGTGAACTGCCAGATCAGGCACACCATGAAGATCGGCAGCGACACCGGCAGCAGGATCTTCGTGAAGATCGTGAAGAAGCCCGCGCCGTCGATGCGCGCGGCCTTCACGAGTTCGGCCGGCACGCTCACGTAGAAATTGCGGAAGAACATCGTCGTGAACGCGATCCCGTACACCACGTGCACGAACACGAGGCCCGGAATCGTGTTCGCGAGGCCGAGCATCCCCTGCAGGCGCGCCATCGGCAGCAGGATCACCTGAAACGGAATGAAGCAGCCGACCAGCATCATCGTGAACAGCGCGTCCGCACCGCGAAAGCGCCAGTGGGTGAGCACGTAGCCGTTGAACGCGCCGATCAGCGACGAGATCAGCACGGCCGGAATCACCATCTGCAGCGAGTTCAGGAAGAACGGCTTCATCCCGTCGCAGCGCACGCCGGTACACGCCCCGCTCCATGCCTTCACCCACGGGTCGACGGTCCACGTGGTGGGCGGCGTCAGCAGGTTGCCGGTGCGCAACTGGTCGAGGTCCTTGAACGACGTCGACAGCATCACGTAGATCGGAAACAGGAAATACAGCGCGAACAGGATCAGTGCCGCATAGATCACTGCCCGGCTGATCGTCATCTTAGGCTGCATTGCGGGTGCTCCTCGATTCCATATACATCAGCGGCACCAGCACCGCGACCACGGTCGCGAGCATCATCACCGAGGACGCCGCGCCGAGCCCGAGCTGGCCGCGGTTGAACGAAAACGTGTACATGAACATGGCCGGCAGCGACGACGACGTGCCCGGGCCGCCCGCCGTCAGCGCGACGACGAGGTCGAAGGTCTTGATCGTGATGTGGCAGAGGATCAGCAGCACCGAGAAGAACACCGGGCGCATGCTCGGGATCACGATCTTGCGGTAGATGGTCGGCAGCGTCGCGCCGTCGACCTGCGCGGCCTTGAAGATCTCGCCGTCGACGCCGCGCAACCCCGCGAGGAAGAGCGCCATCACGAAGCCGGTCGACTGCCACACGGCCGCGATCACCACGCAGAAGATCGCCTTGTCCGGATCGTCGAGCCAGCCGAACGAGAAGCTCGTCCAGCCCCAGTCGTGCATCACCTTCTCGAGGCCGAGGCCCGGATTCAGGATCCACTGCCACGCGGTGCCCGTGACGATGAACGACAGCGCCATCGGGTACAGGAAGATCGCGCGCAGCGCGCCTTCGTTGCGGATCCGCTGGTCGAGCAGGATCGCGAGGAACAGCCCGAGCGCGACGCAGATCGCGATGAACGGGATCCCGAACCAGCCGAGGTTCGCGGCGGAGGTCCACCACACGTCGTTCTGGAACAGGTCCGTGTAACGGCCGAAACCGTCGAATTCGTAGTTGGGCAACAGCCGCGAGTTGGTCAGCGACAGATAGCCGGTAATCAGGATGAAGCCGTAGATGAACACGACGGCGATCGCGACGCTCGGCGCGAGCACGAGCTTCGGGATCCAGCGATCGGCGAAGGCCGACATCGGCGACGTACGCCGTGCGGCGGCAGCGCCGGATCCGTTTCCGCTAAGAGGGGCAGCCACTTGATTCGACTCCTGGAACGAGGGCGACGCAGGCCTGGCCGGCGCCGGGTACGGCACGGGCTCGCGGGCGAGCCCGTTTGCTGCACATGCAAAAACGCCCGGCCGATGAAGCGTGTCCGGCCGGGCGCCTGGCGCGCGTTACTTGACCTTCGCGGCCTTCGCGAGCGCGGCGACCGCGCTCTTCGAATCCTGCTGCGAGTTCATGAACTTCGTCACGACGTCCGTGATCGCGCCGGCGGTCGCGTCGCCTTGCGCCATGCCGTGCGCGAGCGACGGCACGAAACCGCCCGACTTGATCGCGGTCTGCTCGTCGGCATACGACTTCTTCGCGCAGTCGTCGAACTTGTCCATCTTCACGCCGAGACGCACCGGCACCGAGCCCTTCAGCAGGCTGAACTGCTCCTGGAAGTCCGGCGTCATGATCGTCTTCGCGAGCGCGAGCTGGCCCGGCGTCGCGTTCTTCTCGCCCTTCTGCTGGAAGAACACGAACGAATCGACGTTGAACGTGTATGCGTTCGCCGTGCCCGGCACCGGTGCGCAGATGTAGTCCTTGCCCGACTTCTTGCCCGCGTTCTCGAACTCGCCCTTCGCCCAGTCGCCCATGAACTGCATGCCGGCCTTGCCGTTGATG
Source organism: Burkholderia sp. AU39826 (assembly GCF_020419965.1). Taxonomy (NCBI): domain Bacteria; kingdom Pseudomonadati; phylum Pseudomonadota; class Betaproteobacteria; order Burkholderiales; family Burkholderiaceae; genus Burkholderia; species Burkholderia sp. AU39826. The sequence continues at coordinate 220,487 of NZ_JAIZQG010000007.1, forward strand.
ACCATCGCGGTCGCGAGGTTCCAGTCGCGGCCGTTACGGCCAGTATCGAAGTAGCCCTGGATCTTGCGCACCGTGTCGAATACCGACACCATCTGCGGCGACGTCAGCGTCGCCTGGTCGAGGTCGACCAGCGCCTTCTTGTAGAACGCCGGGCCCTGCGACAGCACGACGTCCTCCCACAGCGTCAGGTCCTGCCACGGCTGGCCGCCCATCGCGATCGGCTGGATGCCCGCGGCCTTCAGCTTGTCGGCCACCGCGAAGAATTCAGGCCAGGTGGTCGGCACCTTCGCGCCGACCTTGTCGAGCGCGGCCTTGTTGATGTACAGCCAGTTGACGCGGTGCACCGAGAACGGCGCGGCGACGGTATGGCCCTTGTACTTGATGATCTTGTCGATTTCCGGCGGCAGGTTCTGCTTCCAGTCGCCGGCAGCCGAATCGATGTTGACGAGCACGCCCTGGTCGGCCCAGTCCTGGATCAGCGGGCCCTTGATCTGCGCGGCCGACGGAGAATCGCCGCTGATCACCTTGGTCTTCAGCGCGGTCATCGCCGCGGCGCCGGCGCCGCCCGCGACCGCGAAATCCTTCCACACGTAGCCCTGCTTCTGCAGGTCGTCCTTCAGCACGCCGACGGCCTTCGACTCGCCGCCCGAGGTCCACCAGTGCAGCACGGTTACGTTCTCGGCTGCCTGCGCCGCCACGGCGCCAGCCATCAGGCCTGCGGCGCAGAGCGCGCCCATGATCGAGCGAACTTTCATTACTTATCTCCTCCAGACTGAATCAACTCGTGAGGTTCCCTGACCAGGAACCGGCTTCTTGATAACGACGGGGAAATCGAGCCGCGGGACGCATGCAGCGTACGGGGCCGATGACCGGCCGGGCTCTTACAGAAAGCGTGAATCGAGATTCAACGGCGTGTCTCCTCTTTGTGTTTCTGGCCCGCCGCGATGATGCGACGCGAGCCCGGGGGCCGACGGCGCGCCGACGATGCGCACCGCCAATGTCCGATAACATTCGGCACAAGGCGCTCCCGAAGGCGAAGCTCGCGCAGTTCATCGACCGCACTTCTTTTTTTCTTCGCCCAGGTGCTACCCCTTGCGGCGGATTGTAGTTAAACTACAATTCAGTGTCAAAAATATTTTTATCGCACTACGGATCGCTTCCGGGCACCCCAACACGGCGGAGACACATGCATACCGATTCCAGCTTTACCTTCGTACTTTTCGGCGGCACCGGCGATTTGTCGATGCGCAAGATCCTGCCCGCGCTGTTCGAAGCGCACCGCGCGAACATGCTGGCGGCGAGCGGCCGGATCGTCGCCGTGGCGCGACACGAATCGGATCGGGCAGCCTATCTCGAATGGGTCGACACGCACGTGAAGCCGCATGCGGCGAAGGCGGCTGGCAACGCGTTCGACGACGCCGCGTGGAAGTCCTTCCTCGATCGCATCGACTACGTGCACCTCGATCTCGGCCGCGCGGAAGACTACGGCGTGCTGCGCGACGCGGTGGCGTCGCTGCCCGGCATCCGCGTGTTCTATCTCGCGACGGGCCCGTCGCTGTTCGTGCCGATCTGCAAGGCGCTCGCGTCGGTCGGCCTGAACGAAGAGTCGCGCATCGTGCTCGAGAAGCCGCTCGGCTACGACCTGAAATCGTCGAACGCGATCAACGACGCGGTCGGCGAGATCTTCGCGGAAGGCCAGATCTACCGGATCGACCATTACCTCGGCAAGGAGCCGGTACAGAACCTGCTCGCGCTGCGCTTCGGCAATGCGCTGTTCGAGCCGCTGTGGCGCCGCGAATGGGTCGAGAGCATCCAGATCACGATCGCGGAGGAGCTCGGCGTCGAGGCGCGCGGCGACTTCTACGACAATACGGGCGCGCTGCGCGACATGGTGCAGAACCACTTGCTGCAGTTGCTGTCGATCGTCGCGATGGAGCCGCCGCACTCGATGGATTCCGACTCGGTGCGCGACGAGAAGCTGCGCGTGCTGCGCGCGCTGAAGCCGATCGATCCGCGCGACATCGGCAAGGTTGCCGTGCGCGGCCAGTATCATGCGGGCGTGATCAAGGGTGCGCAGGTGCCGGCCTACGCGACCGAGCCGGGCGTGAAGCCCGACAGCCAGACCGAGACCTTCGTCGCGCTGAAGGTCGAGATCGAGAACTGGCGCTGGGCCGGCGTGCCGTTCTTCCTGCGCACCGGCAAGCGGCTGGCCGACCGCGTCGCGGAGATCGTCGTCAACTTCCGCCCGGTGCCGCATTCGGCGCTCGGGCCGACCGCGCTGCGCCCCGGTTCGAACCGCCTCGTGATCCGGCTGCAGCCGAACGAGACGATCCGCCTGTACTGCCTCGCGAAGCAGCCGGGCGAAGGGATGAACCTCGCGAGCGTGCACCTCGACCTCGCGTTCGACCAGTTCTTCAAGGAAGGGCAGATGGAGGCGTACCAGCGCCTGCTGCTCGACGTGATCAACGGCCGGCTCGCGCTGTTCGTGCGTCGCGACGAACAGGAAGCGGCATGGCAATGGGTCGAGCCGATCCTGAACGAATGGGCGCGCACGCTGAAGCCGCCGAAGCCGTACGCGGCGGGCACGTGGGGGCCGGCCGCGTCGAGCGCGATGCTCGCGCAGCACGACACCTGCTGGCTCGAAGAAGAAAACTGATGCAAACCGTTGCCGCGTACGCCACCGTACGCGACAACGTGCCCCACGATTCGTACGATTTGAACAGACAAAGCAGTCCGGAGGAGATGTGATCGAGATCCACGCTTTCGACACCCAGGAAGCGCAAAGCGAAGCGCTCGCGCGCGCCGTCGGCGATGCGCTGCGCGCGGCGCTCGCCGGCCCCGCGCGCCCGTTGCTCGCGGTGTCCGGCGGTACCAGCCCGCGCCCGTTCCTGCACACGCTGTCGCACGCGGCGCTCGACTGGGCCGGCGTCGACGTCACGCTGGTCGACGACCGCTGGGTGCCGGACGACGACGCGGCCAGCAACGCGCAACTCGTGCGCGACACGCTGCTGCAGCACGCGGCGGCCCCTTCCCGCTTCCTGCCGCTCGTCGACACGCACAGCACGCTCGACGCGCACGTCGCCGCGCTGAACGCAAACGCCGACTACCGCGTGCCGAGCGTCGCGGTGCTCGGCATGGGCGAGGACGGCCACACCGCGTCGATCTTCGCCGACGCACCCGAATGGGACCACGCGATCACGACGCCGGAACGCTTCGTCGCCGTGCATCCGGGCGCGGCGCCGCATGCACGCGTGAGCTATTCGCTCGATGCGCTCAAGCGCGTCGACCGGCTGTTCCTGCTGATCGCGGGCGAGCGCAAACGCGACGTGCTCGACGCCGCGGCCGCGTCGCTGCAGAAGAACGCGATTTCCCAACTGGCCAACGACAAGGGGACCCAGCTCGATGTCTACTGGTGTGCAAAGTAAGGCGGTCGTCGCGGGTCAGCATGCCGACGGCCCGCGCCTGCTCGCAGACGTCGGCGGCACCAACGCGCGCTTCGCGCTGGAAACCGGCCCCGGCGAGATCACGCAGATCCGCGTGTATCCCGGCGCCGACTATCCGACGATCACCGATGCGATCCGCAAATACCTGAAGGACGTGAAGATCAGCCGCGTGAACCACGCGGCGATCGCGATCGCTAACCCGGTCGACGGCGACCAGGTCACGATGACGAACCACGACTGGAGCTTCTCGATCGAGGCGACGCGCCGCGCGCTCGGCTTCGACACGCTGCTGGTCGTCAACGATTTCACCGCGCTCGCGATGGCGCTGCCGGGCCTGACCGATGCGCAACGCGTGCAGGTGGGCGGCGGCGCGCGGCGCCAGAACAGCGTGATCGGCCTGCTCGGGCCCGGCACCGGGCTCGGCGTGTCGGGGCTGATCCCCGCGGACGACCGCTGGATCGCGCTCGGCAGCGAGGGCGGCCACGCGTCGTTCGCGCCGCAGGACGAACGCGAGGATCTGGTGCTGCAGTACGCGCGCAAGAAGTTTCCGCACGTGTCGTTCGAGCGCGTGTGCGCGGGCCCCGGCATGGAGATCATCTATCGCGCGCTCGCCGCGCGCGACAAGAAGCGCGTCGCGGCATCCGTCGACACGGTCGAGATCGTCGAGCGCGCGCATGCGGGCGATGCGCTCGCGCTCGAGACGGTCGAATGCTTCTGCGGGATTCTCGGCGCGTTCGCGGGCAGCGTCGCGCTCACGCTCGGCGCGCTCGGCGGCGTGTACATCGGCGGCGGCGTCGCGCTGAAGCTGGGCGAACTGTTCACGCGCTCGTCGTTCCGCGCGCGCTTCGAGGCGAAGGGCCGCTTCACGCACTACCTCGAGAACATCCCGACGTACCTGATCACCGCCGAATATCCGGCGTTCCTCGGTGTGTCGGCGATTCTCGCGGAACAGTTGTCGAACCGTTCCGGCGGCGCGTCGTCGGCGGTGTTCGAGCGGATCCGCCAGATGCGCGACGCGCTGACGCCGGCCGAGCGCCGCGTGGCCGATCTCGCGCTGAACCATCCGCGCTCGATCATCAACGATCCGATCGTCGACATCGCGCGCAAGGCCGACGTGAGCCAGCCGACCGTGATCCGCTTCTGCCGCTCGCTCGGCTGCCAGGGGCTGTCGGATTTCAAGCTGAAGCTCGCGACCGGCCTCACCGGCACGATCCCGATGAGCCACAGCCAGGTGCACCTCGGCGATACGGCCACCGACTTCGGCGCGAAGGTGCTCGACAACACGGTGTCCGCGATCCTGCAACTGCGCGAGCACCTGAATTTCGAGCACGTCGAGAACGCGATCGAGATCCTGAACGGCGCGCGGCGCATCGAGTTCTACGGGCTCGGCAACTCGAACATCGTCGCGCAGGACGCGCACTACAAATTCTTCCGCTTCGGGATTCCGACGATCGCGTACGGCGACCTGTACATGCAGGCCGCATCGGCCGCGCTGCTCGGCAAGGGCGACGTGATCGTCGCGGTGTCGAAGTCGGGACGCGCGCCCGAGCTGCTGCGCGTGCTCGACGTCGCGATGCAGGCCGGCGCGAAGGTGATCGCGATCACGTCGAGCAACACGCCGCTCGCGAAGCGCGCGACCGTCGCGCTCGAGACCGACCACATCGAGATGCGCGAGTCGCAGTTGTCGATGATCTCGCGAATCCTGCATCTGCTGATGATCGACATCCTCGCGGTGGGCGTCGCGATCCGTCGCGCGTCGACCAACGGCGAGTTGCCGGAGGCCGTCGCGCAGGCGCGGGCACGCGCCACCGACGACGAAACGGCCGACGTGCTCGACTGGTTGAGTCATGGGGCTTCGCCGGCGGCGAAGGACGTCGCGCGGGATTGATGCAGCGGTAAAAAAGACGTCACGGGTGAACGACACCCCGAACGCTGGACGGCTGGTCCGGCGTTCGGGGTGTTTTGCATGATCGGCATCGGCGCGAACAACAGCGGCTCGGCAGGTATCGACGATGCCTTCTGCCTATAGCTGCGCGTGACGTCATACGTTCGTACACGCTCCCATTTTCGAACAAGTCCAATTGTCAGCAGTTGCCCAGGCTCGGTAACTTCCTTCACTCCGCGTGATGCCGCCATCCCGGTTCGACGCGAGAAATGACACGTTTCTCACAGAACCCCGATTGGCATCGACAGCATCACGTTCATCCAGTTTGCGGAGAGGGATATGCCTAGACCACGTTTTTCAGCCCCATGGGCAGCAGCAATGCGCATTTACGCGCCGATAAATTCCGCGGAGAAAGTTGCCTTGACGATTGGCGGCAACGTGGCCACCAATATCCAGCGATGTGGCAAAGCAGAAGTGATCAAATTCCCGCCTTCGCTGGGAGGCAGCACCCTGGACAATAGGCACGGGATCGTTCTCTTCGAGGTTTCAGCCTCGTCGATAGCCTGAGAGAGGAATACTATAATGAACAATACCTATGCCTTTGGTACACATCGAGATCTCACGCCAATGGAACTGTTTTTCCTTATCTTTATCGATGAGACATGCAAGGAACTTGGTGTTGACGATGTAGCAGCAGTGGTTGCCATTGTGGCCGGTCAAAATTGGATGCCAACACGAGCAAAGCCCTTTGGTACCACGCCGGGGACTTCTGTTGCGTCGATATTGAGTCGCAAGTATCTGGACTACGATTTGAAGAAGAAGATCCTCCCAACGCTGACCAATGCCAGCGTCAAGCGCTTGAAGTTCATTCTGGTAAGAAACATTGGGGTTTTCGTTGGGCGCGCAGTTCCTGTCGTTGGGTGGGTCATTGCTGCCAAGGATGTCACGATGATCAGCATTCGTTCCGTGTCGCGCTATAACGCGCTTGTTAAGCCTGAGGACAAGGTGTTCTGATGAGCCAGTTTACGTGGAACGAGTTTGAGGATTTTGTGAGAAGGGAGACCGGTGTTAGTCCCCAAAAAATTCTCACAAAAGATCATGCCGTCGAGGGCGATTTGGATATCACTGGCGACGATGCGGTCGAGTTTATGGAGCGCTTCTTCGATAAATTTCCAGTGCAAGTTGGAGATTTTGAGTTCAATCGCTACTTCTCAGGAGAGGGCTTTAGCTTGATTGAAGTGGCGCGGATGGCTTTCTCCAGAAAACGCCGAGAAAAATATGACAAAGTACCACTGACTCTAGGCATGCTCTATCAGGCTATTTTGGATGGAGAGTGGAGCAATCAGCGCTTGGAAAGCCTACCGCGCTGATTGCTCCTAGCCACATAGCCGGTTCATCTTTTAGGCGATGTGTTGGATCTGTGCATACCTCTGGAGTCTGCCATCAGACAAAATCCACTGCTCCGGTGTGTGATGTTCTGGGCCCTGATGTTCGCGGCACAACCCAGCCACGCCACGGATACGTCGTCGTCGCCACAAGCCGGCGCCCGAACCTACGCGCAGAACTACAAGGACATGGTGCTCGCCGAATGCGTCGCGACCGCTTATCGGAATGAACCGTCCGCTGCGATGGACGCGGGAAGCAGCGCCAGTGCACTAATGGATTGGACCGACTTCGATCTGGAACGGAACCCCGACACGGGCAAATCGCTGGTCAATCGTTTTCTTGCACGCGACTATCGCAATCCGGTCGTCGAGTCCGAAATCAAGGGCGTGAGGTTTGATTTTTTGAAATGCCTGGATCTGTATCACAGCCAGGAACTCGAGACCGAAGTCAGGCGATTCGTGATCAACCCGAAGCGCAGCTATCGACTCGACAATCGCTCGTCAGACCGGTCCAAGTGATGCGGACGCGGAAATAACCCAATGCTTGCCCCGCATCGCTGGCCGGGTTACATCGGCATGGTGTTCGCTCAGGTTGTCGCTTGGGCGAACATCGTCGACATACTCGCGCCCTCCGTCAGTTCCGTCACGCCGCTCAGGCGTCCGCCTTCACCGGCCGTCCGTGCCAGCGCAGCACCAGATAACGCCCGACGAAGCACAGCACGCCGGTGACGCCGATCGTCACGCCCATCGCGAACGGCGTGCCGTCCGCGAGTGCGCCGATCGCGACGCTCGCCAGCGCGCCGAGCGCGAGCTGCATCGCGCCGAACACGGCCGCCGACGCGCCCGCGTTGTGCGGATAGCGGTGCATCAGGTCGGTCGTGCAGTTCGCGGACAGGATCCCGACCACGCCGACGACGAAGAACAGGCACACGACGATCGACCACAGCCCGCCCAATCCCGTCAGCGCGACGAACGCGACCGCGAGCGACGCGATGCAGCTCACGAGCGATGCGGCCGCGATGATGCGCAGCGAGCCGATGCGGCCGACGAGCCGCGTGTTCGCGAAGTTGCCGATCATGATCCCGACGACGTTCAGGCCGAACAGCAGCCCGTAGTGCTGCGGCGACACGTGGAAATACTCGATGTACACGAACGGCGTCGCGGTGATGTACGAGAACATCGACGCGAACGCCATCCCGCCGCACAGCATGTGCCCCCATGCGACGGGGTCGGACAGGATGCGCCCGTACGATGCGAACGACGCGAGCACGGCCGCGCTCTTGCGCCGCTCCTTCGGCCAGGTTTCGGGCACGCGCAGGTACGCGGTCGTCGCGCAGATCGCACCGAACACGGCCAGCACGACGAACACGCCGCGCCAGCCGGAGAACCGCAGGATCTGGCCGCCGATCAGCGGCGCGAGCAGCGGCCCGACCGCGGTGACGATCGCGACCATCGACAGCACCTTCGCCGCGTCGCTCGGCTCGTGCGCGTCGCGCGCGATCGCACGCGCGAGCACCGACGCGGCGCCGGCGCCGAGCGCCTGCAGGAAACGCACGACGATCAGCATGTCGATCGAACCCGACACGAAGCAGCCGATGCTCGCGAGCGTGAACAGCGCAATGCCGCCGAGCAACACGGGGCGGCGGCCCCACGTATCGGACAGCGGGCCGTACAGCAGCATGCCGATCGAGAAGCCGGCCATGAAGCTCGTCAGCGTGCGCTGCGCGGCGCCGGCGCTGACGGAGAAGCTGTCGGCGATCGACGGCAGGCTCGGCAGGTACATGTCGGTGGCGATCGGCCCGCAGGCCGCGAGCGCGCCGAGCAACAGGATCAGCCGGGCATCGGGCCGGCGCCGGACGACGTGAGACATGGGTATCCGGAATGGGAGCCCGCGCGCATCGGGGCGCGCGTGGCGGTGAAGACGGGAAACCGCGCCGCAAGCGACGCGTTCAGGCTCATGATTGTACGCGCAACTTTTTTGCGTGCCTTGGGCCGCGTGCGGCGGCACGCCGCGAAACGCCCATGCTCGTCATGCGCGGAACAAACGCGCGGGCCGATTCGATTAAGCTTGCTGCTGCTTGCCACTCTCGTCTGACCATTCGACGTACGACCCACCCGATGACCGCTTTCCTGCTGATCTGGAGCCCCAAGAAATGGCCGTGGCCCGAGCTGCCCGACGTCGCCGCGCGCGTGAAGGCCGGCGAGGCCGTGCATGACGTGTGGGGCTGCGGCTTCGCGCGCGGCATCCTGCCGGGCGACCGCGTGTTCCTGCACCGCGTCGCGAACGAACCCAAGGGCGTGTTCGGCTCCGGCTACGTGACGCGCGCGCCGTACGAGGTGCCCGACCCGTCGACGAAACGCGGCTACCGGCTGTGCATCGACTTCGTGTACGACTGGCTGGTCGATGCGCATCAGGACGTCGTGATCGCGCGCGACGCGCTGCGCGTCCATCCGTATTCGGTCCAGACCTGGGATGCGCAGAGCTCCGGCACGTCGATCAAGCCGATGGTCGAAGGCCCGCTCGAAAAGCGCTGGGCCGAACTGACCGGCAAGCGCAAGCCGCCGCGATAAGCGGAAACCGGGTCGCATCACGCGCGCCTTTCCGGCCGGCCGATGCCGCGCGCCGAAAGGCCGCAGACCGGCTGGCGGGCTTGCCGCGCGCGTCTCCGGTACAATCGGACGATCGTTCCGCCCAGGCGCCGCGGCCCGTGCACAGGCCCCCGCGCCCTTCTCTCGCAGGTTTCGCTCATGTCCAACAATCAGCTTCTCTTCGAACGCGCCCAGAAGACCATTCCGGGCGGCGTCAACTCGCCGGTGCGCGCGTTCCGGTCGGTCGGCGGCACGCCGCGCTTCGTCGCGCGCGCGCAAGGCCCGTATTTCTGGGATGCCGACGGCAAGCAGTACATCGACTACATCGGCTCGTGGGGCCCGATGATCGTCGGCCACGTCCATCCGGAAGTGCTGTCGGCCGTGCAGAACGTGCTCGCCGACGGCTTCTCGTTCGGCGCGCCGACCGAAGCGGAAATCGAGATCGCCGAGGAAATCTGCAAGCTCGTGCCGTCGATCGAGCAGGTGCGGATGGTGTCGAGCGGCACCGAGGCCACGATGAGCGCGCTGCGTCTCGCGCGCGGCTTCACGGGCCGCAGCCGCATCGTCAAGTTCGAGGGCTGCTACCACGGCCACGCGGACAGCCTGCTGGTCAAGGCCGGCTCGGGCCTGCTGACGTTCGGCAACCCGACCTCGGCTGGCGTGCCCGCCGACATCGCGAAGCACACGACCGTCCTCGAATACAACAACGTCGCCGCGCTCGAGGAAGCGTTCGGCGCATTCGGCGACGAGATCGCCGCGGTGATCGTCGAGCCGGTCGCCGGCAACATGAATCTCGTGCGCGGCACGCCCGAATTCCTGAGCGCGCTGCGCGCGCTGTGCACGAAGCACGGCGCCGTGCTGATCTTCGACGAGGTGATGTGCGGGTTCCGCGTCGCGCTCGGCGGCGCGCAGGCGTACTACGGCATCGCGGCCGACCTCACCTGCCTCGGCAAGGTGATCGGCGGCGGGATGCCGGCCGCCGCGTTCGGCGGCCGCCGCGACATCATGGCCCACCTCGCGCCGCTCGGCGGCGTCTACCAGGCCGGCACGCTGTCGGGCAACCCGATCGCGGTCGCCGCGGGCCTGAAGACGCTGCAACTGATCCAGGCGCCGGGCTTCTACGACGCGCTCACCGCGCAGACGAAGCGGCTCGCCGACGGCCTCGCGGCGCAAGCGCGCGCGGCCGGCGTACCGTTCGCGGCCGACTCGATCGGCGCGATGTTCGGCCTGTACTTCGCCGAGCGCGTGCCGGGCAGCTTCGCGGAAGTCACGCAGAGCGACATCGCGCGCTTCAACCGCTTCTTCCACCTGATGCTCGACGAGGGCGTGTATTTCGCGCCGTCCGCATACGAAGCCGGCTTCGTGTCGAGCACGCACGACGATGCGGTGATCGACGCGACGCTCGCGGCCGCGCGCCGCGCGTTCGCGGCACTCGCCGCCTGACCCGGGGCCGCGCGCATGTTCTCGGATACCGATTTCGCCCACATGCAGCGCGCGCTCGCGCTCGCCGCGCACGGCATGTACACGACCGCGCCGAATCCGCGCGTCGGCTGCGTGATCGTCAAGGACGGCGACGTGATCGGCGAAGGCTTCACGCAGCCGGCCGGCCAGGATCACGCAGAAGTGCAGGCGCTGAAGGACGCGCGCTCACGCGGCTACGACGTCGCGGGCTCGACCGTCTACGTGACGCTCGAACCGTGCAGCCATTTCGGCCGCACGCCGCCGTGCGCGAATGCGCTGATCGACGCGCGCGTCGCGAAGGTCGTCGCCGCGATGGAAGACCCGAACCCGCAGGTGTCGGGGCGCGGCCTCGGGATGCTGCGCGACGCGGGTATCGACGTGCGCTGCGGGCTGCTCGCGCACGAGGCCGGCGAGCTGAACATCGGCTTCGTGTCGCGGATGACGCGCGGCCGCCCGTGGGTGCGGATGAAGACCGCCGCGTCGCTCGACGGCCGCACCGCGCTGCCGTCCGGCGAAAGCCAGTGGATCACCGGCGAGGCCGCGCGCCTCGACGGGCACGCGTGGCGCGCACGCGCGTGCGCGATCCTCACCGGCATCGGCACGGTGCGCGAGGACAATCCGTTGCTGACCGTGCGCGGCATCGACACGCCGCGTCAGCCGCAACGCATCCTGGTGGACAGCCGCCTCGACCTGCCGCTCGACGCGCGGCTGCTCGAAGGCGCGCCGCTGCTGATTTTCTGCGGCCGGCTCGACGCCGCCGGCGAAGTCCGCGCGAACGTGCTGAGGTCGCGCGGCGCGGAAATCGTGCCGCTCGCGAATGCGCACGGCAAGGTCGACCTGCCCGCGATGCTGGCCGCGCTCGGCGCGCGCGGCGTGAACGAACTGCACGTGGAGGCCGGCCACAAGCTGAACGGTTCGCTGCTGCGCGAGCGGTGCGTCGACGAATTGCTGGTCTATCTGGCGCCGAGCCTGCTGGGCGCCGACGCGGCCGGCATGTTCGATCTCGCCGCGCCGGCCAGCCTCGATGCGCGCACCCGGCTGTCGTTCCACGGGTTCGAGCGGATCGGCGACGACCTGCGGATCCTCGCGCGGCTCACGCCGCCCGACGCCTCTCACTGAACGGGATCGTCACGATGTTTACCGGAATTGTCGCGGCCGTCGGCCGCATCGAATCGATCGCCGCGCTCGGCACGTCGGCCGAAGCCGGCGTGCGCCTGACCGTGCGGGCCGGCGGGCTCGACCTGGCGGATGTCGCGCTCGGCGACAGCATCGCGATCCAGGGTGCGTGCATGACGGTGATCGAGAAGACCGACACCACGTTCGACGTCGACGTGTCGCGCGAAAGCCTGAACCGGACGGTCGGTCTCGCGCAGCCCGGCGAAGTGAATCTGGAGAAGGCGCTGCGCGCGCACGACCGCCTCGGCGGGCATATCGTGTCGGGCCATGTAGACGGCCTCGGCGCCGTCACGCGCTTCGTGCCGGTCGGCGAGTCGCACGAACTGCGAATCGTCGCGCCGCGCGAGCTCGGCCGCTATCTCGCGTACAAGGGCTCGATCACGGTGAACGGCGTGAGCCTGACCGTCAATACGGTCGACGATCGCGCGGACGGCTGCGAATTCTCGATCAACCTGATTCCGCATACGGTCGAAGTCACGACGCTGCGTCACGTGAAGGCCGGCGACAAGGTCAACCTCGAAGTCGACATGATCGCGCGGTATGTGGAGCGGATGCTGTCGGCGATGTCGCCGATACAGCGTAGCTGACCGCTTTGGTCCGCCGCGCCACACCACTTGTCTTTCGTTCCGCGGCAAGCCGTCCATCAAGCCATTCTGTAACCCGTAGGCGCTTTTCGGCCGGCGCTGCAACAATGAGTGCCCTGGCCGTTCACCGGAACCGATCGCGGCCAACCGCGATCACGCGGCCGTGCCTCCATCGTTCGTCAACGCTTGCAACGCCCGGTCCGGGGACACCGGTCCCTTGTAAAGCGGGCTACATGGCGTGCGCGCCAGTTGTAGCGACAGCTCGATGAGTTCGGTCGGTTTGTCGAGGTCGCGGCAAGCTTCACGGTAAGCTTCAGCAAGATGCGTAAACTCCGTCATGATGCCGACCACACTGCGATTTTGCGTCTTGGTGTATCTGACGGCTTGCATTTCGCTCACTTCCGAGACTATGAACGGACGCGGCACGCCGTGGGCGGCCAGTATATCCATGAGCGCCCCCGGGAATCTGGCCGCAAGGGTGGCCACCGGCGCCAGCGGCATCAGCACCGGCAGTAGCGTCCGCTCATTCACGAGCATCGCAAGCTGCGGCCTCCACGACAACACCGTTACGTACCAACTGCCAAGCTTCGTCGTGCTGTATCCGGCTTCGGCCACCTCGGGTTTCAACCGCTCAAGCAGCTTCCGCGTGCAGTAAAGGTAAAGCATGAAGAAAAAACGGTCCCGTGCAAAAAATGCTCATGTACGCCTGTTGTGCTAACATGACGTACATCTGAAGGAGAAATTATCATGGGCACCGCTACCCGTTCCGCCCGGTTGGGATTGCGAGCCACACCGCAGCAGGAAGCAGTGCTGCGCCGCGCGGCCGAGATCACGCACAAATCCATGACCGACTTCATTCTCGACAGCGCCTGTCAGGTTGCCGAACGTACCTTGCTCGACCAGCGTTTGTTCCTCGTCACAGAAAGCCAATCGCAGGCGCTGCTTGACATGCTTGATCGGCCGGCTCAAGACAACGCGGGCTTGAAGGAGTTGTTCACTCGCACGGCGCCCTGGGAGAACTGATGCCGTTGTCTCCCCTGCAAGCATTGGATGCAAACCATGTCCTGGAAGACTTCGATTGCGGCAAGCCCGGCCTGAATGAGTGGCTCGTGCGCCATGCGCACCAAGCTCAAGCGAGCGGTTCAGCCAAAACCTTCGTCGTCACCGATGGCCAACGTCTCGCAGGGTACTACAGCCTTGCCGTAGGGCAAATCGACACATTGGAGGCGCCTGATCGGGTACGCAAAGGGATGGGAGCCTATCCGATTCCCGTTGTCATTCTGGCTCGGTTGGCGGTGGCCATACAGGACCATGGGCGCGGCATCGGGATCGGCATGCTGCAAGACGCGATCCGGCGTACCGTCGCCATCTCCGGGCAAGCCGGGGTGCGTGCGCTGCTGACACATCCGATCGATGCGGACGCAGAACGCTTCTATCGGCGTTTCGGGTTTGAAGCCTCACCGGCACGAGAACAACAATTACTCCTGCTGCTCGAGGACGCGCGGCGGTTGTTGATGCCGCCAGCATCAGGCAAATAGAACTAAAGACAACCTGCTCATCCACCAACGCTTCCGCCAAGTGCATGCGTCGCCGGACAAGCTCTCAGCCAGACTCAACCTGATCGCACGGTACGTCGCATCGATGCTGCCGGCGTCGCAGGGCTGCAGCGGAACCGATCGCGGTGGCCGCCCCCCGGCACCTGGCCGAATGGCCAACGACGCGCAAGGGCCAGCGCAGCGCGCTAAGATGCAACGGCAGCGGATTCGGCGTCGTGACGCACGGCGCGCCACGTGCCGGCTGCCCCTCTTCCACAAGGAGTCGTCCCCATGTCCATCTCGATGTACCAGGCTTCGCTGCCCGTCCTGATCCGCGGTCTCACCAACCTGCAGCACATCCTCGGCAAGGCGCAGGCGCATGCGGCCGAGAAGCAGATCGATCCGTCGGTATTCATCGGCGCACGCCTGTATCCGGACATGCTGCCGCTCGTCCGCCAGGTCTACATCGCGACCGACACGGCCAAGGGCTGCGCCGCGCGGCTCGCCGGCGCCGAGATCCCGAGCTACCCGGATGTCGAGCAGACCTTCGACGAACTGCATGCGCGCATCCAGAAGACGATCGACTATCTGAAAAGCTTCGACGCCGCGCAGATCGACGGCAGCGAGGCGCGCCAGATCGTGCTGAAGATGCGCGTCGGCCCGATCGAGTTCACCGGCCAGTCGTACCTGCTGAACTTCGTGCTGCCCAATTTCTTCTTCCACGTGACGACGGCGTACGACATCCTGCGCCACAGCGGCGTCGAACTCGGCAAGCTGGACTACCTCGGCGGCCGCAACGACCACGCGTGACGCGCGGCCGGGCCCGGAGCGCCCCATGGCCGCCCGCCAGCGCGGCAGGGGCAGTCCGGGCAGGCCTGCTTCACGGGCCGGCCGCACCGCTTTCCGGCAGGCTCGCCGGCCCCGCGCCGCCCGCGCCAGCCGAAACGCCGTCCGGCTGGCGTAAAATACGCACTTTCCTCTTTCTCGCCCCCTTATGACGCTCGCCTCCACGCTCGACATCATCGCCGAGCTGAAAGCCGGCCGGATGGTGATCCTGGTCGACGAAGAAGACCGCGAAAACGAGGGCGACCTCGTGATCGCCGCCGAATTCGTCACGCCGGAAGCGATCAACTTCATGGCCAAGTACGGCCGCGGCCTGATTTGTCTGACGTTGACGCAGGAACGCTGCAAGCAGTTGCACCTGCCGCTGATGACCTACCGCAACGGCACGCAGTACGGCACCGCGTTCACGGTCAGCATCGAAGCGGCCGAAGGCGTGACGACCGGCATCTCGGCCGCCGACCGCGCGCACACGATCGCCACGGCGGTCGCGCACGACGTGCGCCCCGAGCACATCGTGCAGCCGGGCCACGTGTTCCCGATCATGGCGCAACCGGGCGGCGTGCTCGTGCGCGCGGGCCACACCGAAGCCGGCTGCGACTTCACGGCGCTCGCGGGCCTCACGCCGGCCGCGGTGATCTGCGAGGTGATCAAGGACGACGGCACGATGGCGCGCCTGCCCGACCTGATCGAATTCGCGAAGGAACACAACCTGAAGATCGGCACGATCGCCGATCTGATCCAGTACCGCAGCCGCACCGAGTCGATCATCGAGCGGATCGCCGAGCGCACGATGCAGACCGCGCACGGCACGTTCCGCGCGGTGCTGTACCGCGACCAGCCGAGCGGCTCGCCGCACATCGCGCTGGTGCGCGGCACGCCGTCGCCCGACGTCGACACGCCGGCGCGCGTGCACGAGCCGCTGTCGGTGCTCGATCTGCTCGAGACGGGCGTGTCGACCCACTCGTGGACGCTCGACGCGGCGATGCGCGAGATCGCCGCACGCGACCTCGGCGTGATCGTGCTGCTCAACTGCGGCGACACGAAGGAACACCTGATCGACGTCTTCAAGGCGTTCGACGAGGAAGAAAAGGCCGCTGCGCTCAAGCGCCGGCCGGTCGATTTCAAGACGTTCGGCATCGGCGCGCAGATCCTGCGCGATGTCGGCGTCGGCAAGATGCAGGTGCTGTCGAATCCGCGCAAGCTGGGCAGCATGTCCGGCTACGGCCTCGAAGTCACGGGCTTCATCCCGATGCCCGGCGGCGAAGCCACGTCCTGCCCGGCGTCCCACGCGTAACCCGCCACGGCGCTTTCGCCCTACAACCGTTCATCCACACCACGGACCAGATCATGGAAATCGGACAATACCAACCGAATCTCGAAGGCGACGGCCTGCGTATCGGCATCGTGCAATCGCGCTTCAACGAACCCGTGTGCAACGGCCTCGCCGACGCGTGCGTCGAAGAACTGGAGCGCCTCGGCGTCACCGGTGAAGACGTGCTGCTCGTGTCGGTGCCCGGCGCGCTGGAAATCCCGCTCGCGCTGCAGAAGCTCGCCGAAAGTGGCCAGTTCGACGCGCTGATCGCGCTCGGCGCGGTGATCCGCGGCGAGACCTACCACTTCGAACTCGTGTCGAACGAGAGCGGCGCGGGCATCACCCGCATCGGTCTCGATTTCAACCTGCCGATCGCGAACGCGGTCCTGACGACCGAAACCGACGAGCAGGCCGTCGCGCGCATGACCGAAAAGGGTCGTGACGCCGCACGCGTCGCCGTCGAGATGGCCAACCTGACGATGGCCCTCGACCAGCTCGGCGACGACGAGGACGAAGAGGAAGACGAAGACGACGAAGAGGAGCGCGCATGAAGAAGAGCGCCCGCCGACAATCGCGCGAGCTGGCGACGCAGGGGCTGTACCAGTGGCTGCTGTCGAACGCGCCCTCCGGCGAGATCGACGCGCAACTGCGCGGCGCGCTCGGTTACGACAAGGCTGACAAGGAACTGCTCGAAGCGATCCTGCACGGCGTGATCCGCGAGCATGCGACGCTCGTCGACGCGCTGGCGCCGTCGCTGGACCGTCCGATCGATCAGCTGTCGCCGGTCGAACGCGCGGTGCTGCTGATCGCGACGTTCGAGCTCACGCACCACGTCGAAACGCCATACCGCGTGATCATCAACGAAGCCGTCGAACTCGCGAAGACGTTCGGCGGCTCCGACGGCTACAAGTACGTGAACGGCGTGCTCGACAAGCTGGCCGCGAAGCTGCGCCCCGCCGAAACGCAGGCGCGTCGCAACGGCTGATACCGTTGGTTGGTCCACGGGCGCGCAAGCGCCCGTTTTTCATTCTTTTCTCCCCGCCCTGCCCGCCGATGAATACCACCGCCGATTCGCTCGTCACGCTCGCCGCACGCGTCGACGCGATCCAGCCCTTCTACGTGATGGAACTGATGAAGGAGGCACAGCGGCTCGAGTCCTTGGGGCGCGATGTTATCCACATGGGCATCGGCGAGCCGGATTTCACCGCGCCGGAGCCGGTTGTCGAGGCCGCCGCGGCCGCGCTGCGCCGCGGCGTCACGCAGTACACGAGCGCGCTCGGCATTACGCCGCTGCGCGAGGCGATCGCCGCGCACTATGCACGCGCGTACGGCCTCACGATCGGCCCGGAGCGGATCGTCGTGACGGCCGGCGCATCGGCCGCGCTGCTGCTCGCGTGCCTCGCGCTGGTCGGTCGCGACGACGAAGTGCTGATGCCCGACCCGTCATACCCGTGCAACCGGCACTTCGTCGCGGCGGCCGAAGGTCGCCCGGTGCTCGTGCCGAGCGGCCCGGACGCGCGCTTCCAGCTCACCGAAAACGACGTCCGCACGCACTGGAACGCGCGCACGCGCGGTGTGCTGCTCGCGTCGCCGTCGAACCCGACCGGCACGTCGCTCGAACCGGACGAACTCAAGCGAATCGTCGAAGCGGTACGCGCACGCGGCGGCTTCACGATCGTCGACGAGATCTACCAGGGGCTCAGCTACGACGCCGCGCCCGTGTCGGCGCTGTCGTTCGGCGACGACGTGATCACCGTGAACAGCTTCTCGAAGTATTTCAGCATGACGGGCTGGCGGCTCGGCTGGCTCGTCGTGCCGCCCGCGCTCGTCGGCACGTTCGAGAAGCTGTCGCAGAACCTGTTCATCTGCCCGTCCGCACTCGCGCAGCATGCGGCGCTCGCCTGCTTCGAACCCGCGACGCTCGACATCTACGAAACACGCCGGCTCGAATTCAAGCGCCGCCGCGATTTCATCGCACCGGCGCTCGAGCGGCTCGGCTTCACGGTGCCGGTGATGCCGGACGGCGCGTTCTACGTGTATGCGCATTGCGGCGGCGTCGCGCACCCGGCGGCCGGCGACAGCGCCGCGCTCACGCAGGCGATGCTGCACGACGCGGGCGTGGTGCTGGTGCCGGGCATGGACTTCGGTGTCCATGCGCCGCGCGACTATATCCGCCTGTCCTATGCGACTGCCTACTCGCGGCTCGAAGAGGCCGTCGACCGGCTCGCGACGCTGTTCGGTCGACACTGACGCCGCGGCCGGCGCAGCGGCCGCTTCACCGTACCGCAAAACGAAAAGGCACCCGAATCGGGTGCCTTTTTCATGTCCTGCCGGCCGCAGCCGCACGGCGGGCGTGACGCGTTACGCGCCGAGCTCCGAATGATCGCCGCGCGACTGCTTCGCGGTATCGACGCTCGCGTCGTCCTGCGAAGCCGCTTCCTTCGGCGCCGCCTTGACCGACGTCGTGCCGTCGAGCGTCGCATGTACGCGCTTCGCGCCGCCTGGCGCGGCCGTCACGGCAGCGGCGGTAACGATCGGCTTCGCGGGCTGCGCAGGCGCCTGCGGCGCATTGATCGGCACGTTGCGGCCACGCGCGACGTCGCGCAGGCGGGCGCGCTCGGCCATCACCTTCGAGCCGTAGCCATTGTCGTCGGGGTTCGTCGAGCCGTTGTACAGACGCAGGCCGTTAGCGAGCGAGCCGCCGCGCGCGATGCAGTCCTTCAGCACCAGCGCGCCGACCTGCAGGTTCGCGAGCGGCTGCAGCGCGGTGTCGGTACCGCCGAAGTACTCGAATTTGTCGGAGTGGACCTTCGACATGACCTGCATCAGGCCCTTCGCGCCGACGCCGCTTTCGGCGTACGGGTTGAAGCCGGATTCGATCGCCATCACGGACAGCAGCAGCAGCGGATCGAGGCCGACGTCTCGGCCGGTCTGGAACGCCGCCTTGACGAGCTGACCGAGCGGCTCCTGCGCGACGCGGTAACGGCGCGACAGGTAGGTGGCGACGAGCGCCTGTTCGCGGTTCGACGCGAGCGCGCGATCGTCGCGCGCATCAGCCGCCACCCGCTGAATCGGAATCAGCTTGGCCAGCGCGACCGGCGACGGGCCATTGCGGGCCGGATCGGACGCATCGCCCTGGGCGCCCTGCGCGGCAGCTTCCGGCGCAACATCGAGGCCGACCGCAAGCGTATCCGTTTCGGGATTGTCTTCCTGCTGCGGCTGCACACCGGCTGGCGCGAAGTTCGGCAGCGGATGGCCGGACAGCAGACGGGCCGGGCCGGCCTGCACGGCCGCGGATACGACCGGCATCAGCTTCGCGGCGAGCGTGCCGCGGACGGTTGGCAGCAGCCACAGTGCAAGCGCAACCGCGACAGCGAAACAGCCGACAACGCTGAATAGATGGTGACTGACACGCGTCCCGCGACGCAGCAAGTTGCGCACGATCTGCGCATGCTGCTCAGTGGGACGCCACGATAACCAAGCGTTCATTCAGATCATCTCCCATGAACATGACTCGTGCGGCTCGCTCAGCTCGAAGGCGAGACAGAAAACGCGCCGCGGAATCACGACGCCGCACGCCTTGGTTGGGACGCGCAAGCATCGGGGAAACGGTATAAGTACCGTTCGAGGCCACGGTGTAAGAAGGCCGGCGCCTTCGCACACACTGGGCGAGACGGGCATACGCGGTGGCACCCACGCAAAAAACCAGCGTCTGGTGGCGCTGGCTGGGACTACGACAAAGGCCGTCGAAGACGCCGTGCAGGATTCGGCGGACGGTGACGCGCTGCGTCAAAGATCGGTGATTGGCGGCTCGAAGCCTTTTACCCTGCAACCAATGTGAGCGGATTCTAGCAGGGTTTTATAGATCGTCAACACTATAAAAACTCAAATCTATAACAAAAAGTAATTTAAAACCCCTCTTCAGAACGCAAGTCCCGTGCCGTAGGGGGTTTGCGCGCGATCGACTTTTTCTCCGCCGGGGCGGCCGCACGGCTGCACGGGGTAAAATCGTCGGTCAATTCGGGGTCGCAGCCGGCCGCTGCCCCGCCCATCGCTGCCCACTCATGCGGGTGGCCCGGACCTTCTTCATGAAATACAAAGACTTACGCGATTTCATTCAGCGCCTCGAGGCGCTCGGCGAACTGCGGCGCGTCACGCAGCCCGTGTCGCCCGTGCTCGAAATGACCGAGCTGTGCGACCGCGTGCTGCGCGCCGGCGGCCCGGCGCTGCTGTTCAACGCGCCGCCCGGCAATGCATTCCCGGTGCTCGGCAACCTGTTCGGCACGCCGCGCCGCGTCGCGCTCGGGATGGGCGTCGATGCGGGCGACGATGCCGCGCTCGGTTCGTTGCGCGATCTCGGGCGCCTGCTGTCCGCGCTGAAGGAACCCGATCCGCCGAAGAGCCTGAAGGACGCCGGCAAGCTGCTGTCGCTCGCGAAGGCGGTGTGGGACATGGCGCCGAAGTCGGTGTCGTCGCCGCCGTGCCAGGAGATCGTCTGGGAAGGCGCCGACGTCGACCTGAACAAGCTGCCGATCCAGACCTGCTGGCCCGGCGATGCGGGGCCGCTCGTCACGTGGGGCCTGACGGTGACGCGCGGGCCGAACAAGGCGCGCCAGAACCTCGGCATCTACCGGCAGCAGCTGATCGGCCGCAACAAGCTGATCATGCGCTGGCTCGCGCATCGCGGCGGCGCGCTCGACTTCCGCGAGTTCGCGCTGCGCAATCCCGGCAAGCCGTATCCGGTCGCGGTCGTGCTCGGCGCCGATCCGGCCACGACGCTCGGCGCGGTGACGCCCGTGCCCGATTCGCTGTCCGAGTATCAGTTCGCCGGCCTGCTGCGCGGCAGCCGCACGGAGCTCGCGAAGTGCCTGACGCCGGGCGTCGACACGCTGCAGGTGCCGGCGCGCGCGGAGATCGTGCTCGAAGGCTTCATTCATCCGCAGGAAGGCGCTCCTGCCCCCGCTCCGGCCGGCGCACCGCCGCGGCCGGCCGGCAATGCGGCGGCCGCGTACGAGCACGCGCTCGAAGGGCCGTACGGCGACCACACCGGCTATTACAACGAGCAGGAGTGGTTTCCGGTGTTCACCGTCGAGCGCATCACGATGCGTCGCGACGCGATCTACCACTCGACCTACACGGGCAAGCCGCCCGACGAGCCCGCGGTGCTCGGCGTCGCGCTCAACGAGGTGTTCGTGCCGCTGCTGCAGAAGCAGTTCACGGAAATCACCGACTTCTACCTGCCCCCCGAAGGCTGCAGCTACCGGATGGCCATCGTCCAGATGAAGAAGAGCTACGCGGGCCACGCGAAACGCGTGATGTTCGGCGTATGGAGCTTCCTGCGGCAGTTCATGTATACGAAGTTCATCGTGGTCGTCGACGAGGACGTGAACATCCGCGACTGGAAGGAAGTGATCTGGGCGATCACGACGCGCGTCGACCCCGTACGCGACACGGTGATGGTGGACAGCACGCCGATCGACTATCTGGACTTCGCGTCGCCGGTGGCCGGACTCGGCTCGAAGATGGGGCTCGACGCGACCAACAAGTGGCCGGGCGAAACCAGCCGCGAATGGGGCCGCCCGATCGAGATGGATGCGGCCGTGAAGGCCCGCGTCGACCGGCTGTGGCAGGAGATCGGCCTCTGACGCCACGCGGCCGGCGCCCGCCGGCCCGCGCATCGCAATCGTCGCACGCACCCAGAAGATGAGCTTTCCACCCGCCTCCATGCTGTCCGACGGATTCTTTCTGTCGCTGTCGCTGTGTCTCGACATCGGCCTCGTCAACGTCGCGATGCTGTCGCTGACGCTGTCGCACGGCTTCCGGCCAGGTTTCTGGCTCGGCGTCGGATCGTGCGTCGGCGATCTCGTCTACGCGGCGCTCGCACTCGCGGGAATGGCCGTGCTGCTGCAGTTCGAACCCGTGCGCTGGATCGTATGGATCG
Source organism: Burkholderia sp. AU39826 (assembly GCF_020419965.1). Classification (NCBI taxonomy): domain Bacteria; kingdom Pseudomonadati; phylum Pseudomonadota; class Betaproteobacteria; order Burkholderiales; family Burkholderiaceae; genus Burkholderia; species Burkholderia sp. AU39826. The sequence goes on from NZ_JAIZQG010000007.1 coordinate 242,641, forward strand.
GCGGCGGCGCGGTGCTGCTGTTCCTCACGTGGAAGATGGCGCGCGAAGCGCTCGCGCCCGCCAAGGCGGCCGACGACGATGCGGACGCCCCGCTTCCGCCGCGGGCAAGCGCGCGGCGCAGTTTCATGCGCGGGATGCTGCTCGCGATGTCGTCGCCGAGCGCGATCCTGTGGTTCGCGGCGGTCGGCGGCGCGCTGATCGCGAAAGCCGGTGCGACCACTCCCGCCACCGCGTCGGTGTTCCTGACGGGCTTTTTCCTCGGCGGCCTCGCGTGGACGCTCTTCATGTGCACGCTCGCGAGCCAGGGCCGCAAGCGCGCGGGCGCCGGGCTGATGCGGGCCTGCCATGTCGCGTCGGCGCTACTGTTCGCGTACTTTTCGTACAGCGTGATCGTCGGCGGCTACCGCGACCTGATCGTGCACGCGGCGTAATCGCGGCCGCCCTGCGCGCAGCCACGCACGTAACGGCGGCCCCAATGAAAAACGGCGCAGCGCCCCTCGCGGGACGTTGCGCCGTTTTGCCATGCGCGGTCAGGCCGCGCGGGGCGAATCAGCGACGCCAGTAGCCGTGATGGCCCCAGCCGCCATAACCGTGGCGCCAGTACGGGCGACCGTAGTAGCCGCCGACGACCACGGCGGGCGGCGGCGCATAGTAGGCCGGCGCCGGCGCGTAGTAGACGGGCGGAGGCGGCGGCGCGTAATACACGGGCGGCGGCGGTGCATAGACGGGATAAGCGGGCGCGACCGGGACACCGATGCCGACCCCGATCGACACGTGAGCCTGCGCGGCGCTTGCGGCACCCAGGCCCAGCGCGGCGGCGGCGATGAACGGAATGAGCTTTTTCACTTCGATTCTCCTGCTGGAGCGGTATTTTAGGCGCTCCCTGTCGGCAACGGCGGGCATGCACGTCGCATGGAAGCAATGTAGCGAAAACCCGCCCCGCGCGTATCGGGCATTTGTTGCAAATTGCAATCGCACGCGGCCGGAGCCGCCGTGCGGCGCGATACCCGGCGCGGGCGGCGCCCCTTGCAGGTCGCGCGATTCCGTCCGAGGAGACGGGTCGCCACACAACGACCGGTCAGTCTTACCGGATCCGTCGCGGGCACGGGGCGCGCGTACGTAATGAACGATTACAAATTAAAGACGAGATGCCGACATTTCAAGCGGGATACGGGCACGCGGTGTTTCGGGGTCGGATTCCACGATCCTGATGCGGTCGTCATGCCGAGCGTCGGCCGGGCCGAATCGCGCCGCCTGTCGGTCATTCATACGTGCGGCGGCTCCGCAACCGGCCTTCCGCGGCACCGGCATCATTCCTGCGATACTGGCGGCTGCCTCGTTTTTGCTTACCGCCGCTGCCATGCCGCTTCCCGACACACCCCGCCTCGGCTTCATCGGCGCCGGCCGCCTCGCGCGCTGTATCGCGCAGCGCTTCGCGCAGGCCGGCTTCCCGGTCGTCGCGATCGCGAGCCGCACACCTGCGTCGGCCGCCGGCCTCGCCGCACGCATCGACGGCTGCCGCGCGGTCGACACGCCGCAGCAGGTGGCCGACGCCGCCGACCTGATCTTCGTGACGACGCCCGACGATCATCTCGCGTCGAGCGCCGCGGCGCTGCGCTTCGACCCATCGCGCGCCGCCGGCCAGGCGGTCGTCCATTGCAGCGGCGCGTCGGCGGTCGCGCTGCTCGATTCTGCGAAGCAGCAAGGCGCGGCCACCGGCGGCTTTCATCCGCTCTATCTGTTCGGCGGCACCGACGCCGACCTCGCGCGCATCGACGGCTGCTCGGTCACGATCGAAGCGGAAGGTGCGCTGCACGCGACGCTGCTGCGACTTGCCGCCGCACTCGGCTGCCATCCGCTGTCGATTCCGGCCGGCGGCCGGATGCTGTATCACGCGGCCGCGCACTACGCGGCGAGCTTCGCGCTGTGCGGGCTGTCGGAAGCGGTCGAGCTGTGGCGCGGCCTCGGTTTCGACGAGGACGCCGCGCTGCGTGCGCTGTTGCCGATGCTCGCCGGCACGATCGAGACCGCGCGCGACAAGGGGCTCGCGAATGCGCTGGCCGGCCCGGTATCGCGCGGCGACACGGGCATCGTCGAGCGCCAGCTCGCGCTGCTCGAGGCGCGCGGCGGCGATCACGCGGCGCTGTATGCGCTGCTCACGCGCCGCGCGATCGCACTCGCGGCGAAGCGCGCGACGCCGCCGGCGTCGCTGCCGGCGCTGGCCGAAGCCGTCGAAACGTCGTTCGCGCGCGTGGCCGCGCACCCCTCCCCGCCGCGAGACGAGGCGTGATAAGGTGTCGGCCGATGCGCCGCCAACCGGCGTTGGCGGCCGCACGCTACTGACTGTAATAAAAAGGATGCCAACGATGTTCGGCGAGATCGCCCGTTTTCTGCTCAATACCGTCTTCACGCTATTCGGCGCCGCGCTGATTCTGCGCGTCTGGATGCAGGCCGTCCGCGTGCCGCCGTACAACCCCGTCACGCAAGCCGTGCTGCAGGCGACCAACTGGCTCGTGCTGCCGCTGCGCCGCGTGATCGCGGGCGTACGCGGCATCGACTGGGCCAGCGTCGTCGCCGCGCTGCTCACCGCGCTCGTCTACGTCGTGCTGATGGTCGTGATGGCCGGCTTCGATCCGGCCGCCGTGATCGCGACGCTCGTCGTGGTCGCGCTGCTCACCGTCGTGAAGTGGGCGCTCAACCTCGTGATCTGGATGACGATCCTGATGGCGCTGCTGTCGTGGCTCAACCCGCGCTCGCCGGCGATGCCGATCCTCTACCAGCTCACCGCGCCGTTCCTGAACCCGCTGCGCCGTGTGATCCCGAACCTCGGCGGCATCGACCTGTCGCCGATCCTGCTGTTCGTGATCGTGCAGGTGCTGCTGATGATCGTCACGCGCGCCGCCGTGTCGCTGACGATGTTCGGCATCTGATCAGGCGCGATGGGCCTACGCCGCTGGCCCCTGCGCCGGCGGTGCGCCGAGCGTGTCGATCACGCCGAACCGCGCGGGCATCATCGCGTAGCACACGCGCAGTTTCTCGCGCGAGAGCCGCTCGAGCAGCCGCTGCGCCTCGTCCTCGGTGACGACGAATTCGACCTCGATCGCAAGCGAACCCTGCAGTTCGAAGAAGCGATCCTCGTGCAGCACGCGATGCTGGCCGAAACCGGCCATCGCGCGAAACGCGGACCCGCCCGCGACACCCATTCGGTTCGCCTCTTCCAATAGCCACTCCCACAGCGGCTTCCAGTGCAGCCGATGCTGCTCGTGCACGTAGAAGCGCAACAAGACCCTGTCCATCGCTCCCTCCGATGGCGGCCCGCTCAGGCCGCCGCGAGCCACGCGCGCGCGGTCCACATGCCGAGCGCCGTCAGCGCGAACGATCCAGTCAAGTGTAGGGCAGCCACCGCCAATGCCCATCCGAATTCGCCCTCGAGCGCGTGCGTCATCACTTCGACCGAATAGGTCGAGAACGTCGTGAGGCCGCCGAGAAAACCGGTGATCACGAACAGCCGCCACTCGGGCGGCAACCCGACGCGGACCGTGAACACGACGGCGGCCACGCCGATCACGTAGCCGCCGATCAGGTTCGACGCGAGCGTGCCGAGCGGCACCGCGGGAAAACAGGCGTTGAGCGCGAGGCTCAGGAACCAGCGCAGCAACGCGCCGAGGCCGGCGCCGACGAAGATCGCGACGATCGAATAGAACAAGGGCACCCCTCAGTGACGGCGCCGCGCGGCGCACGCGGCCTACGCTGAACTGTATGCGTAATCGCGCCACACCGGCAATGCCGACGAACCGGGCCGGCAGGCATCGGATCGCGTCGCGAGCGCATGATGCCTTTCACGATTTCCACCCGCGCGCCGCGGCGAACATTTACCAGGCAATTTCATCCGACATGACAAATCGATTCTGAATCGGCCGATTATTTATCAGATTTTTAAAAACCGATAAAACCGTTCGATCCGGCTCGGACCAACCCCGTGAAATGCCCGTCCTACGTGGGCTCCACGTACTTTCCCTTATCAGACATTCCCGTATCCGGCCGATATTCGATGCAATTACCGCCGTCGATTTCGTAAAATCGTTTCGCCACCCCACTCCATCGACATGGAGACTCGAAAAATGAACGATATCCGCCTGTCGTCCATGTTGATTCCGGCGCTGTGCGCGTCGCTGCTCGCGTCCGGCGGTGCGCTCGCCGACGGCAACGGGCCGCCATCCTACGTCGAAGGCCACCGCGCACCGAACGGATTTGCCCGCCCGCCGTTCCACACGAAGTCGCGCGCGAGCACGGCCGCGATCGCCGGCCTCACGCCGGCACTCACGCGGCATGCATACGGATTCGACACGATCGCGAACCAGGGCGACGGGATGGTCGTCGCGATCGTCGACGCGTACGACCACCCGAAGATCGAATCCGATCTCGGCGTGTTCAGCAATGCGTTCTCGCTGCCGGCCTGCACGTCGTCGAACGGCTGTTTCACCAAGGTGTACGCACGCGGTGGGCGGCCCAGGACCGATTCAGGCTGGGCGCTCGAAATCTCGCTCGACGTCGAATGGGTCCACGCGATCGCGCCGAAGGCGAAGATCCTGCTCGTCGAAGCCGCGTCGGCCAGCTTCAACGACCTGCTGGCCGCGGTCGACGTCGCGGTCAAGCGCGGCGCGTCGATCGTGTCGATGAGCTTCGGCGGCAATGAATTCAGCAGCGAGACCGGCTTCGACAGCCATTTCAACGCACCCGGCGTCACGTTCGTCGCGTCGTCCGGCGACAGCGGCACCGGCACCGAATACCCGGCCGCGTCGCCTTATGTGGTGTCCGTCGGCGGCACGACGCTGTCGTCCGATACGGCCGGCAACTACATCGGCGAGGCGGCATGGAGCGGCAGCGGCGGCGGCGTGAGCGGCATCGAAGCCGAGCCGGCCGGCCAGACCGCATGGCCGGTTCCGGTGGCCGGCAAGCGCGGCGTGCCCGACGTCAGCTACGACGCGAATCCGTCCAGCGGTTTCGCGGTGTACGACTCGGTCGCCTATCAGGGGCAGGCTGGCTGGTTTCAGGTCGGCGGCACGAGCGCTGGGGCGCCGCAATGGGCGGCGCTCGTCGCGATCGCGAATTCGCTGCGCGCGGCGGCCGGCAAGAAAGCGTTGAGCGGCACCTACGACACGCTCTATACGGTCGGCAAAACCGCGTACGGCAGCGACTTTCACGACGTGACGACCGGGTCCAACGGCAATTGCGGCAGCATCTGCAACGCGGCGGGCGGCTACGACTACGTGACGGGCCTCGGTTCACCGATCGCGCCGGCGCTCGTGCAGGCGCTCGTCGCGCGGCCGTAGTCGCGCGGCCGCCATCACGCGGCTTCGGCGCCGGTCGGCGCGAAGCGCGGGGCTCAGCCGCCGCGCCATGCGCGGTCGAGCACGTTCAGCGTCGCCAGCGCACCGCCCTTCAGCCCGATCACGTCCGCCCGGCGCGCATGCGCCTCGCGCGCGTTGATGCGGATCACGTCGGCGCCGAGCCGTTCGCTCAGCAGACGCACGGTCGGAATCGCGGTGCCCGCGCCGATCTCGACTACCACCACGCGCCCGGCCTGCGCGATCCAGTCTTCCAGCGCGCGCTCCTGCGCGTCGTAGCGCGCGCCGAGCCAGCCGGTGTCGCCGAACATCAGGATGTTCGGCCGCGCGAGACCGCCGCAGTGCGGGCAGCGCGGCATGTCGCCAACCAGGCGGCACGTCGCTTCGTCGACTTCCGGCACGAACGGCGCCGCGTCCCACGTCGCGTCCGTGCACGGGCGCAGGCATTGCATCGCATGAATCGAGCCGTGGATCTCGACGATGCGCGCCGGATCAAAGCCGGCTTTCTGGAACTGGCCGTCGACGTTGCTCGTCAGCACGAAGCCGCCGTTCGGCATCGCGTCGATCCAGCGGCGCAGGATCGCGAAGCCCGCGTGCGGCGCCGTCGCGCGATAGAGCGCGAGACGGTGCCCGTAGAATCCCCATGCGAGCGGCGCACGCGCACGAAATGCGTGCGGCGACGCGATTTCGTGGAATTCGAAACGCTCGTGGCGCAGCGCCGGATACGCGCGCCAGAAGCCGTCCGTGCCGCGAAAATCGGGCAGCCCGGAATCGACGCCGATGCCGGCGCCGGCCGTGACGAGCAAGGCGTCGGCACGCGCGAGCGCGTCGACGGCGGACGCGACGAGATCGGCGGGAAGCGGCGCGATGGAATCGGCGGGATCAGCGGGATCGGAAGGCGGCATGATGGAGAAGCGGTGGCGTCGAACGTTGCGCGAGTGGCGTCGCGATCATACGCCGGTTCGGGCGTCGCGCCGCATCGGCAACGCAACTGCGTGGCGTATTGCGCGGCGCGTTCGTACGCGTCAAATCGGTCGCGGGTTGCACCGCCCTGCGCCGAACCCCGTGTCAGCGTGCTGACAGGCACCGCTTGCTAACATGGGCGATCGCTCGATCGCCACGTGCCACCCGCCCGATGCCCTCGCCCTCCGCCATGACTCCCACTGCACCGCCCGCAGGCGACGCGCCGCCACCGGGCGTCCTCGCGCTGTTCATCGCATTCGCGCAGATCGGCCTGACCAGCTTCGGCGGCGGGCTCAGCGGGCGGATGATGCGCGACTTCGTGCACGAGCGGCGCTGGCTCGACGAAGACGCGTTCCTCAACGGTCTCGCGCTGTCGCAGGCGTTGCCGGGCGTCAACGTGAAGAACCTCGCGATCTGGATCGGCTACCGGCTCGCCGGATGGCGCGGCGCCGTGGCCGGCTTCACCGGCATCATCGCACCGCCGGCCGTGCTGATCGTGCTGTTCGGCGTCGCGTTCTCGACCCTCACGCGCTTCCCGCTCACGCATGTCGCGCTCGCCGGCGCGGCGGCCGCAGCGATCGGGCTGTCGATCTCGATGGCGATCACCGCGGTGCGCCGGCTGCCGCGCCGCGTGCTGCCGTTCGTGGTGACGACGCTCACGTTCGTGTCGGTCGCGGTGCTGCACTGGCCGCTCGTGTGGACCGTGCTGATCGGCGGCACGCTGAGCGTCGCGCTCGAATACCGTCGCGCGGCCGCTGCGCCGGTCGGAAGTGACGCACGATGAACGCGTCGGCACGTTACGCAGCACTGTTCGGCGTGTTCGCGCCGCTGTCGATCGCGACGATCGGCGGTGGGCAGGCGGTCATCGCGGATATCCAGCGGCAAGTCGTCGACGTGCATCACTGGATGAGCGCCGCGCAATTCGTGAACGACTTCGCGATTGCACGGATGGCGCCGGGCCCCGGCTCGCTGCTGGCGACGCTGATCGGCTGGCAGGTGGCCGGCTTCTGGGGCGCGGTGATCGCGACGCTCGCGCTGTTCGGCCCGACCGCGTTCCTGATCTACGGCGTCGCGCATCTATGGCGGCGACATCGGGGCGCGCGCTGGCAAATCGCGCTCGAAACCGGCCTGCGCCCGGTCGCGGCCGGCATGATCGTCGCGTCGGTATGGGTGTTGCTGCGGACGCTTGACGGCGGCTGGGCCGCCCGCGTGATCGCGGCGGCGTCGACGCTGTGCGTGATCTACACGCGTGTTCATGCGCTGCTGCTGATCGCGATCGGGGCGCTGCTGCTCGTCGGCGTGCATGCGCTCGGCGGCGTGTGACGCGGCGCTATCGCCTTTACATCGCGACATCACCCGGGCGCCAATCCGTCCTGACGCCTGAACGGCGCGAAGCACCGGCCCACTCGGACAGCAGCCGCAGTGGACGAGGAATGCCCGCGGTGCGCGATCGGCGCACTGTACGCGTCAGCGGCCCGCTATCGGCACCGATTCCGATACCGCGCGCAGTACGTCGTGCGCGTGGGCATGCAACTCGAACCCGATACCCGGCGCCTGCGGCACGCGTGCGTATCCCGCATCGACGATTTCGCCATCGGCGAGCCCGCTGAACGGATGGAATGCGAACGGGCTGACTTCCGCGCCACCGAGCCCGAGCGCCGCGACGACGTGCAGTGAGAACAGATGACCCCCGTGCGGCCAGAACGCACCGCGCCGCCAGCCGCGCGACACGAAGTGATCGACGATCTGCAGATAGCCCGGCAGCCCATAGCTGTGCACGGGATCGAACACCAGCACGTCGCGGTCGTTGCGCAAGCCGCCATAGCGGTCGAGCAGCTTTGCTTCCGCGAGCGAGAACAGCGCTTCGCCGGCCGCGATCGGCGATGCGTATCGCGTGGCGACGTCTGCTTGAAGCGGCAGATCGAGCGGGTCGCAGATATCCTCGAACCACCAAAGGTCGAAGGGCGCGAGCATCTCGGCCGCCTCGTGGGCGGTCGTCGCGTCGTACGTGTTCATCGCGTCGACCGCGAGATGCGAAGGGCCTGCCAACTGCGCGGCAGCGGCGTCGATGCGGCGGCGGTCCTGATCGAAATCCATCCCGCCGATCTTGATCTTCGCGTGCGTGTAGCCGAGATCGACGATCCGGCGCATCTCGTCCGACAGGCGCGCGAGGTCGTCGTGCGGATAGCGGTAGCCGCCGCCCGCGTACACGCGCACGCGTGGTGCTGCCGTGCGTTGGAGACGATCGGCGAGAAAGCGATGCAGCGGCAGCTCGGCGATCTTCGCGGCGGCGTCCCAGATCGCCATGTCGAGCGTGCCAACCGCGACGCAGCGTTCACCGTGCCCGCCCGGCTTCTCGCCGGCCATCATCGCGCGCCATGCGCGGAACGGGTCGAGGTTCGCGCCAGCTTCGTCGGCGAGCGTATCGGCAGCAGCCAGCAGACGCGGCGCGAACCGTTCTCGGATCAGGCCGCTCTGCGCAAAACGGCCGATCGACGCGTATCCGTAGCCCGTCACCGGTCGGCCGTCGCGCACGACGTCGGTGACGACCGCGACGATGCTCGTGGTCAGGCCGCCCGAAGGAATCGCCGGATCGGCATAGCGGGATACGGGAATCGCGCGTTCGTGGACCGCGGTGATGCGCATGGTCGGGGCTCCGGAGGGACGTCCGGCGCGGGCGCAAGCTTCGCGCGCAGCAGCGGAAATGATGGACGGATCGCTGCATCTTAGGGGTTTGCGTGGCAGCGTGCAGGACTGGCGGCGAGCGTCATCGCGCCGTCATCAGACAACCGCGCGTCGCCTTCATCACGTGTTGCAGCCGGAAAGCAGAACGCCGAGCGTATAACCACGCTCGGCGCACTGTTTCCGAACCTGGGCGACTTTGATCGAGGCGGAATTCCCGTTCGCCACTCCTGGCCTCGTGGACCGGGACAAGATAAGGCGATGAGAATAGCCCGCGCCGGGAGAATCGACCGGCCCGCTCAGACAAACTCAGGCGAGCCTATCCGAACCTTTGTGTGTGAGGCATAAACTGATGGCCAAGGAGCCACGTTATGCCACGCAAACGTAAGGAAGAAGCGACCGTAGAACCGGGCAAGGGCTTGAACCTGGACCCGGAACTGA
>NZ_JAIZQG010000008.1:0-214400 GCF_020419965.1 Burkholderia sp. AU39826
CAAGTGGACGGGTTCCCGGCACGATTGGAAGAGCGCCATGACTCAGTTCGCACTGCTTTACCCAGAACGATTCAACATTGGAGTCTGAATCTCAACCCGCCTCACACACTAAATTCCGGATACCTCCACTCAGGCGAAGACGAAGTACTTGCGCACCGTCTCCACCACTTCCCACGTCCCTTTCATGCCGGGTTCGATCACGAACACGTCGCCGGCTTTCAGGTGCACCGGCTCCTCGCCTTCCGGCGTGATGATGCAGTAGCCATCGAGGAAGTGGCAGTACTCCCATTTTTCGTAATTCACCTCGAACTTGCCCGGCGTGCAGATCCAGGTACCCATGATCTTGCCGCCGTCCTTCGAGACATACGCGTTGAGGTTCACGGTGTGCGGATCGCCGCCAATGCGCTTCCACTTGGTCGCGTCAACGACAGGCGTCGGGCAGGTTTTGCGCAGAACGGTGATGAAATCGGACATGTCGGCTCCAGACTGACGATCGTATGAAAGACCTGTCACGTTAGTTCGAAAGCTTTACCCGGGCTTGTATGCTTCCGACGCCGACTCGTCTATTTTCGACATTGGCTGGCGGGCCGCCTCACGTTGCAGTCGACGTGCTCGCATAGCGCCATTCGTTCACTGTCGAGATGCTGGGCTCGTACCCTCTACGCGTATGAACAGAAGCACGGCACATCGAAAACCACACAAACCATCTGCCCTGCTGCGTGGCTTGACGCCCGAGTTAGAGTTGCTGCGGCCAACGACGCAACACCCCTTCGTCGGGGCCGATCGACGTGCTCTTGTTCCAATCGCGATTCAATTGTTCGGCTGAGGGTCCGAGTAATGCCAAATGACCATTCCCCATGCCGTGCGTTGAGGTCCTGGCATAGGCGTTCCGGCCTCGACATAAACCGAATCTTTCACGGCAGGACTTTGCCAATAGCCGGCGCGCGGACAAGGCTCCCCGGGCAGGGCACGTAGCCTTGGTTGCGCAGCAGGCTTGGGGAGGTAGGTCTCCTCCTCTGCCGGGATGCTGCCGTCCCGATAACGCTTGTCTTCCCACAATAGCCGCCAGCGCACCACATGTTCGTCGTTGGTACCTTCCAACAGGTACTTGTGGGCGATACTGCCCTTGAGGAAGTAACTCGGACATCCAACCTTGCCAGCCGGAAACCATGGTTCCCAGATACCCTCGACAGGAATCTCCTGATCGCAGCAAACCTCGCCGCTTGCGGATTCGTTCTTGGGCGGACAGGGAGGAAGCGATGCGGGATAGGTACGACCGGGTGGCCAATATCGCCAAGCAGGAAGGGGCGCATCTTCGAACATGGATTCGTAGGTCCAGTGCTCAAAAACGCGGGTCCCGCCGTCCGCACGTGTTCCATATGCGAGCATCCCGGTAAAACCGAATCCGACCGTGCACTTGAGCGCGTAGCAAATCAATCTCTCGATCCACACTCCCTCCGCGAACCCAGTGGCATATACCGGGTCCGAAAAGTTGGTGTCCTTTAGTCCCAGTGAATGAAAAAACGGATCGTATTTACGACCGATTTCAAGCGCACTCCGCCCAAACAACAGGTCGCCACCTTGCTGGCTTCCTACAATCAGCGCGTCGTATGCTGCTCGCTTGTCAAGGCCTCGGCGCAATGCATCGATGCCCAGATCCATTTGCACCAGTGCCCCCAAGAAGTCATGTATGTAGGCTTCCTCAAGCTCCGCCTGATTGGGGCTCGGTGTATCCAGTTGTTGTGCGTACGCGCCGAGAAAGTCCCGATATAGTCCAACGGTGTATTCCAGAAACGTGAAGCTCGTCCATTTCTTGAGCAGATAAAACGCCTTTGCTCGCGCATCCTGTTCCTGCTCGGGGGTCATGGTCAAAATATTCAACATCATGGAACCTGTTCGTCCGTCGATTGTTTGCCCGCATCGGCTACCGCTCTCCGCGCGTAACCTTCCTGTCTGATCTTGGCCGATCGCTCCCGCTCGGCCAGCATGAGCGCTCGCGCGGTTGCTTGATCGGGTAGCTTAACGTCGGTCCAATGCGTCCGAAGTGCCTTGAGTTGCCCGTTCGCGAGCTGCGCTTCTATCCATTTTTTCACGGGCGCATTGAACGAGTGCTCAAAGTCCACGAAGAATTGAAGATCGCCTCCGACCAGCAAACGCATGGTGGCAACTTCTTTTTCGTTGTCCCATTGCTCGGCAATCCGCCCCTTCCACCCGACACTGCCAGCGACGCCACCGCTCCAGCGTCGAGTGATGCCAGCCGCCAAATCCTTCCGCTTGCCATCCGCCAGCAAACCCCTGTAGAACTTTCCGTTCTGCGGGCGTCGTATAATGGCCAACACCTCAGCTTCCCAAGCCCCGGCGCGTTAATCAGAGTCACTGTCTACGCGCATTCTCACGTCATAATTTCTCCCAGCTCCACGAAGAACCACTGTTCATGCGCGCTTCGCTGCGATGCCAGTTTTCACCCGGCGCCAACTGCAAGAAGCTGACGATATAGCCGCCGCTCCCTGATGACACTCCTCAGTTGAAGCATCGACAAAACTCGCATCGGTGGAGTCTGCGCACGCAAGGAATGCGGTACAGTTAGGTTCCAATCAGGGACCGAGCGATGAGAGAGATTCAGGCGAAAACGCGCAGCGTGCGCGAACTGCTGAGCGATACCAAATACGGCATCGACTATTACCAGCGTGAGTACAAGTGGCAGCCCAAGCAGATCGTCGAACTGGTCTCCGACCTCACCTCAGCATTCCTCGAAGAGTACCAACCACAGCACGAGCGCAAGGACGTAGCCTCTTACGGCCACTACTTCCTGGGCTCCATCGTCATCAGCCAGCCGGACGATAAAAAGCAGATCGTCGATGGTCAGCAGCGGCTGACCAGCCTCACGCTGCTGCTGATCTACCTACACAGCATCCAGAAAGACCGGACGGATGCAGTTTCGGTCGAGAAGATGATCTTCTCCGACGAGTACGGCGAGAAGTCTTTCAATCTCGATATTCCCGAACGCAACGAGTGCATGAACGCGCTGTTCGACGGCGAGCCATATGATTCCATCGATCAGGTCGAATCGATACGGAACCTGATCGGACGCTACAACGACATCGTTGACGCATTTCCCGACGAGATTGCTACCGGTAAGGCACTACCTTACTTCGTCGATTGGCTCCGTAACAAAACGCAATTGGTCGAGATCACGGCATACGCCGATGCTGACGCCTACACGATCTTCGAGACCATGAATGACCGAGGGCTGTCGCTATCGAATACGGACATGCTCAAGGGCTACCTGCTCGCAAGCATCACCGACACAGCAAAGCGCGCTGAGGCCAATAAGGAAATTAAGAACTGGTTGCTCGCCTTTGCCAAGCATGACAGCGACGGGGAAACTAAAGAAAGCGAAGCAGACTTCTTCAAGGCCTGGCTGCGAGCGAAGTATGCACAGGGCATCCGCGAACGAAAGAAAGGCGCAAAACCGGAAGACTTCGACCTGATCGGCACGGAATATCATCGCTGGGTTCGCGACCAGGACGATCTGATCGGCCTCAATACCAGTGACGATTTCAGCCGCTGGGTGCGTCAGGACCTCCGATTCTTCGCTCGCATCTACCTGAATGTGTTGGAAGCATCCACGACCTTGACGCCGGGACTGGAATCCATCCGTTTCAACGCTGACCACGGCTTTACTCAGCAATTTCAAGTCCTGCTTGCCCCACTGCTACCGACCGATGACGAAGTCACGGTGAAGGCAAAGCTCAAACTGACGGCAGACTACCTTGATTGCTGGCTCAATCGCCGGCTTTGGAATTTTAAATCGATTGACTACTCGACCCTGCAATACGCCACCTTCTTGCTGACCAAGGATCTGCGCAATTTGCCGTTAGAGGTGCTGCGCGACAAATTGATCACGAGATTGACCTTGGAAGAACTCGAACTGCCATTGGACGATCAACCTTACCTCAACAATTGGAATGCCAAGAGTCTGCATCGCCAGTTGGCTCGATTCACGCACTGGATAGAAGAGCAAAGCGGGCAGCCGGGGAGATACCATGAATACATCGTTCGCTCGGGCAAGAATGCCCACGAGATCGAACACCTGTGGGCCAACCATTTCGAGCGTCACACCGATGAATTCACCCATGCCCAAGACTTTTCCGCACATCGCAACAAGGTCGGAGGACTCGTGCTGCTGCCGAAGAAGATCAATGCGAGCCTGAATGACAAGCCGTATAGCGACAAGCTAGAGCATTACCGGAGCGAGAACCTACTCGCCAGATCGCTACACCCCTTGTGCTACGTTCACAACCCAGGATTCGTAAGGCTGAAGGCGGAGACCGGTTTGCCGTTCAATCCGTTCAACGAATTCAAGAAGGCAGACTTCGACAAGCGCTTCAGCCTCTACAAGGGGATTGCAGAACGGCTGTGGTCAACCAACCGATTGAAGGAGGGAGCCTGATAACGATCGAGACACCGCTCGATCATCAAGCCATGCCAGTTTCGATGCCAGCGGCCAAAACGCCCCACTTGCCATCCCCACCGAAACCCCTGTAGAATCGCAGGCTCTGCGGGCGTCGTATAATGGCCATTACCTCAGCTTCCCAAGCTGATGACGTGGGTTCGATTCCCATCGCCCGCTCCACTTTCCGGCTGCCCTGCAGCCTGCGCATGAGCCGCCTCTTCCCTCGTCGAAGGCGGCTTTTTTGTACCATGCGCTGAATCGCCCGGCAGCACTGCTGCGCAACGGGCTCTCGCCCGAACCGAGCCTTTCTCTGTACCGATGATGCACGACGATCCGAACGAAGCCGGCCTGCCGCCGCACGACGACGCCATTCCCGACGAAGCCGACCAAGGCGCCGACGAAGCCAACCCGCTGCATCGCCACCGCATCCGCAGCTTCGTGACGCGCGCCGGCCGCGTATCGACCGGCCAGCGCCGCGCGATCGACGAGTTCGGCCCGCGCTTCGTCGTCCCGTATGCGCCGGCGCTGCCCGACTGGAACGCGATCTTCGGCCGCACTGCACCGCGCATCCTCGAGATCGGTTTCGGGATGGGCGCATCGACCGCGGAAATCGCCGCGCACCGCCCGGGCGACGATTTCCTCGGCGTCGAGGTGCACGAGCCGGGCGTCGGTGCGCTGCTGAAGCTGATCGGCGAGCAGGATCTGACGAACATCCGCATCATCCAGCACGACGCGGTCGAGGTGCTCGAGCACATGATCGCGCCGGAAAGCCTCGACGGCGTGCACATCTTCTTCCCCGATCCGTGGCACAAGGCGCGTCACCACAAGCGCCGGCTGATCCAGCCGCCGCTCGTCGCGCATCTCGCGTCGCGCCTGAGGCCCGGCGCGTACCTGCACTGCGCGACCGACTGGCAGAACTACGCGGAGCAGATGCTGGAAGTGCTCGGCGCGGAACCGGCGCTCGAGAACACGGCCGCCGACTACGCACCGCGCCCTGACTACCGCCCGGTGACGAAGTTCGAACGGCGCGGGCTGCGGCTCGGCCACGGCGTGTGGGACCTGGTGTTCCGCAAGCGCGCAGGCTGAACGCCCCGCCCCGCGCAAAATAAAAAAGCCCGACCGGCATCTCGCGCCGGTCGGGCTTTTTTATCGAAGGCGCACCGGCCTTCGCATTCGCCTCACGACCAGTTCAGCCACCCGCTGTAACCGACCAGCAGCACGAACAGCCCGAATGCGATCCGGTACCACGCGAACACCGTGAAATCGTGCGTCGCGACGTAGCGCAGCAGCCAGCGCACGCACACGAACGCGCTGACGAATGCCGACACGAGCCCGAGCGCGAACAGCCCGAGCGAATCGACGGTGAACGCCTGCCAGTCCTTCACGGTTTCATAGAGCGTCGCGCCGAAGATGATCGGAATCGCGAGAAAGAACGAGAATTCGGTGGCCACGCGGCGGTCGAGGCCGAACAGCATCCCGCCGATGATCGTCGAGCCCGAGCGCGACATGCCGGGCACCAGCGCGAAGCACTGCGCGAGTCCGACCTTGAATGCGTCGAGCGGCGTCAGCGCATCGACCGACATCACGCGCGGCGGCTGGCCGCGTTCGCGCTGCCGCGCCTCGGCCCACAGGATGATCGCGCCGCCGACGACGAGCGCGAACGCGACGGGCACCGGCGCGAACAGCACGGCCTTGATCTTCTTCTCGAACAGGAGGCCGAGCGCGATCGCGGGAATCGTCGCGATCACGACGTTCAGCGTGAAGCGCCGCGCGTCGGGCCGGCTCGGCAGTCCGGACACGACGGACACGATCCGCTGCCGGTATTCCCAGCAGACGGCGAGGATCGCGCCGAACTGGATCACGACGTCGAATGTCTTCGCGTGCGAATCGTTGAAATTCAGGAAGCTGCCCGCGACGATCAGGTGACCGGTGCTCGACACCGGCAGGAATTCCGTCAGCCCCTCGACGACGCCGAGGATCAATGCCTTGCAGATCAGGATCCAGTCCATCCGTGGCCCAACTCCGAAATGGTCGAAAGAAAAGGCCACTCTTGCGCGCGCGGCCCGCCCGGCCGTGCGCGCCCCGTCGTCACTTTTCGACGATCGCCACGCGTATGCCGTTTGTAAGGATCGTAATTGTACCGGGTTCGTAGTTCACCCCGGCAAATTGCAATTGTTCCGGCTTGAACGTGTAGATCGGGTAGTTGGTCAGCAACTGCGTCGCGAGCAGCCCGGCGGCCGCGCCAACCTGCTGCGCGTACATCTGCGCGTCGCCGTCGAGCACGAGGCTGTCGACGGCCGGCGCCCTCAGCACCACCGAGCGGCTCGGCGCGTCATACGCGAGCTGGCCCGACACGGTGAACTTGCCGCTGACGGGCGCGCGCAGGAACGGGCTCGCGAAATTCGCGTCGAGCTGCACGGCGATGCGGTTCTGGTCGGGCAGCAGGTTGACGGCCGGGTTCGCGAGCGACACGTCGACGACCTGCGCGACCGTCTTCTGGTAAGGAAACTTGCGCGCGACGGCCTTCTGCACGTCGCCGCGCGAGAACGTGTAGTGATCGGGGATGAACGGGAACGTCGACGCGCACGCGGCAAGCGATACGCACACGCCGACGGCGCCGATGGCGGCAGCGAGAAAACGGCGCCGGCCGGGCGCGCGAGGGACGGTCATGCTGAACTCTCTCCTGGATGCGCCGGCCGCGTCGCGGCCTCGAGGCGCGTAAGCCACGCGAGCGCGTCGTCGCGCGACGCGCCGCACATGTCGGCGGACGGCTGCAGCCCGGAGCAGCACGCGGGGCGCTCGGGCCGGCCGAAGATCATGCAGCGCAGGTCGTCGCCGAGCTGCACGCAGCGCCCGCCGGCCGGCTTGCCGTCGGGCATGCCCGGAATCGGGCTGGAAATCGACGGCGCGATGCAGCACGCGCCGCAGCCCTCGCGGCACGCGTGCGGCGGCGGGACTTCGGCGGGCGCCGGGCGGACAGGCATTTCGACGGACACTCGGCTCTCTCGACGAACAACGAAAAACGAACAACGAAAAACGGTGCGGCAACCGGACGCGGTATCCGGCAGCCCTACCCCGCATTGTGCCATCGCCGGCTGCGACGTTATTACACAATGCAGGCCGCGCGCGCGTTCATATACTCGAAAGCATCTAAAAAGCGCGAGACCGTCATGCATTCTGGTTCTGCCGACACGATGTTCCGTCCCGATTTGCTCACGAAATACGGCGCGAACGGGCCGCGCTATACGTCGTACCCCACCGCGCTGCAATTCCGCGACGACTTCGATCCGGCCGACTACGTGCGCGCGGCCGGCGACCCCGGCGCGTCGTCAAGCGACCTGTCGCTGTACTTCCACATCCCGTTCTGCAACACCGCGTGCTTCTACTGCGGCTGCAACAAGATCGCGACCAACAACCGCCGCCGCGCGCGACCGTATCTCGACCAGCTCAAGCGCGAAATGGCGCTGCAGGCCGCGCTGTTCGATCCGTCCCGCCCCGTCACGCAGCTGCACTGGGGCGGCGGTACGCCGACCTTCCTGTCCGACGACGAAACGGCCGAGCTGATGGCCGCCACGCGCGAGCATTTCGCGCTCGCGGCGGACGCCGACGCCGAGTTCTCGATCGAGATCGATCCGCGCACGGTCACGCCCGCGACGCTCGTCCACCTGCGCACGATCGGCTTCAATCGGCTGAGCCTCGGCGTGCAGGATTTCGACCCGGCCGTGCAGCAGGCGATCAACCGCGTCCAGCCGCGCGCGATGACGGCCGACCTGCTCGCCGCCGCGCGGGCGACGGGCTTCCATTCGGTGAGCGTCGACCTGATCTACGGGCTGCCGCACCAGACGGTCGCGGTGTTCGCACGCACGCTGGAGACGATCATCGAGCTCGCGCCCGATCGCCTGTCGGTGTTCGGCTACGCGCACATGCCGCACCTGTTCAAGATGCAGCGGCAGATCGACGATGCAACGCTGCCGCCGCCGGAGACGCGCATCGCGCTGCTCGGCCTCGCGATCGACATGCTGACGTCGGCCGGCTACGTGTACATCGGGATGGACCACTTCGCGCGGCCGTCAGACGAACTGGTGCGCGCGCAGCGCAACGGCACGCTGCAGCGCAATTTCCAGGGCTACAGCACGCGCGCGGATACCGACCTGATCGGCTTCGGCGTGTCGTCGATCGGCAAGGTCGGCGACGTCTACGCGCAGAACGCGAAGGATCTGCCCGCGTACGGCACCGCGCTCGACGCGGGCCGGCTGCCGATCGCGCGCGGCGTACGGCTCACTCCGGACGACCGGCTGCGCCGCGACGTGATCACGCAGCTGATGTGCAATCTCGAACTGCCGTTCTCGCATGTCGAGGCCGCGCACGGCATCCGCTTCGCCGATCATTTCGCGCGCGAGCTCGACGCGCTGCGCCCGTTCGAGCGCGACGGGCTGCTGACGATCGCGCGCGACCGGCTGACGATCCACCCGGCCGGCCGGATGGTCGTGCGCAACATCGCGATGGCGTTCGACGCGTATCTCGGCCAGACGCCGCGGCAGCGCTACTCGCGCACGGTTTAGGGCCGTTCGCGCGGGCCATGGGGCGGGCGCCGGCCCGGCCAGTTTGATAGAGTGTGAGGCTTACATCCGCTTCGCCAGCCCCCAAGATGCGCACCACCAAAGCGACCCACGCGGTCGAACGCCTGAAGACCCGCTCCGGCAACCCGCAATTCGCGGCCGTCGCGATGGCGGGCGGCCTGTTCTATCTCGTCGACCGCTCGGGCGGCACCGCCGAAAAGCGCTGCGAGCCGCTGCCGCTCGACGAATTCGTCAAGTTCGTCGACGAATTTGGCCCCAAAAAGCCGCGCAAGGCGAGCAAGCTCGACCTCGCATTCGAGGCGCAGATCAAGAAGAGCAAGGGGTAAAGGTCTGTTGCAGGCCGCCTGAAGGCTTCGCGGCCGTGCCGTTTGGTACAATCACGAAGTTTCTCTATCCCCGCTGATGGCCGACCAGGCTGCGTGACCACACCATGAATATCGAAAACGCGCGTTTCAACATGATCGAACAGCAGATCCGTCCGTGGGACGTGCTGGATCTGGATGTCCTGGGCCTGCTGTCGATCGTCAAGCGTGAGAACTACGTTCCGGCCCAATACCGCGATCTCGCGTTCGCCGATCTCGAACTGCCGCTGCCGGGCGGCGCCAGCAAGATGCTGTTCCCGCGCGTCGAAGCGCGCGTGCTGCAGGAGCTGGCGGTCAAGAAGCATGAGAACGTGCTCGTGATCGGCGCGGGCTCGGGTTACCTGGCCGCGCTGTTCGCGCATCGCGCGCAGCACGTGACGGCCGTCGAGATCGATCCGGCGATCGCGAAGTTCGCGGCAGACAACCTGCGCAACGACGGCGTGACCAACGCCGAAGTGGTGCTTGGCGACGGTTCGCGCGGCTGGGCCGCGAAGGCGCCGTACGACGTGATCTGCGTCGCGGGCGGCCTGCCGGTCGTGCCGCAGGACATGCTCGAACAGCTGAAGATCGGCGGCCGCCTGTCGGCGTTCGTCGGCGGCCGTCCGGTGATGAAGGCGCAGATCATCACGCGCATCGACGACAAGCAGTACCGCGTCGCCGACGTGTTCGAAACCTACATCGACCACCTCGTCAACGCGATCGAGCCGTCGCGCTTCAAGTTCTGAGCGGCGGAGCCTCCATGCAGATCCTGACGCCCGCGATGCTCGCGGAATGGCTCGGCGACACGGCGCGCCCCGCGCCGGTCGTGCTCGACGTGCGCGAGCCGTGGGAAATCGCGACCGCGCAGATCGCCGGCAGCGTGTCGATTCCGATGCAGCAGATTCCCGCGCGCAGCGAGGAGCTCGACGACGATGCGGAAATCGTCTGCGTGTGCCATCACGGAATGCGCAGCGCGCAGGTCGCGATGTTCCTCGAATCGCGCGGCTTCACGAAGCTGTACAACCTGCAAGGCGGAATCGACGCGTGGTCGCGCGACGTCGACCCGTCCGTGCCGCGCTACTGACCGATCCTTCCGGCCGCGCATCGCGCGCCGCCGCGCCGCCGCGCCGCCCGGCACCCTGCCGCCGGCCGCACCGATCCGCCGAACGGGCGCGCACCGCGCGCCCGTTTCTCATTCCCCTTCCGTTCCGGCATTTCCCCGCGCCGCGACGCCGCGACACCTTCGTGCACCATTTGCGCCCGCGCGCCTGCACCGCAACGGACCGCGCATGCTGCACGACGCGTCATCCGCACCGCGTCGATGCCCGCCGATGGCCCGCACAGGCACGCCGGGCGTGCATCGGCGCGACTGGCACATGCCTTGCGTTACACGATGGCCGGCGCCGCCACGGCGCACGCGCATCCAACACGACAAAGGGGATCTCGATGAAACGTCGCAGTCTGTTGAAGTTCGGTTCGATGGCCGGCGCGCTCGCGCTGGCGGGCAAGAGCCCGTTCGCGCACGCAGCCGACGCGGGCACCGGTCCGATCAAGGTCGGCATCCTGCATTCGCTGTCGGGCACGATGGCGATCTCGGAGACGTCGCTGAAGGACACCGCGCTGATGACGATCGCCGACATCAACAAGAGCGGCGGCGTGCTGGGCCGCAAGCTCGAACCGGTGGTGGTCGATCCCGCGTCGAACTGGCCGCTGTTCGCGGAGAAGGCGCGCCAGCTGCTGACGCAGGACAAGGTCGCGTGCGTATTCGGCTGCTGGACGTCGGTGTCCCGCAAATCCGTGCTGCCGGTATTTGAAGAGTTGAACGGGCTGCTCTACTACCCGGTGCAGTATGAAGGCGAGGAAATGTCGCGCAACGTGTTCTACACGGGCGCCGCGCCGAACCAGCAGGCCATTCCGGCCGTCGAGTACCTGATGAGCGCGGAAGGCGGCGGCGCGAAGCGCTTCTTCCTGCTCGGCACCGACTACGTGTATCCGCGCACGACCAACAAGATCCTGCGCGCGTTCCTGAAATCGAAAGGCGTGAAGGACGCCGACATTCAGGAGGTCTACACGCCGTTCGGCCACAGCGATTACCAGACCATCGTCGCGAACATCAAGACCTTCTCGCAAGGCGGCAAGACGACCGTGGTCTCGACGATCAACGGCGATTCCAACGTGCCGTTCTACAAGGAACTGGGCAACCAGGGGATCAAGGCGACCGACGTACCGGTCGTCGCATTCTCGGTCGGCGAGGAGGAGCTGCGCGGGATCGACACGAAGCCGCTCGTCGGCCACCTCGCCGCGTGGAACTACTTCATGTCGGTGAAGAACCCGACCAACACGAAGTTCAAGGACCAGTTCGCCGCCTGGGTGAAGGCGAACAACCTGCCGGGCGGCGCGAAGCGCGTGACCAACGATCCGATGGAAGCGACCTACGTCGGCATCCACATGTGGAAGCAGGCCGTCGAGAAGGCGAAGAGCACCGACGTCGACAAGGTGCGCGTCGCGATGATCGGCCAGACGGTCGCCGCGCCGTCGGGCTTCACGCTGGCGATGGACGGCAACCACCACCTGCACAAGCCGGTGATGATCGGCGAGATCCGCGGCGACGGGCAGTTCAACGTCGTGTGGAAGACGAAGACGGCCGTGCGCGCGCAGCCGTGGAGCCCGTTCATCGCGGGCAACCAGAACAAGCCGGACGTCGTCAGCTCGATTCCGGCGTTCCTGCGCCGGCAGCGCGCGGCGCTGGCGTGACGCCGGGCGGCGCGTCGCGCCTCGCGCGCGACGTGCCGCTCGCCTGCCCGCCGTCGATGCGCCGGCCGCGCTTGCCGTGACGAACCGCGCGCGCCGGCGCAGCGCCGCTCCGACTCCCCTCGCCCGACAGGACTTCCCGATGCCTACACGCTTTCGCCGAGCCGCCCGCGCGATCGCGGCATGCGCCGCCCTCGCGGGCCTGCTGCCGCACGCCGCGTTCGCGCTGACGGCGGCCGACACCGCCGCGCTCGCCGGCGACGACTTCGACGCGAAGACGGCCGCGATCGAGCGGCTCGCCACCGATACCGATCCGCGCGCGGTAACGATCCTCAACGCGCTGTCGACCGGCGATGCGCTCGCGACCGGCGACGGCCGGCTGCTGATCCAGTCCGGCGACACCGCGCACGACGCGCTCACGCAGGCCGCGACGCCGGCCGGCGACGCGCAGCCGGTGATGCTGAACAACCTGCTGCGCACGAAGATCGCCGGCGCGCTGTCGGGCCTCGCGCTCGCGTCGCCCGACGTCGCCGCGCGGCGTGATGCGATCGACGCGCTGCTGAAGTCGCCCGACCCCGCGCTCAAGCCGATGATCGACCGCGCCCGCGCGAAGGAAACCGATCCGGCATTGAAACGTCGCCTCGACGCATTGTGGGCGATCGCCGCGCTGCACGACGCCGATCCGGCGAAGCGCCTCGAAGCCGTGCAGGTGGTGGCCGCGCGCCAGGATCTCGACATGATCGAACAACTGCGTCCGCTCGTCGCGAAGAACGCGGACGGCAGCTACGCGGAACCCGACGCGCGCGTGCGCGAGGCCGCGCAGCAAGGGCTCGATACGTTGCACGCGCTGCAGCGCCGCGGCGAAATTGTCGGCACGGTGTTCGCCGGCCTGTCGCTCGGCAGCGTGCTGCTGCTCGCCGCGCTCGGCCTCGCGATCACGTACGGGCTGATCGGCGTGATCAACATGGCGCACGGCGAATTCCTGATGATCGGTGCGTACGCAACCTATGTCGTGCAGACGCTGATCCAGCGCTACGCGCCCGGCGCATTCGACTGGTATCCGCTCGTCGCGGTGCCGGTGTCGTTCGCGGCGGCCGCGCTCGTCGGCATCGTGCTCGAACGGCTGGTGCTGCGGCACCTGTACGGCCGCCCGCTCGAGACGCTGCTCGCGACGTTCGGCGTGAGCCTGATCCTGATCCAGGCGACGCGCATGCTGTTCGGCGCGCAGAACGTCCAGGTCGTGAACCCGTCGTGGATGAGCGGCGGCGTGACCGTGATGCAGAACCTGATCCTGCCGTTCAACCGGCTCGCCATCCTCGCGTTCGCGCTCGCGGTGGTGTTCGTCGCGTGGGCCGTGCTGACGAAGACGCGGCTCGGCCTGTTCGTGCGCGCGGTCACGCAGAACCGGCGGATGGCCGCCTGCGTCGGCGTGAAAACCGCGCGTGTCGACGCGTATGCGTTCGCGTTCGGCGCGGGCATCGCGGGCCTCGGCGGCTGCGCGCTGTCGCAGATCGGCAACGTGGGCCCCGATCTCGGCCAGAACTACATCATCGATTCCTTCATGGCAGTCGTGCTCGGCGGCGTCGGCCAGATCGCCGGCACCGTGCTCGGCGGCTTCGGGCTCGGCCTCGTCAGCAAGGCCATCGAGCCGTTCTGGGGCGCCGTGCTCGCGAAGATCGCGGTGCTCGTGATGATCGTGCTGTTCATCCAGAAACGCCCGCAGGGCATGTTCGCCCCGAAGGGCCGCAGCGCGGAGGCTTGACGTGACTTCATTCACCGATTCGATATCGAACCCGGTCGCCGATACGCCGAAGCCCGCCGCCGGCACGCGCGCGGACGGCTTCGCGCTCGGCCTGCCGCCCCGCCCCGCGCTGCTGTCGCGCCGCGCATGGCTCGCGCTCGTCGCGCTGTGCGTGGCGATCGGCATCGGCGTGCCGCTCGCCGCGCTCGTCGCGCCGGAAGCCAGCGCGTTCCATCTGTCCGCGTACGCGATGACGCTCGCCGGCAAGCTGATGTGCTACGCGATCGCCGCGCTCGCGCTCGATCTCGTATGGGGCTACTGCGGGATCCTGAGCCTCGGCCATGGATTGTTCTTCGCGCTGGGCGGCTATGCGATCGGCATGTACCTGATGCGCGAGATCGGCCGCGACGGCAAGTATGGCAGCGACCTGCCCGACTTCATGGTGTTTCTCGACTGGCATCAGTTGCCGTGGTACTGGAGCGGCACGCAGCATCTGGCGTGGGCGCTCGCGCTGGTCGTGCTCGTGCCGGCCGTGCTCGCATGGGTGTTCGGCTTCTTCACGTTCCGCTCGCGCGTGAAAGGCGTGTACCTGTCGATCATCACGCAGGCGCTGACGTTCGCCGCGATGCTGCTGTTCTTTCGCAACGAGACGGGCTTCGGCGGCAACAACGGCTTCACCGACTTCAAGCGCATCGCCGGCTTCGCGATCACGTCGCCGGGCACGCGCACCGTGCTGTTGCTGCTGACCTTCGCGACGCTCGTGCTCGCGTTCATCGTCGCGCGTGCGGTCGTCACGAGCAAGCTCGGGCGCGTGGTGACCGCGGTGCGCGACGGCGAGACGCGGCTGATGTTCCTCGGCTACAGCCCGCTCGCGTACAAGCTGTTCGTGTGGACGCTGTCGGCCGTGCTGTGCGGCATCGCAGGCGCCTTGTACGTGCCGCAGGTCGGCATCATCAATCCCGGCGAGATGTCGCCCGGCAACTCGATCGAAATGGCGATCTGGGTCGCGGTGGGCGGGCGCGGCACGCTGATCGGGCCGATCGTCGGCGCGTTCGCGGTGAACGGCGCGAAGAGTTTCTTCACCGCGTACTTCGCCGAATACTGGCTGTTCTTTCTCGGCCTGATCTTCGTGCTCGTGCCGCTCTTGCTGCCGCGCGGGATCATGGGCCTCGTCGACACGCTGCTCGCGAAGGGGAAACGCGCATGAACGGCACGGCTCTCTATCAGTTCACGCCGCCGCCCGACGACGAGCTGCTCGCCGTCAGCGGCAGCGCGTCGATGGGGCGCGTCGTGCCGCCCGGCATCGACACGTCGCACGGCACGATCCTCTATCTCGAGGATATCGAGGTGAGCTTCGACGGTTTTCGCGCGCTGAAGAAGTTGTCGCTCGCGATCGACGCGGGCGAGCTGCGCTGCGTGATCGGCCCGAACGGCGCGGGCAAGACGACGATGATGGACGTGATCACCGGCAAGACGCGGCCCGATGCGGGCAAGGTGTTTCTCGGCCAGACGATCGACCTCGCGCGGATGAACGAACCCGAGATCGCGCGTGCGGGCATCGGCCGCAAGTTCCAGAAGCCGACCGTGTTCGAACAGCATCCGGTGTGGGAAAACCTCGAACTCGCGATGCAGACCGACAAGGGCTGGCTCGCGTCGCTGCGCGCGCGGCTCGACCGCACCGCGCAGGCGAAGATCGAGGAGACGCTCGCGCTGATCGGCCTCGAAAGCGATGCGTATCGCGCGGCCGGCGAACTGTCGCACGGGCAGAAGCAGCGGCTCGAAATCGGCATGCTGCTGATGCAGCGTCCCGCGCTGCTGCTGCTCGACGAGCCGGCAGCCGGGATGACCGACCACGAGACGATGGAGCTCGCCGAGCTGCTGAACACGCTGCGCGGCACCTGCTCGATGATGGTCGTCGAGCACGACATGGAATTCGTCGCGGCGCTCGCGGGCGACACGGGGCGCGTGACGGTGATGGCCGAAGGCGCGGTGCTCGCGCACGGCACGCTCGATCAGGTCAAGCGCGACGAAGCGGTGATCGAGTCTTACCTCGGACGATGATGCGATGCTGAAAATCGAAGCGCTGAACCAGTACTACGGCGGCAGCCATATCCTGCGCAACGTGAACCTCGTCGCCGACGACGGCAAGCTTACCGTGCTGCTCGGCCGCAACGGCGTCGGCAAGAGCACGCTGCTGCGCTGCCTGATGGGCGTCGTCGCCGCGAAAAGCGGCAGCGTGTCGTGGCGCGGCGCCGCGCTCGGCGCGTTGCCGCCGTATGCGCGTGTGGCGGCCGGGCTCGCTTACGTGCCGCAGGGCCGCGACATCTTTCCGCGGCTCACCGTCGAGGAAAACCTGCTCGTCGGCGCGGCGAGCCGCAAGGCGCCGTCGAAAGTGCCCGATCGTATCTACGAACTGTTTCCGGTGCTGAAGGACATGCGCGCACGGCGCGGCGGCGACCTGTCGGGCGGCCAGCAGCAGCAGCTCGCGATCGGCCGCGCGCTGATGAGCGAGCCGCAGTTGCTGATCCTCGACGAGCCGACCGAAGGCATCCAGCCGTCGATCATCCAGGACATCGGGCGCACGCTGCGCCAGCTCGTCGACGAATCGAGGATGACCGTGCTGCTCGTCGAACAGTATTACGATTTCGCGCGCTCGATCGCGGACCATTACTGGGTGATGAGCCGCGGCGAGATCGTCGCGGGCGGCGATGCGCGGGACATGGAGACGAATGGCGTGCGCGAACTGATCGCGGTGTAGTGAAGGCTTGGACGAATGCCGAGAGGCGACAAGAATTTCATTAAAATGGTCTTCTTCAACGCTCGCTGAAACCGAGCATTTCAGTGAAAGTCTTAGCCTCTCCACGTCCAATAGATGTCCGCCCCCGACTCCCACGCCCCGCTGTCCCGCCCCGCCGTCGCCAAGTCGTGGCGCGGCCGTCTCGAACTCGGCTTCGAGCGGGACGGTGCGCGCACGACGCTCGCGCACCGCCTGCACGACGGCCCGCTGCGCGTGCAGCGGCCGCTGTACCCGGAAGGCGACGCGATCTGCCATGCGGTGATCGTGCACCCACCAGGCGGCGTCGCGGGCGGCGACCGGCTCGACATCGACATCGCGCTCGGCGACGGCACGCACGCGGTGCTGACGACGCCCGGCGCGACCAAGTGGTACAAGTCGAACGGCCTCGATGCGACGCAGCGCATCGGCATCGCGGTCGGCGCGCACGCGAAGCTCGACTGGCTACCGCAGAACAACCTGTTCTTCGACGCGGCGCACGCCGCGCTCGATTTCACGGTGACGCTCGGCGCAGGCGCGAGCGCGATCGGCTGGGACGCGACGCAGCTCGGCCGGCAGGCGGCCGGCGAAACCTGGTCGGCAGGACGCATCGCGTCGACGTCGGCGCTCGTCGATGCCGACGGCCGGCCGCTGTGGACCGAGCGCGCGCTGCTCGATGCACGCGACCCGCTGCGCGGCGCGCCGCAGGGCCTCGCCGGCTTTCCCGCCTACGGCACGCTGTGGGCGGCCGGCGCCGCGTGCGACGCCGCGCTCGCCGAAACGCTCGCCGCCAGGATGCCGTTCGACGATACGCTGCGCGCAGGCGCCACTTGTGTAACGCCCGGCGTCGTGCTGGTGCGCGCGCTGGCGACGTCGATGGAAGCGCTGCAGCGCCACTTCACCGACTGCTGGCTGCAGTTGCGGCCGATCGTGCACGGCGTCGACGCGCGGCCGCTGCGTCTCTGGCAAACCTGAACGCGCACGCATCGCGCACCGTTTCCGCGCAATGGCGCGACACGCGGCGCACACTCTTCGCGCATCGCGCACCACGAAAGAGCATGACGGCGCGCGGGATGCACATGGCACGCCCCTTGCTGCTTACATAAGCGATACACGACGCACGCCAAACAGCGCGGTGCTACGATGATCCGCGCGCCTGCCCGGTCGCGTGCGCACCGATAAAAATTACGTTTTCCTGAACGCCTGCCTTCATGAAACTGACTCCCCGCGAAAAGGACAAGCTGCTGATCTTCACGGCGGCGCTGCTCGCCGAACGCCGCCGTGCGCGCGGCCTGAAGCTCAACTATCCGGAGGCGGTGGCCTTCATCACCGCGGCGCTGATGGAAGCCGCGCGCGACGGCAAGACGGTCGCCGAAGTCATGCATTACGGCACGACGCTGCTCACGCGCGACGACGTGATGGACGGCGTGCCGGAAATGATTCCCGACATCCAGGTCGAAGCGACCTTCCCCGACGGCACGAAGCTCGTGACCGTCCATCATCCGATTCCGTGACCAAGGTGGTACCGCGCATGATCCCCGGCGAAATCCTCACCGACGACGGCGAACACGAACTGAACGCGGGCCGTGCGACGCTGACGCTCGCTGTCGCGAACACCGGCGACCGCCCGGTGCAGGTCGGCTCGCACTACCACTTCTTCGAAGTCAACGACGCGCTGTCGTTCGATCGCGCGGCCGCGCGCGGCTTCCGGCTCAACATTGCGGCCGGCACGGCCGTGCGCTTCGAGCCGGGCCAGACGCGCACCGTCGAGCTCGTCGCCCTCGCGGGCGAGCGCGCCGTCTACGGTTTTCAGGGCAAGGTGATGGGGCCGCTGTAAGCCGCGCCCCGCTCTTCAGGAACAGCACATGACACTACGCTTGAGCCGCCGCGCGTACGCGGAAATGTTCGGGCCGACGACGGGCGACCGCGTCCGGCTCGCCGATACCGAACTGCTGATCGAGATCGAACGCGACTTCACGACCTACGGCGAGGAAGTGAAATTCGGCGGCGGGAAGGTGATCCGCGACGGCATGGGCCAGTCGCAGCGCGTGGCCGCCGACGTGCCCGATACCGTCATCACGAACGCCGTGATACTCGATCACTGGGGCATCGTGAAGGCCGACATCGCGATCAAGCACGGCCGCATCGCCGCGATCGGCAAGGCCGGCAACCCCGACATCCAGCCGGGCGTGACGATCGCGATCGGCGCGGCCACCGAAGTGATCGCCGGCGAAGGGCTGATCGTGACGGCAGGCGGCATCGACACGCACATTCACTTCATCAGCCCGCAGCAGATCGACGAGGCGCTCGCGTCGGGCGTCACGACGATGCTCGGCGGCGGCACGGGGCCGGCCACCGGCACCAACGCGACGACCTGCACGCCGGGCCCGTGGCACATGGAGCGGATGCTGCAGGCGGCCGACGGCTGGCCGATCAACCTCGGCTTTCTCGGCAAGGGCAACGCGAGCCTGCCGCAGCCGCTCGTCGAGCAGATCGCGGCCGGCGCGATCGGGCTGAAGCTGCATGAAGACTGGGGCACGACACCCGCCGCGATCGACAACTGCCTGTCGGTCGCCGACGACACCGACACGCAGGTCGCTATCCACACCGACACGCTGAACGAAGCCGGCTTCGTCGAATCGACGGTCGCCGCGTTCAAGGGCCGCACGATCCATACGTACCACACCGAAGGCGCGGGCGGCGGCCACGCGCCCGACATCCTGAAGGTGTGCGGCGAGATGAACGTGCTGCCGTCGTCGACCAATCCGACGCGCCCGTACACGATCAACACGCTCGACGAGCATCTCGACATGCTGATGGTGTGCCATCACCTCGATCCGTCGATCGCCGAGGATCTCGCGTTCGCCGAATCGCGCATTCGCCGCGAGACGATCGCGGCCGAGGACATCCTGCACGATCTCGGCGCGCTGTCGATGCTGTCGTCCGATTCGCAGGCGATGGGCCGCGTCGGCGAAGTGATCATCCGCACGTGGCAGACCGCGCACAAGATGAAGGTGCAGCGCGGCGCGCTGCCGGAGGACACCGCGCGCAACGACAACTTCCGCGCGAAGCGCTACGTCGCGAAGTACACGATCAACCCCGCGCTCACGCACGGGATCGCGCACGAAGTCGGCTCGATCGAGCCCGGCAAGTGGGCCGACCTCGTGCTGTGGGAACCGGCGTTCTTCGGGATCAAGCCGTCGATGATCCTGAAGGGCGGGATGATCGCGCTCGCGCAGATGGGCGACCCGAACGCGTCGATCCCGACGCCGCAGCCGGTTCATTACCGCGAAATGTTCGCGACGCGCGGCGGCGCGCTCGCGCGCACGTCGCTGACCTTCGTGTCGCAGATGGCCGCCGACGCCGGCATCGCGGAGCGCTACGGCCTCGCGAAGCGGATCGTGCCGGTGCGCAACTGCCGCAACGTGACGAAGGCCGACATGATCCACAACGCATGGCGCCCGTCGATCAGCGTCGATCCGGAAACCTACGACGTGATCGCCGACGGCCAGTTGCTCACCTGCGAACCGGCGACGGTGCTGCCGATGGCGCAGCGCTATTTCCTGTTCTGATTCGGAATCCCCAGTTTCATGCGCACCCTCGACAAACGCATTGCCCCGAACGTGAAACTCGCCGCGTCGCTCGTCGCGCGCGCGCCGACGCTCACGCTCGCCTATGACGCCCGCTGCAAGAGCCGCCTCGCGGCGACGCTCGACACCGGCGAGGACGTCGCGGTCCTGCTGCCGCGCGGCACCGTGCTGCGCGACGGCGACGTGCTCGTCGCCGACGACGGCGCGCTCGTGCGCATCGCCGCTGCCGCCGAAACCGTGCTGCTCGTACGCGCGGCCGACCCGCTCACGCTGATGCGTGCCGCCTACCATCTCGGCAACCGTCACACGCCGGTCGAGATCGGCGACGGCTACCTGAAGCTCGAGGCCGATCCGGTGCTCGCGGACATGCTGCGCCGGCTCGGCACGCAGGTCGAGGAAACGCACGCACCGTTCCAGCCGGAAGCCGGCGCGTACGGCGGCGGCCACAAGCACGGACACGACGCGACGTTCGCCGAGGACTACGCGCTCGCGCAGCAGGTGTTCGGCGAACACCACGGGCATTCGCACGATCACGATCACGATCACGATCACGGCCATCAGCATGGTCCCGGCTGCACGCATGGCCACCACGGTCATGACCACCACTGAACTCGTCGCGCTGCTGCACCTCGCGTCGCCCGCACTACCGATCGGCGCGTACAGCTATTCGCAGGGCCTTGAAGCCGCGCTCGACGCGAACCTGATCCGCGACGCCGATTCCGCGCGCGACTGGATCGCGAGCGGCCTGACCGACGTGCTCGCGCACGGCGAATTGCCGTTCCTCGCGCACCAGCTCGCCCGCTGGCAGGCGCACGACACGCACGCGCTCGCCGCCGAAAACGCGTGGTTCGTCGCGAGCCGGGAATCGGCCGAACTGCGCCGCGAAACCGAACAGATGGGCTGGTCGCTCGCGCAGCTGTGCGTGTCGCTCGAATGGGGCGACGCCGCACGCCGCGCGACGCTCGCGTCGATCGCGCCGATCGCGCTGCCGACCGCGTTCGCGTACGCGGCCGCCGCACACGACGCGAGCGCCGACGCGACGCTCGCCGCGTATGCATTCGGCTGGGTCGAGAACCAGACGTCCGCCGCGCTGAAGGCCGTGCCGCTCGGCCAGCTCGCCGGGCAACGCATCATCGTCGCGCTGCGCGGCGCGATCGACGCGGCCGTGCGCCGCGCGCTCGCGACGCCGCCCGACGCCGTCAACACGTTCGCGCCGCAGCTCGGCATCCTGTCCGCGCGGCACGAAACCCAGTACTCGCGGTTGTTCCGCTCCTGAACCTCTTCGCCCGACCATGAACGCACCTGCTCCCTCCTCCGCCCGCCGCACGAAGAAACTGCCGCCGCTGCGCGTCGGCATAGGCGGCCCCGTCGGCTCCGGCAAGACCACGCTGCTCGAAATGCTGTGCAAGGCGATGCGCGACAAGTACGACCTCGTCGCGATCACGAACGACATCTATACGAAGGAAGACCAGCGGCTGCTGACGGTGGCCGGCGCGCTGCCCGAGGAACGCATCATGGGTGTCGAGACGGGCGGCTGCCCGCACACGGCGATCCGCGAGGATGCGTCGATCAACCTCGAAGCGGTCGACCGGATGCTCGCGCGCTTTCCCGATGCCGACATCGTGTTCATCGAGTCCGGCGGCGACAATCTCGCGGCGACCTTCAGCCCCGAGCTGTCGGACCTGACGATCTACGTGATCGACGTGGCCGGCGGCGAGAAGATTCCGCGCAAGGGCGGCCCCGGCATCACGAAGTCCGACCTGCTCGTGATCAACAAGACCGACCTCGCGCCGCTGGTCGGCGCGAACCTCGACGTGATGGCGTCCGACACGAAGAAAATGCGCGGCGAGCGGCCTTACGTGATGACGAACCTGAAGGCGCTCGACGGCGTCGCGGACGTGATCGCGTTCATCGAGAAGAAGGGCTTGCTGACGGTGTGAGCGGCATGGCGGCGGCTCGCGTCGCCGCCATGCGTGCGCGGGCGGCCTTGCGCCGCCCTTCGTCTATTCGTCTTCGGAAGCGGCGCCCGGCAGCGCACGCGTGTCGGCCTCGACAGGCGGCAGCAGCGCGGCGAGCACGTCGACCGTGCGCGCGGTCGCACCGCGGTGACGCGCCGCGAACGCCGCGCCGGCCGCGCCCATCGCGATGCGCCGCGCCTTGTCGGCGAACAGCGCGTCGAGCACGTGCGCGAGATCGAGCGGATCCGCGACCTGCATCGCCGCACCGGCCGCGACCGCATCGGCGGTCGCCTGCGTGAAGTTGAACACGTGCGGCCCGATCAGCACCGGCACGCCGACCGCGCACGCCTCGATCAGGTTCTGCCCGCCGAGCGGCAGCAGGCTGCCGCCGATGAACGCGATGTCGGCCGCCGCGTAGTACGCGCCGAGCTCGCCCATCGAATCGCCGAGCAGCACCGTCACGTCGCCGGCCAACGGTTCGGCGGCCGGCCGGCCGGCCGCGAGCGCGGCCGCATCGGCCGCCCAGACGGAGCGCCGCACGCACTTGAGCCCGCTGCGCACGACGAGCGCCTCGACTTCGGCGAAGCGCTGCGGATGACGCGGCACGAGCACCAGCAACGCGCCGGGCGTGCGCATTTCCGCGAACGCCTGCAGCACCAGCGCTTCCTCGTTCTCGCGCGTGCTGGCCGCGACCCACACCGGCCGCGCGCCGATCGCGTCGCGCCACGCATGGCCGCGTGCCGCGAGCTCCGGCGGCGTCGTCATGTCGAACTTCAGGTTGCCGAGCACGGTCACGTTGCGGGCGCCGAGCGACGTGAGCCGCTCCGCATCGGCCGGGCTCTGCGCGAGCACGCGCGAGAAGCCGCCGAACACGTCGCGCGTCGCCGCGCCGAACTTCGCCGCGCGCCGGAACGAACGCGCGGACATCCGCGCATTGGTCAGCACGAGCGGCACGTCCGCGCGGCGGCACTCGTCGATCAGCGTCGGCCACACCTCGGTTTCCATCACGAGGCCGAGCGTCGGCCGCCATGCGCGCAGGAAGCGCCGCACCGCGCCCGGCATGTCGTACGGCAGGTAGCAGCGCAGCACGCGATCGCCGAAGATCTGTTCGCCCGTCGCGCGGCCGCTCGGCGTCATGTGCGTGAGCAGGATGCGCGCATCGGGGCGCGCGCGCATCAGCGCATCGATCAGCGGCTGCGCGGCGCGCGTCTCGCCGACCGACACCGCATGCACCCAGATCAGCGGCGCGCGGTCGTCCGGCGAGCGGCCCGCGACCTGGCCGAAGCGCTCGCCGATATGCTCGCGATAACCGCGCTCCTTGCGCGAACGCACATAAAGCCGGATGACCGCGGCCGGCGCGACGAGCCACCACAGCGCACGATAGATCGCCCTCAGCATGCGGCCGCCCGGGCGTTGCGTCGAAACAGGGGCGCGCTCAAACCAGCGCCCTGCCCGTCAGGCGTTCGAGAATGCCGAGCGGCGCGCACTCGCGGCGCACCATCGCATCGACCGGCAGGAAGAAAGTCTGCTCGAGCATGAACTGGCCGGACATCACAGCGTGCGAAGTCTGATCGGAAAAACATATCCACACGCTGCCCGGCGGAAACGGCATCGTCTGCTGTGGACACTTCTTCTGGTAGTCGAGATCGGCCTTCATCCCGTCGTGCAGGTTCAGCATCAGGTGGTCGTATGCGCTGCGCGGCGATTTCGTCACGTGCAGCAGGTTCAGCAGCCACGCCGAGCCCGGCAACTGCGGCCGGATCTTCGGCAGGAAACGCTTCGCGACGTCCTCGAACGGCTCGCCGACGCGCCACACGCGCGGCGTGCCGGCCGGGTTCACGTTCGTGAACACGCGCAGGATGCGCTCGCCGTAGTTCGGCCGCGACGGGAACGCATCGACGTGCAGCCGGCTGTCGTCCTTGCGCCACGACGTCTGGCGCGTTTCGACCTGCATCAGCCGCAGGCTCGTCGGCGCGACGCGCAGCTTGCCGCGATATTCGGGGAACAGGCCGTCGACGAGCGTGCCGGCCTGCTGCTGGAAGCGCGCGACGAGCGCGCGCACGGCCGACTGCGTGACGCTGTCGCCCAGCACGCCGGCAAGCGCGCCGCCGTTCGGCGCGAGGCTGATGTTCTTGCGTTTCGGATCGGCGAGCGCCGGATCGAGCAACGCTTCCTCGCCACCTTCGATCGCGAAGCGCAGGTGCGGGAAATACAGCACCTTGCCTTCCTCGACCGCCGCCAGCAACTGCTCGCGCGGCGTCGACAGGTTGTGTCCGCTCCAGTCGGCGGACGGGACTTCGATGATCTGGGATTCGCTCATGATCGGTTCGCGTGTGGACAGCATTACAGGAGACCGAAGCCCGCGAGCGCCGACTTCACCTGCGCGATCGACGGGGGCTGCCCCGCCGTGCCGAGATTGACGACGTTCGGCGACCAGTAGCCGCCGGTCCGCCAGGCCGTCGCGAAATTGTACAGTTCGACCGTCGGACGCTTCAGCGCGGCCGCGATGTGAACCAGACCTGTATCAACCCCGACCGTTGCGGCCGCGCCGTCGATCAGCCCGACCACGGCCGGCAGAGACAGCTTCGGCGGCACGATCGCCGCCGCGCCGAATTCCTTCGCGAGCCGCTCGCTGGTCGCGCGTTCCGCGTCGTTGCCCCACGGCAGCACGAGCGACGCGCCGCGCCGCACGAGCGCCTGGCCGAGCTCGATCCACGCGGCGTCCGGCCACTGCTTGTCGGCGCGCGACGTCGCGTGAACGAACACGACGTACGGCACCGGCAGGTTCAGGCCGAGCGCGGCCACCGCGAGCGCCGCCGCGCGCGTGTCGAGGCCGAATTCGACCGGATCGGCCGGCGTCGGCGCCGGATCGTCCAGCGCGGCCGCGACGAGCTGCCGCGAGCGCTCGACCACGTGCGTGCGCGGCGCGATCGGCACGCGCTTGCGGTAGAAGAAGCGCACCGGCCATTCGTAGCCGGCGCCGTCGGTGCGGTTGCCGAGCCCGACGAGCGGGCCGCGCGCCCAGCTCGCGACCCATGCCGTCTTGATGAGGCCCTGGCAGTCGATCACGAGGTCGTACTGCTCGGCCGCGAGGCGCCGGCGGAACGCACGGATCTCGCGCCACGTCGCGCCCGAGAACGGCCTCTTGCGCCAGCGGCGCAGCGAGAACGGCAGCACGTTGCGCACGCCGTCGACGAGCCGCACGAGGTCGACGAAGCTTTCCTCGACGAGCCAGTCGATCTGCGCATCGGGGTGGCGGCGCCGGATATCGGCGATCACCGGCATGTTGTGCACGACGTCGCCCAGCGACGACACGCGCACGATCAGGATCTTTTGCACGCTGAAAAAACGCCGGCTGGCAGCCGGCGACGGACATAAAGGGGGGATTTTATCGCGGCCGGACGACCGGACAGACAAAAAGCGGCCGCGCGCCCGGGGCGCGCGCCGCTTTTCGGGATGAACACGGCCGATGAACGGCCGTCGTACGGGCGGCCCGCCGGCCGCCGGCGCTCAGAACGGCAGCTTGACGTCCGGCTTCGCGGCCGTCAGCACGCGGCGGAAGTCTTCCTGGATACGCTTGAGCCCTTCCTGCGTCTCGGCTTCGAAACGCATCACGACGACCGGCGTCGTGTTCGACGAACGCGCGAGGCCGAAGCCGTCCGGGTATTCGACACGCAGGCCGTCGATCGTCACGACTTCCTCGGCGCCCTCGAACTTCGCTTCTTTCTGCAGCTTGTCGATCAGGCGGAAATTCTCGCCTTCGTCGAGCCAGAGCTGCAGTTCGGGCGTGCTCATCGCGTCCGGCAGGCTGTTGAGCAGCGCGCTCGGATCGGCCGTCTTCGCGAGAATCTCGAGCAGGCGCGCGCCGGTGTACAGGCCGTCGTCGAAGCCGTACCAGCGATCCTTGAAGAACACGTGGCCGCTCATTTCGCCGGCGAGCGGCGCGCCCGTCTCGCGCAGCTTCGCCTTGACCAGCGAGTGGCCCGTCTTCCACATCAGCGGCTCGCCGCCCTTCGACTTCACCCACTGCGCGAGATGGCGCGTGCACTTCACGTCGTAGATGATCTGGGCGCCCGGGTTGCGCGACAGCACTTCTTCGGCGAACAGCATCAGCTGGCGGTCCGGATAGATGATCTGGCCGTCCTTCGTGACGACGCCCAGGCGGTCGCCGTCGCCGTCGAACGCGAAGCCGAGTTCCGCATCGGTGTCCTTCAGCGCCTGGATCACGTCCTGCAGGTTTTCCGGGTGGGCGGGATCGGGGTGGTGGTTCGGGAACGTGCCGTCGATGTCGGTGAAGCGCTCGACGAGTTCGCAGCCGAGCGCCTTGAACAGGCGCGTCGCGAGCGGGCCCGCGACGCCGTTGCCGGCGTCGACGACCAGCTTCAGCGGCCGCGCGAGCTTCACGTCGCCGACGATGCGCGCGATGTATTGATCGGCGACGTCGATTTCCTCATACGTGCCGCTGCCCGTCTCGAACCGCTCGTCGACGATGCGGCGGTACAGCGCCTGAATCTGCTCGCCGTAGATCGCGGCGCCGCGCAGCACCATCTTGAAACCGTTGTAGTCGGGCGGGTTGTGGCTGCCCGTGACGACGATGCACGAATCGACGCGGCGCTCGCCGCCCTTCAGCGCGAGCGGCACGTTCGCCGCGAAATAGCCGACCGGCGTCGGCACCATGCCGACGTCGACGACGTCGACACCCGCAGCACGCAGGCCGTCGGCCAGCGCGCCGACGAGTTCCGGCCCGGACAGGCGGCCGTCGCGCGCGACGACGACCGCATCGCCGCCCTGCGCACGCACTTCGCTGCCGAATGCGCGGCCGATCCCGCGCGCCGTGTCGACGTCGAGCGTCTTGCCGACCACGCCACGGATGTCATATGCCTTGAAGATGGATTGGGAGATCATCGATTCTCTTCTCTCTCAGTTGCGTGCATGGAAAATTGTCTGGCTTGGCTGGCCGCCTCTCGCCGGTGCCGCGCATGATACATGCGGCCCCGCAAAACAAGGAATGGAACGGCTGGCGCGGTCGCGATCCCACTTATAATCGCGGGTTTCGATGACGCGCATATCGCCCATTTTAATGCCTGGCCGTCCCGCCGCCGCCCACCCGCCGCTTCCGGCCGCCCTGCCAGCGCGCCGCCGCTGCCGCGCATGCTGAAGCGCTTCGGCAACCCGGACGTCGCGAAAGCCGTCGCGAACCTCGTCTGGCTGGGGCTCGAACGGCTTACACAGATCGGCGTCGCGATCGCGATCAGCGGCCTGCTGGCCCGTTATTTCGGGCCAGATGTGTTCGGCAAATGGCAGTATGCGAATACGCTGCTCCTGGTACTGGCGCCGCTCACCTGGGTGTGCGGCGCGGAAATCCTCGTCCCGACCATCGTCCAGCGCCCGCCCGCCCAGCTCGGCGCGGTGCTCGGCAGCGCGTTCGTGCTGCGCATCGCCGTGTCGGTCGCCGCGCTCGCCGCGACCTGGATCGCGATCGCCGCGGGCGCCTTCGACCCGCTGGTCGGCGCGATGCTCGCGGGCCTCGCGGTCACGATGGTGTTCCGCGAGCCGTTCGTCGGCGTGATCAACGCGTGGCTGCAGAGCATGACCTACAGCAAGCCGCAGCTCGTCGCCAGCATGGTCACCGCGCTCGCCAAGGCGCTGCTCGTATGGCTGCTGGTGCGCGCGGCCGCCGGCCCCGCCCGCTTCGCGTGGCTGTGGGCGCTGGAAGCCGCCGCGATCGGCTTCGCGCTGCTGCTGTACTACCGGCATCGTAACGGCGGCGCGCTCGGCTGGACGTTCGACAGGCCGCTGTTCCGGCACTTTGCGACGGCCGGCACCGTGTTCTGGCTCGGCCTCATCTGCATGTATCTGTTCCTGAAGCTCGACCGCCTGATGCTCGAGCGCCATGTGTCGTTCGCCGATCTCGGCCGCTACTCGGCCGCGCAGCAGCTCAACGAGAACTGGATCACGCTCGCGCTGATGCTCGCGCAGACCATCGCGCCCGCCTTCGTCTACCGCGTGCAGGACGTCGCGCGGCTGCGCCGCAACATCGTCCGGTTGATCGCGATGACGGCCGGCCTGATGACGGCCGGCGCGCTCGTGCTCGACGCCGCCGCCCCGCTGATCGTCGGCAAGGTGTTCGGCCGCGGCTACGAGGCGTCGGTCGACATCTTCCGCTGGGCCGTGTGGCTGTCCGTGCCGGCCGGCATCGAGGCGATAGGCAATCTTATCGTTCTCAAATATCAAGCAAAATTCGTGTTGCTCACGAAATGGCTGCTCGCGCTGGCGATCGCCGCGCTCGTGAACCTGTTCGCGATCCCGCGGCTCGGCCTGTACGGCGCGCTCGTCGGGCTGGCCGCCGGCTACCTGGCTGCTGCCGCCGTCAACTTTTATTACATCCGTTTCAAGCTGCGAACATGACGCCCTCCGATAGCCCGCCCCCGCTCGACGACGTGGCCGTGCTGATGCCGGCCTACAACGGGCACGACGACGTCGTCCGGACCCTCGCGTCGTTTCGCGAGGATGCGCGCGTGCACGTGCTGATCGTCGACGACGGCAGCACGCCGCCGATCGTCGCGCCCGACCTGCCGGGCCTCGCGATCGACGTGCTGCGCATGCCGCAAAACGGCGGCATCGAACGCGCGCTGGCGGCCGGCATCGACGCGCTCGCCGCGCGCGGCTTCCGCTACGCGGCCCGCATCGACGCGGGCGATCTCGCCGCGCCGCGGCGCCTCGCGAAAGAGCGCGCGTATCTCGGCGCCCACCCGCGCGTCGCCTGCGTCGGCATGTGGACGCAGGTCGTGTCGCGCGCCGGCGAGCCGCGCTTCATGCTCACGCCGCCCGCCGATCCGCGCACGCTGCGCCGCACGCGCTTCCTGCGCTCGCCGCTCGTGCATCCGTCGGTCATGTTGCGCATCGACGCCGTGCGCGAAGTGGGCAACTATCGGGCCAAGTACCGCGCGGCCGAGGATCTCGATCTTTTTTTACGCTTAATGCAACGCTACGATTGCGCGAACCTGCCGGAACTCGGCCTGTACTACGAGCTTAACGAGGGCGGGATCAGCGCGACCAAGCGCCGGCGCCAACTGGTGTCGACGCTCACGCTGCTGCTGCGCCACTTCAACGCGCTGAACCCGTACGACTGGGCCGGCCTCGCCAAGAACCTGCTGCACTTCGTGACGCCGTACCGTACGCTGCAGCGCATCAAGCAGACGCTGTTCGCCGCGCGGCCGTCCGCCTGACGCGCATCCGGCCCGTTCGGCAATTTCGACGCTTTATTTTTTCTTTTTTTCATGTCCGCCACCTCTCCGCTGCGCATCGCGCTCGTCTGCAACACGGCCTGGGCGATCCATACGTATCGCCACGGGCTGATCCGTGCGCTCGTCGCGCGCGGCGCCGAGGTCATCGTGATCGCGCCGCACGACCGCACGGTGCCGTTGCTCGAACAGATGGGCTGCCGCTACGTCGCGCTCGCGGTCGCGTCGAAAGGCACGAGCCCGCGCGAGGATCTCGGCACGCTCGCCGCGCTCGCGCGCCACTACCGCGCGCTGCGGCCCGACCTCGTGTTCCATTACACGATCAAGCCGAACATCTACGGCTCGGTGGCCGCATGGCTCGCGCGCGTGCCGTCGATCGCGGTGACGACGGGCCTCGGCTACGTGTTCATCCAGAAGAGCCGCGCGGCGAGCATCGCGAAGCGCCTGTACCGGTTCGCGTTCCGCTTTCCGCGCGAGGTGTGGTTCCTGAACCGTGACGATCTCGCCACTTTCACCGACGAGCGCTTGCTCGCGCATCCCGAGCGCGCGCGGCTGCTGCACGGCGAAGGCGTCGATCTCGACCAGTTCTCGCCCGTGCCGCTGCCGGGCGGCGACGCGCCCGTCTTCATCCTGATCGGCCGGCTGCTGTGGGACAAGGGCGTGCGTGAATACGTGGAAGCCGCGCGTGTCGTGCGCGAGCGCTTTCCGAACGCGCGCTTCCAGTTGCTCGGGCCGCTCGGCGTCGACAATCCAAGCGCGATCGGTCGCGCGGACGTCGACGCGTGGGTCGGCGAAGGCATCGTCGAGTATCTCGGCGAAGCGCACGACGTGCGCCCGCACATCGCGGCGGCCGACTGTGTCGTGCTGCCGTCGTACCGCGAAGGCGTGCCGCGCACGCTGATGGAGGCATCGGCGATGGGCCGACCGATCGTCGCGACCGACGTGCCGGGCTGCCGCGACGTCGTCGCCGACGGCGAAACGGGGTTCCTGTGCCGCGTGCGCGACAGCGGAAGCCTCGCGGAACAATTGATTCGCATGATCGCGCTCGGGCCGCAAGGCCGCGCGGCGATGGGCGCACGCGGCCGACACAAGGTCGCGGCGGAATTCGACGAACAGCAGGTCGTCGAACGCTACAGGGAGACCATCCATTCGTTGACGGGATTCACACTCTGAAGGAGCGCATCAACAATGTCCGCTAAAGGCACCATCCTCGTTACCGGCGGCGCGGGCTATATCGGCTCGCATACGGCCGTCGAGCTGCTCGACAACGGCTACGACGTCGTGATCGTCGACAACCTCGTGAACAGCAAGGCTGAATCGGTGCGACGCATCGAGCGGATCACGGGCAAGACGCCCGCGTTCCACCAGGTCGACGTGTGCGACGAAGCCGCGCTCGCGAAGGTGTTCGACGCGCACCCGATCACCGGCACGATTCATTTCGCGGCGCTCAAGGCCGTCGGCGAATCGGTCGCGAAGCCGCTCGAGTACTACCAGAACAACATCGGCGGCCTGCTCGCCGTGCTCAAGGTCATGCGCGAGCGCAACGTCCGGCAGTTCGTGTTCAGCTCGTCGGCGACCGTGTACGGCGTGCCCGAGCGCTCGCCGATCGACGAATCGTTCCCGCTGTCCGCGACGAACCCGTACGGCCAGTCGAAGCTGATCGCCGAGCAGATCCTGCGTGATCTCGAGGTGTCCGATCCGTCGTGGCGCATCGCCACGCTGCGCTACTTCAACCCGGTCGGCGCGCACGCGAGCGGGCTGATCGGCGAGGATCCGGCCGGCATCCCGAACAACCTGATGCCGTACGTCGCGCAGGTCGCGGTCGGCAAGCTGGAAAAGCTGCGCGTGTTCGGCTCCGACTACCCGACGCCGGACGGCACCGGTGTGCGCGACTACATCCACGTCGTCGATCTCGCGAAGGGGCACATCGCCGCGCTCGATGCGCTGGCCACGCGCGACGCGAGCTTCGTCGTGAACCTCGGCACCGGTCAGGGCTACAGCGTGCTGGAAGTCGTACGTGCGTTCGAGAAGGCGTCGGGCCGCCCGGTGCCGTACGAACTCGTCGCGCGCCGCCCGGGCGACATCGCCGAGTGCTATGCGAACCCGCAGGCCGCGGCCGACATCATCGGCTGGCGTGCGACGCTCGGCATCGAGGAAATGTGCGCCGACCACTGGCGATGGCAGGAGGGGAACCCGCGCGGTTTTGTATAATCCGCTGTCCATTTTTCGAGCGATCCCATGCTCAGCTTCGCGTCCGGCTTTATCGTCTCCTTGCTCGTCACGCTGTTCATCGTGCGCTACGCGCACCTTCACGAGAAATTCTCGATCGACAGCGACCTGGCCGGCGTGCAGAAATTCCACGTGCGGCCCGTGCCGCGA
This sequence comes from Burkholderia sp. AU39826, assembly GCF_020419965.1. Lineage (NCBI taxonomy): Bacteria > Pseudomonadati > Pseudomonadota > Betaproteobacteria > Burkholderiales > Burkholderiaceae > Burkholderia > Burkholderia sp. AU39826. The sequence continues at coordinate 31,814 of NZ_JAIZQG010000008.1, forward strand.
GTGGGGGGCATCGGGATCCTCGCCGGGGTCGTGATTGCCGCACTTGTCGTGTCGCGACGCTACCCGACGATCGCCGGCAGCATTCTCGGGATCGTCGCCTGCGGGTTGCCGGCGTTCCTGTCCGGCCTCGTCGAGGACCTGACCAAGCGCGTGTCGCCCCGCGCGCGGCTGCTGTGCACGATGGGCGCGGCCGCGCTGGCGTTCTGGCTGCTCGGTATCGCGGTCAAGCGCATCAGCGTGCCGCCGCTCGATTTTCTGCTCGGCTACGTGGCCATCTCGGCGTTCATCACCGTGCTGGCGGTCGCGGCGCTCGCGAACGCGATCAACATCATCGACGGCTTCAACGGGCTCGCGTCGATGGTCAGCTTCATGATGTTCGCGTCGCTCGCGTATGTCGCGTTCCACGTCAACGACCCGGTCGTGATGTCCGCGTCGATCATCATGATGGGCGCCGTGCTCGGCTTCTTCCTGTGGAATTTCCCGGCCGGGCTGATCTTTCTCGGCGACGGCGGCGCGTATTTCATCGGCTTCATGCTCGCGGAGCTCGCGATCATGCTCGTGATGCGCAACCGCGAGGTGTCCGCGTGGTATCCGGTGCTGCTGTTCATGTATCCGATCTTCGAGACCTGCTTCTCGATCTACCGGAAGAAGTTCATCCGCGGGATGTCGCCGGGGATTCCGGACGGCGTGCATCTGCATATGCTCGTGTACAAACGGCTGATGCGGTGGGCCGTGGGGACGAAGCATGCGCACGATCTGACGCGGCGGAATTCGCTTACCTCACCTTATCTGTGGCTGCTGTGCCTCGTCGCGGTGATTCCGGCGACGCTGTTCTGGCGGCATACCGTGCATCTGTTCGTTTTTGTCGTGGTGTTCGCGCTGACTTATGTGTGGCTTTATCTCAGTATCGTCAGGTTCAGGGCGCCGCGGTGGATGGTGGTGAGGAAGACGCGGCAAGGCCGCTGAACGGTCGAACCACCGAGCCGCTCACGGCCAGACATGAAAAAGCGCCTCGCGGGGCGCTTTTCTTTTGGGGGAAACGGCTGCTGCGCCGGCGCGAGCGCAGCTATCAGCGGTTCGACGCGACCCGCACGCTCTTCAGTGCCGGCACGGCGGCTGTCTGGTACTCGGGCACCCAGCGTCGCAGATCGCGCCGCACTTCGTCGTCGGACAGCACGCGGTGCTGCATCAGCCACGGCAGCAGCGCGTCGAGGAAATTGTCGGGCACTTCACGTGCTCGCGCGATCCGCAATTTCGGGTGCGGCGTGCGCGTCGTCGCCTCGTCGTCCGCGAGCAGTTCCTCGTAGAGCTTCTCGCCCGGCCGCAGCCCGGTGAACTCAATGCGGATCTGTTCTTCCGAGAACCCGTACAGGCGAATCAGGTCGCACGCGAGATCGACGATCTTCACCGGTTCGCCCATGTCGAGAATGAAAATCTCGCCGCCACGCCCCATGCTCGACGCCTGCAGCACAAGCTGCGACGCTTCCGGAATCGTCATGAAGAAACGCGTGATCTCCGGGTGCGTGACCGTCACCGGGCCGCCCTTCGCGATCTGCTGCTGGAACTTCGGGATCACACTGCCCGCGCTACCGAGCACGTTGCCGAAGCGTACCGTCTCGAACTGCGTGCGCCCGCTCGTCTGCTGCAACGCCTGGCACGCCATTTCGGCCAGGCGCTTGCTCGCGCCCATCACGTTGGTCGGATTAACGGCCTTGTCGGTCGAGATCAGCACGAAGTGACGCACGTCATGGCGAATCGCCGCGCGCGCCACGCGGTAAGTGCCGAGCACGTTGTTGCGCAGCGCCTGCCACGCGTTGTGCTCCTCCATCAGCGGCACGTGCTTGTAGGCGGCCGCGTGGAACACGATGTGCGGTGCGTGGCGCGACATCACCTGGTCGAGCAGCAGGGAATCCTTGGCATCGCCGATAATCGGCACCACGGGCAGATCGGGGAAGCGCTCGCGCAATTCCTCGGTCAGCCGGTACATCGCGTATTCGGACAGATCGAACGCGACCAGTTGGGCAGGCGCGAAGCGCAGGATCTGCCGGCACAGCTCGGAACCGATCGAGCCGCCCGCGCCCGTCACCATCACGACGCGTCCACGCAGCAGCGCCTCGACGTGCGGCGTATCGATAGTCACGGCGTCGCGACCGAGCAGATCCTCGAGATCGATGTTCCGTACCTGCGACAGGAAGCCCTGCCCCGGCATCAGCGCGGTCAGGGACGGCAGCACCATCGCCTTCACGCCGGCGCGCACGCACAGCGTCGCGACGCGACGCTGGGTCTCGACCGACGCCGACGGAATCGCGATGATCGCGTATTCGACCTTCATCGCCTCGGTCCAGTGCTTGAGGTCGTTGAACGAGCCCAGCACCTTGTAGCCGTAGATTTCGCGGCCCTGCTTCGTGACGTCGTCGTCGAGCAGGCCAACCAGACGCCATTCGCCGGAGCGCGACAGCTCACGTGCGAGGCTCGCGCCGGCCGTGCCGGCGCCGAGCACCAGCACCGGCTTGCCCTTTCCGACGAGTCCGCCGTACAGGTAGTACTCCTTCGTCGCTCGATAGAGCGCACGTGCCCCGCCCATCGCCAGGAACAGCATCAGCGGCGACACAAGCAGCACCGAGCGCGGGATGATCGGCTGCGGCTGGAACATCACGGCGCCGATCATCACGATCACGCCCCCGCCGACCACTGCCTTCGCGATGCGCATCAGATCGGGCAGGCTCGCGAACACCCACAGCCCGCGATACAGGCCGAACCCGCGGAACATCAATGCGTAGACCGGCAACACCCATGTCAGCGCCATCAACGCGCCGCCCATGAAATCGGACGGAACGCTACCGTTGAATCGGACAAGATAGGCGAATAACCATGCGGCAACAACCGCCGTCAGGTCGAACAGGAAAGCACTCAGGGACAGCCAAGATGCTCTGGATCGCAACATCGGCGGGAAACCTCAAGAATTGTTTTCGGCGGCCGCTTGAAACCGGTGCCAGCGCATGTCGATCAACCATCCGAACCATGCCAGGACGCCATACCAAGCGAGGAACGACAGCCATTGCTGCAGTTCGGGGCGGCCCTTTGCCCACACGGCCAGAATTATGCCTGCGAGCATGATGAGGTACCAATAAAGAGCGGTCCGACCATGGCTGACGCCCGACCGAACCATCCTCTGATAATAATGCTCGCGGTGCGCCTGCCAAAACTTTTCTCCGCGTAACAAGCGTCTCAAAAGTGTTACAGATGCGTCGGCAATAAAGGGCGCGAATACCATTGCAGGGAACCAGATCGGCCAGACATCGGTACGCCAACCCCAGTATCCGAGTGCACCGGCCAGAAAGCCGAGCGGAATCGAGCCCGCATCACCGAGGAACAGTCTCGCGGGGTGGAAATTGAGCAGAAGAAAGCCGAGCGCTGCGCCGGCGACCGCTGCGCCGGCGACTATGAGATCTGAAGCCGGAGCATACACATCGCCAAGCCCCGCGACCGCGTATCCGCCAAAGCCGAACAGTGCCATGCCGCCCGCGAGGCCGTCGGCACCATCCATGAAGTTGTACAAGTTCGTCAGCCAGACCATTGCGAAGCCCACGCCGGCGAGCAGCCACCAAGGCACATCGGCCGGGAATACGACGATCAGTGCGACGACCGCCGCCAAGTGTGCCGAGAAGCGGACACGGGCCGGTAGCCCGCGCCGATCGTCGATCTGCGAAATCGCAGCCAGCCCCGCAGCGGCGAGCGCGATCAGCCACAGGCGGGGCGCCAGCGTGAGCAGCGCAATGACGCAGACGGGCACGATGCCCCACCCACCGACGCGCGGTATCGGCAACGTATGGAGCGAACGATCGTTCGGAATGTCTGTGGCAAGACGCCAAGCTAACCCGGTGGCGAGCAGTACGCGGAGAATAGCCGCCGAGGCGAACGCGGCGGCCAGGGCGACTGCGACCGTGGTGAGCCAGGTGGGATTCGCGAGAAGCATGTGACTTTTATTTTCGTGTATCGCGCGAACGATACCATGTGGCGGTCGCTTCGAGGCCTTGACGGGTCGTATAGGGCGGATGCCAACCCAACACGCGCTGAATCCGACCCGTGTCAAGTTGCAGACTTCCGGTCAGACGATCGACGGCCGCGCTGCGGCCGGTCAGTCTGCCCGCCACGCGCAACAGGGTCGGCGGAACCGTCAGCAGCCACGCCGGCTTGCCGAGTGCGTCGCCGACGAGGCGCAGCAGGCCCGCGACCGTGGGCGCGTCGTCATCGGCGACATGAAAGCATTCACCGGCCGCGCGCGGGTCGACTGCGCAACGCAGCAGAGCGTCGGCGAGATTGTCGACGTAGATGATGCTGCGGCGCGCTGAAACCGCGCCGAGCGGCAACGGCATCCCGCGCGCGACCGCGTCCATCATCCGCAGGAAGTTGGCGCGGACGGCCGGGCCATAGACGAGCGGTGGGCGAACGACGACGACATCGAGCCCCGCCGACGCGCCGAACCGCGCGAGTTGCTGCTCCGCTCGGAGCTTCGAGCGGCCGTATGCATCCTGCGGCGCGGGTTCGAATGCTTCCGACAGCGGCACCCCACCGTCGCACTCCCCAACCGCCTTGATGCTGCTCGCGAACACGATGCGACGCACACCATGATGGCGCGCGGCCTCGGCGAGACGCAGCGTGCCGTCCACGTTGGTAGCGTCGAACGCGGCGTCGGGATCGGGCGATTCGTCGCGCATCACGTGTACGCGCGCGGCGAGATGGATGACGCAATCGGCGGCAAGGTCGGTTGGCCAGCCTGCATCGAGGCCGCCGAAATCGGCGGTGTCGCATACCCATTCACGCACACCCTCGATGCAACCACCCGGGCGCCGCACCAGCGCGGTAATCGTATGACCGGCCTCCAACGCGAGGCGACAGACTGCGCGGCCGACGAAGCCGTTCGCGCCCGTAACGACGAGATGAGTCACCAGAGCCTCCAGCCGAAGCGGTTGTAGAACTTGAAGGCCGATACCGCGAACATGCGGATGTGCGCAAAGCCCTTACGGGACGCGCCACCACCGTGATGGACCACGCGCACCGATGGGACATACGCGACGCGGGCGACGTCATGCGTGCGCAGGCTCAAGTCATAGTCCTCGAAGTACAGGAAATAGCGCGGATCGAAGCCGCCGAGCTTCTTCAGAACCTCAGTGCGGAACAGCATGAAGCAGCCGCTGACGATGGGAGGATCCTCGACGATATCGTGATCGTTGATCACATCACGCATCTCGTAGCGCGCGAGACGCTTCACGAACCGAGCCTTCCAACTCGCCGGAAAAAAACCTCTGACCAGCAGATCGAATATTGCCGGAGGGCGTCTGCATAGATACTGGATGCCACCTTTCTCATCAGAAATATTCGGCGTCAACAGCCCGACGTCTGGACGACTACACATAAAGCTCCACGCTTGCACGAGCGAGTCCTCGTCAAGATCGATATCCGGATTCAGAATCAGGTGATGCTCGCTGTTTGCCGTCGCGATCGACAGGTTATGTCCGCGGCCGTAACCGACGTTCCCGTGGCCACTCAACGACGAACACTCGAATCCCACCATATTCAACCTGGCCATGTCCTCCCAGATATCGGCCGTGCCGCCGTTGTCCACCACGCAGATTACGGCGTGAAAGTTCGGATCACGTCGACGCATCGCACACACTGCGTCGCGCAAGCTCTGGAGCGTCTTGAAAAAGCGCTCGACGTCTGGCCGATAGACGACGATCGATACGGTCAGCGGGGCTCTCGAAGTACTCATCTCAAGTCAAATATTATCGAAGTGAACATGACGCCCAGTGTTCGCATCGTAAGGCAAACATTGCGAGGGAGCCATTTACCATGTCACCGTCGATGTGGGCATATAATCTGGCCGACATCGTGGCACGACATGCGACATTGGCAAGAACGTTCTGACATCCACGATGTCGCCCGGGTCGGCTCATACCCGATTGGCGGTGGATGGATCATGCGGGTCCGCGCCACTCATTCGGTGTTGCAGCCAAGCCGCCATCCATTGCATCTCATACTCACAGCATGTTCATTCTTTTCGGCTCACCTCGATCGGGAACGACTCTGTTCAAGGAATCGCTCAATCTGCATAGCGAGATCTTCATCCCGAACCAAACCACGCTCATCAGTCCAATCGCGCACGTCATCGGTTGCATCAGCGACTGGTCCGTGGCCCGTCCTCTGATCAGCAAGATCATCAAGTCGACGGACGACTTCTCCGAGGTTCTCGAGCCCTATATTTCCCCTGCGGAGATCGATGACGCACTGCTTGAAGCCGAACCGACCCTGGCAGGCGTGCTCACAGCAATCTATGGCCGCATTGCATCCAATGCGGGGAAACGGCTGAGTGGAGACAAAACCCCCGACGATCTTCTTTCGATCCGGAAGCTCGAACAGGTCGGACTCCTGGACTCTGACATCAGGTTTCTCCATATCGTCCGCGACGTGCGGGGCACGATGCTGTCCCTCAAAAACGTCACGTGGGCTCCGTCAGGCATCGAGGAATACTTCCCTCGCTTGTGGAATTACACAAATCTGCACCTGCACCATGCCATGCGCGAGCGCGCGAATTACCTGCTCGTGCGCTACGAGGACCTCGTCTCGAACCCACAGGATGTCCTGGCGCGCTCTACCGCATTTCTCGGCCTACCGTTCGAAGAGGCCATGCTGGACAACTCGAAGCGCGCGCCGGTACTGCGCCATGATCAGAGTCACCTCAACTTGTCGCGGCCGTTCCTGAACGACCGTGCAACGGCATGGCAGACGAGCCTGCCACCGGACATCATCGCCCACTGTTGCACTACCGCGGCAGAAGGGCTGAAAGCGTTCGGATACATCTGAGTACGCAGCAGTCCGCTCCAACTCTGGCATGAGAACGGACGAGCAGCCATGCGTGCGCAACTTCGATCGTCCTGCTCTCTTTGGTGTCGCGATAGGTCAGCCTGTCACAGCCGCGCGAAATGCATCGGCATTTCGTGCGTCGACAGCATATTCGTAGAATGCCGACCGAGTCGGAAATGCCGGTAAGACGGTCTGCAGAAAACACAGCATTTCCGTCATCCCCTTGTTCTGCAGGAAGCGCCTGAATGCATCAAGATCGCTCCCGTCCAATCGCGCCGAGAACATTCTCGGCCCCGACATCGCAAGTGCCTGCGCAATGACAGCCGCGATCTCGACCCGAACCTTGCTCAAGTCTTCCTTGATCGTGTTCCTTTCGTGCACGCGATACACGATATGCTTCACGTCCCGGTCGATATACACACTGTCGTAGGCGAACGCGTACATCAAGAAATCGAGATCATGGCAGTAGCGAAGGGGCTGGAATCCGCCTGCGGATTGCCAAAGCGCTCGACTGAATACCATGTTCGACGTAGTCGCGACAAAATTCTCGTTCAACAATGCCAGTTGCGGCAACCCGGTATCGCTCAGAAATCCGTATGCACGCGCCAGCCAGTCGATCGCGACGCCAGTGTGCTGTTCGACGCCGTTGTCGTCCATAATGCCGGCACGCCCCGCGATCAACCCTAGGCCGGGGCGCTCCTGAATCAGTTCGCGGCAACGCGCGAGCTTCCCCAACGCAAACACGTCATCCGAATTGAGCACCGCGACATAGTCGCCGCGAGCGAGACCAATCGCACGATTGATCGTATTATGAGCTCCCGCATTCTCCTGTCGATAGGCACTCGCATACGGAACATTAGCAAGAAGCCGCGACGCAACGTCAAATCCGTCGTCGGACGAACCATCATCGATCAATATGATTTCATCAGCAGGAGAGGACTGCGACAACACACTCTGCAACGCACCTTCGATATACCGCGCATGGTTATATAAAGGGATAACGACGGAAATGGTGGCGTTCGCCCGTGCAACGGACGCAGGCGCAGACGACTTGCGGAATTTAAAGATTGACATATTCAAGACCGGGCGATGATTTCATCCAGAAAACACTCAAACACGAGTTCATTGGATATCGGTATCAAAGAACGGGAAGTAGCGCGACCGATACCGCAGATCCCGCGTCCGCTCCTTGATGAACCGCGCCGGATTTCCGGCAACGATCGTGTATGGCTCGACATCACGTGTCACAACCGACCCCGCTCCCACCACCGCGCCTTCACCGATACGAACGCCGGGGCTGATGATTGCGCGAGCACCGATCCAAACGTGATCCTCAATGACAACCGGCTTGCACAAGCATACGAAATCCGGATTCTGCGGATCGTGCGTCAACGTCTGGATCAACGTATAGTGCGAAATATTCACGTTGTTTCCGATCGTCAACGGAACGCGGCCATCCAGATAGGTATATCGGTTTATGACGGTATTATCCCCAATCGAGATGTGATATCCCGTAACAAAGCACCCCATCGCAATACTTGAATCACGACCGATCTTCACCTGACAAAATCTGCCAAGAAACCAATGCCTTACTCGATAAGGCATGTAATTCATGAACAAGTGATTGCCTAGGTAGAAACAAACCGCAGGTTTGAAGCGCCACCTGACGAAGCGGTAAAACGACTTGAGTGAACTCACCATATCCGCCTCTTCCGTTATCGGTTGTGCGCCCTGACCACATCTTCGATGATCGATTCGTAGCGCGTCACGATATCGGCAAAGTTGTAGCTCGCGTAGATCTTGTCGCGCCCGCGAGCCCCTCTTTCGCGCCACTGTGCAGCGTTCGATGCCATTTGGTCCATCGCATCCGCGAGGACGGATCCAATCTTGTATTCCCTCGGTGCGTAGGCAAGCTCGTCGAGCAACTTCGAGTTCAGATTCGGCGTATCGCCATATTCGTTCGGGATCAGGATCCCGATATCGTCACCGTCGATGACTTCAGCGGATGCACCTGTGTCGGTGAGGATCATCGGCTTGCGATAGAACATGGCCTCGTTCATCGCGATGCTCCAGCCCTCGATGAACGACGGAAGGAGGAACGCGTCCGTAACGCGATGTACGTCTTCGACATCCGGGAAATATCCCGGCATCAGAATATGCTGCTCCAGACCATGCTCGACCAGATAGTGGCGAAGCGCATCGACGTGAGGCGGATAGATCACGTTGCCAACGCAGAGAATCTTGACGTCGCGTCTGCGCGCCAGCAAATGGCGCATCGCATCCGCCATCACGTAGTGCCCCTTGTGCAGATTGTACGAAGCGACATTCGCGAACACGTAGTCGGAATCTGACAAGCCAAGCTGGGCGCGCGTCAGCTTCGGAGGCTGCTTTTCCCTCGCTTCGTGTTCGGACAGGATAAGGCCGTTCGGCACTGTCACTACCTTGCTGTCGGACACGCCGAGATTCGTCACAGCAAAGCGGGTCGCGTTCTTGGAAACCGAAACGTAGCGATCGACATAGCGATCATTGTCGGCGAACGCTCGTGACTGTTCGTCCGAAAAGAACGCATAGACATTGTGGATGAACGTGATATTCGGAATCCCGAGGCGATCAAACAGCGGATAACCGGTATTTGAGAAGTGAGACATCGAAATATCGACGCTCAACTCAGTCAGCAGTTTCTCGTAAGCCGCGAGCGTGTTCGCTGCGGGCAATCCGACCACCCGCAGGCCGGCATTGCGTGCGACGGTACCAAGGTGTCCGACTTTGCCCGGGGTAACGATGGTGACATCGAAACGGGCCCGATCGAACGCAATCGCAGAATCGAGCACGACCTTCTCGAGACCGCCCTTGTCGAACGACGCCAATTCGATTACAACACCGAGCTTCCCGTCGGTACGGGGACGACTTTGCGGCGGTGCTTTACGGAACAATGAGAACAGAGAACGCAGCATGGCGAGGATCAATATGAGTGGAACGGTCAGTGGATGTCGAATGCACCAGGGCGCAAGTCTCTCTCGCCATCGAGCACGTTGATCGATGCGAGCAGAGCAGACATCCTGGCTGCAACGGTCTCCACCGAGTATTCTGCAACCGCAGCCGCGAACCCTGCATCGGCGACGCGCTGCCACAATTGAGGATCTTCGAGCAGTTTGACGATCGCCGCGGCGATATCTTCGGCACTGTCACCTTCCAGCACCTGTTCGCCTGCAACGAGACCCATCCCTTCGCTCGCAATCTTGCTCAGCACGCTCGGCACGCCATGCAACAGACTTGAAACCACCTTGCCCTTGATACCGGCACCGAATCTAAGGGGCGCAACTGATACGCGAGCCACGTCGAGCACGTCGCCCAGATTCTCCACGAATCCGATAACCTTCACACCCGTCGCTGGATTGTCGAGCGAGCGTACGTAATCGGTCACGCCACTGCCGACGATACGCAACTCCGCGCTAGGCTGGCTCCGCCTCACGATCGGCCAAATCTCGTCGACCAGGAATTGCACTGCATCGATATTCGGTCGATGCGCGAATCCGCCAACAAAGACGACGCCGGACCGCTCATCGAACGTACGTCCCGAGCGGGTCGGCATCCGCGGGATCGGAATGCGATGGACGTTTGCTTGTGGGGCCAGCTCTTTCAATACATCGTATTCGAGACGACTCACCACGATGGTCGCATCGGCTTCGCGCACGGTCTGAATTTCCGTGCGCCGCAGCATCAATGCCTCTTCCAGTGCTTCGGGAGAGCGGTCGTGGATCGCTGCGCGCTCTTCACGGAGGTAATGGAGATCCACCGTGCCAAATACCAGCTTGACATGCGGCGCGCCCCGACGAAGTGGTTCGACCAGATGACGAGCAACGATGATGCGTTGTGCGACGACTACGCGCGCGTCGGCAACCTCTTCCATGAACAACTGGTTCAGCGATGCGAGATCGCTCGCACACTGAACGCGCACGCCCCAACGCCGCAGCGCGTCCATATAGGCGACAGGAGGCGACTGTTCGAATGCAGCAATGAAGCTCACGTCATAGCCGAACTCGCGGAAAATCCGCATGTACCAGTAGACGTCAACCGATCCAGAATCCTGATCGGGCTTTGGCACGAATGCGTCGACGATCACGACCTTCGGCCGCTGCGGAGATGCAAGCACATCGCCAAATGGGCGTTCGACACGGAACAGCGTGTCGTGATGCTGCCGCAGGCGCCAACGCTGATACGCATCATCCCAATTGTCATCATTCTTCGGCCGGCTCGCTTGCGCCGCATCCGAGATGACGAAACGGGCGAACGGCTGCAAGTAGGTTTTCTCTCCGCGTGCAAATAGGTCGAGCGCCAATGCAACGAAACCGGTTGTGAGGACCGGCATCTCTTCCTCGAAACGCGATGTACGCTGCCAGGCAACGTTTCGAATAGCGATGAATCCGGGGCTCGCCGCCTTGATCTCAGTCACATTCTGGATATCGACGTTATCGCTGTTGACGCCCGCATGCGCGGCAAGGAGACGCGCACCAGCATCGATTACGCCGCCAGCGGCGTGCACCGTTCCGTTCCTTTCCAAGATGATCGCTGAGACCGCCGATGCGTCTGCGAAGCGTTCGAACGCTTCATCGATCGCCGCCAGCCATCCCGGACGCGCCAGCAATACGTCCGACATCAGGACGACGAATTCACTCGCGGACAAATCACCGACATGCTTGGCCAGTTCGGATATCGACTGGGCCGCATGACGATCGTCGATGACACGGACACCGCTCTCCGTCACCAGCTTTGCATCGATCTCGCCAACCACGTATATCTGGTACGCGACGGATGTCGTATGGTGGCTCAGGGCCGCAAGGCATTCGCGGATCGCCGTGCCGCCTTGCGATTGCAGCACGACGATCGTCGCTCGCGGCGCCGACGCTTGCTCGAATGGCCGGAGCGGCAACGACGACAACCCATCGACCTCGGCGATCGATGTGGGCAGCCCTGCCGTCGCTGCGGGACGCGAAGCCGGCGTCGCGCTCGCACCCTGCTGATTTGCGCGGATACGGCGGGCGGCATAACGAAGCGGTTTCGTCACGCGCCAGGAAGTGGAATTCGTGATCTGCTTCAACTGCCGCCGAAGACTCTCGTTCTCGGTCAACAATGCAACCATCGACGGATCGTTCTCGCGCCTGCCGTCGCTGTCCTGAGCCTGTGTGCCGAGCACGCCCTCCGCATGCTTCAACTGGTCGGTCAACTCGTCGACCCGAGCAGCGAGAACAGTCGACGTGTTGTTCTGCACGTCGAGAGATTCAAGCACCTTGCGCGAAGTCGTCATCGCTTCGTCGCGACGTTCGGCCGCCTCGGTAAGCGCGGAAACCGTCCGAGTCAACCGATCGACTTCGGCTTTCAGGCTGCCAATATCAGCATTGTTCGCGATGATGACGTCGTTCAAGCGCACGGTCTCGACCGTCAACTTGCCGATCTCTTCATCACGCCGGAGAACTTCGTCGGTCAGCCGCACTACCTCGGCCGTCAGACGGCCGATTTCATCGCCGCGTGCCATGGTTTCCGTCGTCAGGCGAACAATTTCGGCCGCCTGGGCACCGATATGCGCGTTGCGTGCCTGATCGTAACGTGTGAACGACACACCACCATCGAGCAGATTGTCGTCCATTTCCGGTATCGGTCCGTCGGACGCAATCGCAATGAAGTACACGGGATCGAGAACTCCCGCCGTCTCGCGATACTCGCCCACCTCGCGTTCGGACCAGCAGGCGACGCGACGTTCACCGCTGCGCCCCTCCTTTTGGAGCAGCGATCCGGCAAGCGGCTTCTGTTCATAAAGGACGAAATTCTGAAACCCGCTCTTGAGCCACTGGACGAACTCCTCACGATCGAGCTCGCGTACGTGGTATTCATTAGGCGGCGACCCGGGCGGCGAATAGATCGGACGGTTCGGCGTCGATATGATCATGATTCCGCCCGGCTTCAGCACCCGACGCGCCTCGCGCATGAACGCCTCATGCTCGCGAAAATGCTCGAGCGTCTCGTAGGAGTTGAGGATGTCGACCGACGCGTCGGCAAGAGGAATCTGCGTGGCGCTACCCCACTCGAACCGGAGATTCGGTACGTCACCATAGCGGCCCTTCGCATTTTCGACTGCTTGCGGATCGACATCGACACCGATCACGGAGCGCGCTGACTGCGCGAGCAAAGCAGAGCCATAGCCTTCCCCCGAGGCGATATCGAGCACGTCCTTGCCTGCACAGATCGCCGTCGAGAAAAGATATCGATGGTAATGCTCGTACTGAATCGGCCCCGCAACGCCCGGAAGATATCGTTCACCCGTGAACGAGTGATCATCTTCCGACGCTTTGAATCGAAAAATTCGCTCTTGCTTGGTCATTTGAGAAATCCCGCTCTGCAAACTTGCAAAAATCTTGTAAGTAATCTCGCCGAACACGTGACGACAACTTCATGCCGGGAGATTTTGCTCATGCCTGTGGATCAAATCCGTTCCGCGCTACATCTCACCGGACAGTCCGGCGTACACCATCGGAACGCCCACGAGCGTGTGTCTCACGCGGGATGCGTGCACGCGAAGGGGTAACGCGTCGTGGATCCAGTGATGCTGAACGTGATCGTATTGCGTGCCCTCCGCAATCGCGACGTTGATCGAGAAAGCGCCCACCGGCAGTACCGGCATGATGAAGGTGAACTCCGCGCATAGCGCGTCGCCGGCGTCGCATGATACGGGGCGTTCAGCGAAGGTTGCGAACGTGTTGTCTCCCGCCAGTTCCTGACCTCGCTCGTTCTTCAGGTAGAAACCGACGATCGGAGAAAGCAACGGCTCGTCGATTTCAATTGTCACGCGCAGCGTAATCGTTTCGCCGCCGACGACCCATTCGAGCCTGCGCGCCTGATCGTCGAAGAATCCAACGTCGACGATTCGTGCGCCCCCTTCACCAAAAGCCTGCGACTGATGGTTGAACGCCAGCACCTGTATGTCGTTGCGAAACGAGGAGGCGTTGAAGCGTTCGCGACGGAAATCGACTCCGCTGTCGTGACGCTCCACCTCCACTGGCACCGACGTAGATGCTGCTTCGGTCGTGCTGTAGCGCGCCTCCAGATACGCCGCGCACACGTCCGCTGGTTTTCCCTGCGCAATAATCCGCCCGCTGTCGATCCAGATGACGCGCGAGCAAAGCTTTCTGATCGTCGACGTATCGTGACTGACGAACAGGATGGTCCCGCGCTGCTTGAATTCGTGCAGGAAACGAAAGCACTTTTGATTGAAGAATGCGTCGCCAACCGCCAGTGCCTCGTCGATGACCAGGATGTCGGCATCGACGTGTGCGATGACCGCGAACGCGAGGCGAACAAACATGCCGCTCGAGTAGGTCTTGACGGGCTGATCGATAAACTCGCCGATATCCGCGAAATTGACGATTGACTCGTAGCGATCGTCGATCTGCTGACGGGATAGCCCGTACAGTTGCGCATTCAGATAGATGTTCTCACGCCCCGTGTACTCGACGTCGAAGCCGGAGCCGAGTTCGAGCAACGCGGCAACCTTGCCACGTACGGCGATATCACCACTGGTCGGGGCCAGCGTGCCACAGACGATCTGAAGCAAGGTGCTCTTGCCCGACCCGTTCCGCCCCACGATGCCGACGGTTTCTCCTGCCGCGACGGAAAAATTCACGTCATGAAGGGCCCAAAATACGTTCGACTGCGCTTCCGCTTGCCGATGCGTCGCTTGTCGCGTCGCGGAGCCTTGCGCAAGTCGCGCAATAGCACCCAGCACTCCTCTCTTCAACCGGTCGCCGGGTCGCTCGTAGGACTCAAAACCCTTGCTGATGCCGTGAGATTCGATCGCGATATTGTCAGACATATGAATTCATTCTTCGCATCCCGTCCGGACACGATGCCAACCTATGGATCACGATCAAAGGATCGGTCCCGTGATACGCCATCAGTCGCGGATGGTAAACGACGAATCGTACCACGACGCGTCATTTCACAATATGGAAAGCGGGCGTCAATGGCTTGGGTAAGGCACTCCTCCAACCCAAAATTCCGTTCAGATTCGGCTCGCGGCCTACAATGCCAACAATCGGCACCGATCCGCGCCGCCGCCCACGCGGCCGGGATTGCTTTCGAGATTTACACTTCGACACACGCCGCAACGGACGCGACGTTGGTCCGCCGATGAACCACTATGCGATAATTCGCATGCACCATAATGGCCTCAGGGCCGAGCAAAGCACTGGATTGAAGGTGCTGCACCGGCCTGACGCCCGCCTGCAGTCATCGAATCGCGGCTGCACGGATCCGCTTTCCCGCCGGCTCCCTGTGCCGTACCACCCCCGCTGACCTTGTCGTCGAACTTATGCAAAGCTTTAGTCTTTCGCCGCGATCTCTCGCCGCTTCACTGGTGAAAAATCGCCGCCTGATGCTCGATCTCGCGCGCCGCGACGCCGTGGGACGTTACAAGGGATCCTTTCTAGGCATCTTCTGGTCGCTGCTCACCCCACTCATGATGCTGAGCGTCTATACGTTCGTCTTCAGCGAAGTGTTCAAGTCACGCTGGAACGACGCGTCGCACGCGGCATCAAAAGGCGAATTCGCCGTGGTGCTGTTCGCCGGAATGATCGTGTTCAATCTGTTTTCCGAATGCGTAAACAGGGCCCCGGGGCAAATTCTCTCCCACTCCAACTTCGTCAAGAAGATTGTCTTTCCGCTCGAGATCCTGCCTTGCGTGACGTTGATATCGGCACTGTTTCACCTTAGCGTGAGCGTCTGCATCCTGCTGGTGGCCGAATGGATCGTCGTCGGTAGCGTGCCGTTGACTGCGTTTCTGTTCCCCATCGTGCTCGCACCGCTCTGCGTATTCATCATGGGCGTGAGTTGGATTCTGTCCGCCACCGGCGTCTATCTCCGCGACATAGGACAAACCGTGGGGATCGTCATCACCGCGATGATGTTCCTTTCCCCCGTGTTCTTTCCCGTGTCTTCGCTCCCAGAACAGTTTCGCGGCTTCGTCTATCTGAATCCGATGACCTACCCCATCGAACAGGGCCGCGACGTTCTCATTTGGGGACACATGATCGACTGGGATAGATGGTCCATCTATTCGATCATGGCCATCGCCGTTGCATGGATCGGCTTCGCATGGTTCCAGAAGACGCGCCGGGGTTTTGCCGATGTCATCTGATGTTGTCATCCGCGCCGAGTCGCTCGCGAAAGGATTCGAGTCCTATCGCAAACCGTCCGACCGCCTGAAACGCAGTGTCCTCAGCTTGCTGAGCGGGCTTGCGCCGATCCCAACCTTGCGCGAATCGCTGCGCCAACGTGCACGGGATTGCGCCCGGATGTTCTGGGCCCTCAAAGATGTTGATTTCGAGATTACGCGCGGAGAAACGGTTGGCATCATTGGCCGAAACGGCTCCGGCAAGAGTACATTACTGCAAATCATCTGCGGGACACTTGCCCCTACGAGCGGCACGGTGGAAACCCGGGGGCGCATTGCAGCGCTGCTCGAACTGGGTTCCGGGTTCGATGCCGAATACTCCGGCCGGGAGAATATCTACATCAATGGTCAGTTGCACGGCCTGACGCGCGAACAAATCGATTCGCGCGTCGACGAGATCATTGCATTCGCCGATATCGGTCATTTCATCGATCAACCCGTCAAGACTTATTCAAGCGGCATGTTCGTCCGCCTCGCGTTCGCGGTCATCGCACACGTCGATGCCGACATCCTGGTCATCGACGAGGCGCTGGCTGTGGGCGACGCATTCTTTACGCAAAAATGCATGCGCTTCCTGCGGCGTTTTCAACAGACCGGGACGGTTTTATTCGTCAGCCACGATTCATCCGCCATCCGTAGCCTGTGCGACCGGGTCATCTGGCTGGATCGAGGTGTGATGCGCGAGTCGGGAAGTGCGAAAACCGTCTGCATGAACTACTTCGAGGCGTTTTATCGGAAACGCGGTGATGACGGCGTGTCGCGCGCTGAATCGGACGCCAAGAAATTCAACGTGACGGCCTCAGGCAACGAGCCGCGAGCAGATCAGCGAAGCGAATTTCCGCGCACCACGATCGAGACGCTGCCGGCACTACCGAGCATCGACCTGGATCCGCATGACCTTCCTGCGCAACGTGACTCGATACTGATTGAATCCACGACCCTCACCAACACGAAAGGCAGCCCCGTTACTTGGGTCACGGGCGGCGAACGTGTTTCGCTTCGAATTCGCGTCCGCCGGACCGAATCCAGCACGCCGCACATTGCATTCTTCGTCAAGGACCGACTCGGGCAACCGCTGTTTGGTGATGACAGCGTATTGGCGGTGCGGGAAGCCGGCTCGCCGTCTCCGGACGGAAACCACGTCGTTGCAGAGTTTCGCTTTGACATGCCGATTCTTCCGCCTGGTGACTATGCGTTCACCGTGCTGGCAGCAGCACCTTTCGACAACCGGATTCGTGTGCTCGACTGCGTTCACGATGCCATCATAGTGAAATCGGAATCCGCCCGTGTCGCTACCGGGCTCGTTGGAGTCCCTATGAATCGTATCGAACTCTTTGTTCGCGAAACCGCGTAACGCGCATCAGTCCGTTTGAGAACGCGATCACCCCACACCGACTGGGCCCCGATTTACTACCTATATGACTTCCGGCCAACACCGCGCCTCACACGATTCGACAGAACACGATGCCCTCTCTCGTGACGACGTCGAGGGCAGCGCATTGGCGCGGCGCATTATCGAACTCGAACGTGAACTCGCGGGCTTGCGCAAGGAAAATATCCTGCGCGCAAATGCGGAAGCCGATCGAATCCGGCTCGAGGATGAACTGCGAAGCATCCGCGCGTCGCTATCATGGCGTTTGACATCGCCACTTCGACAAGTGACCTCTGCGATCCGCATGGCCGGCGTCGTCGCGGCAACGATCCGACGGCAAGCAGTTGTCCGCGGTAGCCTGCCGAGTGCGCTCGTGCACTATGCGACCATGCTCAAGCGAGAAGGTCTCCAGGGAATCCTTGCTCGATCCCGACGCCTCCGGGATGGCGTAGGATTCGCCGATGCCCCCCCGCCCGACGCGGTCTATCACGAATGGATCAACAGGTTCGATCGATTCGGCGACGCGGAACGTGCGGCCGCCGAGAGCGCGCTGCAATCATTCGAACATCGACCGCTCATTTCGATCGTTGTCCCGACGTACAACAGCAATCCGTTGCACCTCGAAGCAATGATCCATTCCGTGCAGGAGCAGGTCTATCCATTCTGGGAACTCTGTATCGCGGACGATGCATCGTCGGACGAGACTACGCGCGAAATCCTGACACGCTATCAGTCGCAGGATTCTCGAATCCGGCTGGTGTTTCGTCCCGAGAATGGCCATATCTCCGAAGCCAGCAATAGCGCCCTTTCGCTGGCTACCGGTGAATTCGTCGCCCTGTTGGATCACGACGACATCCTCCCACCTCACGCGCTGTTTGTCGTTGCGCAATACATCAATCGCTACCCTCGCGCGCGCATGCTCTACAGCGACGAGGACAAGCTGAACGAGCATGGGCAACGGACGGCCCCGTACTTCAAGTGCGACTGGAATCCTGCGTTGTTCCGTACGCAGAATCTGTTCTCGCACCTTGGCGTTATCGAAACCGCGCTAGCAAGGCAAGCGGGTGGCTTTCGGCTCGGGTTCGAAGGAAGCCAAGACTATGATCTCGCGCTTCGGTGCGTAGAGATTGCCGGCGATGACAGCGTCGTTCATATACCACATGTACTCTATCACTGGCGCATCACGGCCAGCAGCACGGCAGGAACGAGTCACGCCAAGCCGTATGCGTCAACGGCAGCACAGCGGGCCATCGAAGGTCATCTCGCGCGCTCCGGCATCGCCGCAACCGTGGAACAACCTTTCGGCGAGTTGCCGGTTTTCCGAGTGAGGTATGCGATACCCTCCCCTGCCCCCAAAGTATCCATCATCATCCCGACGCGAGACGGCATCGCATTGCTCCGCCAGTGCGTTGAGAGCATTGTCGGACGCACGGTATACCCGAACTACGAGATCATCGTCGTCGACAACGGCAGTAGCGAAGAGGCGTCACTCGCCTATTTCGCGGAGATATCGCTTCGCCCGAACGTCAGGATCATCAGGGACGACTCGCCGTTCAATTTTTCTGCGCTGAACAATACAGCCGCAGCAGCAGCGACCGGCAGTTTCCTATGCCTGCTGAACAACGATACCGAAGTCATCTCGCCTGACTGGCTCGATGAAATGGTCGGCATCGCGTCGCAACCCGGCATCGGCGCAGTCGGTGCGGCCCTGTGGTACCCGGATAATTCACTTCAGCATGGCGGTGTGCTGCTGGGACTAGGCGGTATCGCGGGCCATATGCACCACATGCTCAAGCGGGGCAATTTCGGCTACTTCAACCGCGCCGTATCCGTGCAGAACATGTCTGCAGTCACGGCAGCATGCCTACTTGTCAGCAAACGGATATATGACGAAGTGCACGGCCTCGACGAATCATTTGCCGTCGCCTTCAATGATGTGGACTTCTGCTTGCGGGTGCGGGACGCAGGTTACCGAAACGTCTGGACGCCGTTCGCCGAGTTGTACCACTACGAATCGGCAACACGCGGTTCCGACATGGCTGCAGACAAGTACGAGCGCTTCGTAGGTGAGGTGCGTCGAATGGAAGAGCGATGGGGTACCGCACTGAACTGCGACCCGGCATACAACCCGAATCTCTCCCTCGCCGTGGACGTATTACCGTTCACGCTGGCCAATCCTCCACGCATCGGAACGCTTGAGTAAGTCGAAGCCTGCTTGCGTGAAGCGCGTGCGACATGATGGAGCAGGCCGCTGCTGCGCCCTTTCCGCCTCCGGTACAAAAAGCAAACGGCTACCTCGGGAACGACAACATCGACAATGTTGTCGCCGAACACCGTCGATTCAGCCGTTTTAAATTCGATGCTCGATTTTGGTCAGTTTCATATCCATCGACTGACCAACCTTTTCCATGCAGATGCTGGTAGGGATGATACCCCTTGCCGTTGCGACAAGAAGACCCAGTTGTTATAGATTGCGTATGCGCGCTCCATACCAAGATCGCCATGGGCCGCCAACATCTCCGACTTGCCGATGATGCTGCAGTACCGTGCGACAATATCCTGCCCGTAGTCGGTAAAAGCCAATATTCCTTCCGCCCTGGTGGGATCGAGATGAAACTCGGGCTCCTGCAAATGAATAATTGTCCCATTCTCGATTATGGCCCGAGGTTCACTTTTAGCAAGATGCCATTTAACTGGTATAGTCGAAACATGATACCCACCAGGCTTCAAAATGCGTCTAATCTCGGCAAATGCCAATTCTGGGGAGGGGACGTGTTCCAGGACATCTTCAGTGATGACGAGATCAAATGAGCCGTCGTCGAACGATGTCGCCTGGATATCCTCGCACAGCACTCCATTACGATACTCTCCTGAAGCAGCACCATCGATGTATTCACTGGCAACGAGACGCTCTCCAAGGGGCGCCAGAGATTCGGCGACAGCACCTGAAGTGCTTGCTATATAGATCGTTCCGCGGAACTTTCTCGCAAATTTTTTCAACGATGCACGAGAATCATCACTTAACCACAAATCAAGAATCGACTTCGCAAGATGCCGATTTCTTGCGGATGATCCACAGTGTTCGCAGAGGAATGAATTACGCTTGCAGGGAAAATCGACCGGCTCGTACGATTTAAAAATAGCTTGCGATCCGCAGACGTGGCAATATCCGCGGACAATTTGCGTCGGCTCCATACTCATCTCTCTCAGGTAGACGGTTTGGGTAGACTTCTATCGTCATAGCCGTGGCAAATTTGAGGTATCACTGACTGAAGGCCGGCGCCACGATCTTACAATATATTACATATGATTATAATCATGCAAGGAAGTGGGGTTAATACCTATCTCCAGCCACTACCCGATCCATCAATTTGTAATTATCTCGCCTCTAACTGCCCCGCTTTGAAACCGATCTGGCACCCCTCCTAAATTTTCATCGAGCGCTATCGGAATAAGGTCCGAGTCGTCCGCGCAAACCATCTCGGATTCCGCGCCATACCATCGCGAGATGCTCACCACGTCGCTCCGGAAAAAAACAGTAGATCAGGACCCGAAATGGTAACTTCACAAGCTCCGTCGATTTCCATTTCAATGGCATCGATGTACGCTTCATCAATGCGATTACATTTCGAAACTGATAATAGTGGCGGATAGGCCCGTGCATAGGATAACGACGTCCCAATACTTGAACAGGCTCGCCTCCGAGTTCGTGACTCATCCGCAACCACGGAATCCCCCAGACCTGATAGCCGCGCTGCTTGGCGCGAACGCACCATTCGAGATCGACGAAATCGATGAATAGCGACTCGTCCATTGCGCCAACGACCTTCCAGCATTCAAGGTTGATGCAGGATCCGGACGAAATAAGGAAGTCAACGTCGATGGGTACGTCTCCGACCGGTGGTATACGTTGAAGCCTTCCCCATCCAAACCGGACAAAGGGTGCCACACCGCGCAGACGGCGATCCTCATAAGCCGGACCGACCAGCGCAACGCGGCTCCCCGCCTCGCGGGCCCGCACGATTAGTTGCGGCAGATCTGTCAGCAAGGACCGGGGCGGCTCACTGTCCTGATCAAACAGCAACGCGACATCACAGCCTGTCCGAATCAGCGCATCGACACCCTGATTGAACGCCATCGCAATTCCAGCGTTCCACCCGTTGGAAATGTATTCAATCGAGTCGGCCAGCCCGAGAGCGCGGCGATCAAGCACTTCCGGCGTATTGTCGACCACCACGCAATGCATCGACTCGGCCAGCCGGTTGGCGCGCGCAACACACGCAGCGTCTGGATGAAAGAAAACGATAACGGCTCCGGTGTTCGGCGATCGATTTTGTGTATTGCTCATAAGATTGCTACGCCTACGGTACCAGCATCGCGCGACGCGGTCATGTTCTCCATCCTGTGATTGCAATGCACTTTGACATGACCACTTCGCAATCGATGAAGCCGGCCCGCTTCGGCAACACGAAAATCCGCCACGCCCCAGCCGGCCATCGCGTCACGTTCGCCCGTAGTTATCCTCGAAGCGGACGATATCGTCTTCGCCCAAATATTCGCCACTCTGAACTTCGATCATGACCAAGTCGACTACCCCGGGATTCTCCAGCCGGTGCTTGTGGCCGGCTGGGATGTAAGTGGACTCGTTGGTCGACACGAAAAACGCTTCATCACCATTGACGACCTTCGCCATCCCGGACACCACGATCCAGTGCTCGCTACGATGATGATGCATTTGAAGGCTGAGGCTTGCGCCAGACTTCACGACAATGCGCTTGATCTTGAATCGAGGCCCCTCTTCAAGCACTGTGTACGTTCCCCACGGGCGATGCACCGTTCGATGAACCTTGTACGCCTCGTGACCAGTCGCTTTGAGCTCCGCATAGATCTGCTTCACGTCCTGCGCGCGACTGCGCGTTGCAATCAGCAACGCGTCCGGCGTATCGATCACGATCAGGTTCTCGACGCCGACCGCACCAATCAAACGCTCGGAACTCTGAAGATAACTGTTTCTGACATCGATAAGCAGGGCTTCGCCCTCTACGCGATTGCCATACTCATCCGGAGTCGCGAGATCACCCAGTGCCGTCCACGATCCGACGTCACTCCAGCCGATGGAACACGGTACCACCGACCCCTGCCGGCACTTCTCCATCACTGCATAATCCACGGAAACATCAGGAACAGCACCGAAACTATTCGGGTCGAGACGAATCTGCGCCGCGCCACCCGCACTCGTCGACGACGGTGACGCATTGATACATGCTTTCACGGAATCGAGGATGTCGGGGCAATGCTCGGCAAGCTCTCGCAGCATCGTTCCCGCCGTAAAACAAAACATCCCGGAATTCCACAGAAACCGCCCAGACTCGAGATACTGCTGCGCATGGGCCAGATCGGGCTTCTCGATGAAACGCACGATGTCGGTTCCATCTGCCTCGATATATCCATACGCGGTTTCCGGGCTGTCGGGCTGTATCCCGAACGTGACGACCCGCCCGCCCTTGGCCAGCACCGATGCCGTCTCGACTGCGTTCGCAAACGCGGATGTGTCGTTGATCAGATGATCCGCCGCGAGCACGAGCATCACGACCTGCTCACCCTGTGCTGCGGCCGCATACACGGTTGCCGCAGCGATCGCGGCAGCCGTGTTTCGGCCAAAAGGCTCGAGAATGAACGAGGTGGCCAATCCGGTCGCATTGACTTCCCGATACTCATCCTCGGTCTTGAAGAAAAGGTCGCGATTGGTGACCGTGAGCACTTCATCGACGCCCGGCAGCCCGGCCGCCCGCAGGAAGGCCTTTTGCAACAGGCTTTCGCCGTCGGCAAGCCGAATGAACGGTTTGGGATGCGATTCACGAGACACGGGCCACAGTCTTGACCCGGCACCACCGCAAAGAATAATCGGCAACAAGCTCACATGTTCCTCGTATTGCATGACGATCAACGCGCTTCGGTCGACATACGACGCCGCGGATATCAGTCGCATCCGCCCACTTCGACACGAAGCGCACTACACGCGCATGCGACCACTCACATTACAGAAACGATCATGTCTTCTGCATACCAGCCAGGCAAAGCCCCAGAGATTCACGCCAGTGTGGCAGAGTCACACCAAAAACCTGCGCCAGCTTGGCATTGGACAGCCTCGAATTCGATGGCCGCTTCGCCGGCGTCGGATAGTCGGCAGCGGGAATCGGCAATACGATCGGCCGCTTCGGAAGATTTGCCAGTTCGAAAATCGCCGACGCGAATCCATACCAAGACGTGTCGCCGCCAGCTGTCAAATGGTAAGTTCCGGAACGTGCATCCCACCATTCGGACGCATCCGCGGCACCGCGCATCTGGGCAATCACGTGCGACGTCGCCGTCGCGATGGCGTGACTCCAGGTCGGTGCACCCATTTGATCCGCAACGACTTTCAATTCGGGGCGATCGGCGCCCAAACGAAGCATCGTCAGCAGAAAATTATGTCCACGCACACCATATACCCAACTGGTGCGCAAAATGAGATGCCGGCATCCAGACGAGGTGATCGCCACTTCGCCTTCAAGCTTGGTCACCCCGTAGACATTTTGCGGATTCGGGAGGTCGGTCTCGCGGTACTCGCCCGACTTCACGCCGTCGAACACATAATCAGTCGAGTAGTGAATGAGTGCCGCGCCGCTACGCGCAGCCTCTTCGGCCAGTACACGCGGTACATCGGCATTCAGGCGACGCGCCGCATCGACGTCCATCTCGGCCTTGTCGACGGCCGTATAGGCGGCCGGATTCACGATGATCGACGGCTTCAGCTCGCGTACGACGCTGCGCACCCGATCGAGATCGGACAGGTCGAGCATCGAGCGGTCGCATGCCACCACGCGGCCGAGGCCTTGCAGTGAGCGCAGCAGTTCGAACCCGACTTGGCCATTCACACCCGTCACGAGGATCGCCGGTTCAGGAGTCACACCCACCTCACGCATAAACTTCAGCTTCGCTTAAACGCTTGCCGGCCGCATCCTTCGCCGCCAGGAGCGGCTCGAAATCGATCGGCCACTCGATCCCGATCTCCGGGTCGTTCCACACGATGCTGCGCTCGTGTTCCGGGAACCAGTAATCGGTCGTCTTGTAGAGAAACTGAGCGGCTTCCGACAGCACGACGAAACCGTGCGCGAAACCGGGCGGCACCCATAGTTGCCGGTGGTTGTCGTTCGACAGCACCACACCCACCCACTTGCCGAAGTTCGGCGAATCCTTGCGAATATCGACGGCGACATCGAACACTTCGCCCTCGACCACGCGAACGAGTTTGCCCTGCGCGTGCTGGATCTGATAATGCAACCCACGCAGCACGCCCTTCGACGAACGCGAGTGATTGTCCTGCACGAATTCGATGCCGGGTTCGACCTGTTCGGCAAACTCCTTCCCGTTGAAGCTTTCGTAGAAGAATCCGCGTGCGTCGCCGAACACCTTCGGCTCGATGATCTTGACTTCCGGCAGCGCCGTCGCCGTTACTTGGATGGCCATGCGACTTGATCCGTGAGAATGTTCTTGAGGTACTGTCCGTATGCGTTCTTCGCGAGCGGCTGTGCCAGTTTCAGTACTTGCTCCGCGTCGATCCAGTTACGGCGATAGGCGATTTCTTCAGGACAAGCAACCACGAGGCCTTGGCGCCTCTGCAGCGTCGCGATGAAGCTGGCCGCCTCGATCAGCGAATCGTGCGTGCCGGTATCGAGCCACGCATAGCCGCGCCCCATGATTTCGACGTTCAGCGCGCCGCTGGCGAGATACTGCGAATTGACATCAGTAATTTCCAACTCGCCGCGCGGCGACGGCTTGATGTCGGCCGCGATGTCGCACACGCGGTTATCGTAGAAGTACAGGCCCGTCACCGCGTAATTCGAACGCGGCTTCGCGGGCTTCTCCTCGATCGACAACGCCCGGAACGACTTGTCGAATTCGACGACGCCGTAACGTTCCGGATCATGCACGTGATACGCGAACACGGTCGCGCCGGCTTCCTGCGCATGCGCGCGCTCGAGCTGCTTCGCGAGATCGTGGCCGTAGAAGATGTTGTCACCAAGGATCAACGCCGACGGATCATTGCCGACGAACTCCCTGCCGATGATGAATGCCTGCGCCAAGCCATCGGGAGACGGCTGCACCGCGTACTGAATATTCATACCCCACTGGCTACCGTCGCCAAGCATCGACTCGAAGCGCGGCGTGTCCTGCGGCGTCGAGATGATCAACACGTCGCGAATGCCCGCGATCATCAGCGTCGACAAGGGGTAGTAGATCATCGGCTTGTCGTACACCGGCAGCAGCTGCTTCGAGACGACGTGCGTGATCGGGTACAGCCGCGTACCTGAACCGCCAGCAAGGATGATGCCTTTACGTGCCATCGCGTGTCTCCTCAAGCGCGCTTCGCGTAGTTGGTCTCGACCCACTTGCGGTACTCGCCCGACGCGACTTCGTCGGCCCACACCTGGTTATCGAGATACCAGTCGACGGTCTTCGCGAGGCCGGTCTCGAACGTCTCCGCCGGCTTCCAGCCAAGCTCGCGTTCGAGCTTGCGCGCATCGATCGCGTAGCGGCGATCGTGACCGGGCCGGTCGGTCACATAGGTGATCTGGTCACGATACGACCCTGCTGCCTTCGGGCGCGCCTTGTCGAGCAGGTCGCACAGCGTATGCACGACTTCGAGATTCTTCTTCTCGTTCCAGCCGCCGACGTTGTACGTCTCGCCCGGCACGCCGCGCGCGAGCACCTCACGGATCGCGCTGCAGTGGTCGCCGACATACAGCCAGTCGCGCACGTTCTGACCGTCGCCATACACCGGCAGCGGCTTGCCCGCGAGAGCATTCGCGATCATGAGCGGAATCAGCTTTTCGGGGAACTGGTACGGACCGTAGTTGTTCGAACAGTTCGTCGTCAGCGTCGGCAGGCCATACGTATGATGGTACGCACGCACCAGGTGGTCCGAACCGGCCTTCGTCGCGGAATACGGGCTGTTCGGTGCGTACGGCGTCGTCTCGGAGAATTGCGGGTCGGTCGCGGACAGCGAGCCGAACACCTCGTCAGTCGACACGTGCAGGAAGCGGAACGCGGCCTTGTCGGCGTCGTTCAGGCCATTCCAGTATTGGCGGGCCGCCTCCAGCAGCGTGAATGTGCCTACGACGTTGGTCTGCACGAAGTCAGCCGGGCCGTGAATCGAGCGGTCGACATGGCTCTCGGCGGCAAAGTGCAGCACCGCGCGCGGCTTGTGCTCCATGAATAGCGCGTCGAGCGCCGCGCGATCGCAGATGTCGACACGTGCAAAAACATGCTTCGGATTGCCATCCAGCGATTGCAGCGTCCGCAGATTACCCGCATATGTCAACTTGTCGACGTTGAGCACAGCCTCGTCAGAGTCACGGAGCCAGTCGAGTACGAAATTGGCACCGATAAAACCCGCGCCGCCCGTAACCAGAATCATGAGGTTCCCTCGTTGGTGGTGTGTGGCGCACGCTCTAGGCGCCGCCGCATCAAATTCGAAGCAAGTGGCGACGGTCGCCACGTGAAACCGGGAATTTTAACCGGTCGGCATGGTCGCCAAAGTCATGAAATGCTAATTTTGTTCGGGAAGACGACAATTATAGGGAGCCGCGCGCTGCAAAATCCATACCGCTAACAACTTGATACAGCGCTCCGCTCCATGCTAGGCCTGATATTCCATGCCGCAACATGACCTAAATGGAGATGGATTTTCGTGCGGCACCTCATCAGGCAGATTATTTTCCCTCCCTACTCGAAACCCATCCCGTTCATCGTCTCATGACCTCTCCCCCCATCGCCATCGGCGACATCCAAGGCTGCCATTCCGCTTTCCAGTCGCTGCTCGCCAAGCTCTCAGCCCCCGCCGACACCCCGCTCTGGATCGCCGGCGACGTCGTCAACCGCGGCCCGGACTCCCTCGCCGCGCTACGCGCGGTCGTCGACCTCGGCCCGCGCGCGACCGTGGTACTCGGCAACCACGACCTCCACCTGCTCGCGGTTTCCGCCGGCCTGCGCACCGAACGCCCCGGCGACACGATCGGCGAGATCCTCGACGCGCCCGACGCCGAAGCCCTGCTCGACTGGGTCCGCCACCGCCCGTTCGTGCATGTCGAAGACGAAAAGCTGCTCGTCCATGCGGGTGTGCTGCCGCAATGGGACGCCACGCTCGCACTCGAACTCGCCGACGAGCTCCAGCGCGCACTCCGCGCCCCCGACTGGCGCGACACGCTGCAAGGCCTGTACGGCAACGAACCCAACCAATGGAACCCGAACCTGAAAAAACGTGACCGGATGCGCGTCGCATTCAACGCGTTCACGCGCCTACGCTTCTGCACGCCCGATGGCGAGATGGAATTCAAGGCGAACGGCGGTCCCGACAGCGCACCGCCCGGCTACCTGCCGTGGTTCGACGTGCCGGGGCGCCGCACCGCGGACGTGACGGTCGTGTTCGGCCACTGGGCCGCGCTCGGCCTGATGCTGCGCGACAACGTCGTCGCGCTCGATTCGGGCTGCGTATGGGGAAACCAGTTGTCGGCCGTACGGCTGACGGCCGATCCGGCGCAGCGCACGGTCACGCAGGTGCAGTGCGAAGCGTGCCGCTCGCCGGGCGGCGAGTAACCGCACGCTGATTCGCCCGACCCGGCCGGGCCGGGCAGCGCGTCAGCCCTCGCGCCCCGGCACGGGCGCGTCCGCTGCCGCCTCGCCCGCCGCACCGGCGCCGAGCTCGGTCGCCGGATACGCGTGCTTCTGCAGCTCGGCGAGCGACTCGGCCGTCGGCTTGCCGACCTTCTCCTGCATCGCCGCCAGCGCGGCCGCGATCGCATCGCGCGCCGCCGCGGACGTCGCGCGGCGATCGCCGCCCGGCGCGATCGGTTCGCACACGTACAAATGCGCGACGAGCGGGCCGCCGCGCAGCACCATGTCGAGCGACTTGCCGAGTGACAAATCGCCCGTGTAGGCCGGCGCGACTGACTGCCGCCCGTGCGCGTCCTCGTACATCAGGCAGATCGGCTGCACCGCGCAGCCGGCCGACACCGCGGCCTGGAACAGGTTCGCATGGAACGGCAGCAGATCCTGGCCGTCGGACGTCGTCCCTTCCGGAAACACGCACATCACGCCGCCGTTGCGCAGGCGTTCGGCCATCTCGTGCATGATCCGCATCGCCTCGGTGCGCTTCTCGCGCTGCAGGAACACGGTGTCGAGCTTCTCGGCGAGCCAGCCGACGACCGGCCACTGCCGCACCTCGGCCTTCGACACGAACGGCGTCGGCCGCCACGCGTTGATCGCGTAGATGTCGAGCCACGACACGTGGTTGCCCACGACGAGCGCGCTCGCGTCGAGCCGCGCGCCGTCGTTGTGGACGACGAGGCGCATCCCGCAGATGCGCAGCATCTTGAGCGACCAGCGGCGCGTCAACTCGGCGCGGTGCGCGGGCGTGACGTGCGAAAAACGCAGCGCGACGATCACCATGCCGCGCAACAGGTGAAAGACGAGACGCAGCTTGCGAAAGGCGATCATGGCGAAGGTCCGGCGTGGTTCAGTGGCGCTCGAACGCGACCTGCCCGCCCACGAGCGTCGCGCGCACGGTGGCCGGCAGTTCGTAGCCGAGGAACGGCGAGTTGTGGCCCTGGCTCTTCAGCGCACGCGGCTCGACGCGCCAGTGCGCGCGCGGGTCGAACACGCACAGGTCCGCCGCGCCGCCTTCGGCAAGGCGCCCCGCCGGCAGTTGCAGCACGTCGGCCGGCGCGGCCGTGATGCGGCGCAGTGCCTGCGCGAGCGGCGTGCGCGTCTCGTCTGCCCATTTCAGCGTGAGCGACAGCAGCAGCTCGAGCCCCGTCGCGCCCGGCGTCGCTTCGGCGAACGGCAGCAGCTTCTCGTCGTCGTCGACCGGCGTGTGATCGGAGCAGATCGCGTCGATCGTGCCGTCGGCAAGCGCCGCGCGGATCGCTTCGCGGTCGCGCTCGCCGCGCAGCGGCGGATCGAGCCGGAACTGCGAATCGAAGTAGCCGATGTCGACGTCGATCAGGTGGACGTGGTTCACGCCGACGTCGCAGGTCACGGGCAGCCCTTCGGCCTTCGCCGCGCGCACGAGCGCGAGGCCGGCCGCCGACGACAGCCGCGCGAGGTGCACGCGCGCGCCCGTGACACGCATCAGCTCGAAAATGGTGTGCAGCGCGATCGTCTCGGCCGCGACCGGCACGCCGGACAGCCCGAGCCGCGACGCGAGCGCGCCGCTCGCGGCCACGCCGCCGCGGCCGATGAACGCGTCGAGCGGCCGCAGCCACGTCGTGTAGCCATAGGTGCTCGCGTATTGCAGCGCGCGCAGCAGCACCTGCGTGTCGCGCACCGGCACGTTCGCATGCGTGAAGCCGACGCAGCCGGATTCGGTCAGCGCGACCATCTCGGTGATCACTTCGCCCTTGAGGCCGACGGTCAGCGCGCCGAGCGGATGCACGTTCGCCTGCCGCAGGTTGCGCGCGCGGAACTTGAGCATCTCGACGAGGCCCGGCTCGTCGAGCACCGGGTCGGTGTCCGGCGGGCACACGAGCGTCGTGACGCCGCCCGCGACGGCCGCGGCCATCTCGGACGCGAGCGTCGCCTTGTGTTCGTAGCCGGGCTCGCGCAGTCGCGCGCACAGGTCGACGAGGCCGGGCGCGACGATCAGGCCCGATGCGTCGATCGTCTTGTCCGCGTTGAAACCGGCCGGCGCGCCGCCAAGCGCGGCGATCTTGCCGTCCGCGACGAATACGTCGGCCTGCCGTTCGGTGCCGGCGACCGGGTCGATCAGCGTGCCGCCTTTGATATGAATCTTCATGCGCTGTCTGTGAATGCGTTGATTGCGTTGAATGCCTGAATGAGGACGCGCGAAAGCGGGCTCAGTCGCTGTTGCCGGCGACGATGCCCATCACCGCCATCCGCACGGCGATGCCGAACGTGACCTGGTTGAGGATCACCGACTGCGGACCGTCGGCGACCTGCGAATCGATCTCGACGCCGCGGTTCATCGGCCCCGGGTGCATCACGATCGCGTCGGGCGCGGCGAGCGCGAGGCGCTCGGGCGTCAGGCCCCACGTCTTGAAGTACTCCTGCGCGGACGGCAGCAGCGCGCCGCTCATCCGTTCGTTCTGCAGGCGCAGCATGATGATCACGTCGACGCCCTTCAGCCCTTCGTCGAGGTTGTGGAACACCTTCACGCCCATCTGTTCGAGGCCGCCCGGCAGCAGCGTGCGCGGGCCGATCGCGCGCACTTCGGGCACGCCGAGCGTGGTGAGTGCGTGGATGTCGGAGCGCGCGACGCGCGAATGCAGGATGTCGCCGACGATCGCCACGCGCAGCTTCGTGAAGTCGCGCTTGTAGTGGCGGATCGTGTACATGTCGAGCAGGCCTTGCGTCGGATGCGCGTGGCGGCCGTCGCCGGCGTTGATCACGTGCACGTGCGGCGCGCAGTGCTCGGCGATCAGGTACGGCGCGCCGCTCGACGCGTGGCGTACGACGAACAGGTCGGCATGCATCGCCGACAGGTTGTTGATCGTGTCGAGCAGCGATTCGCCCTTGCTCGTGGACGACGCGTTGATGTTCAGGTTCAGCACGTCGGCCGACAGGCGCGTCGCGGCGATCTCGAAGGTCGTGCGGGTGCGCGTCGAGTTCTCGAAGAACAGGTTGAATACGGACTTGCCGCGCAAGAGCGGCACCTTCTTCACTTCACGATCCGTCACGCTGACGAACTGCTCGGCCGTATCGAGGATGTGATTGACGATCGAGCGCGGCAGGCCTTCGATCGACAGCAGATGCTTCAGCTCGCCGTTTTTCGTGAGCTGCGGGTTGCCCTTCAGGAAACCGTAGCGAAACCGGTCGGGGCTCGCGGTCGCCGCGGGATTGCCGGTGCGGCCAGTGGTGTCGGTGGTCATGATGTGCGTGATTCCAACTATGCAAACGGGCCGCGGTGCAAACCAGCGGCCCGGGATACGGTTCGCGTGTGGTTCAGGCGCCGTGCGACTCGACGCGCAGCGTGAACCGCGCGTCGTCGCGCGCGAGCACGAGCGTCGCGCCGGCCGGCACGTCGAGCGTGCCGCCCGCGAAGCGTGCGGCGACCGGCAGCTCGCGGCCGCCGCGATCGGCGAGCACCGCGAGCTCGACCGCGGCCGGACGGCCGTAGTCGAACAGCTCGTTGAGCGCCGCGCGCACGGTGCGCCCGGTGTACAGCACGTCGTCGACGAGCACGATGCGCGCGCCGTCGATCTCGAACGGCAGCGACGTCGGGCTGGCCTGGCTGTGCAGCCCCTTCTTCGCGTAGTCGTCGCGGTGCAGCGCGACGTTGACGACGCCGAACGCCGGTGCGCCGAGATCGCGCGCGAGGCGCTCGGCGAGCCACGCGCCGCCGCTGTGAATGCCGGCGAGCCGCGGGCCGCCCGGTTCGGCGAACGCCGTGCCGTACGCGGCGCGGATCTGGTCGAGCAGGACGCGGTAAAGCGCCTCGGCGTCAATGATGCTCATGGTCGGACAATTGATCGAGATACTGTTGAAGAATGACGCGCGCGGCCTCGGCATCTAGCATGTCGGTGCGGGCGCGGCCGCGCACGTTGCGCTCGCGCATCCCGGCCTCGGCCTCGACCGACGAATAGCGCTCGTCGATCCACGTGACGGGCAGCCCGAAGCGGCCGTTCAACTGGTTGCCGAAGCGCTTCGCCTGCAGCGTCATGTCGTGCGGCGTGCCGTCCGGATGCATCGGCAGGCCCACGACGAGCGCGTCCGGCCGCCATTCGGCCAGCAGGTCGCCGACCGCCTTGAAGCGGTGTTCGCGGTTCAGGTTCTGGATCACGACGAGCGCACGCGCCGAGCGCGTCAGCGCGTTGCCGATCGCGACGCCGATCCGTTTTTCGCCGTAGTCGAACGCCAGGAGCGTCGCATCGCGCGCGCTCGCGCCACTCATGCGTGCCCTGCTTCGCCGGACAGCATCGACGAGCTCACGCCGAGCAGGCCGAGCGCGGCTTCGAAGCGCTCCTCGGCCGGCGTGTCGAACACGATGCGCGGATCGGCGGCGACCGTCAGCCAGCCGTTGCGGGAAATTTCTTCCTCGAGCTGCCCGGCGCCCCAGCCTGCATGGCCGAGCGTCAGCAGGAAGCGTTTCGGGCCGGTGCCCGTTGCGACCGCCTCGAGCACGTCCTTCGACGTCGTCATCTCGAGCCCGCCGTCGACGGACATCGACGAGTTGTAGCTCGCGCCCTCGACCGGCTCGTGCAGCACGAATCCGCGCTCGGTCTGGACCGGGCCGCCGAAATACACGGGAATGTGCAGCAACGGCTCGATGTCGAGCTTCAGGTCGATGCGGTTGAACAGCGACTCGAGGTCGATGTCGGTAGGACGATTGATGACGAGGCCGAGCGCACCGCGCTCGCTGTGATCGCAAAGATAGACCACCGTTCCCGAGAACGTCGGATCGGCCATGTTCGGCATGGCGATCAGGAACTGGTTGGTGAGATTGATGCGATCGGAAGGCTTTGACATGGTTTGAATTTTAGCAAAGACGCCGCGACCTGACCGGGCCGCGATCAACAAGCAACGCCGCGCCGCGCTGGCAACGGCGCGCGCGGATCACACGGCACTCTAACACGCGCGCGGGCGCTGTCGGCAGCGTGTTGCAGGCCCGCCCGGCGAGGCCCGCCGTCGCGTGTCCGTCCCCTTGTTCGTCAGCTCCGGCCGAGCGCCGCGCCGAGCGCTTCGGACGCCGCCGTGAGATCCGGCGGCGCGACGCCGGCCGCGATCTTCAGGAGCGCCGCGCGCAGCATGTCGGACGCATGGCGGTGCGCATCGAGGCCGCCGTCGGCGAGCGGCACGCCGTGCGCCGCACGGCGCCACACCAGGCCGAGCGTATCGGCCAGCAGCGCCGCGTGGCCGAGCCCGAGCGCGCACGCGGCCGTGCCGACCCGATAGGCGGCGCCGGACGCGTGCCATGCGGCGCCGGCGTCGGCCGTGGCCGGATTGGCCGCCAGATCGGCCATCGACGCATCGGCGGTCTGCAGGAAATCCTCGTACGCATGCGCATTGACGGTCACGACGCCGAGCGCACGAGTGGGGGCGGCGGCGACCGCATCGTGCTCGGCCCGCGCGGCATCGGCCTCCCACAGTGCCTCGGATGCGGGCGTGCCGGCGACGTGCCAGTCGACCGTCAACCCGTAGTCGTGCAGCACGTCGACGAGCGCGACATCCTCGGCCGCGGCGCCGAACAGCGCGAAATCGCGCCATAGCAGCGCCACCGTCTCGCGCACCAGGTCGGGCGGCGCGCTGCGCCGGCCCTGCGCGTGTTCGCCGAGCAGCAGGTTGGTCCGCGCGAGAAACCGCTTGAGCTCGGGCGCGCCGCTTGCCCGCAGCGCGCGCATGCACGCGGCCGCGAGCCGCCAGAAGTCGTACGGTGCGTCGTCGGTGAGCGCGGCGAGCAGCGCGTCGAGTTCGTCGAGCGCCGCGCCCGGCGTACCGTGTTCGGCACGCAGCACGCCGAGCAGCGCCTGCTCGTAGCGGGCGCGAATCCGGGGTGCGACGGTATCGGGCAGCGCGCGCAGCGTGGCGGGCGGCACCGCGCGGCCGACCAGCGCCAGTGCATCGAGCGGCACGCTTGCGCGCAGGTCGGCAGCGCTTTGCGCGCGCAACGCCCGGAAATGCTCGAAGAGAACGGGCGAGCACGCAAGTTCGCGCAGATTGTGGCGCCCGACGGCCGCACGAAAATCGCGCAGCGCCGCATGCCAGCCGGCCGACGTCGGCTCGGTGGCAACGAGCGGCACGGCCGCCGACAGTTGGCCGGCGAAGCGCGCGGCCGGCAGCCAGCCGGCTTCCGCCAGTACGGCAGCGGCAGCGGCAAGCGGCGCCGCGGCGGCGTCGCGCCGCTCGAACGCGTCGGCGGCCGCCGCCAGCCACGCGTCGGCCGCGCGCACGGCGCCGCCGCGCGGGTTGGGTAATGCGTCAGGGTGGGGAACGTTCGCCGGATCGGACGTCATGGGCACGCGCGCCTGTCATCGTCAAGTCGCTCGCGCGTGCCCCGGCGCGAGCGCCGGGCCGGTGCGAGGCCTGAGCGGAGTGCTCGTGGGCCAGCGGTCCGGTCAGATCTGGACCATCTCGAAGTCTTCCTTGCGGGCGCCGCATTCAGGGCACGTCCAGTTGATCGGGACGTCTTCCCAGCGCGTGCCCGGGGCAATGCCCTCTTCCGGCAGCCCGGCTTCTTCGTCGTAAATCCAGCCACAAATCAGGCACATCCAGCTCTTGTATTCCATCTTAAGCCGCGTCGGGGAAAAGTCGGTAAATTCGGGAGCCATGATGGTACCGTGTCGGGGCCGGACTGCCTAGCAATCGCGCTGGAGGACGGCAACTACGTTGCGCCGCGCTAAAAAATCCGTCGTACCGGCCGGATTCCACCGCATAATGGCTGAAAAGTGCGGCCTGCCGGGCAACACGGGGCCGAACAAAGCCCATTCGCCTCGCCGTCCGCATGTCCGTCGCTTGTCCGTTTTTCTCTTGCCCCATTTTTACATGTCCAGCAACGCCCCTCCGATCGTCCTCACCTTCGGCCTGTCCGATCCCACCGGCGGCTCCGGCCTCCAAGCCGATCTGATGACCTTGGCGAGCATGGGCTGTCACGGCGTGTCCGTCCTGACCGGCTATACCGTGCGCGACTCGGCCGCCTGCGACGAGGTGACTGGCCTCGACCCCGACGTCGTCGCCGCGCAGGCGCGCATGCTGCTCGAAGACATGCCGGTTGCCGCGTTCAAGATCGGCGCGGCCACGCGCGCGGAAGTCGTCAGTGCGATCGCCGAAGTCGTGGCCGACTACGACGGTGTGCCGCTCGTGCTCGCGCCCGATTTCACGCTGGACGACGAACACGTGCTCGCGGCCGACGACCTGCGCGAATCGATCGCCGATCTGCTGGCGCCGCAAACCACGCTGCTGGTCGCCGACCACGCGACGCTGATCGCGCTCGCGCAGCCGGACGGCGATGCCGAGGCGCCGAATCTCGACGCGGCCGTGTCGCATCTGCTGTCGCAGGGCTGCGAATACATCCTGTCGTCGGAAACGGGTTCGCACCGGCTCGTCAACACGCTGTACGGCGAGGAAGGCCAGCTTCGCGAAGACATGTGGGATCGCTCGCCGCATCGTCTGATGGGCATCACCGATACGCTCGGCGCAGCCATCGCGGCGTTGCTCGCGAACGGCCAGGAGCCGCCCGAAGCGGTGCGCGAGGCGCAGGAATATCTGTACCAGGCCGTGCGCGACGCGTTCCGGCCCGGCATGGGTGCGTACCTGCCCGACCGGTTCTTCTGGGCGCGCAGCAACGACGAGTCGGACACGCCGCCGGCCGTGAAGGCCGATTCGGCGCCGAGGACGTCGCATCGGCATTGAGCGGCGACGCGGCCGGCCGATCCCGCCGCCGCGAACGGCGCGCCGAATTCCACGTGCAAATAAAAAAAGACCCACATCGCTGCGGGTCTTTTCTTTTGGCTGGAACGCGCATCGCTGCGCGCTCCGGACACCGTCGACCGAAGTCGATTACATGTCCATGCCCATGCCGCCCATGCCGCCCGGCATGCCGCCCGGCATCGGTGCGTCTTCCTTCGGCAGTTCCGCGACAGCAGCGTCCGTCGTCAGCAGCAGGCCCGCGACCGAAGCAGCGTTCTGCAGCGCGGTGCGCGTGACCTTGGTCGGGTCGACGACGCCGGCTTCAACCATGTCGACGTACTCGCCCGTTGCTGCGTTGTAGCCGTAGTTGCCCTTGCCTGCAGCAACTGCCGCCACCACGACGCTGGCTTCTTCGCCGCCGTTCGTGACGATCTGGCGCAGCGGCTCTTCCATCGCGCGCAGCACGATCTTGATGCCGGCGTTCTGGTCGGCGTTCGCGCCGGTCAGGCCTGCGATCGCGGTGCGTGCGCGGATCAGCGCAACGCCGCCGCCTGCCACGATGCCTTCTTCCACAGCTGCGCGCGTAGCGTGCAGTGCGTCTTCGACACGTGCCTTCTTTTCCTTCATTTCGACTTCGGTCGCAGCACCGACCTTGATCACTGCCACGCCGCCTGCCAGCTTGGCCACGCGCTCTTGCAGCTTCTCACGGTCGTAGTCCGACGTCGCTTCTTCGATCTGCGCGCGCACTTGCTTCACGCGTGCTTCGATGCTTGCAGCTTCGCCTGCGCCGTCGATGATCGTCGTGTTTTCCTTGCCCACTTCGATGCGCTTCGCCTGGCCCAGTTCTGCCAGCGTTGCCTTCTCGAGCGTCAGGCCGGTTTCTTCCGCGATGACTTGACCGCCGGTCAGGATCGCGATGTCTTCCAGCATCGCCTTGCGACGATCGCCGAAGCCCGGCGCCTTGACCGCAACGGTCTTCAGGATGCCGCGGATGTTGTTGACGACCAGCGTGGCCAGTGCCTCGCCTTCGACGTCTTCTGCGATGATCAGCAGCGGACGGCCAGCCTTCGCGACTTGCTCGAGCACCGGCAGCAGATCACGGATGTTCGACACCTTCTTGTCGTGCAGCAGCACGAACGGGTTGTCGAGGACGGCGACTTGCTTGTCCGGGTTGTTGATGAAGTACGGCGACAGGTAGCCGCGGTCGAATTGCATGCCTTCGACGACGTCCAGCTCGTCGGCGAGCGACTTGCCGTCTTCGACGGTGATGACGCCTTCCTTGCCGACCTTGTCCATCGCTTCAGCGATGCGATCGCCGATCGACGAATCGCTGTTCGCCGAGATCGAGCCGACCTGGGCGATTTCCTTGTTGGTCGTGCACGGCTTGCTGATCTTCTTCAGCTCTTCGACAGCCGCTGCGACTGCCTTGTCGATGCCGCGCTTCAGGTCCATCGGGTTCATGCCCGATGCGACGTACTTCATGCCTTCGCGGACGATCGATTGCGCGAGGACGGTTGCCGTCGTCGTGCCGTCGCCTGCGTTGTCGCTGGTCTTGGAAGCGACTTCCTTGACCATCTGCGCGCCCATGTTCTGGAGCTTGTCCTTCAGCTCGATTTCCTTCGCGACCGACACACCGTCCTTGGTGACCGTCGGGCCGCCGAAGCTGCGCTCGAGCACGACGTTGCGGCCCTTCGGACCCAGCGTGACCTTGACTGCGTTGGCGAGAATGTTCACGCCTTCGACCATCTTCGAACGGGCGGAATCGCCGAATACGACGTCTTTAGCTGCCATCTTCTAACTCCTTGAATTCTTGGGAATATGTACCGTCGGACGACGCTTACTTGGCGTTGACCACGGCCATGATGTCTTCTTCGCGCATGACCAGCAGTTCGTTGCCGTCGACCTTCACGGTCTGGCCTGCGTACTTGCCGAACAGAACACGATCGCCGACCTTCACGTCGAGCGCGATCGGGGCGCCCTTGTCGTCGCGCTTGCCCGGGCCGACGGCCAGGACTTCGCCCTGATCCGGCTTTTCAGCAGCGGCGTCGGGGATCACGATGCCCGAGGCGGTCTTGGTTTCCTGATCCAGGCGCTTGACGATCACGCGATCGTGCAAAGGACGAAGGTTCATATTCACTCCTCTCTTGACTGAGATTGAAGAACGCTTAGGGAACTGCCCGGCTCATCGCCCGGCAGAGAATTGTTAGCACTCTCGTGCAGCGAGTGCTAATTATATGGACGGGTTTTGACAAATTCAAGAAGGGAAACCGGAGGAATTTTCGAGGCGGCGACGCGGCGGGAAAACGGCTGAAAACAATGAAAAACCCTTTCAAAACAAAGCCATGACGATCGAAACCGACCCGAAGGGCGGGCTCGCGAGGCCCGCGAATCCCATCCAGCCCCGTTTGGACACCGGGTAAGCCCGGAGTTCCCGAGGCCGCCGACATCGCATCGAAAAAAACGTGCGGGCGCCCATTTCATCCGCCGCGGCGCGGTCGTTCGCCGGCGTCGCCGGGCCGATCCTCACGCGTCGGCGCAATCCGCGCCCGACAGCGGCCGGAAGGTCCGGCCGTCCGTTTCGACGGTCGCGCCCAGCCGCCGCGCGAGCCCCTTCGCGCCTTCGCGCATCACGACGTCGTGATTCCATCGGAACAGCGGTCGCGCGAGCGGCTCGAGCCAGTTCATCCAGCGCAGGTGCGTACGGATGTGCCAGTCGTAGCGCACGACGGTGCGCGCGCCGTCGGCGGCGAACGACCAGCGGCCGTCGCCCTCGATCGCGCCGCTCGCATGGCCTTCCAGCGCATGCGGCCGCTCGACGCGACGCACCCGCATGTCGAAGGTCAGCCGGTACGGCAGCGCGCCCTTCCACGTATACCGGTGCAGCGCGCCGACGCCGCGCGCGTCGCCCGGTTCGAGCTCGACGGTGCGCACGGCACCCTTCCACCAGTCGGGCCAGCGGTCGACCTGGTAGATCGCGTCCCAGACCGCCGCGAGCGGCGCGTCCACCCGCCAGGTCGTCGAGAACCGGTACTCCGCCATGCAGCCTCCGGCATTGCGCGTCAGGGACGCGGATCGGCGCGCCGTCAGGGCGCGAAGAAACGCTCGGGAAACGCGACGTCGATCTCCACGTCGTCGAGCGTCACGGTTTCGAGCGGCACATCGTCGTCGCCGGCGTAGCTGACCACCTTCAGCGGAAAACCGTCGTCGGTGTCGAGCCACAACCGGTAGCGATGCACGCCGTCGATCGCATGCGCGGGCGCGCCCGTGACCAGCACGCGCAGCGCGCGCCGGCCGCCGATGGTTTCCTCGCCTTCGGTCACCGTCGCGCCGCCCTGCTGCAGCGCATGCACGCTGCGCAGCAGTTCGCCGACGTCCGAACGGTCGACCCGGTGGCCGCTGCGGTCGCGCACGAGCGGATTGGACGGCGACAGCGTCAGCGCGGGCGGCGCGTGCGTGCCGAACGGGCGCAGCCGCACCTTGCCGTCGCCGGGATCGTACGCGAGCACCGCGCCGCGATGCGGCGACACGAAATCCATCCGGACGAAGCCCGGTTTCAGGTACGCGTAACGGATTTCGGTGTGCTCGCCGTCGCGCGCCGACGAGCGGATCGTCGCCCGGTACGAGCGGACGTGGTCGAAATGAGTCTGCGCGACGGTCACGGGATCGGCGGTCATGCTCACTCCTATCAGGCTCGCGGCCAGCAACGCGGCGATCACGGCGCCGCCTCGACGTCGAGCACGCCTTCCATCCCGCGCTCGCGATGGCTGCTGAAAAACAGCAGCCGGTGCGTGCAATAGTAGGCGAATCGACCCGGCTGCTGCGGCGTGAAACGGAACGTCCTCGGCGTCGTGCCGAGTTCGGTATGCACTGCGATGCCCGCCTGCGGCGGCGCGTCGATCTCGAAGCTGTGCGGCACCACGCCGGGCTCGGCCGACACGGTCAGCTCCACCGGCAAGTTCGCGCGGACGATCACGTGATTCGGCCGGAAAAAATAGCTGCCGCCGACGATCGTCACACGCTGTACGCCGTCGGCATCGACCGGTACGCGCACGGGCGCATTTCCCTGCGCTCGCGCAAGCATCGTGCCCGCGAGGCACGCCGCCAGCACGAGCTCCTTCATCATCGCCGTCTTCATCGCCTGCTCCCCGCGGGCGCCGTGCGTCATCCCTTCCACGCATCGGCCGGCCCGCCCAGCGCTGCGCATGCGTCGATCGCCAGCTCGCGCAGACGCCGTTCGTCGCCACGGCCGGACAGCGCATAACCCATGCCGCGATCCGACCAGAAATACGTGTAGCGGCCGTCCGCCGACAGCGCCTGCGGCGCGAGGCGCCCCGCATCGTAGGCGGTCATGTACAGCGTCACGCGCGCGCCGTCCGCGCGCTGGTACATCAGCTGTGCGGCCGGCCCCGCGTCGCCGGGCAGCAACCGGCCGCCCAGCAGCGCGTAACCATATTCGTCGAGCGACGGTGCGCGCACCGGCCGGCCGATGCGCGCCGACAGCCATGCGGCGAGACGCGCGGGATCGGCCGCACCGACTTCCACCGGATGCTCGCGGTCGGCCGCGTACACCGCGTACGCGGCATCGGCGCGCGCGGCGAACGCCGGTTCGCGGCCGAATGCCGCCCAGGCCGCATGCAGCGCGACACCGATCAGCAGCCCGGCCGCCAGCCCCGCGCACGCGTGCGCGGCGGCGCGCCAGCGCGACGCGCGGCGCTGCACGAACAATGCGGGCGCGGCGCCCGGCAACGGAAACAACGCCTTCAGCGCATCGCGCTGCGCACGGTAATGCGCGAATCGTTCGGCTTCCTGTGGATCGGACTGCAGGCGCTCGAGCATCTCGCGCCGCTCGTGCCCGGACAGTTCGCCATCCAGCAACGCGGACAGCAGTTGCGCCGACGCGTCGTCGTCCTGCCGGTTCGAAGGCTTGCGCGGATCGTCCATCATGGCTTCCCGATCACCCGTAACGTGGCCGTGCCGTGCGCCGCCGGCGCGTCGGTCAGCAACGCGCGCATCTGCGCGCGCGCCCGCGCGAGCCGCGACATCACCGTACCCACCGGCACGCCGAGCACCTGCGCGGCATCGCGATAGCTCAGCTCCTCGAGCGCGACCAGCAGCAGCACCTCGCGCTGCTCGACCGGCAGCCGGTACAGCGCGCGCTGCACGTCGCGCAGCTCCAGCCCGCCGACTTCGCCAACGGGCGCGGCCATCGTCTGCCACGGCGCCGTCGCGTCGTCCACGGCGATCTCTTGCCGCGCGCGCAACTGGTCGATGAAGCGGTGCCGCAGCAGCGTCAGCAGCCACGCGCGCAGGTTGCCGCCGTCGCGCGGCGGCCGGTTCAGCGCACGCTCGAGCGTGTCCTGCACGAGATCGTCGGCCCACGCGCGCTCGCCCGTCAGCGCACGCGCATAGCGCGTGAGGTGCGGCAGCCACACCAGCAGGTCCGATTCATAGCTCATCGGGGCGCCTCGCGCGTCGCCGCGCGGTCACGGCCGCGCGACGTGCCACATGCCGCCGATCCCGTCGCCGCCGGCGTCGCCAGCCTTGCGGTCCATCTTCCAGCGATACAGCGGACGGCCGCGGTACGCCCATTGCTTAGTGCCGTCGTCGCGGGCGACGACGCTCAGCGCACCCGACGGCTTGTCGTATGCGTCGGCGAGCGCGGGCGGCCAGTTGGCCGCGCACGCGCCGTCGCACATGCTCTTGCCCGGCGCATCGCGGTCGAACACGTACAGCGTCATGTGCGCTTCGTCGACGAGTTTCCCGTCGCCGGCCTGGGGCGGTTCCGCGGCCGCCGGCCGCACGATCGCCGCCGTCAGCGCGGCAGCGAA
Source organism: Burkholderia sp. AU39826 (assembly GCF_020419965.1). Taxonomy (NCBI): domain Bacteria; kingdom Pseudomonadati; phylum Pseudomonadota; class Betaproteobacteria; order Burkholderiales; family Burkholderiaceae; genus Burkholderia; species Burkholderia sp. AU39826. Next base: position 73,503 of record NZ_JAIZQG010000008.1, read on the forward strand.
GAGCATCCGTTTCATTCCCGTTCTCCTTGGCGTCGTGTCGCGACACGATGCGGCCAGACGGGACGATCGGCTTCGTCGCGATCATTATCCCGCCGGCCGGCGGTGCCGGAACTCGGTATGTAAACGGACGGCGACGGCCTGTTATTCCATACGGCGCCGCGACCGGCAGCCGCGATCGTTCATGTGACGAAAGAACGCGGGAAGCCCGAAATGACAACGCGGCATGACATCGCTGTCATGCCGCGTTGGGCGACCCGTACTGCATCGCCGGTATTGCACGGCCCGTATTGCGCGACCGTCTCGCCCGACGGCCGATGCGGCGCCGTCGGGCGGTTTCGGCCGGTTACCTCGGCAATGCGCCGGTCAGCGACTGGAGCAGCGTCGTCACCGGTGCGAGCGGGTTGTTCGGCGAGCTGTTGCCCGAATGCGGCGTCACCGACAGACTCGGCGCGGAACCGAGCGCCGTACCCACCGACGTGCCGACCGCATTGACGACCGTCGCGGTCGAATTGGCCCCCACCGTCAGCAGCGAACCGACCGCGCCGGCCGTGCCGCCGGCCGCGTTCGCGCCCGAGCCGAGCAGGCTGCCGCCTGCCGCTGCCGTCGAACCGGCCGCGCCCGACAGCGCGCCGGCCGCCTGGCCGAGCGCCGCCGGACCGGACGCGAGTGCGCCCGTCACCGAACCGAGCGCACCGGTCAGGGCGCCCGCCGGGTTGCCGCCGCCCGTCAGGCCGCTCACGAGGCTCGTGATCGGCGCGATCGGGTTGTTGCCGGCAGCGCCGGACAGCGTGCCGACCACCTGGTTCACGACGCCTTGCACCGGCGCGAGCGGGTTGGCGCCGCCGAGGTTGCCGAGGGCGCCCGTCACCGAGTTCAGCGCGCCCGTCAGTGCGCCGGCCGGATTGCCGCTGCCGAGCGCGCCCACGACCTGGTTCACGACACCCTGCACCGGCGCCAGCGGGTTCGTGCCGCCCAGCGCGCCGAGCGCGCCCGCTGCCGAGCCGACCGCGTTGCCGAGTGCGCCGGTGGCCGTCCCGACCGCGTTGCTCAGCGTGCCGGCCGGATTGCTGCCGCCGAGTGTGCCCACGACCTGGTTCACGACGCCTTGCACCGGCGCCAGCGGGTTCGCGCCGCCGAGGTTGCCGAGCGCGCCCGTCACCGAGCCGAGGGCGCCGGTCAGCGCGCCGGCGGGATTGCCACCCGGCAATGCGTTCTGCAGACCGTTGACGAGGTTCGTGATCGGCGTGATCGGGCTGCCGCCGCCTGCACCCGACAGCGTGCCGACGACCTGGTTCACGACGCCCTGCACCGGCGCCAGCGGGTTCGCACCGCTGAGCGCGCCCGTCACGGCGTTCAGCGCGTTCGTCAGCGCACCGGCAGGATCACCGCTGCCGAGCGTGCCGGCGAGTTGCGTGACGGCGCCTTGCACCGGCGCGAGCGGGCTCCCTGCGCCGCCGACGTTGCCGAGCGTGCCGTTGATCGTGTTGACCGCGTTGCTCAATGCGCCGGCCGGGTTGCCGCTGCCTAGCGTGCCGGTGACCTGGTTCACGACGTTCTGGATCGGGGTAATCGGGTTCGCGCCGCCGCCGAGGTTGCCCAGTGTGCCGGTTACGGTGCCGAGGGCGCCGGTCAATGCGCCTGCAGGGTTGCCGCCGCCAACGCCGCCCAGTGCGCCCGTCACCGTGCCCAGGGCGCCGGTCAATGCGCTGGCCGGGTTGCCGCCGCCGATGCCGCCGAGTGCGCCCGTCACCGTACCCACGGCACCGCTCAGCGCACCTGCCGGGTTACCGCCACCGAGCGCGCCCGTCACCTGATTCACCACGCCCTGCACCGGCGCCAGCGGATTCGTGCCGCCGCCGACACCGCCCAGCGCACCCGTTGCCGTGCCGAGCGCGTTGCTCAGCGTGCCGGTTGCCGTGTTCAGCGCGCCGGTCAGTGCGCCGGCCGGGTTGCCGCCACCGATGCCGCCGAGTGCGCCCGTCACCGTACCCACGGCACCGCTCAGCGCACCTGCCGGGTTACCGCCACCGAGCGCGCCCGTCACCTGATTCACCACACCCTGCACCGGCGCCAGCGGATTCGTGCCGCCGCCGACATTACCCAGTGCCCCCGTCACCGCCCCCACGGCGCCCGACAGCACTTGCCCCGGCTCGCCGAGCGACGTCTGGATCGTGCCCGACCCACCCGCCGTCACGGTGACCGAACCGAGCGGCGACGTCCCCGTCGCGCCCAAGCCGACCGACACGCTGTTCGTCGGCGGATTGACGATCACTTGCGGGATCGGCAGCGCATCGAGCGCCGCGGCCATCGCAGACCCCGAAGCCAGCACCCCGACCACCGTCGCGACCGACAACGCCACACCCGTCAATTTAAAATTCTGTCCCATCGTTATTTTCCCCATCTCGGTTGGCACTACGTTGACAAAGCATGGGGACGGATTGCACGAAGCGTGCCAATACAAAAACCGGATGGATTTGTCTGCATATTGACCGGCAATAACGCTTTTTTTAATTGATTTCCGACGAATTCACGCGTCGCGACGCCACAATAGTCTGACGAAAAGCGCCATCGGAGCGGGGATGTAACGTAACGTTTGCGAGCCTCGTGGTGACGTGTACCGGTACATTCCGCCAATGCCGGAACACGCGCCGGCAATGCAGCCCAATACCGTGACGACGGGCCGCCCATTACGCATTTCGGCAATATGAAAATGCATTGATCAATCGCGAATTTGCTGATTTTCTTTTGTCGCGAAATTTTCTTTCTTGTCGATTACGCAGATCATTTCCAATTGCGCGGATTTCGACGAGCCGGACAGCAGAACGAAAAACTGTGAAGCAAGCGCATGCCCGCCGGCGCGTGCCGGCGACCGAAACCGCATCCGCGCGCCGCAGGTTCAGCCGAAGCGGGCGGGCCGATACGGATGAGGATCGATATAGGTCGGCGCGCCCGTCATCATCTCGGCGAGCAGGCGGCCGGTCGCGGGCCCGAGCGTGAGCCCGTGATGGCAATGGCCGAACGCGAACCACAAATGACGGTGACGCGGCGCCGGCCCGATCACCGGACGCATGTCGGGCGTGCATGGCCGCATCCCGAGCCACGGTTCCGGATCGAGCCGCTCGCCGATGCCGAACGCGTCGCGCGCCAGCGGTTCGGCGCGCGCGAGTTGCACGCCGGTCGGCCGCGCATCGCGCGGCGCGATCTCGACGCCTGTCGTGAGCCGCAGGCGGCCACCCTCCATCGGCGCGACGACGAATCCGGCCTCGGTATCGCACACGGGCACGTTCAGCGGCGTGCGCGTCGGCCGGTAATGCATGTGATAGCCGCGCTTGGCGCGCAGCGGAATCCGGTAGCCGAGCGGCGCGAACACATGATCGGACCACGGCCCGAGCGCGACCACGGCAGAGCGTGCCGAGATCGGCCCGTGTTCGGACCGGACCTGCCAGCCGCCATCCATCTGCACGAGCGTCGTCGCGTCGCCGCACACGAACGTGCCGCCGTCGCGCTCGAACAGCCGCGCATACGCCTTGGTCAGCCCGCCCGGGCTCGATACGGTCTTCGGGTCCTGCCAGTGGAACGCGCCGCAGAATGCATCGCCGATGCCGGGCTCGCGCGCCCGCAGCGCATGCGCATCGAGCACGGTCATCCGCAGCCCGTGCTCGGCCGCCACGCGCTGCTGCGCGCGCGCTTGCTCGTCGAACAGCGCGGGTGAACGGAACGCCTCGATCCACCCGCCGTCGCGCACGAGCGGCTGCGCGTCGGTACGCGCGAGGAGCGCCTCGTGCTCGACGACGCTCGCCGCGACAAGCGGCAGCAGGTCGCGCGCGGCGGCCGCGAGCCGCCGCGGCGACGATTCGCGCCAGAAGCGCGCGAGCCAGCCCGCGTACGCCGGCAGTGCGCGGTAGTCCCAATAGAGATCGACCGAGCGGTTGCGCGCATAGCGCAGCAGCGTGCCGAGCTGGCGCGGAAACGCATACGGCACGACCGACGAGCGCTCGATCAGCCCCGCATTGCCGTGGCTGGTTTCCTCGCCGGGCGCGCGCCGGTCGACGAGCGCGACGCGCAGCCCGCGATCCTGCAGATGCAGCGCCGACGACACGCCGACGATGCCGGCCCCCAGAACGATGACGTCGAAATCCATGGTTCCCCGTACTGCGTCGAGATGGGATGCGCGGTGCGCCGGCCCCGCGGCCGGCGCGCGGCGGCGCTTACTTCGCGATGATGTCGCGCTTGAAGTACTTCTGCGACAGCGCGCTCAGCGTGCCGTCCTTTTTCAGCGCATCGAGCGCGCCGACGATCTTCGCCTGCAGCGCCTTGTCGTTCTTGCGCATCCCGAAGCCCGTGCCTTCGCCGAGCGTCGCCGGATCCTTCAGCGGCTCGCCGACGATCTGGTAGTCGCGGCCGGCCGGCTTGTCGAGGAACCCGTCCTGCGCGGTCTGCGCTTCCTGCACGGCCGCGTCGAGACGCCCCGCGACGAGATCGGCATAGATCTGGTCCTGCTCCTGGTAGGACACGACCGCCACGCCCGCATTGGCCCAGTGCGCCTTCAGGAAATCCTCCTGCGACGAGCCCTGCAGCACGCCGACGTGCTTGCCGCGCAGGCTCGCGACGTCGGGCTTCAGCGGCGCACCGCGCTTCGCGACCATCACGATCGGCACCACGTAGATCGCCGGCGTGAAGTCGATGCTTTGCTTGCGCTTCGCGGTGATGTTCATCGCCGAGTTGATCGCGTCGAACTTGCGCGCCTGCAGCGCCGGGATCAGCCCGTCGAACGCATTCTCGACCCATACGCACTTCATGTTCAGCTTCGCGCACACCGCGTTGCCGACGTCGACGTCGAACCCCTGCAGTTGACCGGCCGGCGTCTTGCTCTCGAACGGCGGATAGGCGGCTTCGATCCCGAAGCGCAACGTGGTTTGTTCCGCATGGGCCGTGACGGCCGCGCACGCGAGCGCCGCAGCGGCGCAGAGGGAAAGCTTCCAGTTCATGACGGTCTTCCGTTCCGGATTGAGGCGATGAAGATCGGTCGCCCGACGCCCTCGGTGGGCGGCGGGTCGGCATTCGAGTGCAGGCCGCCGCCGCATGGCGACGTGGCGGGTCCTACATGCGAAATATAGACTCAAAGTCTACTATAGACTATAGGGGATACGAGGATGCAGCCTCGGTCCTCGATGTCAAAATTTCCTTAGATCACCCAAAACACCGTTGTTTTCATGGCATTTTTCGTGACATCGACTCCGACACAACATCTCAAAAATAAAAATCCTCACGGTTTTGTTTGTCTATAATGGACTTTTAGTCCATAAATAACCCCGCCGAACACCGTCTTTCGAGACTTTCTGTCCAGCCCGAACCGGAGATGCCCCATGACGCAAACCGTCCCCACCCTGCCGCTGACCGTCGACGAAGCCGCGGTGCGCGCGGCGCTGCCGTCGCTCGACGTGCTCGGCACGCTGCGCCGGATGTTCGCGTCGCTGGCCGCGGCGCGCGCGGTGCAGCCGCCGCAGACGCTCACGCTGTTTCCCGACCGGGCCGGCGACTTCATCACGTATCTCGGCGCGCTCGCCGACGAGCAGGTGTTCGGCGCGAAGCTGTCGCCGTATGTCGTGACAGGCGGCAAACCTGTCGTCACCGCATGGACCGCGCTGATGTCGATGCAGACCGGCCAGCCGCTGATGTGGTGCGACGCGGGGCTGCTGACCGTCGAGCGCACGGCCGGCACGACGGCGCTCGCGGTCGACTGTCTCGCGCCGCGCGACGCGCGTCATCTGGCGATCGTCGGCGCGGGCGCGGTCGGCCTCGCGCACCTGCGGCACACGGCGGCGCTACGCGACTGGGACACGATCCGCGTGTACTCGCCCGCGCTGGCCGGCGACGCGGCGCTGCAGGCGAGCCTGACCGCGCTCGACGCACGCGCACGCGCGGCGGCGAGCGTCGAGGCCTGCGTGCGCGACGCGGACGTGGTGATGCTGTGCACGTCGTCGGGCACGCCCGTGCTCGGCGACGGCATGCTCACGCGTCCCGCGCTCGTCACGTCGATCAGCACGAACGTCGCGCGCGCGCACGAAATCCCGCCCGCGTGGCTGCCTGACATGGACGTCTACTGCGACTACCGGCACACGACGCCCGCGAGCGCGGGCGAGATGCAGATCGCCGCGGCCGAGCACGGCTGGGATGCCGGCCGGATCGTCGGCGACCTGCCCGCGCTCGTCGCCGGCACCTGCGCGGCGCCGTCGCGCACGCGTCACGCGCTGTTCCGCTCGATCGGCCTGGGCCTCGAGGACATCGCGATCGCGCACGCGCTGTACACGCATCTGACGCACGCATGAGCGGCACGCGCGCACGGGGCCGATACAATGGCGCAACCGCCGCGGCGGCCGCGCGCGGGCGCACGGGCATGCCGGCCGGCGGTGGCCCGGCCCGCCGGCCCGACACGCTGCCCCGCTCCCGCCCACCCGAGATCGCGACACCGATGCGCAAGAAGAAATCTCCCGTCAAAGACCTGCTGCTCACCCGCTATGCGCCGATCGCCGACGGTATCGCCGCGCTGTTCTTCCCGTACGCGGAAGTCGTGATCCACGACCTGCACGACCAGACCGTGCTGTATCTCGCGAACAACCTTTCGAAGCGCGAGGTCGGCGACGATTCCGCGCTCGAGGAAATCGATCATTCGGCGCGCGAGCGCGTGATCGGCCCGTACGAGAAGCTGAACTGGGACGGCCGGCGGATGCGCTGCGTGAGCAACGTGCTGTTCGACGACGAAGGCCGGCCGGCCGGGATGATGTGCATCAACTTCAACATCGCGGTGTTCGACGAGGTGCGCGCGACGCTCGACCTGTTCATCAAGGGCGCGGGCGTCGTCGCGCAGCCCGACGAACTGTTCCGCGACGACTGGCAGGAGCGCATCAACACGTTCCTGCACGGCTGGCTGCGCGAGCGGCAGGTCGGGCTGAACGGGCTCACGCGCGAGCACCGGCGCGAACTCGTCGAGGCGCTGTACGCGGAAGGCGCGTTCCGCGGCAAGAGCGCGGCGAACTACGTCGCGAACGTGCTCGGGATGGGGCGCGCGACGGTCTACAAGCATCTGAAGCACCTGAAGGAAACGCAGGGCGACGCCTGAGCGGGATGCGGCGGGCGCGATGACGCGCAGGCCCCGGTCATCGGTACCGGGCCGCCGATTCTGGCGCCCAGGCTTCGCGATGCGCGGGTGCGGTCTCGGTTCCGCACGGGCCCGCCGCGGAAGCGCGGAAGCATAAAGTGATATAGTCACAGTTACATTTCTTTGCCGCCCCGAACCGCCCATGACGACCGCTCCCGCCCCGACTGCCCGCCCGACCCTGACCGTCGAAATCTGGTCCGATCTGATCTGCCCGTGGTGCTGGATCGGCAAGCGCCGCTTCGACGAGGCGCTGGCCGCGTTCGCGCACGCCGAGCGCGTCGACGTCGTGCCGCGCGCGTACCGGCTGATGCCCGGCCAGCCCGTCGAGCCGGTCGAGGCGATGCTGGCAGGCAAATACCGGATGGCGCCCGCGCAGGTCGACCAGATGCTGCGCCAGGTGACCGATGCGGCCGCGAGCGTCGGGCTGCGCTACGACCTGCCCGGCACGCTGGTCGGCGACACGCTCGACGGCCACCGGCTCGTGAAGCTCGCGCAGGCGTCGGGCCGCGCGCACGCGCTGACCGAGCGGTTCTATCGCGCGTATTTCTGCGAGCACGGCTCGCTGTTCGATCATGCCGCGCTGACCGAATTCGCGGTCGAAGCCGGGCTCGAGCGCCCGGCCGTCGAAGCGGTGCTGCGCAGCGACGCCTACCGCGACGAAGTCGAAGCCGACATCGCGCGCGCCGAACAGATCGGCGGGCGCGGCGTGCCGCTGTTCGTGTTCGGCGGCCGCTACGCGGTGTCCGGCGCGCAGCCGGCCGACGCGTTCGCGCAGGCGCTCGACCAGGCATGGCGCGACGGCGTCGTCGAACTCGGCGGCAGCGACGCGGCCGCCTGCGGCCCCGACGGCTGCGAACTGCCGGCCCGGTCGTAACGCGCAACCCGCGGCACGCGCGCCACTACGCTTCGCTGCTGCCACAAACCGGCAGGAAGCCCGCGCCGATGACGTCTACAATGCCTCCTTTCAAATAACTATCAGAGAGAAGGCTGAGCGCCCATGACCCACGGTATCCACGGCGAGAAGCGCTGGTATGCGCTGATCGTGCTCTGCCTCGGCGTGCTGATGATCGTGCTCGACAGCACGATCGTGAACGTTGCGTTGCCGTCGATCAGCACCGACCTCCACTTCACCGAAACGGCCCTCGTGTGGGTCGTCAACGCGTACCTGCTGACGTTCGGCGGCTGCCTGCTGCTCGGTGGCCGGCTCGGCGACCTGTACGGCCAGCGGCGCATGTTCCTCGCGGGCCTCGTCGTGTTCACGCTCGCGTCGCTCGCCTGCGGCCTCGCGCAATCGCAGGCGATGCTGATCGCCGCGCGCGCGGTGCAGGGGCTCGGCGGCGCGGTCGTGTCGGCCGTCTCGCTGTCGCTGATCATGAATCTCTTCACCGAGCCCGGCGAGCGCGCACGTGCGATGGGCGTCTACGGCTTCGTGTGCGCGGGCGGCGGCAGCATCGGCGTGCTGCTCGGCGGGCTGCTGACGAGCTCGCTGTCGTGGCACTGGATCTTCCTCGTCAACCTGCCGATCGGCGTCGCGGTCTATGCGATGTGCGTCGCGCTGCTGCCGCGCACGCGTGCGCCGGCCGGCACGGCCCGGCTCGACGTCGCCGGCGCGATCACGGTGACCGCGTCGCTGATGCTGGCCGTCTACGGGATCGTCGGCGGCAACGAGGCCGGCTGGCTGTCGACGCAGACCGTCGCGCTGATCGGCGCGGCCGTCGTGCTGCTCGCGCTGTTCATCGCGATCGAGTCGCGCGCCGCGCATCCGCTGATGCCGCTCACGCTGTTCGCCGCGCGCAACGTCGCGCTCGCGAACGCGATCGCCGTGCTGTGGGCGGCCGCGATGTTCGCGTGGTTCTTCCTGTCCGCGCTGTACATGCAGCGCGTGCTCGGCTACGGGCCGCTGCAGGTCGGCCTCGCGTTCCTGCCGGCGAACCTGATCATGGCCGCGTTCTCGCTCGGGCTGTCGGCGCGCATCGTGATGCGCTTCGGGATCCGCGGCCCGATCGCCGCCGGCCTGCTGATCGCGGCATGCGGCCTCGCGCTGTTCTCGCGCGCGCCGGTCGACGGCGGATTCGTGTGGCACGTGCTGCCCGGCATGGCGCTGCTCGGCATCGGTGCAGGCGTCGCGTTCAATCCGGTGCTGCTCGCCGCGATGAACGACGTCGATCCGGCCGATTCCGGGCTCGCGTCGGGCATCGTCAACACCGCGTTCATGATGGGCGGCGCGCTCGGGCTCGCGGTCCTCGCGAGTCTCGCGGAGGCCCGCACCGGCGCACTGGCGGCGGCGCAAGCGGCGCCGCTCGACGCGCTGAACGGCGGCTACCATGCGGCCTTCGCGTTCGGCGCGGCGTTTGCGGCCGTGGCCGCGCTGACCGGCTTCGCGCTGCGCATCCGGCCGCCGCGCGCGGTCGAAGGCGCCGGGCCCGCGATGCACTGACCGTCGACGAACGGGCCGGGAACCGGCATCGGATCGGGGCGCGCATCGTCGCGCCTTTTTCGTGCGTGCCGGCCACGCGGCGTACGCGCCCGGTTCGCCGCCGCTTTCGGGCCAGATCATCGTCGTCGGCCGCGCCCGCCCGAACGCGCGTTTCACGTCCCGCCGGCCGCCTGCCGGGCGGGCCTTCGCGGCCGATTTTTAACGCAGTCGTCCATTGACGCGTCACTTTTGCGACAATGGCGGACTTTGACGCGCACGCCACGGGCCGCGCGCCGCCGCCGAACGCCGCATAACCGCCTGCTTCCGATGTCGCTTCCCCATATCGATCTGCTGTACTCGCTGTCCGGCCTGTTCGTCGGCATTCTCGTCGGCCTGACGGGCGTCGGCGGCGGTTCGTTGATGACGCCGATTCTCGTGCTGCTGTTCGGCGTCCACCCTGCGACGGCGGTCGGCACCGACCTGCTGTACGCGGCCGCGACCAAGGCCACCGGCACGCTCGTCCACGGCCTGAAAGGCTCGGTCGACTGGCGCATCACGGGCCGGCTCGCGGCGGGCAGCGTGCCGGCCGCGGCGCTCACGCTGTGGTGGCTGCACACGCACGGGATGAACACGCCGGGCACCGCGCGGATGATCCAGCTCGTGCTCGGCGTGGCGCTGCTGCTGACGTCGCTCGCGCTGATCTTCCGCCCTCAGCTCACCGCATTCGCCGCGCGCAACCCGCTCGCGCCGAGCCCCGCGCGCACGCTGTGGTCGACCGTGCTGACGGGCGCCGTGCTCGGCGTGCTCGTGTCGATGACGTCGGTCGGCGCCGGCGCGATCGGCGTGACCGTGCTCCTGCTGCTGTATCCGCTGCTCGCGACGACCCGCATCGTCGGTTCCGACATCGCGCACGCGGTGCCGCTCACGCTGGTCGCGGGGATGGGCCACTGGCTGCTCGGCTCGGTCGACTGGTCGATGCTGCTGTCGCTGCTGCTCGGTTCGCTGCCCGGCATCGTGATCGGCAGCCTGCTGTCGGCACGCGCGCCCGAGCGGCTGCTGCGCAACCTGCTCGCGTCGACCCTGGTCGCGGTCGGCGTGCGGCTCGTGCTCGCGTAAGCGGGCGCCGCTCCTGACGAACAACGCCGTCCCGGTGCTGCGTGCGCACCTGCAGCTTCAGCACGCGTTGCAGCGCAGTACGGTTCGCGAGGATGCCGTCGTAGAAGTTGGCGAGATCGCCCTTCAGCGCGGTCCGCGACGCGTCGTTCAGGCAGATCATGTGGCCCGACGGGTCGTTCTCGATCGTCAGGTTCTGCGCGTTGAACGCGGTGCGACCGATTCCAGACGACGCGCAGAAAAAAGCCGGACGGCTGTCCGGCTTGCAGGAGGCGGCGCGTCGGCCGCGGTCAGAGCGGCACGTCGATCGTGCCCACGCCGGTCGTGATCGCGTTCGCGCCCGGCGCGGTCGAGATCGGCGGCAGGTTCGCGCTCGACAGCGCGGGCGCGGCGCCCGGCGTGCCGCCGCGCGGTACCGTGCGCACCACCTGCGACGGCGGCAGCGGCGCGCCGTTCTTCAGATGCTTCCACATCAGGTTCAGCGCCTGCACGTTGTAGTAGTGAACCGGCACGAAACGCGTATCGAAGCCCGGAACCGACAGGAATGCGTCGAAGTGCTGGCCGTTCGTCACTTCGTAGAACACCAGCCGGCTGCGCCCGGCTTCGCTGATCCCGTTCTGCGCGACGTACGCGCGCGACGCGTGGTTCACCGGCACGAGCGCGTCACCGCGGCCCTGCACGATGATCGCCGGCTTGCCGTGCAGGTTCGCGTTCACGCGCACCGCGTCGACGTTCGCGGGCATCCCGAGCATTCCGTTCGTCCATAGCTGGCGCAGGCACAGCGCGCCCGCGAAGCTCGCATCGGGCGTCGCGAGCCGGTGGTCGACGCCCGCGCCGTCGTTGAACACGAGATTGATGCCGGCCGTCGGCGGCACGCCGTTGCCGGCGCCGAACACGGCCGGCATCGGCGATGCGGCGGGCGCCGCGACCGCGCCCGTCGCGTTCGTCGTCGCGAAGCTGAAGTTGCACAGGTTGTCGGTGACGCGCGAGCGCGTGTATGCGTTCGCATAGGTGACCGCGATCGCGGGAATCGCCTGCGAATCCCACATCGACGCCTGCAGCAGGTCGGAATCGGCCAGATAGCCGGCCGCGTGGAGCTGCGCGAGCGCGTCGGCCGCCTGGCTCTGCGTGTCGGCGCCCGACACCAGCCCGGCCGCGGCGAGCGTCGCGCAGCGCTGCGTGCGGATCGACTGCGTGGTCGCGGCCGGCAGCGCGCTCAGGTACGGCGCGCCGGCGAGCGACGCCGATGCGGCCGCGCACGGCTCCAGCAGGTTCGCGAGCGTCGCGTAATCGGCCAGCGGCCGGCCGAACGACGGCACCGGCTGGCCGCCCGCGCGGACCACCGCGTTCGGCGCCATCCGCACGTTGACCTGCGGCTCGCCGACCACGACCGCGGTGATCCAGCCGCGGTTGTCCTGCTCGGCCGCCGCGAGCGACGCGCCGCCGCCGTTGCTGACCGACGCGGCGATCGTCGTGATGTCGCCCGCGCGATAGCGCACGCCGCGACGCGAGCCGTCGATCAGCGGCCCGAACTGCTCGTTGAGCGCCCAGTACGCGAATTCGACCGACTGCAGCGTCACGCGCCCCCAATCCTGCTCGGGATTCTGTTGCGAATGCGCGTGCTTGAACGCATAGCGGTTCGGGAAGCGGTTGTTGAACGCGGCGAGATCGCCGCTCGTCACGTTCGCGGTGAACAGGCTCGCGGTGCCGGCCAGCACCGCGTTGGCGAGCGTGCCGTCGATCAGCGTGACGGTGTCGGAGCCGAGCTCGTGCGCGCCGTTGCCGCCGCCCTTGTCGTTGTAGGCCACCGCGCAGCCGCGCTTGAGCGCCCACTCGCCGGCCGCGGAAATCGCGCCGTACACGCCGCGCGAGCCGGATGACGTCGCGGTGACGATGCACGGCTGCGCGGGATCGAAGCGGGCGGGCACCTGCACGAGCAGCGTGACGTTTTTGGTGCCGCTGCCGTCGTCGGCATACGCAAGGTATTCGGTGCCGGGAATCTTGCCTTCGCCGAGCGTATCGTTGCCGTCGAGGTCGACATTCGGCCCCCAGAAGCGGCCGTAGCCGCCGTTCGCGCTCATGTCGACGAGCGCGCGGTAGTTCGACCAGATGGCGAGGCGCCGTAATTCGGCGCTCGTCGGCCGCGCCGGATTCGCGAAGCCGGGCGCGCTCGCCGCGGCGAGCCCCGTCTTGCCGAGGCCGGCCGTCAGCAGGTCGTCGCTCGCGCCGTCGTAGGCCGTCGTGCGCACGCTGCCGGACACGAAGCCGGGCAACCGGTTGCGCTCGGCCGACTCGTCGCCGTTGCAGGCGCCGAGCATCGCGACCGCGGCAAGCGCCGCTCCCCACACCACCCGCCTGCCCCACCCGAGCTTCGTCATCGCCGCCCCCTCGATATCGTTATCGGTCCGCCGCCGCGCCGCGCGCGGCTTTCGGCCTCTGAAGCGCAAACGGGCCCCGGCATGCCGGGGCCCGCTGGAAACGGGCGCACGCGGCGCTCGCGCGCCGCCGCCCGGCGTTACTGCTGCTGAACCGTCAGCTTGTTCGAGACCGACGTCACACCCTTCACGCTCTTGGCTGCCTCTTCCGCCTTGTCGATCTGTGCCTGGTCGGGCACCGTGCCCTCCAGCGAGATCGCGCCGCCCTTCGAACGCACGACGATGTTCGCCACGTCGATGCCGCCCGCCTTCGTAATGGCCTTGCGCACCGCGTAGCCGAGCTTGCGGTTCGCCTTCTTCGCGGTCTTCGCGGCGGCCTTCGGCGCGCTCGCTGCGGCCGCCGGCGCTTCCGTCGCCGCTGCGTCGCTCGACTGCGCATACACGCTGCCCGACAGACAGGCCGCCACGGCGGCGACACCCAACGCTCTCAACACGATCGACTTCATGCTATCTCCTTATCACTTCGGAACGGCCGTGCACAGTACGGCCGGATACCCCCAAAAACAGCCGGCCCGCGCGCGAACGGGCGGGACAGCCGGTGTTTTCCACGGCGATACGAGAGAGGCGGCACGGGCCGGCGGCCGGCGCACGCGAGAAGCGGGCCAGCCGGGCCGGACAGCCGCCGGCCGGACGCGCCCGGTCTCATGACGTGCCGGGTCGCGCGCGATTCGGGCGCGGCTGCGTCGCACAATGTAATCCAGCGCCCGCCGAAGCGCAAAGCTTTTGACGCGACGGCCGCCGCCGCTGTCGCCGGACAGCCGCGCGGGCCCACCCGACTCGCGCATGCGCGGCGAAACCGGGTACCATCGCCGCGAGCATCCATGTCGTCCGGTGACGACCGTCACCGATGCGTCACGCCAGCGTCATCCACCCACCCCATGAAGCCTGCCAGCCCTCGCCCGCCGCGCCGCATCCTCGCCCGCTTCGTCGCCGTCTCGTGGCGCGACCTAGCGCTGTCGATCGGCCCGACCGTGCTGCTCGCCGGCGCGGCCGTCTGGCTCGCGGTCAAGCTGATCCAGCCGGCGCCGCCGTCCACGCTCGTGATCTCGGCCGGGCCGCCCGGCAGCACGTACTGGAACGCCGCGCAGAAATACAAGACGATCCTCGCGAAAAACGGCGTCACGCTCGACGTCCAATCGTCCGAAGGTTCCGCGCAGAACCTCGCGCGGCTGTCGAACCCGAACGCGCCGGTCGACGTCGGTTTCGTGCAGAGCGGCATCGGCCCGAAGGAGCGCGACGAGCATCTCGTGTCGCTCGGCAGCATCGGCTACGTGCCGCTCGCGATCATGTACCGCGGCCCGATCGTCGCGCGGCTGTCCGACTTCAAGGGCAAGCGGCTCGCGCTCGGCGCGGAAGGCAGCGGCGCGCGAGAGTTGAGCCTCGCGCTGCTGAAGATGAACGGCATCGTGCCGGGCGGCTCGACCGAGCTGCTGCCGACCGCCGGCGAGGACGCCGCGACCGCGCTGCTCGACGGCAAGATCGACGCGGCCTTCCTGTCCGGCGACTCGACGCAGATCCCGGTGATGGCGAAGCTGTTCCGCGCGCCGGGCGTGCACGTGTATTCGTTCACGCAGGCCGAGGCGTATGCGCGGCGCTTTCCGTACCTGACGGCGATCACGCTGCCGATGGGCGTCTACGATCTCGGCCGCAACCTGCCGCCTGCCGACATCCACACCGTCGCGCCGACGATCGAACTCGTCGCGCGCGACTCGCTGCACCCCGCGCTGTCCGACCTGCTGATCGAGGCCGCGCGCGAAGTGCACGGGCACGCGACGATCCTGCAGCACGCAGGCGAATTTCCGTCGTCCGTCACGCGCGGCTTCCCGCTGTCCGACGACGCCGCCCGCTACTACAAGTCGGGCAAGAGCTTCCTGTACCGGCGGCTGCCGTTCTGGGTCGCGAGCCTCGTCGACCGGCTGCTGGTGGTGGTCGTGCCGCTGATCGTCGTGCTGATTCCGGGGCTGCGGCTCGTGCCGTCGCTGTACGGCTGGCGCGTGCGCTCGCGCATCTACCGCTGGTACGGCGCGCTGATCGCGCTCGAGCGCCGCGCGCTCGGCGAACACACGGCCGAGGAGCGCGTCCAGCTGCTCGACGAGCTCGACGACATCGAGGAAGCCGTGAACCGGATGAAGATGCCGCTCGCGTACGCCGGGCAGTTCTACGTGCTGCGCGAGCACATCGGCTTCGTGCGCGAACGGCTCACCGCGCAGGAGCCGGACACGCCGGCGGGCCCGCCCGCCGCCGGCAGCCCGCCGGCACGCACGGCAAGCGCGCCGCAGCCGGCCGGCGACGCCCCCCGGGCGACTCCCGGTTCCGCATGAGCGGACGATCCGCGATCATTGCTGCATGCGCGCGCCGCCGCGTAACATGGAGGCCGCCGTCAGGCGCCGCACGCCCCACCTTCTGGAGAACGACATGACAACCGGCCTCGATACCGCCCAACCCGCCTGGTTCTTCGACTTCGTGTCGCCGTTCTCGTATCTGCTGCTCGAGCAGCACGACAAATGGCCGGACGTGCCGTTCGACCCCGTGGCCGTGTCGCTCGCCGACCTCCAGCGCCACTGGGGCCAGCGTCCGAGCGCCGACGTGCCGGCCAAGCGCGTGTTCACGTACCGTCACGCGCTGTTTCGCGCGGAACAGCTCGGCATCCGCTTCAAGATGCCGCCCGCGCACCCGTTCGATTCGGACAAGGTGCTGCGCCTCGCGATCGCGCTGCGCGCCGATATCGCGACGGTGCTGGAAATGTTCCGCTTCATCTGGCGCGAAGGCAACGATCCGTCGACGCCGGAAGGCTTCGCGGCGCTGTGCGAACGCGTCGGCGTCGGCCACGGCGACGAGCTGATCGAGTTCGAGGAAACCGCCGCGCAACTGACCCGCAACACGGCCGACGCGATCGCGCTCGGCGTGTTCGGCGTGCCGACCTTCTGGATGAACCAGCAACTGTTCTGGGGCGAGGACGCGCTGCCGATGGTGCTGTACTGCGCGCGCACGCCGAACTGGCTCGAATCGGGCGAGGTCAAGCGGATCAGCACGCTGCCGAAGGGCCGCGCGTGATGGCGTGCGTGATGGCCGGTATCACGCACGGCAACGCGCGGCTGCGGTAAGGTAACGGGCTGTTTTCATATGAAAACGGCCCCTTGGCGTCCCCCGCATCCCCCACCAATGGAAGACGACGACCGTACCGCCTCGCTCGACATCTGGCTCGTGCGCGTGTTGCGCACGCTGCTGCTCGAGCGCAGCGTCACGCAGGCCGCGCTGCGGCTGAACCAGACCCAGCCCGCGATCAGCACCGCGCTGCGCAAGCTGCGCGAGACGCTGAACGATCCGATCCTCGTGCGCGGCAAATCCGGCATGGTGCCGACCGAATACGGCGCGTCGCTGCTCGAAGCCGCGTCGCGCGCGCTGCGCGAGGTCGATTTCATCGCGACGCCGCACGGCGAGTTCGATCCGTCGTCCGCGCGGCGCACGTTCCGCGTCGCCGCGCCCGACTACCTGAACGATTTCTTCATGCCGACGCTGATCGAGCGCTTTCGCGACGCGGCGCCGCATGCCCGTCTGGAAATCGATTCGCTGAACCCCGCGCTCGACCACGCGGCCGCGCTCGAGTCGGGCGCGCTCGATCTCGTGATCGGCAACTGGCCGAAGCCCGACCCGCAGTTCGCGCGCCAGGACCTGTTCTCCGACACGATCGTGTGCCTGATGCGCGACGCGCATCCGCTCGCCCGCGAGCCGCTCACGCGCGAAGCGTATGCGTCGGCCGCCCACGTCGCGCCCACCCCGTACACCGGCGACAAGCGCAATGCGATCGAGATCGGCCTGGCACGCGCGCGCCTCGCGCGGCGCGTCGTGACGACGCTGCCGTACTTCGGGATCGTGCCGCAGGTGCTGCTGCAGTCGGACCTGATCTTCACGACGACGCGCCGCTTCGCGACGCACTATGCGCAACTGCTGCCGCTCGTCGTCGTCGCGCCGCCCGTGCCGTTCCCGCGCATCAAGAGCTACCTGCTCACGCACCCGCAGCCCGACCGGCCGACCGACATCGCGTGGCTGTGCGCGCTGATGCAGAGCGTGTCCGACGAGCTGACGGTCGCCCGCACGCGCAAGCGCTGACGCGCGGCCGAAGCGCAGCGCGACGGGTCAGGCAGCGCGGCCGCTCAAGCCGTGCAGAAGGTTTCCTGCAGATGGGTCCAGCGTACGGCGCCCGCCGCGTCGCGCGCGAACACGGCGGTCGCGCGGCGCGCGGGCAACTCGCCCGCCGCCGCGTGCTGCGCTTCGCGATAGGTGAGCACCGCGTGCGACGCGTCCGCCGCGAGCACGCGGATCTCCGACAGCGCGATGCGCAGCCCCGGCTTCGCGCCGGCCAGCTTCGCGAACAGCGCGCGCATGCCGACGTGGTCGACCATGCGGCCGTCGGTCAGGACGATCGTGAAGTCGGCGGAAAACGCGGCGAGCAGCGCATCGAGCGCCGCCGGCGCGGTATCGACGCCGGACAGCCAGCGCTCGATGGCGACGAGGCTCGCATCGAGCGCGTCGAGATAGACGGAATGATCGGACATGGGCGCGTGCACGGTAAAGTGAGCGCGGCCCGCTGCCGCGCGTTGCCGTGCAGTGTAGGCAAAAACGCGCGGCCGTGCGCCGACCGCGCGGCATGACCGTTTTATCGCTGTTTTACCGCTGTCTTACCGCGCGCAGGACACGTCGCCGCGTGCGCGCCCGGCCGCGGCCGCCTTCGCATCGGCCACCGGCATGCCCGAGCGGGCCTGCAGCAGCTCCGCGCAGACGGCCACCGCGATCGCGCCCGGCGCCTTGTCGACGATGCCGGCGACGCCGATCGGGCACACCATCTCGACGAGCCGCGCCGGATCGACGCCGCGCGCGGCGAGCCGGCGCTCGAACCTCACGCGCTTGGTGCGCGAGCCGATCATCCCGAAGTATGCGTAGTCGCGCCGCCGCATGATCCGCGCGGCGAGCGAGAAGTCGAGCGCGTGGTTGTGCGTCATCACGAGGAAATACGCGCCGGGCGGCGCCGCGTCGACGACGGCCTCCGGCGTGTCGGTCGGCTCCGGCTGCACGTTCGGCGGGCACTCGTCCGGGAACAGCTCCTCGCGCGTGTCGACCCACTGCACGACGCACGGCAATGCGCCGAGCAGCGTGACGAGCGCATGGCCGACGTGGCCCGCGCCGAACAGCACGACGTGCATCGGCGGCGGCGCACCGGTCGCGCGGTTGCGCCGGCCGGTGCCCGGCGCGAACGGCTGCAACGGCGAAGGCGCGCTGCCGCACGCGCCTTCGCACCCCACGACGGGCGCATCGGACGCGGCACGCGGCGAACGAGCGGGGCCGTTCATGCCGGCCTCCGACGGGTCGCCCGAACGAAGCCGATCGCCCCGTCGGAGCCGACGCACGAAGCGAGCGGGCAGACGCCGTTCACGTCAGCCTGCCCGCGCGGCGTTCGCCGCCCGCACCGCCTGCACCGCGCGCAGGATCGACTCGCCGGTGGCCGGCGCGTCGAGCGGCGGGTTCACGCGATAGTCGCCGACCGCGGCGATCGCATCGCGCACCGCGAAGAACACCGAGAACGGCAGCAGCAGCGGCGGCTCGCCGACGGCCTTCGAGCGGTGGATGCTGTTCTCGACGTTGCGGTTCTGGAACAGCCGCACGTTGAACTCGGGCGGCGTGTCGTTCACGGTCGGAATCTTGTAGGTGGACGGCGCGTGCGTCATCAGCTTGCCGCCCTTGTTCCACCACAGCTCCTCGGTCGTCAGCCAGCCCATCCCCTGGATGAACGCGCCTTCGACCTGGCCGATGTCGAGCGCCGGGTTCAGCGACGCGCCCACGTCGTGCAGCGCATCGACGCGCAGCGTGCGCATCTCGCCCGTCAGCGTGTCGATCACGACTTCCGACACCGCCGCGCCGTACGAGTAGTAGTAGAACGGCCGGCCCTGCAGCTTCGATTGATCCCAGTGCAGCTTCGGCGTCGCGTAGAAGCCGTCGGACCACAGCTGCACGCGGGCGAGGTATGCCTTCGCGACCACTTCGCCGAACGGCACGCCATGGCCGCCGACCCACACGACGTCGTTGCCGAACGTCACGTCGGCCGCCTCGACCTTGCCGTCGCCGAACTGCTTCGCCGCGAACACCGCGAGCCGCTCGCGCAACTGGCGCGCCGCGTCCTGCGCGGCCTTGCCGTTCAGGTCCGAGCCCGTCGACGCGGCCGTCGCGGACGTGTTCGCGACCTTGCTCGTGTCGGTCGCCGTCACGCGGACCCGGCCGAAGCGGATGCCGAGCTCGTGCGCGACCACCTGCGCGACCTTCGTGTTGAGCCCCTGCCCCATCTCCGTGCCGCCGTGGTTCACGAGCACCGAGCCGTCGGTGTAGATGTGCACGAGCGCGCCGGCCTGGTTGAAGTGCGTGACGTTGAACGCGATGCCGAACTTCACCGGCGTGAGCGCGATGCCCTTCTTCAGCACCGTGTTGCGTGCGTTGAATGCACGCACGCCCGCGCGCCGCGCGCGGTAGTCGCTCGTCGCCTCGAGTTCGCCGAGCAGCTCCTGCAGCACGTTGTCCTCGATCGTCTGCCCGTACGGCGTCACGTTGCGTTCGGTCTTGCCGTACAGGTTCGCGTAGCGCACGTCGAGCGGATCGCGGCCGAGCGAACGCGCGATGTCGTCGAGGATGTATTCGATCGCGAACGCGCCCTGCGGGCCGCCGAAGCCGCGGAACGCGGTGTTCGACTGCGTGTTGGTCCTGCCGCAGTAGCCGGCGATGTCGACGTCGCCGAGCCAGTACGCGTTGTCGAAATGGCACACCGCGCGCGTCATCACCGGGCCGGACAGGTCGGCCGAGAAGCCGCAGCGCGACGTCATGTCGAGCGCCACGCCGTCGATGCGGCCGTCGTCGTCGTAGCCGACGTCGAAGCGGTAATGGAAGTCGTGCCGCTTGCCGGTGATCATCATGTCGTCGTCGCGGTCCGGACGCAGCTTCACCGGGCACAGCAGCTTCCATGCGGCGAGCGCCGCGCAGCATGCGAACAGGCCCGACTGCGATTCCTTGCCGCCGAACCCGCCGCCCATCCGGCGGCATTCGACCAGCACGTTGTGCGACGCGACACCGAGCACGTGCGCGACGAGGTGCTGCATCTCGCTCGGGTGCTGCGTCGAGCAGTACACGTGCATGCCGTCGTCGTCCTTCGGCACCGCGTATGCGATCTGTCCTTCGAGGTAGAACTGCTCCTGCCCGCCGAGCAGCATCTCGCCCGACTCGCGGTGCGGCGCGGCGGCGAGCCGCGCGGCCGCGTCGCCGCGCGCGAGCTTCAGCGGCGGGATCACGTAGGATTCGGCCGCGCGCGCTTCCTGCGCGGTCAGGATCGCGGGCAGCTCCTCGTACTCGACCTGCGCGCGGCGCGCGGCAAGCCGCGCGGTTTCATGCGACGTCGCGACGACGATGAACATCGGCTGGCCGACGAACTGCACGACGCCCTTCGCGAGCACCGGATCGTCGTGGATGATCGGGCCGCAATCGTTGACGCCCGGGATGTCGTCGGCCGTGAATACCGCGACCACGCCCGGCGTCGCACGCACCGCGTCGAAGTTCATCGACACGATCTTCGCGTGCGGCTTCGCCGACAACCCGAGCGCCGCGTGCAGCGTGCCCGCGACGACCGGAATGTCGTCGGTGTAGGTGGCGCGCCCGCTCACGTGCAGGTGGGCCGATTCGTGAGCGCGCGAGACGTGCACCTGCGCGGCGTCGGCCTGCGGGTCGAGGGTGCTCAGGAACGGTTCTGCTTGCTGGTTCATGTTCGGTGTTCTCCGTCGTCAGACGCGCGCCGCGTCGTCGGCCACTTCGGCGCCTACTTCGGCGGCCACTTCGCGCACGTTCAGCGCCTGCGGCGGCAACGGGTCGTGCGCACGCGTCTCCAGCCAGAAGCGATAGATCAGGTTCTTCGCGGTATCGAGGCGATACGCGCTCGTCGCGCGCATGTCGGACAGCGGCTGGTAGTCGCGCTCGAGCGCCTGCATCGCCGCCTGCGCGGTGGCTTCGTGCCACTGCGCGCCGTCGAGCACGGCTTCCGTGTGGGTCGCGCGCTTCGGCGTCGCGGCCATCCCGCCGAACGCGATGCGCGGCTCGCGGATCGTGTCGCCGTCCGCGATGAACGCGAACGCCGCGCACACGGCCGAGATGTCCGAGTCGAAGCGCTTCGACAGTTTGTACGTGCGGAACCGCAGCTTGTCGCGCGCGCCGGTGCGGGTCGGCACCTTCAGGCCGACGACGAATTCGTGCGGCGCCATGTCCTTCTGCTGGTAGCCCGTGTAGAGCGCCTCGAGCGGCAGCTCGCGCACCGTGTCGCCGCCGCGCAGCACGACGCGCGCGCCGAGCGCGATCAGGCCCGGCATCGAATCGCCGATCGGCGAGCCGTTCGCGACGTTGCCGCCCATCGTGCCCGCGTTGCGGATCGGCAGCGACGCGAAGCGCTTCCACATCTCCGTCAGCTCCGGATACGTGCCGGCCAGCGCCGCATAGGCCTTCTCGACCGTCACGCCCGCGCCGATCCCGATCCAGTCGTCGCCGTGAACGATCTGCTGCAGCTCGGCGATCTGGCCGACGTAGATCAGGTCGTCGAGGCGGCGCATCTGCTTGGTCACCCACAGGCCGATGTCGGTGCTGCCGGCGAGAATGCGCGCATCGGGACGCTCGGCCTTCAGCGCGGCCAGCGCGTCGAGCGTGCGCGGCGCCGCGAAGCGCGCGCCGTCGATCGTCGTGTAGTCGAACGTGTCGTCGCGCCTGAGCGACGCGAGCGTGCGGGCCAGCGCGGCCGTGTCGACGGGCGCGGCGGGCGCCGGTGCGCCTTCGCCGGCCGCGCCTTCGCCGGCCGCATCGAACATCCGCACCGCCGCATCGACGATCGGGCGATACCCGGTACAGCGGCACAGGTTGCCGGTCAGCGCATCGGCGATCTCGGTGCGCGTCGGCACGTCCTTCGCCTTCGCGCATGCACTGCCGCAGCCTTCGTGGCCATGCTTCTCGTACAGCGCCCACATCGACATCACGAAGCCCGGCGTGCAGAACCCGCATTGCGAACCGTGGCAATCGACCATCGCCTGCTGCACCGGATGCAGCGTGCCGTCCGGCCGACGCAGGTCCTCGACCGTGAGCAGCGCCTTGCCGTCGAGCGTCGGCAGGAACTGGATGCATGCGTTGACGGCCTTGAACTCGACCGCGCCGGCGTCGGTCAGCTCGCCGACGACGACCGTGCACGCGCCGCAGTCGCCTTCCGCGCAGCCTTCCTTGGTACCGGTGCAATGCGCATCCTCGCGCAGATATTGCAGCACGGTGCGGGTCACGTCCGCGCCGCTGACTTCGCGGATCGCGTGACGATGGTAGAAGCGAATCGGCTCACTCATGTCTCGGCGTTTCTTCAAATTGGGGGCAAGGCGGCCTGCGCGGAGCGCTCGACCGACGTTTTTCCGACAGTTTGCACGCTATCACCGTCAAATTCCGCAACCCATAGCCCATCACGCATGCGGCTCATATAACTGCCGCGATATGCGCGCACGGCGGGCCCGGGCCCTTGCCGCGCGGGGCGCTTCGCCCGCTCCCGGCCGCCGACCATCGCCCTGTTCCTGAATAGGGGCGCAGTTAACTAAACGGTACCTGCGGGAAAACCGGTTCCATGGGAAAATCCCGATTCCCTTTCCCGCCGTTTTCCGTTCGTTTCGTCATTCGTTCCGACCCCATGTCATCCGATTCCGCCACACCGCCGCGCAGCGGGTTCGCGCTCACGCTGCAAATCGTGTCCGTCGTCTGCTTCACGTTCATCTGCTACCTGACCATCGGCCTGCCGCTCGCGGTGCTGCCGGGCTTCGTCCACGACGAGCTCGGCTTTTCCGCGATCGTCGCGGGCGGCGCGATCAGCGTCCAGTACTTCGCGACGCTCGCGTCGCGGCCGCTCGCCGGGCGCCTCGCCGATACGCTCGGGCCGAAGCAGACGGTGCTGCGCGGGCTGGTCGGCTGCGGCGTGTCGGGCGTGCTGCTGCTCGTCGCGCTGCTGCTCGCGCACTGGCCGGTCGCGAGCCTGGTGCTGCTGGTCGCGAGCCGGCTCGTGCTCGGCGTCGGCGAAAGCCTGTGCGGTACCGGCGCGATCCTGTGGGGCATCGGGCGGGTCGGCGTCGCGCACAACGCGAAGGTGATCTCGTGGAACGGCATCGCGACCTACGGCGCGCTCGCGCTCGGCGCGCCGGTCGGCGTCGCGATCGCGCATACGCTGAATCCGGCGCTGATCGGCGTGATCGTGATCGCGCTCGCCGCGCTCGGCTTCTACCTCGCCCGCCTGATCGCGCCGGTGCCGCTCGTGCACGGCGAACGGATGTCGTATGCGAGCGTGTTCACGCGCGTGCTGCCGCACGGCCTCGGCCTCGCGCTCGGCTCGGCCGGCTTCGGCTCGATCGCGACCTTCGTCACGCTGTACTACGCGGCGCGCCACTGGCCGAACGCCGCGCTGTCGCTGACCGTGTTCGGCACGCTGTTCATCGGCGCGCGCCTGCTGTTCGCGAACACGATCAAGACGTACGGCGGCTTCCGCGTCGCGATCGTGTCGTTTGCGTTCGAATGCGCGGGCCTCGTGCTGCTGTGGCTCGCGCCGGTGCCGCACGTCGCGCTGGTCGGCGCGGCGCTGACGGGCTTCGGCTTCGCGCTGATCTTCCCGGCGCTCGGCGTCGAGGCCGTCGCGCTCGTGCCGGCCGCGAGCCGCGGCGCGGCGCTGTCCGCGTATTCGGTGTTCCTCGACCTGTCTCTCGGCATCACCGGCCCGCTCGCCGGCTATGTCGCGGGCGCGTTCGGCTATCCGCAGGTGTTCCTGTTCGCGGCGGTGGCCGCCGCGGCAGGCGTCGCGCTGTCGATGATGCTGTACCAGCGGCAGGCGCGGGTGGCGGGGAGCGGTGCGGCGGCGTGAGCGTGTCGTGCGCGATGCGGTTCAACGCGGCTCAACGCAGCAACACGTTGAAGTCCCGCAATACGTGAACGGCGTGGGGGTGGCGCCGAAACGGAACGGCGTTCTTGAGCGAGAGTTTGGGTCCGGCACGATCGAAGAGCACGAGTGCCTCCGACGTATTGAGATGCCGGGACATGCATAGAAAGCCGTCGACCCGGCGGTGATGTCGGTGGACGGCAAGCGACCGTTGCTGCGGAAATGTCGTACGGCGCGATGGTCGACAACGCACCATCGCCGCCCAGGTTTTTTAACGGCAACCCATGCAGGACGGCCACGGTCAGCGGCGCGCCATCGAACGACAGGACATGGCGGTCAAGTTCGGTCGTCACGAGCGGAAAGCCGCCCAGCACGAGATCGGCGACTTCGTCGTGCAGCACCGTTTCGGCGAACGCGCAATGCAGATCGAAACCGAAGTAGCTGGTGCCGTACCGCCGCCGCTTGCGCGGATCGTCGAAGCGGTTGCGCCCGACTTGCCGAAATACGGCTCGCCCGTAGCGAATCGCGAGATGCGCACGAGCGCCGGCGGCGCCACCTCTCGCGTCACCAGTGTCGCGCTCGCGAAATGTTCCCCCGGCGCCGTCAGCAAACGGGCCGCCTAGCGCTCGGCGAACGCCGTGGCGGCGCGCTCGACTTCGTCCACCTTCCCGCGCGACAGCGCGACGAGCGGCGTAACGTTGCCCAGCGACGCCTTCGCCGTCGTGAAGAACTGCCATTTGCTCCATCCCGGCAAATCGCCCAGACATTGCGTCACCCTGCCCAACGTCTTCCGATCGATATCTCCCGTCAGGTAGAAGGCCGGATAGTACTGTGCGGCGCCGACATCGACCGTGAAGATCCGACCGGACGCCACGGCCTTGCTGAGCGCCTGCCGCGTCATGCCGAGGCCGGCCCATGTCTGCGCGGCAGGCAGCAGCTTGCCGTCGGCGACCAGCATGCGCCGTTCCGCCTGCACTTGCCGCTCCAGATCGGCGGCGACGCCCGCCGCCCGCTTCTTCCCGCCGGTCGGCTTCCTGTCGCGCGTCGCGGCAGCGGCGATGCCGAACGTGATCGTGCCGGCGAGATCGATGACCTGCGCGATGCCGGCCTTGAACAGGTGCCCCAATTGCTCGTCGGACAGGCTGAGCAGCGCCCGCGCGCGATCGGGGCCGAGCATGGTCGCGGCGCCGACAGCGCTGCGCAGCGCTTCCTCCGCCTCGACATCAAGAACGACGGCCGTCCCTTCCAGCGTATGCGCCCGCGCAATCATCATCACCTCCCGTCACGACCGGAATGATCGAACGTAGCCCCGAATCGAAACCAAGTCAACCATGTCAACCAAATCGACCGTTCGCCGGTTTCCGTGAACGCGGGTTCACGCAGCGGCGAACTTCATCAGGCCGTCCGCAGAAACAACCGCCGCGTGAGGTCGAACGCGACGAGATTGCCGGCCACCACGAGCAGCAGCCCGATCACCGCGAGCAGCGACCACTGGTAGCCCTCGAACACCGTCGACACGGCCAGCGCGACGATCGGGAACAGCACCGTGCAGTACGCGGCGCGCTCCGGCCCGATGCGGCCGACGAGCGTGAGGTATGCGGTGAAGCCGATCACCGAGCCCGGCACGGCCAGGTACACGAGGGCGCCGAGATAGCGCGGGCTCATGTCGAGCGTGAACGGCATTCCGGCCGCGGCGCTGCCGACGGTCAGGATCGCCGCGCCGATCAGCATCGCCCAACCGTTGGTCGCGAGCGGGTGCAGCCCCATCGACTGCATCCGGCTCGACAGCAGGTTGCCCGCCGAGAAGCACATCGTGCCGGCGAACGCGATCGCGAGCCCCGCCCAGGTCGCGTGGTCGTCGAGATGGCCGGCCATCTGCTGCCAGAACAGGCACGCGATGCCGGTCAGCCCGAGCAGCGCGCCGGCGATCGCCGACGGCCGCAGCGGGCGGCCCATGAACAGCCGGCCGTTGATCGAGTTCAGCAGCGGCGCGGTCGAGAAGATCACCGCGACGAGCCCGCTCGGCACGACCTGCTCCGCGTAGTAGAAGCACAGGAAATTCAGGCAGAACAGCGCGAAGCCTTGCGCGACGAGAAAGCGCCACGCTTCGCGCGGCGGGCGCACCGGGCGGCGCATCACGCGCAGCAGCGCGAACAGCACGGCGGCCGCGAGCCAGAAGCGCCACGCGATCGACACGGGCGGCGGCACCGAGCCGAGCTGCCATTTGATCGCGATCCAGGTGGTGCCCCAGATCAGCACGGTGACGAAATAAAGCGACAGGTTCATGGCGGCAATCCGGACAATCGGGTGAATCGGGATCCCGACTATGCCGCCGCACGACGCGTGCCGATTGTCCGGAATTGCGGTCTTTTTCGGCGCGCCGCACGCGGCGCCGCGCGCCCGCTTATACTCGGCGCATCATGAGTCTCTCCCTCTGCGCCCCGCCCATCGACCGCGCCGCCGCCCTGGCCGGCGGCGATCTGCCGTTCGGCCTGCAGTCGGTGTGCCGCACGCTCGCCGACGCGAACGCGACGCTCGAGCGCTTCGCGTGGCTCGGCGACCATCTCGCGATCGCCGAATGGACGCGAATCACCGACGAAAGCGAGACGGTCTACGAGCAGCCCGGCCACCACACGCTGTCGTGCTACCTCGACGGCGGCTACCGGACCGAGCGCCAGCGCGTGCCGCGCTACGGCGCGCCGAGCCTGCTGTGTGCGTTGCCGGGCGATCACGAATCACGCTGGTGGGTGCGCGGCGAAATGCATTTCGTCCACTTGTATTTCCTGCCCGAGCACTTCACGCAGCGCGCGATCCGCGAGCTCGATCGCGAGCCACGCGAGCTGAAGCTCGCCGATCGTACCTATTTCGAGGATGCGCGCGTCGCCGCGCTGCTGCGCTCGCTCGCGCTGGACGGCTGGGACGATGCCGACGAGCGGCTGCGCGTGAACGAGACCGCGCACGAAGTACTGAGCCTGCTGCTGCGCGGGCAGAGCACGATGCGCACCGACACGTCGTTCCGCGGCGGGCTCGCGCCGGCCGTGCGCCGCCGCGTGCGCGACTACATCGACACGTACCTGACGCAGCCGCTGACGCTCGGCGAACTCGCGGAGGTCGCCGCGCTGTCCGAATATCACTTCTCGCGGATGTTCCGGCTGTCGTTCGGCCGCGCGCCGCACGCGTGGGTGGCCGAGCAACGGCTCGCCCGGGCCCGCGAGCTGCTGCGCACGACCGCGCTGCCGCTCGCGCAGATCGCGGCCGACTGCGGCTACGCGAACGCCGGCCACTTCAGCCATCGCTTTCGCGACGCGCACGGCACGACGCCGAATACGTACCGGCGCGCGATGCAGCGCCGCTGAGCGCGGCCCGTGCCGCGCCTCCCGGCTTACGCGCCGCGCCGCGACAGTTCCTGTTCGAGCGCCGCGACGCCGGCCGGCAGGTCGACCGGCACCTTCAGGTCGACCATCGTGCGGCCGAACGCATGCAGCGTGCGGAACAGGTTGTGTTCGCGGCACTGCTCGCCCATCTGGCCGATCCGCACGATCGGCAACCCGAACGAACCGGAGATCTCGACCTGGTACTGCTTCGAGATATGGCCGCACACCATCCCGGGCGTGAGCCCTTCCGGCGTCTCGATCCCGACCACCGAATTGAGCCGGCAGTCCTTCGGCGCATACAGCTTGAGCCCCATCGATTCGACGCCCGCCTGCAGCGCCAGCGAGCAGCGCAGGTGGCGCGCGAAGCGGCTCTCGAGCGTCTCCGCGCACACGAGCCGCAGCGCCTCGTGCAGCGCGAGCACGCCCGACACGGGCGCCGTGTAGTGATAGCCGGCGTTGTGCCAGAAGTTCTCCGCGAGCGCCATGTCGAGGCACCAGTGCGCATTCGGCTCGGGACGGTGCTTCATGCGTTCCCACGCGGCGTCGGAGAACGCGATCAGCGACACGCCCGGAATCGACGACAGCCCCTTCTGGCCGCCGGTGATCACCGCGTCGATGCCCCACGCGTCCATCTCGAGCGGCATCGTCGACAGCGTGCATACCGCATCGACGACGACCAGCGCGCCGGCCGCCTTCGCGAGCGCGGCGATGTCGCGCAGGTCGCGATTCCACACGGTGTTCGACGTCTCGCCCTGCACGATCGTGACGATCTCGGGCCGCTCGCGCGCGATCGCGTCGGCGATCTCGTCGAGGCTCGCGACCGCGCGGTCGGCCACTTCGAGCGTCGCGACGTCGGCGCCGACGCGCGTGGCCATCTCGGCCATCCGCGCGCTGAAGAACCCGTTGCGGATCGACAGCACGCGCGTGCCGCGCCACGCGAGGTTCGAGATCGCCATTTCCATCGCGGCCGAGCCGGGGCCCGCGACGCCGAGCACCCATTTCGTGCGGGTCTGGAACACGTAGCGCGCCATCTCCTTCACCTGCTCGATGATCTTCGCCATCGTCGCGCCGAGGTGATTGATCACGATCGTGTTCGCCTTGGCGACGGCGGCCGGGATCGGGACCGGGCCGGCCCCCATCATCAGCAGCGGTTCTTCGGGCAGGATCGCGTCGAGCGGCACGACGACGGGACAGGGAATCGGCGAATGATCGATGGACATGGCTGGAAAAAGTGAGGAAAGGAAGTGCGCGAACGCCCGCGGGACGGCGCCCGTATGCACGGCGCCCGTATGCACGGCGCCCGTAAGCACGGCGCCCGCACGCGCCCGTTGCACGCGCCCGTTGCACGCGCAGCGAACTGAACGATCATTCCGTGTTCCGCCGCCTTGCGCAAGAGGCACCCCCGTTCGGACAGCACGACGGTGGCCCGGTCGCCGGACCGGACCAGCCGGCCGCGCACCGCTCGCGCGACGGCCGTCCGGATTGAAAAGGGGCGTGCGAGCCGGTCGAGAAACGGTTCCATTCGCGTTCCGCGGGCGCGATTTTCTCCGCCAATATCGAGACTATTCGTCGAAACTGACAGTTCAGCCCCCCATTGGTGGACCGTACGAATACACCGGTTACCTGATACAAATCGCGGAGCGAATTCGATACACAAAATCCGAACGTGGAAAAAACATCCATTACGGTTGCATGTATTGGGGAACGACTCCGAAAGGCGCTGCTACGGCGTGCTCACATTTCACACAACCCGTTGATTGAATGGGAAATATTCTCCAAACCGACGAATCCACCAATACCGCGCTGGTTTTACCCCGTACGCCCTTGCTGCACCGCAGCGTTAAACCATTACTCGCGATTTCGATTTTACGCAACCCGCCCGTTTTCGCAGGTTGACGGATATCGGTTCTTTATTGAACAATCGTCTGCGGAATCGAAATTCCATTTTCGATACGAGGGAGCGCTAGGGGCCGCGCGATGCGCTTTCGGCGTTGCGCGGCGATAAATCACAACCAAAATCAATCAACCGGGCCAGAAATACGCAAGCCATGAACCAGATTCAGACCATGCGTGTATTCGTCTGCGTCGCCGAGCAGCAAAGCTTCCGGCGCGCGGCGCACCATCTCGGCGTGTCCAATGCGCTCGTCACGCGTTCCATCGCGATGCTCGAGGGCCACCTGAACACCCGGCTGATCCATCGCACCACGCGCAACCTGTCGCTCACCGAGGCCGGCGTGCGCTACCTCGACGGTTGCCGCGCGCTGCTCGAGGAATTCGATCACCTCGAATCGTCCGTCGCGCATGCCGTGCGCGAACCGGCCGGCACGCTGCGCGTCGTCGCGTCGGGGCTGCTGTCGCCGCTCGCGCTGACGCCGCTCGTCAGCAGCTTCCGGCACCGCTATCCCGAGCTCCGGGTGCAGCTGACCGTCGCCGAAGGGCCGCTCGACGTGCTCGATTCGGGCTACGACGTCGGCATCGTCACGGGCACCCGGCTCGACGGCAACCCGGCGCTGATCGGCCACACCCTTGCGCCGAACCCGTTCGTCGCGTGCGCTGCGCCCGCCTATCTCGACCGCCGCGGCGAGCCGCGCGTGCCCGACGACCTGCCGGGCCACGACTGGGTCACGCTCGCGCCGCACCAGCACGCGCCGACGTGGCAACTGGTCGGCCACGACGGCGTCGTCCATTCGGTCACGGTACGCCCGGCCTGCACGGTCAACCAGCTCGCGCTCGTCCAGGCGGCGGCGGTGGCCGGCGCCGGCATCGCGGTGCTGCCCGAGCCGTGCGTGGCCGACGCGCTCAACCACGGCACGCTCGTGCGGCTGATGGCCGGCTACCGGATCGACGATCCCGACGCGCAGTTGTCGCTCGTCTATCCGAACCGCCAGTACGTGCCGGCCCGCACGCGCAGCTTCGTCGAGCACGCGCTCGAGCACTTCGGCGCGCCGTCCGGCCGCGAGCGGACCGACTACGGCTTCCTGCGGCCGGTGCGTGGCCCCGACCGCTCCGACATCGTCACGGGCCTGCAGTAAACTGCGCGCGTCAGCCCTCGGAGGTGCAGCGTGCGCGTGATCCTGTTCAGCAGCCGGCAGTACGACGACGATTCGTTTACCGCCGCCAACCGGCAGTTCGGCTATCGGCTGCACTTCCAGCCGTCGCACCTCGACGCGGAAACCGCGATCCTCGCGCACGGCTATGACGTCGTCTGCCCGTTCGTCAACGACACCGTCGACGCGGCCGTGCTCGAACGGCTCGCCGACGGCGGCACGCGGCTGATCGCGCTGCGCTCGGCAGGCTTCAACCATGTCGACCTGGCCGCCGCCGAACGGCTCGGCGTCACGGTCGTGCGCGTGCCCGCGTATTCGCCGCACGCGGTCGCCGAGCACGCGGTCGCGCTGATCCTCGCGCTCAACCGCCGCCTGCCGCGCGCCGTCGCCCGCACCCGCGAAGGCGACTTCTCGCTGAACGGGCTGCTCGGCTTCGACCTGCACGGCAAGACCGTCGGCGTGATCGGCACCGGCATCATCGGCAGCGTGTTCGCGAAGATCATGATGGGCTTCGGGATGCACGTGCTCGCCCACTCGGTGCCGCCGTACAACGACGAACTGATCGCGTTCGGCGCGCGCTACGTCGAGCTCGACGAGCTGCTGCATCGCGCCGACATCGTCAGCCTGCATTGCCCGCTGCTGCCGTCGACCCACCACCTGATCAACGAACGGACGCTCGCGCGGATGAAGCATGGCGCGATGCTGATCAACACCGGGCGCGGCGGGCTCGTCGATGCGCAGGCGCTGGTCGACGCGCTCAAGAGCGGCCAGCTCGGTCATCTCGGGCTCGACGTGTACGAGGAGGAAAGCGGGCTCTTCTTCGAGGATCACTCCGACCTGCCGCTGCAGGACGACGTGCTCGCGCGCCTGCTGACGTTCCCGAACGTGATCGTCACGTCGCACCAGGCGTTCTTCACGCGCGAGGCGCTGGCCGAAATCGCGCACACGACGCTGCTGAACATCGAGGCGTGGCATGCGGGCGCGCCGCGGAACGTCGTGACGGCAAACCGCTGAAAAACCACGAAAAACGGCACGTTTGACGGTCGGCAGCGCATTCGCAATCGTTTGCTTGTGCCGGTTGCCGCACACCGCACTCGCCATCATCCACAATTCCGCGCATTGTTTCAGGTGACGTAACGATTCCCGCGCGCGCCGTCTGCTATCGTTGCGTCGACGTCACCCCTGCCTTTGCCGCTCATGCGTTTCGACGATTCCGACATCGCCGCCGTCTACCGTGCCATCTTCGAACGGCGCGACATGCGCCATTTCACGCCGGCGCCCGTCGATCCGGCCGTGCTCGCGCGCCTGCTGCGCGCGGCGCACCACGCACCCAGCGTCGGCTTCATGCAGCCGTGGCGCTTCATCCGCATCACCGATCCCGCATTGCGCACGTCGATCCACGCACTGGTCGAGGCCGAGCGCCGCGCGACCGCCGACGCGCTCGGCGAACGCCAGGACGAATTCATGCGGCTGAAGGTCGAAGGCGTGCGCGAATGCGGCGAGCTGCTGGTCGTCGCGCTCGCCGACGGCCGCGAGCGCCACGTGTTCGGCCGCCGCACGCTGCCGGAGATGGACCTGGCGTCCGCCGCGTGCGCGATCCAGAACATGTGGCTCGCGGCGCGCGCGGAAGGGCTCGGGATGGGCTGGGTGTCGTTGTTCGACGTCGATGCGCTGCGCACGCTGCTGCGGATGCCCGACGGCGCGAAGCCGATCGCCGTGTTGTGCGTCGGGCACGTCGATGCGTTCTATGCGAAGCCGATGCTGGAACAAGAACGCTGGGCCGCGCGGATGCCGATCGAAGCCTGCCTGTTCGAGAACGGCTGGGACGATCCGGCGGCGACCGACGGGGCCGGATCGGCTGCGTCGTCAATAGAGACTGAAATGAAAGAAACGTCGGACACGATGCCCGGTGGATTGTCCGAACCCATCGCCTGATCCACGGTCCGGCAACCGCCGTCGCTCGCGACCGAATCGCCGCAAATCCCACAATATGAACTTCCCGCTTCCCGCCCCGTCGCACGCCGGCAACATCCATTTTGACCCCAAACATAAGGGTTTTCACTGAAGTAGAATCGTGGCTGACGTTCGCGTCACCGACCGCCCGCCCCGCGTCTCCCGCGCTTGGGCTCGAGCGGCCTCTTTTCCCGAGCCTACCGCGATGCCCCTGCCTCTTTTCGCCCTTGCCGTCGCCGCATTTGGAATCGGTACCACCGAATTCGTGATCATGGGGCTGCTGCCCAATGTCGCGCGCGATCTCGGCGTGTCGATCCCGGCCGCCGGGATGCTCGTGTCCGGCTACGCGCTCGGCGTGACGATCGGCGCGCCGATCCTCGCGATCGTCACCGCGAAGATGCCGCGCAAGCGCGCGCTGATGGGCCTGATCGGCCTGTTCATCGCCGGCAACCTGTTTTGCGCGATCGCGCCCGGCTATGCGGTGCTGATGGCCGCGCGCGTCGTCACCGCGTTCTGCCACGGTGCATTCTTCGGCATCGGCTCGGTGGTCGCGAGCAACCTCGTCGCGCCGAACCGCCGCGCGCAGGCGATCGCGCTGATGTTCACCGGCCTCACGCTCGCGAACGTGCTCGGCGTGCCGCTCGGCACCGCGCTCGGCCAGGCGTTCGGCTGGCGCGCGACGTTCTGGGCCGTCACCGGCATCGGCATCGCCGCGGCCGCCGCGCTCGCGGTGTGCCTGCCGAAGCACCTCGCGATGCCCGACACCAGCATCACGCGCGAATTCAGCGTGCTGAAGCACCCGCAGGTGCTGATGGTGCTCGGCATCAGCGTGCTCGCGTCCGCGAGCCTGTTCAGCGTGTTCACGTACATCACGCCGATCCTCGAGGACGTGACGGGCTTCTCGCCGCATCAGGTGACCTACGTGCTGCTGCTGTTCGGCCTCGGCCTGACGGTCGGCGGCACGCTCGGCGGCAAGCTCGCCGACTGGCGCCGGATGCCGTCGCTGATCGCGACGCTCGCGCTGATCGGCATCGTCCTCGCGCTGTTCGCGGGCACGATGCATCTGCCGTTCGCCGCGCTCGCGACGATTTTCGTGTGGGGCATCCTCGCGTTCGCGATCGTGCCGCCGCTGCAGATCATGATCGTCGATCGCGCCAGCGACGCGCCGAACCTCGCGTCGACGCTGAACCAGGGCGCGTTCAACCTCGGCAACGCGACCGGCGCGTGGCTCGGCGGGATGGCGATCGGCTCGGGCGTATCGCTCGTGAACCTGCCGTGGGTCGGCGTCGCGATGGCCGTCGCGGCGCTCGCGCTCACGCTGTGGTCGGCGGCGCTCGAACGCCGGCCCGTGGTCGTGCCGACCGAGTACGTATGACGCAACCCTGCGGTAATCGTTGCGTGCGCAACGCCATTCAAACGTGACAGCCTTCATGGACCTTTGAAGGGCCGCGGTGTAGCATCCCGGCCGATGAAAGCCATTCTCAATCGCGATTTCCTCGCGCTGATCCTGAGCGTCGCGGTCGTCGGCCTCGGCACCGGCGCCACGCTGCCGCTCACCGCGCTCGCGCTGACCGAAGCCGGACACGGCACCAACGTCGTCGGCATGCTGACGGCCGCGCAGGCCCTCGGCGGCCTTGCGATCGTGCCGTTCGTCACCGCGCTCGCGCGGCACATCGGTGCGCGTCGCGCGATCGTCGTGTCGGTCGTGCTGCTCGCGGCCGCCACCGCGCTGATGCAGTTCACGTCGAACCTGATCCTGTGGGGCGTGCTGCGCGTGCTGTGCGGCGCCGCGCTGATGCTGCTGTTCACGATCGGCGAAGCATGGGTCAACCAGCTCGCCGACGATTCGACGCGCGGCCGCGTCGTCGCGATCTATGCGACCAATTTCACGCTGTTCCAGATGGCCGGCCCCGTGCTCGTCAGCCAGATCGCCGGCGCGACGCGCATTCGCTTCGCGCTGTGCGGCGCGCTGTTCCTGCTCGCGCTGCCGACGCTCGCGACGATCCGCCGCGCGCCGCTCGCCGGCGACGACGCGCATCACGAAGCGCACGGCCGCTGGCTCGACGTGCTGCCGCGCATGCCCGCGCTGATCATCGGCACCGGCTTCTTCGCGCTGTTCGACACGCTCGCGCTGTCGCTGCTGCCGCTCTACGCGATGGATCACGGCGTCGCGAGCGCGACCGCCGTGCTGCTCGCGTCGATCATGCTGTTCGGCGATACCGCGATGCAGTTCCCGATCGGCTGGCTCGCGGACAAGCTCGGCCGCGAACGCGTACACCTCGGCGCGGGCTGGATCGTGCTGGGCGGCCTGCCGCTGCTGCCGTTCGTCATCGCCAATCCGTGGCTGTGCTGGCCGCTGCTGTTCGTGCTCGGCGCGGCCGCCGGCAGCATCTATACGCTGTCGCTCGTCGCGTGCGGCGAACGTTTCCGCGGCGCCGCGCTCGTCACCGCGAGCTCGCTCGTGTCGGCGTCGTGGAGCGCCGCGAGCTTCGGCGGGCCGCTGGTTGCCGGCGCGTTGATGGAGCAGTTGGGCAGCCATGCGCTGGTCGGCGTGCTGGTCGCCTGTGTCGCCGCGTTCGTCGGGGCCGCGTTGTGGGAACGACGCGCCGCGGTGCAACGCGCGATCTGATGCAGATTGGCGTTGGCGTTGGCGTTGGCGTTGGCGTTGGCGTTGGCGTTGGCGTTGGCGCGCGGCATCATGCACCGGTACGCATCGGCCCGCTCGCGCCCACTCTCCGGTAAACGGAAACGGCCCGCGCAATGCGGGCCGCCCTGTCCTTCCATACTACGCGTGACCTGCGCGTGACGTTCCGCGCTGCAATCCGTCACGCGCTCCGCGCCGGCAAGATCTTGCCCGCACACGTGCCGAAGCCGACGCGATAGCCGTCGCCCTGGCACCAGCCGGCGAGCGTCAGCTCGTCGCCGTCCTCGATGAACGTACGGCTGCCGCCGCCCGTCAGCGCGAGCGGCTCCTTGCCGTTCCACGTCAGTTCGAGCAGGCTGCCGAACGAATCCTTCGTCGGCCCGCTGATCGTGCCCGAGCCCATCAGGTCGCCCACGCGCGTGTTGCAGCCGGCAACCGTGTGATGCGCGAGCTGCTGCGCCATCGTCCAGTACATGTGCCTGAAGTTCGTCCGGCAGATCGACGTCGCGTCGGTCGCCCCTTCCGCGCGCAGCGTCACTTCGAGCGCGATGTCGAACGCGTGCTTGCCCGCATGCCGCAGATACGCGAGCGGCGGCGGCGACTGCTCGGGCTGCGCGACGCGAAACGGTTCAAGCGCATCGAGCGTGACGATCCACGGCGAGATCGTCGTCGCGAAGCCCTTCGAATTGAACGGGCCGAGCGGCACGTACTCCCACTGCTGGATGTCGCGCGCGCTCCAGTCGTTCAGCAGCACCATCCCGAAGATATGCGCTTCCGCGTCCTCGCACGCGATCGGCTCGCCGAGCGCGTTGCCGCGGCCGACGATGAAGCCCGTCTCCAGTTCGATATCGAGCTTGCGGCACGCGCCGAACACCGGACGCTCCTGGTCGGGCAGCTTCAGCTGCCCGTTCGGGCGCCGCACCGGCGTGCCGCTCACGACCACCGACGACGCGCGGCCGTTGTAGCCGATCGGCATCTCCGACCAGTTCGGCAGCAGCGCATTCTTCGGATCGCGAAACATCGAGCCGACGTTGGTCGCGTGCTCCTTCGACGAATAGAAATCGGTGTAGCCGGGAATCTCGACCGGCAGATGCAGCGTCGCGTCGCGCTGCGGCACCAGCACCTTCGCGCGCAGCGCCGCGTCGTCGCGCAGCCGTGCGTTGTCGCGCGAGAACAGGTCGGACAGTTGCACGCGCACGCTGCGCCATGCATCGCGGCCGAGCGCGATGAAATCGTTCAGCGTCGGCTGCTCGAACGCGCGATCGCGCCTCTCGAAAAAATCCTCGGGGCTCGACAGCGGCAACGTCAGCAGCCCGGCTCGCTTCAGTTCGGCCAGGTCGACGATCTGGTCGCCAAGCGCGACGCCCGCGCGGCGCGCCGTCTGCTTCGCATCGCTGAAGATTCCGAACGGTAGGTTCTGGATCGGGAAATCGCAGGCGGGATCGTTCGCGGTATCGACCCAGCTCTTGCGAGCCGGGTCGAGCGTCGCGCGCCAGTCTTGGGTATCGCTCACTTTTGCTCCGGATTGAAGTGTTTCTTGATGCCTTGCCAGCATTCGAAGTAATCGGCCTGCAGCTGTGCGGTATCGAGCGCGTAGCGCGTCGGCCGGATCAGCGTGCGGGTTTCGAACATGAACGCCATCGTCGCATCGACCTTGTGCGGCTTCGTCGTGTCGCTCGCGGACGCCTTCTCGAACGTGTCCGCGTCGGGCCCGTGGCCCGACATGCAGTTGTGCAGGCTCGCGCCGCCCGGCACGAAGCCTTCGGCCTTCGCGTCGTACGCACCGTGCACGAGCCCCATGAACTCGCTCGCGACGTTGCGGTGGAACCACGGCGGGCGGAACGTATCCTCGGCCGCGAGCCAGCGCGGCGGGAAGATCACGAAGTCGATCGTATCGACGCCCGGCGTGTCGCTCTGCGCCTGCAGCACGAGGAAGATCGACGGATCGGGATGGTCGAAGCTGATCGAGCCGATCGTGTTGAACAGGCGCAGATCGTATTTGTACGGCGCGTAGTTGCCGTGCCACGCGACGACGTCGAGCGGCGAATGGCCGATGTCCGCGCGCCACAGGCGCCCGTTCAGTTTCGCGATCAGCTCGAACGCGCCTTCGCGGTCTTCGTACGCGGCCTGCGGCGTCAGGAAGTCGCGCGGGTTCGCGAGCCCGTTCGAGCCGATCGGGCCGAGATCCGGCAGCCGCAGCAGCGCGCCGAAGTTCTCGCAGATGTAGCCGCGCGCGTCGCCGTCCGGCAGCGCGACCGAAAAACGCACGCCGCGCGGGATCACCGCGATCTCGAACGGCTCGACGTCGAGCCGGCCCAATTCCGTCGCGATGAACAGGCGCCCCTGCTGCGGCACGATCAGCAGTTCACCGTCCGCGCTGTAGAAGAAGCGGTCCTGCATCGACCGGTTCGCCGCATACAGATGGATCGCGCAGCCGTTCATCGCGGCGGCCGAACCGTTGCCGGCCATCGTCACGAGGCCGTCGACGAAATCGGTCGGCTCGACCGGCATCGGCAGCGGATCCCAGCGCAACTGGTTCGGCGGCGTCGGCGGCACGTCGGCCGAATCGCCGAACTCCGACACGAGCCGCTGCGCGCCCGCATACGGCTCGAACGGCCGGTGCACGGCGGCGGGGCGAATCCGGTACAGCCACGAGCGGCGGTTGTGGCCGCGCGGCGCGGTGAACGCGGTGCCCGACAACTGCTCCGCGTACAGCCCGTACGGCGCGCGCTGCGGCGAGTTGCGGCCGTGCGGCAGCGCGCCGGGCAGCGCCTCGGTCGCGAACTCGTTCGCGAAACCGCTCAGGTAGCCGGCGGTCGCCGGTTTCGACAGGTCAAGCGTCATCGTTTCCTTTCTCCATCAATTCAGGGCGGCGTTCGGCGCCTGCGCGCCGCCGCGCCGCGTCACACCGGCCAGGCCCAGCACGAATAGCGCCGAGCACAGCACGGGCACCGCGGCCGCGCGAAACAGCGCGCCGTTGGTCCAGTTCAGCGCAATCAGTTGCCCGCCGACGAGCGGCCCGAGCACCGAGCCGATCCGGCCGATGCCGAGGCTCCAGCCGATGCCCGTCGAGCGCAGCGACGTCGGGTAATACTGGCCCGCGAGCGCGTTCACGGCCGGCTGTCCGCCGACCACGCAGAACCCGCCCGCGAACACGACGACCAGCAGCCACGGCAACGCATGCGCGACCGAACCGATCAGCCCCACCGACACGGCCGCGCACGCGAAGCACGCGAACAGCACGCGCACGAAGCCGTAACGTTCGATGAACCAGCCGAGCGACAGCGTGCCGATCACGCCGCCCGTCTGCAGCACCGTGCCGACGATCACCGCCGTGCCCGGCGAATAACCGGCGTCGCGCATCACGGTCGGCAGCCAGTTCGACAGGAAGTACAGGTCGATCAGGTTCATGAAGCTGATGGCCCACAGCAGCAGCGTGACGGGCAGGCGGCCATGGCGGAACAGCTCGGCGACCGGCGCGCCGCTCGCCGCGCGTTCGCGCACGACGAGCCGCGTGTTCGCATCGATGCCGGCGGCCGGCGCGAAGCGCGCGAGCCAGTCGCGCGCCTGCGCGACGCGCCCTTTCAGCACCAGGAACTGCAGCGACTCCGGCAGCCGCGCGACCATCGCGATCGTCAGCACGAGCGGCACCGCGCCGCCGACGAAGAACACCGAGCGCCAGCCGAGCGCCGGAATCAGCGCCGCGCTGATGAAGCCGCCGAGCGCCGCGCCGAGCGTGAAGCCGCACGACACGATCATCATCCGCTTCACGCGATGCGCGGCCGGGCTGAATTCGCCGACCAGCGCCATCGCGTTCGGCATGATGCAGCCGAGGCCCAGGCCCGTGACGAAGCGCAGCGCCATCAGCACGGGGATCGAGCTCGCGAACGGCGTCGCGAGCATCGTCACCGAGAAGAACAGCGTCGAGCCGATCAGCACCGGACGCCGGCCGATCCGGTCGGCCAGCACCGACAGCCCGAGCGCGCCGAGCAGCATCCCGAACAGGCTCGCGCTGAACACCGGCCCGAGCGCCTGCTTCGGCACGCCCCATTCGGCGATCACGCTCGGCGCGACGTAGCCCATCGCCTGCGCATCGAAACCGTCGATCACGAGGCACAGCCCGCACAGCGCGAGAAGCATCCAGTGAAAACCCGGGCGATGGGTCTCGTCGATCACGCGCTCGACTTCGAGCACGCGCGTATCGGCCGGCGCCGCGCTCATTGCGCCACCTCGGCGGACGGATGCACGGGCGGCGTCACGCCCTGGCGCGCGAGCGCCATCGCTTCGCGCAGCACGTCGGCGTCGCCGACCTGGTTCGCGAGCAGCAGGATCAGCTTCGCGTTGACGAGCTGGCTGTCGGCGTCCGACAGGTCGCGATGCATGTCGATCAGCGCTTCGTAGAACGCGTCGGGGTCGGCCAGGCGCGGGCGGGTATCGAGTGAGGGCATGACGGTGTCTCCGGTGTCTTTATCGTAGTCAGCGTGCGCAGGTCGCGCGCGCCAGTGCGTCGGCGATCGCCTGACGCTCGAGCGTGCGCGTGCGTGCGCACACGTGCTGGTCGGGACGCAGCAGGTAGAACGTGCCGGGCTGCGCGTCGTAGCGCTGCGCGGCGAGGCCGTCGACGTCCTCCACGACGTCGACGCCGGCTGCCGGCCGCGCGTGCCCGGCCGGCACGACGAGCACCGGCCGCACCGTCGGCGCGAGACCGCTGACGGCCTGCGCGAGCGCTGCCGCGTCGCCCGGCAATCCGAACAGCACGCCGGTGAAGCCGCCACGCAGATGCTGCAGCAGCCAGCCCGACGCACCATGCGCACGTACCGGCGCATCGGCCGCCGCCGCGCCTGGGCGCATCGCGCATGCGAATGCGTCGCCGCCGCCGTCCGGCGTGTTCAGCGGCGAATCGGCCAGCACGGCCGGTACCGACAGGCGCCCGCTGTTCACCAGCCTGCGCGCGAATTCGCAGTCGCGCGCGAGCTTCAGCGTCGCATCGCGGAACACGCGCGACACCGCGCTCTTCGGCGTGATGAAATCGGTCGAGCGCGTCGAGTGGCGGATGTTCTCGTCCGCCGCGAACTCGCGCTCGCTCGCATAGGTGTCGAGCAGGCGGTCGTGCGCGTGGCCGTCGAGCACCAGCTTCAGCTTCCACGCGAGATTGTCCGCGTCCTGCACGCCGCTGTTCGCGCCGCGCGCGCCGAACGGCGACACGCCGTGCGCGGAATCGCCGGCGAACAGCACGCGGCCGTGCCGGAACGTGTCCATCCGCTGGCAGCGGAACGTATAGACGCTCACCCACTCGAGCTCGAACTCGACGTCCGGCCCGAGCAGCGCGCGCACGCGCGGGATCACGCGCTCCGGCTGCTTCTCGGCGACGGGATCGGCATCCCAGCCGAGCTGGAAGTCGATGCGCCACACGTTGTCGGGCTGGCGGTGCAGCAGCACCGACTGGTTGCGATGAAACGGCGGATCGAACCAGAACCAGCGCTCGGTCGGAAACTCCGCCTTCATCTTCACATCGGCGATCAGGAAGCGATCCTTGAACGTACGGCCGCGGCTCTCCAGGCCCATCATCGTGCGCATCGAGCTGCGCGAGCCGTCGGCCGCGATCACGTACTGCGCGTGCAGCGTCGCGACGCCGTCCGGCGTCTCGACCGTCAGCACCGCGTGTTCGGCCGACTGCGCGACGCCCGTCACCTTGTGCTTCCAGCGGATGTCGATGTTCGGCAGCTCGAACGCGCGATCGGCCAGATAGCCTTCGACGTAGTACTGCTGCAGGTTGATGAACGCGGGGCGCGCATGCCCTTCCTCGGGCAGCAGGTCGAACGCGTACAGTTGCTCGTCCTGCAGGAACACCTTGCCGACGTGCCAGCTCACGCCCTTGTCGACGAAGCGCTCGCCGCAGCCGAGCCGGTCGAAGATCTCGAGCGTGCGCTTCGCGAAGCAGATCGCGCGCGAGCCGGTCGACAGCGTGTCGTCGTCGTCGAGCAGCACGACCGGCACGCCCTGCTGCGCGAGGTCGATCGCGGCCGCGAGGCCCACCGGCCCCGCGCCGACGACGATCACCGGGTGGACGGCCGCGTCGTGCGCGCGGGCGCGGTACTCGAACTTCAGCGTCTGGTAATCGATGCTCATGGTCGCCATCCGCTCCTCAATCCCGCCGCGCGCGCACCGCCGCGCCCGTCGTCGCGTCCGTCTCCTGCCGGCGCGTGTGCCCGCCTGTCCTGTCAACCGCCACGTCTCGCTCCTTGCTTCCTGTTGATTCGTGAACGGCGCCGTTTCGCGGCGCCTGCCTGCCGCATTTCTTGATCGGCGACAAATCTTTGGATTTACGAATAGTAAAACCAATTACGAATAGTGAAAACAACGTAAACCCTAATCGTTCGCTCGGAGACGGGATAACCATATGAGCGAAACGCCGAGCCGAGCGCGGCGCGCGCTGCTAATATCAAGACAACGAGGCGGCCCTTTCGGCCGCCATTTTTCCTTTTCACGCCGATGATTCCGCCTACCATCCCCGAGCTGGTCGCCCGTGCCGGGCAACTGCCGTATCTGCGGGAACACCTCGCGCTTGCCGAAGGCGGCACCGCGTGCGCGAATCTGCCCGAGCGCACGCTCGCCAGTGCGTACGAGCCGATCTACGACGTGACGATGCCCGGCGCGCCGCAATCGACGTCGTTCGCCGACGCGATCGAGCGCTACGGCGACGAGCTCGGCTTCCAGGCCGTCACGCTGGTCACGGGCGCGCAGCACGATCCGGTCGACGCGGCCGTCGACGACCAGACGCTCGTCGCGATCGACCGCCTGTCGCGCGCGCTGCACGCGATCAATTTCTTCGGTGCGCAGCGTCACGGTCTGCTGTTCCTGCGCGTGCACGAGCGGCTGCTCAAGAGCGTGAAGT
Source organism: Burkholderia sp. AU39826 (assembly GCF_020419965.1). Classification (NCBI taxonomy): domain Bacteria; kingdom Pseudomonadati; phylum Pseudomonadota; class Betaproteobacteria; order Burkholderiales; family Burkholderiaceae; genus Burkholderia; species Burkholderia sp. AU39826. The sequence continues at coordinate 115,502 of NZ_JAIZQG010000008.1, forward strand.
ACGACCACGGCAAGCATTTCTCGTCGGTGCTGCAGCGCTTCGGGCTGCCGCCCGAGCGGATCGTGATCGAGCTGCCGGCGGTCGCGGTCGCCCACAAGACGTTCCTCGGCTACCTGACGCGCAGCTACCAGCATCACGGCTTCAAGGTCGCGGACAAGCTGCCCGACCCGGGCCGCATCCTCGCGGTCGAATCGGACATGGCGCGCCCCGACTACATCAAGATGGATGCGGGCATCGCGCTGCGCGACGGGATGGTCAAGGCGCTCGTCGCCTATGCGCAGCGCGTGCGGATTCCGCTGATCTTCGACGGTGTGGTCGACGAGACGCAGTGCGAGCTGCTGCGCCAGCACGACGTGCGGTTCATGCAGGGGCCGGTGTTCGCGAAGGTCGTGACGGCCTGAGCGGCGCGGCGGAAGGTGCGCGCCGCGCGCGGGGCGTGGCACACCGAATGACGGCGTGTCGTGCCGCTTCGGGAATCGGGTTTCAGGTCTCAGGTTTCAGGTTTCAGGTTTCAGCACGCGGCGTCGCTCGACGCCGGCCGGTTTCCTGTTCGTTACGCGCAAAGGTCGAACCTGCTTGCGCGCGAAATCCACACCGGCGCGTCGGTGTGAACCGGCCGCCTATTCTTATTCTCTTCCACCGTCGTCGTACTTCGGCAGATCGTCGTCGATCTCGATGCCCGGGAAACGATTTCCGTACCAGACATGCCACGCCGGACGCAGCCGCGACGGCTCGTCGAGCGTCGCGTAATTGATCTCGACCGTCCGCGGCGCCACGGAGCGCCGGTATTCGAGCTGCGCGCCGCAGCGGCCGCAGAAACGCCGCTCGCCCCACGCGCTCGACGCATAGACGGTCGGTTCGCCCTGCAGGTATTCGAATGCGTCGATCGGCACCGATGCCGATGCGACGACCGCCGCGCCCGTCGTACGCTGGCAGAGCCGGCAGTGGCAGAAGCCGGCATCGGCCGGCAGGCCGGCGATCCGGTAGCGAATCGCGCCGCATGCGCATCCGCCTTCCATCGTTTCGGGGTGCGGCATCGCGAACCTCGTGATCGTCAGGACACAGGCGAACGATGATGAGCGCGGTTCGCCCGTCGCACAATACGCAACCGCGCCGCCCCTTCCGCTTCCGCACCCGCGATCAACGAACCCGTTGCCGGGCGACGGCGACCTGCGCGCACGCTCGTTGCTCAGACCGTCTGCCCGAGCCGTTGCGCGAGCGCCTTCAGCTTCGGCCCGACTTGCGTGCGGAACACGCCCTCGTCCATCGACGATGCGGGTCCGCTGCAGCTCAGGATCAGCCAGCGACCCTCGCGCGGCTCGCGAAACGGCACGGCTGCCGCATTCACGTCCGTGTGCCACGCGCGGAACGAATAGCAGCAACCGCTCGCCGAGAACTCGGCCACCGCGTGCTGCGCGGCGGTGACGAGCGCATCGGCATCGGCCGCGCCGCCGGCCGCGCGGTGCAGCTCGGCATAGAGCGCACCGCGCACGTCCTCCGGCTGCACGGCCAGGTACGCGCGCCCCATCGAGCTCGTCAGCATCGACAGCCGCGAACCGGGCGCGAGCCCGAGCGTCAGCGCGGTCTCGCTGCGGATCGTCTCCAGATAGATCATGTCGAGCCCGTCGCGGCAGCCGAGCGACACGGCCGCGCCAATCTCGCGCGCGAGCGCCTGCATGTGCGGCCGCGCGAGATCGATCGTCCCTGAGCCCGACAGCAACGCGTAGCCGAGCGACAGCACGCCGGCGTCCAGCGCATACTTGCCGAGCGTCTCGTCGTAGCGCAGATAGCCGAGCACGGTCAGCGTATAGGCGAGCCGGTTCACCGTCGCCTTCGGCAGGCCGGTGCGTTCAGCGAAATCGCGATTGCCCAGCATCGTCTCGCCGGGCCGAAAGGCGCGCAGCAGGTCGAGCCCGCGTGCGAGCGCGACGACGAACTTGCGCTCGTCGATCGTGGTGTCGTCGATGGTTGAAAGCGTCATCCGGTGCTACACTGAGTTCAATTTGCAAAACATTGTTCCGCACAGCGGAACCATAGTCAAGCGAACTTTGGCATGGGGCCGGCTGGAAGACCGGACCAACAGGAGATGAGACGATGAGTGCTGCAACTTTTCATTGGGACGATCCGCTGCTGCTCGACCAGCAACTGACCGAGGACGAGCGGATGGTGCGCGACGCCGCGCAGGCCTACGCACAGGACAAGCTCGCGCCGCGCGTCACCGAAGCGTTCCGCCACGAACGCACCGACGCGGCCATCTTTCGCGAGATGGGCGAACTCGGCCTGCTCGGCCCGACGATTCCCGAGGAATATGGCGGCCCCGGCCTCAACTACGTGAGCTACGGGCTGATCGCGCGCGAAGTCGAGCGCGTCGATTCGGGCTACCGGTCGATGATGTCTGTGCAGTCGTCGCTCGTGATGGTGCCGATCTTCGAATTCGGCTCCGACGCGCAGAAGCGGAAATACCTGCCGAAGCTCGCGACCGGCGAATGGATCGGCTGCTTCGGGCTGACCGAGCCGAACCACGGCTCCGACCCGGGCAGCATGGTCACGCGCGCGAAGAAGGTGCCGGGCGGCTACGCGCTGTCCGGCGCGAAGATGTGGATCACCAACTCGCCGATCGCCGACGTGTTCGTCGTGTGGGCGAAACTGGAAGAAAACGGCAAGGACGCGATCCGCGGCTTCATCCTCGAGAAGGGCTGGAAGGGCCTGTCGGCGCCGGCGATCCACGGCAAGGTCGGGCTGCGCGCGTCGATCACCGGCGAGATCGTGCTCGACGAGGTGTTCGTGCCCGAAGAGAACCTGATGCCGAACGTGAGCGGCCTGCGCGGCCCGTTCACCTGCCTGAACTCGGCGCGCTACGGGATCGCGTGGGGCGCGCTCGGCGCCGCCGAGTCGTGCTGGCACACCGCACGCCAGTACGTGCTCGACCGCCAGCAGTTCGGCCGGCCGCTCGCCGCGAACCAGTTGATCCAGAAGAAGCTCGCCGACATGCAGACCGAAATCACGCTCGGCCTGCAAGGCGTGCTGCGCCTCGGCCGGATGAAGGACGAAGGCACGGCCGCCGTCGAGATCACGTCGATCATGAAGCGCAACTCGTGCGGCAAGGCGCTCGACATCGCGCGGCTCGCGCGCGACATGCTCGGCGGCAACGGCATCTCCGACGAATTCGGCGTCGCACGCCATCTCGTGAATCTCGAAGTGGTGAACACGTACGAAGGCACGCACGACATCCACGCGCTGATCCTCGGCCGTGCGCAGACGGGCATCCAGGCGTTCTTCTGATGATTCGGCCATGACGCACGCGGCGGCGGCGATGCCGCGCCCGCGAGCGCCGCCACGTAAAAGGCCCGCCCGGCATCGCTGCCGGACGGGCCTTTGTCATCGCAGCCGCGGGCAGGGGCTGCGTCGATGCTTACTTGTTCGGCTGCGGCGTCAGGCGCAGATACGGACGCACCGCGTTGAAGCCCTTCGGGAAGCGCTTCTTCAATTCTTCCGGATCCTGCAGCGACGGCACGATCACGACGTCGTCGCCGTCCTTCCAGTTGCCGGGCGTCGCGACCTTGTAATTGTCGGTCAACTGCAGCGAATCGATCACGCGCAGCACTTCGTCGAAATTGCGCCCCGTGCTGGCCGGATAGGTGATCGTGAGCCGCACCTTCTTGTTCGGGTCGATCACGAACAGCGAACGCACCGTCAGCGTTTCGTTCGCATTCGGGTGAATCATGTCGTACAGCTGCGACACCTTGCGGTCCGCGTCGGCGATGATCGGGAAGCCCACGACCGTCGACTGCGTCTCGTTGATGTCGTTGATCCAGCCCTTGTGCGATTCGACGCCGTCGACCGACAGCGCGATCACCTTCACGTTGCGTTTCTCGAATTCGCCCTTCAGCTTCGAGGTCAGCCCGAGTTCGGTCGTGCACACCGGCGTGTAGTCGGCCGGATGCGAGAACAGGACACCCCAGCTGTTGCCGAGCCACTCGTGAAACTTGATGGTGCCCAGGCTCGATTCCTGCTCGAAATCCGGTGCGATGTCGCCAAGACGCAGACTCATGATGTTCCCTCCTCGAACGATGCTGGTTGAAACCGCGCGCCGGACAGCGCGGGGCAGTCCATCAGCTTACGGGAAGCAATGGGCCGTGCGAACGATTATTCCGTTTGATATTCATACTTTTTTGTCATTTTTGCCCGGCGTCGTGGGAGAACGGACGGCAGCGGGGAAACTTTTCAATCCCTTTGCCGCTCTGTTCATCATTACAAGTCGTTTACCATGCAGTCTTGCGCTGCCGCCGTGCGTCTTCCCGGCTCGCCAGCAGGCACGGGTTTCGCTACGATGTGAACCTGCAGCATGACAGCACGAAGGGAGTTGCAATGTCGGAAATCAACAAGGAGAAACTGATGTCGGATATCAAAACCGTTCTCTCGGACGCCGAAGACCTGCTCAAGCAAGCTGCGAGCAGCACGGGCGACCGTGCGGCCGAGCTGCGCGAGAAAGCCATGTCGCGCCTGAAGCAGGCCAAGGAAAAGGCAGCCGACGTCCAGGTCGTGGTGGTCGAGAAAGGCAAGAAGGCCGCGCGCGCGACCGACGACTACGTGCACGAGCATCCGTGGACGTCGATCGGCGTGGCTGCCGGCGTTGGCGTGCTGATCGGCCTGCTGATCAACCGCAAGTAACGCGCTTTGCGCCGTTTCGTCCCGCGGGCCGCATGATGACGCGGCGCGCGGGCGTCGAAGCCGGCCGGCCTGCGCCGGCGGCTTTGTCCTAGCTGCTCACTGTACGCGCAAGCACCGCATCCATGACGACAGACACCCCCTCGCAGCCGTCCGGTCAAGGACCGCTGCGCCGCCTCGTCGGCTCGGCCATCGGCCTCCTGCAAACGCGCCTCGAACTGGTGGGCATCGAGCTTGCCGAGGAGAAGGAGCGCCTGATGGGCGTGCTGTTCCTCGGCCTCGCCGCGATGATGCTCGCGACGATGGCACTCATCAGCCTGACCGTGCTGATCGCGATCGCGTTCTGGGATACCTACCGCTGGCAGTCGCTCGCCGCGATCACCGCGCTGTATGCCGTTGGCGGCATCGTATGCGGGCTGAAGGCGCGCTCGGGCCTGCGGGGCGCGCCAACCGTGTTCGAGGCGACGCTCGCCGAACTCGAGAAAGACCGCGACCTGTTCCGCGGCAAGCCGTGAACGCCCTCGCGCTCATCCCTTCCACCTACTTCGCCGACGCGCCATGAGCCAGAACATCACGGGCAATCCATCCCGCTCCCATTCGTCGCGATCGAACTGGAGCGCGTCGCAGCACCGCGCGCTGCGCAAGGAACTGCTGATCCTGCGATCCGAAGTCGAGCGGCTCGAACTCGCGGAAGCCGCCGCCGAAATGCGCCAGGCCGTCACGCGCTTCAGCTGGCTCAAGGTGTTCATCCCCGGGCTGTCGACCGGCAAGTTCGGCCAGTCGGCCAGGAACCTGAACGCAAGCCTCGGCCACCTCGTCAACCAGTATCCGATGCTGAGTTCCCTCGCATCGCTCGTGCTCGCGAAACCCGTTCGCTCGCTGCTACGCGCAAGCGCGGGCCCCGCGTTGAAGTGGGGCACGCTCGGCTTCGCCGCATGGGAGGTCTACCGGATCTGGAAGCAGTCCCGCGACGAGCGCGGGCTCGACGCACGCGACGACTGACCGCGGGGCCTCCCGCGCGCACGGCCATGCGCCGCCGCGCGTTCGTTGCGCGCGTTCGTTGCGAACTCAGCGCACACCCCAGCAGGCAGCGCCTGGTTCGTCGGCGCCCCCACTTCCCGCATTGCCTTTCGTCCCGTCCGAGCGCAGCGTGAACATGCCGCATGCATCGTCGCGCATCGGCCCCGTGTCGAGCGGCGTCGCTACCAGTTCATAGCTCACCGGCGACTCGTCGCCGTCCGGCCGCCCGAGCGTCAATCGATACACGGCCGGCCCGTCCGGCGGCGCCTGCGCGAGCGCGTCCGGCAATGCCGCCGGCGGCGCACCGTCGAGCGTTTCGAGATACTGGGCCGCACGGTATAGCGCGGACACCGCCGACGCGCGGTGAACCCGCACGACATGCTCGCGATACGACGGGATACCCCACCCGGCCAGCACCGCGACGATCGCGAGCACGATCATCAGTTCGATCAGCGTGACCCCCGCCGCTCGAACCCTGAACAGGCGGCCGTTCATCGAAGCACCGCCGCGACACGACGCCAGCGCAGCACGACGATATGGCCGTCCCGCATCGCAACCTGGTGCTGCAACCATACGGCACTCGACGCGTGCGCGCCGACACCGCGCGCGGTCACAAGATAAGCGCGGTCGCGTGCCTGCCCTGCCGGACGCCGCCACGCCTCGATCAGGCATCGCGGCGGCTGCTCGGCCATCGGCCATTCGGCGAATGGCGTGAACGCTTCGGCAGCCGCCAGCGGCGGCATGCGTCGCCATGCGTCGGGCTCCGCATGCGATTCGCTTTCGTACACATACGGCGCCGAGCCGCGCAGCAATCGCGCGGTACACGCGGCAAGCGCGGCATCGGCCGCGTGGAATGCAATCAGCCGATCGGACAATGCGCGTGTGCGGCGCGACTCCGTCAGCGCGGCGTCGAACCATGTACCCGTCAGTGCCGCGACCGCTGCGCCGATGGCGATCACCGCAGGCAACGCAAGGCCCGCATCGCGCCGCCACGCACGGCGACCGGGCCGGAAACGCATGTTCGGCTCGCGCGGAGTCGCCGCTGGAACGCGAGCACGTACGGCGTGCTGCCGATCGCCGCCGCTCGCGACGCTGCGCTCGTGCGCGTGGCCAGCCTCGCCGCGTCGCAAGATGCCATCCCGCGCGTATCGCGATGCTCCGCTCATCGCGCCACCTCGCTTGCTCGAATGGCATCATGCGACGCAGCGTCGGCGGCGAGCGCGACGTTGCGCAACGCGACGATGCGATCGAGTGTCAAACGGGCGCGGCCGTCCGACGCCACGGCAACGCGGCCGTCGCAGTCGACCTGACGCGCCGGTTCGCGCATCGGCTCGCCGCGCGCCCTGACGCAGAGATGCACGGCCACGACCTCGCGCCAGTCGTCGGCACGCATCGCGTCGGCGTCGACGAACCGCATGGCGCCGCGACGCAAATAACGGATGCGCAACTGATCGATCCCCGCCACGACGGGCTGCGGCGTGCCCGGACGGCCACTTCCTTCGCAATACAGTTCGGGCTCGCCCGTCGACGGGCTGACATGCGCATCGAAGCGATTCTCCATCGGCGCCGGCTCGCCCGGCTCGCCGACACCCTGCCCGAGGCAATCCGACGCCTGGCCGCTCACCGTCGTCCACGTGGACACGGCATCGCCGACATACCGGACCAGCAACGCGTCCGACGCCGAACGCGCGGGCTCGCAGCGCACCTGTGCGCCGCTACCGCGCACGCGTGCCGTCGAACAGCCGAACACCGGCGGCAACGGCGATGCCGCTTCGGCATCGAGCGGCCGGAAACCCGCCATCTGGATCTGCTGACCGATCAGCATCAGCGCGGCCGCCGCCGCGTCGCGCATCCTGAACCCGTCTTCCGCGCGACGCTGCGCAATGCGCTGCGCGTGGTACAGCGCACCGGCCGCCGCGAGCACGAGCAGCCCGACGGTCATCGCAATCAGCACTTCGAGCAGCGTATGGCCACACGTACGGCGATCAGCGCTCATCGCGTGCCCTCTCCCGAAACGGTATCCGGACACACGATCGCGGCTGCGCTGACGACGCCCCTGCCGCATCGCAGCGCGGCGACGCGCCCCCGTTGCCGCCCCGCCAGCCGACGACCGCGTAGCGGACGCCGCCCGGCCCGCCGTCGAGCGTCATCGCGCCACCGGGCAACGACGTCGCCGCCGACGCCGCGAGGCCGTCGTCGACCGCCGCGGCGGCATGCAGACGCTCGATCCGTGCATCGGCCAGCCACAGCGCGCGCTCGCGCCAGATCGTCGCGCGCTGCGTACGCGCCATCGCGAGCTGGCTGCCGGCGACCGCCAACATTACGGTGGCGAGCAGCGCGATGGCGAGCGTCGCCTCGAGCAACGACGTCCCGCGCATGGCATGGCGCATGGCGATCATGCCGCGTCGCAGCGACCGGCGACCATCCGCGCGCGGCCGCCGGCCGCGATGCGCACGCAACGCGATGCGCGCGCGTCGTCGGCATCGGACACGCCGCGCCTCGGACGCAACTCGAAACGCCGGATCCCGCCGATCGACTGGCCGACCGGCGGTGCGAACGCGAGCTCATGCGCGGCGCCCACGACGGCCACTTCCGCATCGCGCGGATAGCGTCGCAGCACACGCGAGTACCCGTCGACCTGCCCGCTGACGATCCAGTCGCACGACCATTCGGCCGGATCGCACCGCTCTCCGGCACGCAGGCAGGCGCCGTCGCGCCCGGCGCGGCACAGCGTGACGCGCGTACCGAGGCGCGTTGCCTCGGTACGCGCAAACGACAGCGCACCGAGCAGCGCGCGCGAGCGGGCATCCACGCGTTCACGCATGCGCCACTGGTCGAACGTGGGCACCGCATAGAGCGCCAGCCCCGCCGCCAGCGACAGGGCGACCATCAGCTCGACGAGCGTGAATCCGCCCGATCGTTGCACCACATTCTTCAAGGATTGAGCGCCCGGTTCCATCGCAATCGTCCTCCGCCACGGTGATGCGACGACTGTAGCGGCGCGTGCGGACGCACGCCATTGGCCGAACGGCCGACTGGCGACATGCGATCGCGACCGACACAATCGGCGCGAATCGAACCAACGGAGCAGACGATGAACGAACGCAGCGCGTCAGCGCTTACGCGGGGTCTTGGCGGGAGAGGCGCGACGGAACTCTTCGATCACGTCGGCAAATTCGGAGACATCCTCGAACTGGCGATACACCGATGCGAAGCGCACATAGGCAATCGTATCGAGGCCGCGCAACTCGTTCATCACGAGCTCGCCCAGCTTCTCGCTACGCACTTCACGCTCGCCAGTCGCGAGCAGTTGATATTCGATGCGGGCGACCGCCGCATCGATCGCGTCGGCGGCAACCGGCCGCTTGCGCAGCGCGAGTTGCATGCTGGCGACGATCTTGCGACGGTCGAATTCCGTGCGGCTGCCGTCCTTCTTCACGACGAACGGCAGCGACAACTCGACCCGCTCGTACGTCGTGAAGCGCTTGTCGCAAGCCGAGCAGCGACGGCGCCGCCGAATCGCGGCGCCATCTTCGGACACGCGCGAGTCGACGACCTGCGTGTCGTCATGCCGGCAGAACGGGCAGCGCATCGGCGATCAGCGATAGACCGGGAAACGCTTGGTCAGCTCGGCGACCTGCGCGCGCACGCGCTCGATCGTCGCCGCATCTTCCGGGTTCTCCAGCACGTCGGCGATCAGGTTGCCGACCTGCTCGGCTTCCGCCGGCCCGAAGCCGCGCGTCGTCATCGCCGGCGAGCCGAGACGGATGCCGCTCGTCACGAACGGCTTTTCCGGGTCGTTCGGGATCGCGTTCTTGTTCACCGTGATGTGCGCCGCGCCGAGTGCCGCTTCCGCTGCCTTGCCGGTGATGTTCTTCGCACGCAGGTCCACCAGCATCACGTGGCTTTCCGTGCGGCCCGACACGATCCGCAGCCCGCGCTTGACCAGCGTTTCGGCCAGCACGCGTGCGTTCTCGACCACCTTCTGCTGATATGCCTTGAACTCCGGCGACAGCGCTTCCTTGAACGCCACGGCCTTCGCCGCGATCACATGCATCAGCGGGCCGCCCTGGATCCCCGGGAAGATCGCGGAGTTGATCGGCTTCTCGTACTCGGCCTTCATCAGGATCACGCCGCCGCGCGGGCCGCGCAGGCTCTTGTGCGTCGTCGTCGTCACGAAATCCGCGTGCGGCACCGGGTTCGGGTACACGCCCGCCGCGATCAGGCCAGCGTAGTGCGCCATGTCGACCATCAGGTACGCACCGACCGACTTCGCGATCTTCGCCAGACGCTCGAAATCGATCTTCAGCGCGAACGCCGACGCACCCGCGACGATCAGCTTCGGCTTGTGTTCGTTCGCCAGCTTCTCGGCCGCGTCGTAGTCGATGTCTTCGTTTTCGTTCAGGCCGTAGCTCACCACGTTGAACCACTTGCCCGACATGTTCACCGGCGAGCCGTGCGTCAGGTGGCCGCCATGCGCGAGGCTCATGCCCATGATCGTGTCGCCCGGCTTGAGCATCGCGAAGAACACGCCCTGGTTCGCCTGCGAACCCGAGTTAGGCTGCACGTTCGCGGCTTCCGCGCCAAACAGCTGCTTCACACGGTCGATCGCCAATTGCTCGACCACGTCGACGTACTCGCAACCGCCGTAGTAGCGCTTGCCCGGATACCCTTCCGCGTACTTGTTCGTGAGCTGCGAGCCCTGCGCGGCCATCACGGCCGGGCTCGTGTAGTTTTCCGACGCGATCAGCTCGATGTGATCTTCCTGGCGGCGGTTTTCCTGCTCGATCGCTGCGAAGATTTCGGGATCGACGTTCGCGATGGTGCTTTGGGCTCTGTCAAACATACGGTTTCCGTTAAGTGTGTACAGGTTGACCGGAGTGGCCGAGTACGGTGCGCCGCTGGCGAGACCAGCTCGACGTGGCGGAAGAATCCGTATGACGCGAGGCAGGACAGCCACCGGCGATGCACGCGACGGCGCACAACGGCTGCCCAGGCGAACGGCAAAAACGGCGCCCCGCGCTTCACGGTGGGATGCTCCACCTTGAACCCGAAGGGTTCTATCGCCAGTCACGCAGGGGTGATGAGCGCATTAGTGTATTGGATGCGTCATGAATAGGCAACCGCGCGGCAGGGCGCCCGAATCAATTGGGGCCGGACTCTACGCGCCCGTGCCGACACGCTTTGCCGCCTTGCCGCGGTGCGGCATTCTCAGTAGGCTTGCGGGATTCCACCCGCTATTCCGTTACCGACCAGGAGCAGCAATGATCGTGTTCGTCACAGGCGCGTCCGCCGGCTTCGGCGCCGCCATCTCCCGTGCCTTCGTCAAGGGCGGCCATCGCGTCGTCGCGACCGCACGCCGCAAGGACCGTCTCGACGCGCTCGCCGCCGAACTCGGCGACGCCCTGCTGCCGCTCGAGCTCGACGTGCGCGACCGCGCCGCCGTCGAGGCCGTGCCGGCCGCCCTTCCCGCCGAATTCGCGGCGCTCGACGTACTCGTCAACAATGCCGGCCTCGCACTCGGCGTCGAGCCGGCCCAGAAGGCGAGCCTCGACGAGTGGCAGACCATGATCGACACGAATTGCTCGGGCCTCGTGGCCGTCACGCACGCATTGCTGCCCGGCATGATCGCGCGCGGTCGCGGCCATATCTTCAACCTGGGCTCGGTGGCCGGCACCTATCCGTATCCGGGCGGGAACGTTTACGGCGCGACCAAGGCGTTCGTCAGACAATTCAGCCTGAACCTGCGCACCGACCTGATCGGCACGCCGTTGCGCGTCACCGACATCGAGCCGGGCCTGTGCGGCGGCACGGAGTTCTCGAACGTCCGCTTCCGCGGCGACGATGCAAAGGCGGCGAACGTCTACCAGAACGTCCAGCCGCTCACCGCCGAGGACATCGCAGACACGATCTACTGGATTGCGACGCGCCCCGCGCACGTCAACATCAACACGATCGAAATGATGCCGGTCGCGCAAGCCCCGGCCGGCCTCACCGTCCATCGCGGCTGACACGTCGCCCGCAGCCGCGGGCCCGCCTCCGGCCGGCCCGCGGTGTGCCATGACGGTGTGCCACGACGCACTACATTCCGTTACGAATCGGTTACGAATCCGGTCTTTGCCTTCCGGTAGAATGCGCGCCATGACTCAGCCCACCCGCTCCCCGGAAGCGCCGTCCGGCTTTACCTGGCCGGTGCGCGTGTACTACGAGGATACCGACGCAGGCGGCATCGTCTTCTATGCCAACTACCTGAAGTTCTTCGAACGCGCCCGAACCGAGTGGCTCCGCGCCTGCGGCGTCGACCAGCGTCGGCTCGCCGACGATACCGGTGCGATCTTCATCGTGCGCAACACGTCGCTCGACTACCGCGCGCCGGCGCGACTCGACGACACGTTGACGATCACGAGCCGGCCTGGACGCATCGGCCGCGCGTCGGTGGAATTCACGCAGGAAGCCTGGTGTGGCGACACGCTGCTCGTGGTCGGGCACATCCGCCTCGGCTGCGTCGACCGTCACGGCATCCGGCCCGCGGCCATCCCGCCGGCCGTGCTCGACGCGCTGCAACGCGGGCCCGTCATCGACGCCGGGCAGACTGGTTTGTCAACGAAGCTCGCATGAGCGCCGTTTAGACACAGCCTATGAACTTGCCGTTCTGATTCGATACTAAGCAAGGTTCGGCGTCAGGCATGGCCGGCGCGCCGCGCCGCACGCACGCCGGACGCCCTTGCCGGGCACCCCCGAAGGGACGTTACTCAAACCTCTATGAATACTGTTCAAGACCTGTCGATCATTTCCCTCGTCCTCAACGCGAGCGTGCTGGCCCAGGCCGTGATGGGGCTGCTGCTGCTGCTGTCGCTGATGTCGTGGACCTTCATCTTCCGCAAATGGTTTGCCATCCGCCGCGCGCGCGCGCAGACCGAACGCTTCGAAAAGGACTTCTGGTCGGGCGGCGACCTGCAGGCGCTGTATCAGAGCGCAGCCAACAACCGCCATACGATCGGCGCACTCGAGCGGATCTTCGAATCGGGGATGCGCGAATTCCTGAAGGGAAAGGAAAAGCGCCTGAGCGACCCGGGCCTCGTGCTCGACGGTGCGCGCCGCGCGATGCGCGCGTCGTTCCAGCGTGAAATGGACGTGCTCGAGGCGAACCTCGCGTTCCTCGCGTCGGTCGGCTCGGTCAGCCCGTACATCGGTCTGTTCGGCACGGTCTGGGGGATCATGAACTCGTTCCGCGGCCTCGCGAACGTGCAGCAGGCCACGCTCGCGAACGTCGCGCCGGGCATCGCCGAGGCGCTCGTCGCCACCGCGATCGGCCTGTTCGCCGCGATTCCGGCGGTGGTCGCGTACAACCGCTACGCGCACGACATCGATCGCCTCGCGATCCGCTTCGAGACCTTCATCGAAGAGTTCTCGAACATCCTGCAGCGTCAGGCCCAGTAAGGAGCGCGCCATGGCAGGAAGCCCCATCCGATCCAGCATGCGCGGCGGCCGCTCGCGCCGCGCAATGGCCGACATCAACGTCGTGCCGTACATCGACGTGATGCTGGTGCTGCTCGTGATCTTCATGGTCACAGCACCGCTCGTCGCCCCGTCGATCATCAACCTGCCCACCGTCGGCAATGCCGCGCCGCAAGAGCAGACGCCGCCCGTCGTCGTCAACATCAAGGCCGACCGCACGATGAGCGTCAAGTACAAGGGCGACTCGGGCGCGACCCAGGAAGACACGATGACGAAGGCCGAGCTCGACAGCTTCATCTCGGCCCGGCAGGCCGATCACCCTGACCAGCCGGTCGTGATCGCAGCCGACAAGACCGTGCAGTACGATGCCGTCATGACCGTGATGTCCGATCTGAAGGCGCGCGGCGTCAAGCGCGTCGGCCTCCTCGTCAAATCGCAATGAACCGGCAGCAATCCACGCGCAGATCCGCGTACCCGCTCCAGCCTCCCCGCGAGCGCGGGACGTGGCGCGCGTTCGCGCTCGCCGCGCTGATGCACGTGCTGCTCGCGCTGTTCCTCTATCACGGCGTGCAGTGGCAGAACAGCACGCCGGCCGGCGCCGAGGCCGAGCTGTGGACCGAAGTGCCCGACGTCCCCGCGCCGCGGCCGGTGGTCACGCCCGCGCCGCCCGCGAAGGTCGCGCCGCCCCCTGCCCCGGTGCGCGACGAACAGGCCGACATCGCGCTGCAGCAGAAGAAGCGTCAGCAGGAAGCGGCCGCGCGGGAAGCGTTGCTCGAGCAGCAGCGCCGCGCCCAGCAACTGAAGGCCCAGCAGGAAGAGGAAGCCCGGCGTGCGCAGCTCGCCGCGCAGCAGGCCGCCGCCCTCGCCGCCCAGAAGGCCGCGGAACGCGACAAACAGAAGCAGGCCGAGAAGCTCAGGCAACAGCAGCTCGCCGAGCAGCAGAAACTCGAACAACAGAAGCTCCAGCAGCAAAAGCAGGCGCAACTCGAAGCGCAGCAGGCGGCGAAGGCGAAGGCCGACGCGGCCGCGAAGGCCAAGGCGAAGGCCGAAGCCGCGGCGCGCGCGAAGGCCAATGCGGCGGCGAACGCGAAGCTCGACCGCGAGCGCAGCGCGCGCCTCGCGCAACTGCAAGGCCTGTCCGGCGCCGGCGAAGGCGGCGGCGACGGCCTGGCGAAAAGCGGCACCGGCACGGGCTCCGGCGGCAATGCCGCGACGCCCGGCTATGCCGACAAGGTGCGCCGCCGCGTCAAGCCGAACATCGTTTGGGGCGGCGAGCGGGCAGGCCTGACCACCGTCGTCAAGATTCGGTGCACGCCGTCCGGTGACGTATTGAGCGCATCGGTCTCCCGCTCGAGCGGGAATTCGGGGTGGGATCAAGCCGTGGTGAATGCGATCCACGCGTCGGTCCCGTTGCCGCCCGATTCTAACGGCCGTACCCCGTCCGACATTACGATTACCTTCAAGGCGGCGGAGTGAAACGAAATGCGCTTACACTCCGGGCGTCGCTGTCGGATGGGAACGAATCGGGTATTTTTACTGTCTCTGCGGTTGCGCAGCGATCCAAGCCATACGGGAAGCAAGAAGCATGAGTTTGATGACAAAGCTAGGTTTCAGGGCACTCGTGGCCTCGTGTCTGATTACGGCGGGCAGCGCCGCTAACGCCCAGGTCAACGTGCTGATCACCGGTGTCGGGTCGACCCAGTTCCCCATCGCCACCGCGAATTTCACGAACGAGGCGAACCTGCCGCAGCAGGTCACGTCGATCGTGCGCGCCGACCTCGCCCGCAGCGGCAAGTTCACCAACATCGACGCAGGCAGCACGCCCGTGCCCGAGACCGCCTCGGTCGATCTCGGCGCATGGAAGGCAAAGGGCGCGAACGCGTTCGTCGCCGGCAGCGTGAACCGCGACGCGAACGGCCAGTACAAGGTCAACTTCATCCTGTACGACACCGTGAAGCAGCAAAGCCTTGGCGGCCTGTCGCTGACGGCCACCGACACCACGCTGCGCACGGCCGGCCACAAGATCGCCGACTACATCTACCAGAAGCTGCTCGGCGTGCGCGGCGTGTTCGCCACGCGCCTGTCGTACGTGATCAAGACCGGTAATCGCTACCAGCTGCAGATTTCGGATTCGGACGGCCAGAACGCGCGCATCGCGCTGTCGAGCACCGAACCGATCATCTCGCCGGCGTGGTCGCCGAGCGGCACGAAGGTCGCGTACGTATCGTTCGAGCGCAAGAAGCCGATCGTCTACATCCACGACCTGCCGACCGGCCGCCGCTACATGGTGTCCGACCAGAAGGGCAACAACAGCGCGCCGGCGTGGTCGCCGGACAGCAACACGCTCGCCGTCGCGCTGTCGCTGACGGGCAATACGCAAATCTATACGGTCAACGCGAACGGGGGCGGCCTGCGCCGTCTCACGCAGAGCAGTTCGATCGATACCGAGCCGTTCTACTCGCCGGACGGCCGCTGGATCTACTTCACGAGCGATCGGGGCGGTGCGCCGCAGATCTACCGGATGCCCGCCCAGGGTGAAAGCGCCGGTGCCGCGCAGCGCGTGACCTTCACCGGCAGCTACAACACCAGCCCGCGCGTGAGCCCAGACGGCAAGCTGCTCGCTTACATCTCCCGCACGGGTGGGGGCTTCAAGCTGTACGTTCAGGATCTGCAGACTGGCGCGGCGAACGCCATCACGAATACCAATCGCGACGAATCGCCGAGCTTCGCGGCAAACGGCCAGTACCTTCTGTACGCTACCCAGTCGGGTGGCCGCAACGTTCTGGCCGCCGTGCCTTCCGACGGCAGCGCGCCGCCGCAGATCCTGTCCGTCCAGGGCGGCTCCGTTCGCGAGCCGTCGTGGGGGCCCTTCATGCAATGACCACAAGGAGAGTAACCATGATGTCGAATAAAGCTCGTCTGGCCCTGGCCGTGATGATGATCAGCGCGCTCGCCGCGTGCAAGTCGGGTGTGAAGCTCGACGACAAGGCGAACAACGCGGGCGCAGTCAGCACGCAGCCGAGCGCCGACAACGTCGCGCAAGTGAACGTCGATCCGCTGAACGACCCGAACAGCCCGCTCGCGAAGCGCAGCATCTACTTCGACTTCGACAGCTATTCGGTGAAGGACGAGTACCAGCCGCTGATGCAGCAGCACGCGCAGTACCTGAAGAGCCACCCGCAGCGTCACGTGCTGATCCAGGGCAACACCGACGAACGCGGCACGAGCGAGTACAACCTCGCGCTGGGCCAGAAGCGTGCGGAAGCCGTCCGCCGTGCGATGGCCCTGCTCGGCGTGAACGACTCGCAAATGGAAGCCGTGAGCCTCGGCAAGGAAAAGCCGCAGGCAACGGGTCACGACGAAGCATCGTGGGCGCAGAACCGTCGCGCCGACCTCGTCTACCAACAGTAAGTAACGGAAGAATCGCCGTATGACGCACCGTTCAACCTGGCTGCGCGTTGCCGCAGCATTCTGCGTCGCGGGCGCGGCGTGGTCGGCCGCGCCGGCGCACGCCGGCATGTTCGACGACAACGAGGCGCGCCGCGCCGTGCTCGATCTGCGCAGCAAGAGCGACAACCTGTCGAGCCAGTTGTCGGCCGCTCAGCGTACGATCCTCGATCAATCCGGCCGTATCGACCAGCTGAACCAGCAGGTCGCGACGCTGCGCGGCGAGAACGAGGATCTGACGAACCGGCTGACGACGCTCGAGCGGCAGCAGAAGGAGTACTACCAGGATCTCGACACGCGGCTCAAGAAGTTCGAGCCACAGCAGGCGACGATCGATGGTGTCGAAGGCACCGTGCAGCCGGGTGAAACGGATGCGCTCAGCGCGGCGCAGCAGCAGTTCCGCAACGGCAACTTCAAGGCGGCGGCGGCTTCGTTCCGCGCGTTCATCGCGAAGTATCCGCAGAGCCCCTATCAGCCGACCGCGCAGTACTGGTACGGCAACGCGCAATACGCGCTGCGCGACTACCGTGGTTCGACCGCGACGTGGCAAGGGATCGTCAGCAAGTTCCCGCAGCACCCGCGCGCGGCCGACGCCCTCGTGGCGATCGGCACGAACCAGCTCGAACAAGGCCAGAAGGCGGCCGCGAAGAAGACGTTCGAGCAGGTCGTGTCGCAGTACGCCGGCTCGAACGCGGCGCAGACGGCGCAGGGCAAGCTCGAAACGATCAAATAATTATCGTGGCGCGTTGTTGACAGCCCTGCAACCCGTCGCTATAATCTTTTGCTCTTTAGGTCGTTGCCCAGGTTATTGAAGCAACGAACCGACAGATTTCAAGAACGTGGGGTGGTAACTCAGTTGGTTAGAGTATCTGACTTTTAATCAGAGAGTCGAGGGTTCGAGTCCCTCCCACCCTACCAACTATCTTCGATAGTGCAAAAAAGCCTCCCTCGCGGAGGCTTTTTTGCGTCTGTCGCCTGGCCGTTCGAGCCTGAATGCATCGACGATGCTCGTCCACACTCAATCGCGCGCGAC
Organism: Burkholderia sp. AU39826; assembly: GCF_020419965.1. Lineage (NCBI taxonomy): Bacteria > Pseudomonadati > Pseudomonadota > Betaproteobacteria > Burkholderiales > Burkholderiaceae > Burkholderia > Burkholderia sp. AU39826. Next base: position 133,128 of record NZ_JAIZQG010000008.1, read on the forward strand.
CTGATCCCGGCCGATCACCGCACGCTCACGTCGCGCAGCACCGCACCATATCCCGCATACAGATTGCCGTCGGGCAGCAACCGCAACTGCGCGAGTTGCCGATGCACGACCGGCAGGTTATGGAACGGCATCCGCGTGAACAGATGATGTTCGATATGGAAATGAATCGCATGCGGGCCGAACAGGAACGTCTGCCACGAACGCCGGACGATCGTGCGTGCGTTGCGGCTCTGGTCCGCGCCGGCCGGCAGCCCCGCATGCTCGAAGATCGCGCGCACCTGCCCGGCGAACGGCAACAGCGTGACGGACGGCACGATCCACAACGCGACGTACAGCAGCGGATGTCCGGCCAGCGCGAGCGCGCCGAACAGCGCGCCGTTGCCGACCAGCATCGACGCGATCTCCCACGCCGCATACGCCCGCGATTTTTCGACCTTCGGCAACGCATGCGCGAACGCGCCGCGCGCGAGCTTCACGACGCTCGTCACGTAGCCGATCCCGCATGCGTACGCGAGCAGGCGGACGATCAGCCGCGAGCGCGTCACCGGATAGTCGTGCACGCCGAACAGCAGCGCGACGGGGTCGTCCGCCTGCATCGGCGCGCGATGGTGCTTCAGATGGCCGGCCCGATACGTGCGCAGCGACAGCCATAGCGGGCCGGCGGCGAGCAGTTGCCCGAGCACGTCGTTGACGTGCCGGTTGCGCGCGAGCAGCCCGTGCGCCCCTTCGTGCATCATGACCGCGAGCGCGAGCTGGCTGCGCGCGATCACGATCGCCGCGCACGCGTAGGCAAGCGGATGCGCAAACGCGATCGCCGCGGCGAACGCGGCGGCGATCATCAGCCAGTCACCCGCGAGCGCCACGCCGACACGCGCCGTGCTCACGCGAAACAGCACTGGATCGGGCACGAACCGCGCGAGCCCGGCGTTCGATCCGACGCGGTGAACGTGCGTCTCCGTCACGCAAGCCTCCTGCGCAGCGAACGCCGCTCCACCCATCGCGCGCCGACCGCCGCGAGCACGACCCCACCCAGCACGTCGGCGACCGTATGCTGCTTGAGCGTCAGCGTCGACGCGCAGATCAGCAGCCCGATCGCCGTCGCGACGATCCGGCGCCGGTCCGCCAGCATCCGGCACGCCAGACACGTCACCGCGACATGCAGGCTCGGGAAGCCGTTGGCCGCAAGATCGAGCTGCCACATGCGCGCAAGACGCCGACGCACGAACGCATTGCCGATCTCCGCGATGTCGGGCCGCGGCACGGCTTCCGGAAACAGCAGGAAGCAGATCACACCGAGCACGAACGCGATCAGCACGGCCTCCCTGAACGCGGCGAATGCGGACGGCCGCGCATACGCGGCGAGCGCAACCACGAACGGAAAGAACGCGACATAGACGAACCACGACCACGCGATGAATGGAATCCGCGCATCGATCGCCGTGGCCAGCACGTAGCGCGGCGTGACGCCGCGCTCAAGCAGAAAGAAGATCGCGAGACCCGCGACCATGCCGAATGTCGCGGCCAGCATCTGCCGGACATCGGGCCGGCGATCGTCATGCAGCATTCGCGTATTCATCGCGGCGTCGGCGCCTCGCATCGGGTTTGCGCATCGGCCGCTCGCGCATGCGGACACAGCACGAGGAGGTGCGATGTCCACGCGTCGAGACGCGCACGCGCATGCTCGCGGCCCGCGAACGTCCCCGCCGGCGTACCGGGATCGCGCATCAGCGCGATCGACGCCTGCGCTACCTCGCGCCGGAATGCCGCCGCATCGCCACGCCATGTGACGACACGGTGCACGAGCCGCAGCCGTGCCGCGCGCGCGGCGTTGCTCGCCTGTTCGGGTTGATCGGTCTGTACGAGCAGGATCGGGCGGCGATACACATGCGCGATCGACAGCGCGGCCATGCCGGGCGCCGACACGATCAGCGGCGCATGCGCGGCGCGCGTCGGCCAGCCGGCGTCGACGCCGGTCCAGCCGTCGTGCCCGGCGTAGCCCTCGCCCACCCGGTGTGCGGCGAGCCCCGCGTCGCGCATGCCGGCCGACAGCGCATCGGCGAGCGCGACGTCGCGAAAGTGCGGATTCAGATAAACGGCCGCGGCGGCGGGGTCAGGCGCCGGCAGGTCGGCGACGATCGGCACCGGCGTCGGCAGCCGGCGATGCCGGTGCGAGCGCTGCACATCGTCGGCGAAGCCGTACGCGAAATCATGCTCGATGCGGCCCAGCGCCGAATCGATCTGCCAGTCGACGATTCGCGCGAACGCACGCGCCAGCACGCGCGGCAGCCGTGCATCGAAATTCGCGGTCAACGCGCGGCGCAGGCTGCCGCCATACACGTGGACGACGCGACGCCGCCAGCCCGGCACCGCGCCCATGAACAGCAGCGCCGGATGAAACGAGTCATTGATCACGAGATCCGCATCGCGCACGATCGCGCGCAGCCGCGCGATGTCGCGCAACATGCGGGTCGGCCTGAACACGTAGTGCGCGACATTGCGATCGGTCGCGTCGCGCAGCATGTCCTGCCGCTCGTCGAACTGCACCGCGTAGTGCCGCGACAGCACGTCCGCGTCGATGCCGAACGCGGCGAGAAACGCCCGCCCTGCGTCGGACGTCGTCAGCACGTCGACCTGCGCGCCGGCCGCGCGCAACGCATGCACGAGCAGTTGCGCGCGCATCAGATGGCCGCGCGCGTCGGCCGTCGCGAGATAGACGATGCGCGGCATCATGGGCGCGGACGAAGCGACTGGATCCAGCCGGCTGCAACCATCGCCAGCGCGCCCGTCACGCCGAAACCGCCTTCGATCGCGCGGATCTCGTCCAGCAACGCGGCGAGCGACGCGGCCTCGGCCGGCTCGACGAGGCGACGCAGCGTATCGGCGCACAGCCGCACGTGGCGCGTCTCGTCGGCAAGCACGCGCGACAGCAGCGGATACAGCGGATGCGCGTCGCCGATCGTCGCGCAGTGGCGCGCGAGCACGCGCATCGCCATCTGTTCCGCGCACAGGCCGGTCGCATACGCGGGCACGAGTACGCCTTGCGCGAAATGCGGCGCGTAGCGCTGCGCGAGCCGGCGCCATCGCATGATCTTGCGGCGGCTCAGCCAGTCGGGTTCATGCGGCCCGGTCGACGCGTCGACGCCGCGCTCGCGCAGCGCGTCGGCAAATGCGGCCGCGTGGCGGCGCTCGTCCGCGAGATGCTGCTCGATGCGCGGCGCGAGCCAGTCCGGCGGCTGTCCGGTCCAGTCCTCGTGCAACGCGCACTCGGTCGCTTCTTCGCCGATCAGGTACATGCGCAGCATCCAGCGCTCGCCATGCGTGCTGCGATGCAGCTGCCGGATCGCCGCCCGCTTGATGCGATCGACGAGATACGCACGCACCCACGCCGGGCCACGCGGTACCGGCGTATCGAGACAATCGAAGCGCTCGCCGTACGCGGCCCGCGACGACGCGGGCAATTCGTTTGCCGCGGTCATGCCGGCTCGCTGCGTGCCGATGAAGATTTCGTCGCGGCAGCGGCTGAGGCAGCCGGATCGCGACGCCAGCCGAGGATCAGGCCGACGAAGCTTTCCTGCAGGAACGCATGCGCGGAGGCCGCCGCGCCCGCGAACGCTTCCTCGCGGCCATTCACGCGCAGATAGCCGTTGCCGTCGCGCGCGCCGAACTCGATGCGGTCGTTCTTCCGAAAGCCGCGTTCGCGCACGTCCTTCACGAGTGCGCTGCCGTCGAGGCCGAACAGGAACAGCTCGCGCTGCGCGACCCACACCGGAATGTGATTGCTCAGCGCATCGAAGCGGATCGACCACGTGCCGGACGCGAGCGCGCGATCGACGTCGGCATCGCCCGGTGCGTTCGACGTGAAGCTCGCGCGCGCGACCGCCTTCGTCAGGCCGCCGACACCGAGCGCGATCGTGATGTCGTCCGCGGACGGCTGCTTCGGATCGGTCGCACTCACCTTCACGAGATGACGCGCCAGCCGCGATGCGAGCGTCGGATGCGCGAACAGCGCAAGCGTTTCGTCCGGTGTGAGCACGTCGCGCTCGCGATCGCCCTCCTTCACGCGCACGCGATACGGATCGATCCGCACGTCGGTGAACTTGCCGCGCACGGGCGCATGGACGTACACGTCACGATCCCATTTCCGGCCGTCGCGACGCAGCAGAACGTGCACGCTCAACGGCACACGCCGCCCGTCGGCATCGACGCCCGTGCCTTGTAGCAGCACGTCGCCGAGCACGTCCTTCGTGCGGCGGCCCGCCTCGCTCGAGAAAACGATCGTGTGCGCATCGGTATCGATGCTCGCGTGAACGTCGGGCGCATCGAGCGCGACTCGATTGCAGTCCGACGCGGCGGCATTCGTGAACGGGCAGCCGCTTTGCGACGTGAAGTGAAAAATCCCGCGCCCCGCCCGATCGACCGGTGCGGCATCGGCGCCGACGCTGGCGGCAAACAGGGCGAGACAGGCAACGCGGGTGGCGAGTGAGGGCATGGTCGTCGTCGGAAGGGAATCAGGATATCGAAGTGTCGTGGCCGCGCCGCGAGGCGTGGCGCCATTTCAATCAATGACGGTGATAAGACAGTGCGTCGAGATCGCGCCGGGCCGATGCGCGTCCCGTGAGCCCGAAACCGCGCGCGAGCGCGCCGAGCGTATCGACGGCGGATGCGGCGACCGTGACGCCGACGGCCGCCAGATAGCGAACCGCGCCCAGTCGCGGCAACTGCTGGCGATCCAGCGCGCGCAGGCTGTAGCCGAGCCGCATCGCCATCACGCAGAACGGGCCGAGCGGGCCGCTGCGGCCGAGCCACTGCCATTGACGCGGCAGGTACGCGTTCACGAGATGCGGCGTCAGCCCGACGCTGTCCTCGCCGCGCATCCAGCGCAGCTTCAGCGATTCGCGACGTGTGTCCGGCAGCCGATGCTCGGTATGCGCGGCCGGTGCGAATTCGACGGCCACGCCAGCCGCCTGCATCCGCAGCCCCATCACCTGGCAATGCGCGCGATAGACGCCGTCGAGCGGCTCGTAACGGAATTGCGCGAACACGTCGCGTCGGAACGCGACGTTGTTGGCGTAGAAATTGCGCGTCGCGCCATCGCGTAGCGGGCTCGGGAAATACATGAAATCGATCGACGTCAGCGCGATGCCGAGCACGTTGGGCGCGTAGCTGGTCCGCCCCGCCACCGCGACGGGCGCGTCGCCCGCGTCGCGTGCGAACGGTGCAAGCAGATGTTCGAGCCAGTCGTCGGCCGGCCGGCAGTCGGCATCGCCGAATACGACGATGTCGCAGCGATTGGCATCGACGCGATCGAAGCCGTCGTTCTTTGCATCGTAGTAGCCGGTGCTCGCACCGATCTCGACGAAGTCGATTGGGCGGCCGGCCACCGCGGCGATTTCCGCGCACGCGTCGGCGGGCAGGCCGTCGTGCGTGATGATCCATTGCGCAAGGGCGGCCGGCGGCACGGTCTGTTTCGACAGCGCCGCCACGAGGCGTTTCAGGCTGTCGACGGCCTGCGCGAGGCCCGCGCCGCCGCGCAGGTTGTTCGTCTCCAGCACAAGCGCGGCGTGCGCGGCCACGGAACGGGCGGCCAAGCGCGCCCGCGCAGCGGTATCAGTGAAGTTCGGCATCCGGAATATCTCCATCGTCATGCGTGACGGCATGGACGAAACGAAAAGACAGCGGGGCCGCGGCGCGCCGGCGAATGCGGGCGCCGCGAGCGTCGTCGCGCAACGGGCGGCCTCGGCGGGCGCGCCCGCTGCGCCTGCCGTCACTCGTGGATCGACGGTGCGGAATCGGCGTCGGTATAGCGCGGCTTCGCGTTCTGCAAGTCGCGCGTGTTCTTCTGCACGGCCACCGAGCCGAACAGCGCGAGCACGAACGACATCGCGTAGAAGCCCTTCTCGCTCAGTTGCAGCGTCGCGTTGAAGAGGCCGACGATCAGCAGCGCGATCGACAGCAGCAGCGCGATCCAGCTGAGGCCGTAGTAGATGCCGGTGACGGGAATGCCTTCCGCGCGGTCGCGCACGCTCTTCTGCAGCGAGATCGCCGCATAGAGGCCGAACACCAGCACGGTGAAGTAGTAACCCTTCTCGTTGAGCTGCATGCCGGCGTTCCAGAGCCCGATCAGGAATGCCGCGAAACCGGCGAGCAGCGCGGCCCACGACGCGGCCACGAATGCGAACGACGGTTGCTGGATGGTGGTCTGGTTCATTGCTTTGCCCTCTCTTTCTTGTTGTTCGAAATCGTTGTCGTTGAACTGCGTTTTGCGCATGGTAGCAGCTTTGGCGCGCGGCATCGCGGCCGCGGCGCCGAGCGATTCGACCGTCCACGATTGCGCCGGCGGCTGCAGCACGGCCTGGCCCGGCGGGCCGAGCCGCGCACCGGCACGCGAGCATGAATACGTCGTACGCGCCGGGAAACAGCACGAAATCGCCGACAGAGCGTTGCAGCGTGCGTGCGTCGGCGACACGCAGCTGGCAGGTTCCGGCCGGCGCCAGATGGAACGCCGCTTCGCCGGGCGGCAGCGGGCCGTGCGGCATCGCGAACGGGGCCGTCGAGCAAGCAGTGCATGTCGAGCTCGACATGGCTGCGCCCCGGCGACAACAGTCGACCCCATGCATCCACGAAACGACTGCGCTGAAAATCCACACTCCCGCCTATCGAAACCCTCATCGAGAGCGATCAGAATAGCCTTGCATCGCCCGAGATCGCGGCAGCCGCCGCGCTCGTCACTCTTCTCGAAAAAGGACGCATCATGCTGAACTGGAACGAATACCGGAAGGAGCTCTCGACGCGTATCGGCGACATCGCCAAGCTGTCGCCCGACACGCTGGCCGGCTACCAGGCGCTGTCCGGCGCCGGGGCCAAAACCGGCCATCTCGACGCGAAAACGCGCGAGCTGATCGCGCTCGCGGTGGCCGTCACGACGCGCTGCGACGGCTGCATCGCCGTGCACACGGCCGAAGCGGCCAAGCATGGCGCGACCCGGGAGGAAGTGGCGGAAGCGCTCGGCGTCGCGATTGCGTTGAATGCCGGCGCGGCGCTCGTCTATTCGGCGCGTGTGATGGACGCGCTCGGCGACTGAGCCGACGCGGTGCGGCACTGCCGTCGTGCCGCACCGCAGCGTCGAACGGCTGCGTTGCGTCACGCCGGCAGTGCGGCCGCACGGTGGTCCATCGCGCGTATGCGGCCGCCATGTATGACGATTGCCGGTGACGCCCCTCGATGCGGCAACGCCGCTCAGTCGGCTACCATGCGCGAACGATACATCGTGAAGGAGCGCTCCATGTGCCGCTGGCTCGCCTATACGGGTAATCCGATCCATCTGGAAACCGTGTTGTTCCGCGCGAAGCATTCGCTGATCGACCAGAGCCTGCATTCGGAGCTGGGCGCCACGACCACCAACGGCGACGGCTTCGGCATCGGCTGGTACGGGCATCCCGACGAACTCCCGTTCCGCTATCGCTCCGTGCATCCCGCATGGAACGATCGCAACCTGCGCGAAGCCGCGCGTGCGATCCGCTCGCGGATGTTCATCGCGCACATTCGCGCGGCGACCGACACGCCCGTGCAGGAAACGAACTGCCATCCGTTCCGCCACGGCCGCTGGCTGTTCGCGCACAACGGGCTGATCCGCGACTTCCACAAGTTGCGCCGCGACCTGACGATGAAGGTCGATCCCGCGCTGTTCCCGACGCTCGAAGGCTCGACCGACTCCGAGCTGATGTTCCGCCTCGCGCTCACGTACGGTCTCGAGCAGGCGCCGCTGCCGGCGCTCGAACGGATGGTCGGCGTGGTCGAGGAAACCGCCGCGCGGCATCGCGTCACCGACCCGCTGAACATGACGATCTGCGCGACCGACGGCGAACGGATCGTCGCGGTGCGCTATTCGAGCGAACGGCAATCGCGCTCGCTGTTCCACAGCACGTCGTTCAAGCATCTGCACGAGCTGTATCCACATAACCCGCGCATCGCCGAAGCCGGCGACGACGCGTTCATGGTCGTGTCGGAACCGCTCGTCGACCTGCGCGGCGCGTGGGAGGAAGTGCCGGAGGGGATGGCGATCGTCGCGCACGGCGCCGACGTGCAGCAGCGGCCGTTCGGGCCGCGGCACAAGTGACATGCCGCAGTTCTGACGAATCGAGCGCGTCCAGGTGGCGAGTACTTCGGTGCGATACGGCCGTTTCGCCGATCCGGTTGCGCCGGGCCGACGCCCGGTACTGCCAGATCAATCGAAAGCGATACGAATCGTCGCTCGACGAATACAATCGGGCAAACGCCTCGGATAATTCCCCAATTCGATAATGAGCGACGGAGTCGCATGGCGAAAGCGGATGCTGCGCGCTAGCACAGTTTTCGCTGAATAAAAAAATCCATGCCCTTGCGATTCATCCCGACCGGGAACCACGGCAATAATCGACACACGGTCGAGAACCCTGTCGGCGACACGCATTCATTTCGAATTATTACGGCGGATCGGCAATCATTACCGTGCGGGCGATGCTCGCACGCCGTCACGCCGACTGAAGGCGAACGTCTATTCCTGATTAAAATATTCAAGTTACCAATTTTGAAAAGCACCGCTACAATTCGCCGACGGATGAATCCGCTTCACAATTAAAGTACGAGGCCGTTACCGGCACATCGAATCCGAGATGGCTCCAGATCTCCCCCGTTCTCCCCCTGTCACGCTCACGCGCGATCCATCCGTGCTTTCCAGCATGAAGCAGGACCATGCCTTCGTGGTATGGCTCACCGGTATCTCCGGCGCCGGCAAATCGACCCTCTCGAACCTGCTGAAGCAGCAACTCGATGCGCGCGGTCTGCGGACTTTTCTGCTGGACGGCGATCGGCTTCGCGAAGGATTGAATCAGGACCTCGGATTTAGCGACGCAGACCGCCACGAGAACATCCGTCGGACAGCCGAGGTCGCGCGCCTGATGGTGGATGCCGGGCTCGTCGTCATCGTTGCCCAGATCTCGCCGTTTCGCGAGGCACGCGCCAAAGCGCGCGCACGTTTTCCGCAGGGCATGTTCTTCGAAGTCTTCGTCGACGTCGCGCTGGACGTGGCGGAAGCGCGCGACCCCAAAGGGCTCTACGCGCGGGCAAGGCAAGGGACCCTTCGGCAGTTCACCGGCATCGAATCGATCTACGAGCAGCCGGTATCGCCCGACGTGCATGTGCGCACGGGCGAGGCAGGTCCGCTGGAATGCGTGCACGCGATCATGCGGAAATTGCCGTTGAACGGCTGATGCCCATCGTCGAACGTCGTCCGCCGCCCGTCGCGCATCGCCCTCACCGCGAGCACCGTGCCATCGTCGGCCACCGCGGCGCGATCTGACTGAAAACCAGCCGACCGACATCCCGCTCGGCACGACGCACCGTCCGGCGAACCCCGGCAAGATTCCGCTCGAACCGATCGAAGTGCAGTCGGGCACGCATCTCGGCGAGGACGACACCGCCCGCCTCGACGGCACCTACGGCCGCGCGGCGCGGCAAGCGACTCGACGCCCGCCGCGCGCCACGACAGGCCGTCCTCAAACGGGCCGCACGCATCCACGTCCCGCCCGTTTTTCACTACGTCAAGCAATGTCAGCCCGGTTGCCGGCCGCTCGCCGGTCAGGTTATAAAAGCGCACCCATTCCGGTGCATGCGCCGCCCTTTTACCCTTGACTTCGGAGAACGCATGATCGATCTCGCCACCGCCCAGCAATTCCTGATGACCCGTGGCCTCGACTTCGGCCTCAACCTCCTCGCCGCGATCGTCCTATGGTTCGTCGGCCGCTGGGCCATCCGCATCGGCACGCGCCTGCTCGGCAAGGTCGTGCGCCGCAGCGGCAAGGTCGACCCGACACTCACCGACTACCTGACCTCCGTCGTCGGCGTGTTGCTGACGATCCTGCTGATCCTCGCGATCCTGCAGATCTTCGGCGTACAGACGACCTCGTTCGCCGCGCTGCTCGCCGGCCTCGGCCTCGCGATCGGCACGGCCTGGGGCGGCCTGCTCGCGCATTTCGCCGCCGGCGTGTTCATGCAGGTGCTGCGCCCGTTCAAGATCGGCGACGTGATCAGCGCGGGCGGCGTCACGGGCACGGTGAAGGAGCTCGGCCTGTTCGGCACGACGATCATCACCGCCGACAACATCGTGACGATCGTCGGCAACAACAAGATCTTCTCGGACAACATCGCGAACTACAGCGCGACGCCGCACCGCCGCGTCGACCTGACCGCGAAGATCGCGAACAGCGTCGATGCGGCCGATGCGATCAACCGCCTGAAGACGCAGATCCAGCTGGTGCCGAACGTGCTGAAAGTGCCGGCACCGGACGTCGGCGTGCTGCAGTTCACGCCGGAGGGCCCGCTGCTGTTCGTGCGCCCGTCGACTCAACCGGAGAACTACTGGCAGGTGTACTGCGACACCAACCGCGTGATCCTCGAGACGTTCCGCGAAGCCGGCTATCCGACGCCCGAAACGCCGGTCTCGCAACGCAACGCGTGACGGCAGCAGCCGAACCGCACGGCGAACCGCGCGGACGAAAAAAAAGCGTGGCCGCCGCCACGCTTTTTTATTGCGTCGAAGCGCGTCGCGTCAGCGCCCGCCCGCCTTCGGCGCCCCGTTCGAGCGCCGCCCGCGCACGAGCTTCCACACCGCGCCGAGCGCGACCGGCACGATCGCCGCGCCGATCCCGACCAGCACGATCACGTTCAGGTACTGGCGGACGAACGGGATGTTGCCGAAGAAATAGCCGAGCAGCACGAGCAGCAGCACCCACACCAGCGCGCCGATCACGTTGAACAACTGAAAGCGCGCGACGCTCATCGACGACGCCCCCGCGACGAACGGCGCGAACGTGCGCACGACCGGAATGAAGCGCGCGAGCACGATCGTCTTGCCGCCGTGCTTGTCGTAGAAGGAGTGGGTCTTCTGCAGCGCGGCGCGATCGAGGAAGCGCTCGAGCACCGGGATATGCGTATTGAACACCTTCGGGCCGACCCAGCGGCCGATCAGGTAGTTCACGGTGTTGCCGGTAATCGCCGCGACGAGCAGCAGCACGATCAGCAGGCCGACGTTCATTTCACCCGTCGCCGCGAACGCGCCGCCGATGAACAGCAGCGAATCGCCGGGCAGGAACGGGAAGACGACGAGCCCCGTCTCGCAGAACACGATCAGGAACAGGACGAGATAGACCCACGCGCCGTACTGCCGGATGAAATCGCCGAGGAAGGCGTCGATATGCAGGACAAGGTTGACGAAATGAAGCAGCGTATCCAAATGCGATTCCTCGAAGGCGATGGGGCCGGAACGGCCGGAACCGGCCAGACATGGCCGAGGCGGCCGCCAGCCAAGGCGGCGCGTGCAAACGGGGTGATGATACCGAAACTACCTTAAGGGTCCGTGAAAAAACGTAACGGCCGGTCGCGCCGGCACGCGTTCGCCGCCTCGCTATAATTCGGCCATGTCCGATATCACCGAAACGGCCGCGGGCGCCGCGCCCGCCCCCGCCGCGCGCCCGCTGCGCGCGATCCAGCCCCTGCCCGACCAGCTGATCAGCCAGATCGCCGCCGGCGAGGTCGTCGAACGCCCGGCGTCGGTCGTCAAGGAGCTGCTCGAGAACGCGATGGACGCTGGCGCGACGACGCTGCGCATCGTGCTGGAGGAAGGCGGCGTCAAGCGCATCTCGATCACCGACGACGGCTGCGGCATTCCGCCGGACGAACTGGCGCTCGCGTTGATGCGTCACGCGACCAGCAAGATCCGCTCGCTCGAGGAGCTCGAGGCGGTCGCGACGCTGGGTTTTCGCGGCGAAGCGCTCGCATCGATCGCATCGGTCGCCGAGATGTCGATCACGAGCCGCACGGCCGATGCCGCGCACGCGATGAAGATCGACGCGCAGACGGGCGTGCTGTCGCCCGCCGCCGGCTCGATCGGCACGACGATCGAGGTGCGCGAGCTGTACTTCAACACGCCCGCGCGGCGCAAGTTCCTGAAGAGCGAGCAGACCGAATTCGGCCACTGCCTCGAAATGATCCGCCGCGCGGCGCTCGCGCGGCCGGACGTCGCGATCTCGGTGCTGCACAACGGCAAGGCCGTCGAGCACTGGAACGCGACCGAGCCCGCGCAGCGCGTCGCGAAGATCCTCGGCGACGGCTTCGCGACCGCGCACCTGCCGCTCGACGAGCGGGCGGGCCCGCTCGCCGTGTACGGTTGCGCCGGCCTGCCGACCGCGAGCCGCGGGCGCGCCGACCAGCAGTATTTCTTCGTGAACGGCCGTTTCGTGCGCGACAAACTGCTGACGCACGCGGTGCGGGCGGCCTACGAGGACGTGCTGCACGGCGACCGCTACCCGTCGTACGTGCTGTTCCTCGACCTGCCGCCCGAAGCCGTCGACGTGAACGTGCATCCGTCGAAGATCGAGGTGAGGTTCCGCGATTCGCGCTCGATCCACCAGTACGTGTTCCATGCGGTGCAGCGTGCGCTTGCCCGCCATGCGGGCGCGTCGCCGGAAACCACCGCGGGCGGCCATGCCGCGCAACTCTCCCCGGCGCCACGCGGGCCGGCGTCGTTCGTCGACACGCCGCTCGGCCAAAGCCAGGGCCACGCGGCAGGCGGCAGCGGCTTCTCGTCGCCGTCGTCTTCATCGTCGGCGGGCAATACCTGGATGCGCCAGGCGCGGATGACGCAGGGCACGCTGCCCGTCGCGCAGCCGCTCGCGCTCTACGACGCGCTGTTCGGCCGCAAGGACATTGGCGCGGGCACGCCGGACGGCACGACGCTCGTCGCCCGCGATACGGCCGACGCGCCGGTCGCGCCGCTGCCGGGCTTCGCCGCGGCGCCGCTCGCCGCCGGCGCGCACGACGAGCAGCCGCTCGGCTTCGCGCTCGGCCAGATCCACGGCATCTACGTGCTCGCGCAGAATGCGTACGGCCTCGTGATCGTCGACATGCACGCGGCGCACGAGCGAATCCTGTACGAGCAGTTCAAGAACGCGCTCGCCGATCGCTCGGTCGCCGTGCAGTCGCTGCTGCTGCCGATCTCGATGACGGCCACGCCGGTCGAAATCGGCACGGTCGAGGAAGAGCGCGACACGCTCGAATCGCTCGGCTTCGACCTCGCGGTGCTATCGCCGACGACGCTCGCGATCCGGGCGGTGCCGGCGCTGCTGAAGGATGCCGACCTGCAATCGCTCGCGCGCGCGGTGCTCGCCGACCTGCACGCGTTCGGCGGCTCGCGTGTGCTCACCGAGCGCCAGCACGAGCTGCTCGGCACGCTCGCGTGCCATCACGCGGTGCGCGCGAACCGGCGCCTGACGCTCGACGAGATGAACGCGCTGCTGCGCCAGATGGAGGCGACCGAGCGCGCGGACCAGTGCAATCACGGCCGGCCGACCTGGTACCAGCTCACGCTGAACGATCTCGACCGTCTCTTCATGCGCGGGCAATGAGCGCTTCCTCGCAGCCCACTCCGACGACGATCGCCTGCCTGCTCGGCCCCACCGCCTCGGGCAAGACCGCCGCGGCGCTGGCGCTCGCCGCGCGCCGCCCGATCGAGATTGTCAGCGTCGATTCGGCGCTCGTCTACCGCGACATGGATATCGGCACCGCGAAACCGTCGCGCGACGAGCGCGCGAGCGTGCCGCATCACCTGATCGACATCATCGACCCGGCCGATGCGTATTCGGCCGCGGAATTCCGCACGGACACGCTGCGGCTGATCCGCGAGATCGTCGCGCGCGGCCGCACGCCGTTGCTCGCCGGCGGCACGATGCTGTACTACAAGGCGTTGACGCAAGGGCTCAACGACCTGCCCGGTGCCGACCCGGAGATCCGCGCGACACTCGACGCCGACGCCGCGCGCGACGGCTGGCCCGCGCTGCACGCGCGGCTCGCGCAGGTCGATCCCGACACGGCCGCGCGGCTCGCGCCGAACGATTCGCAGCGGATCCAGCGGGCGCTCGAAGTCTTCATGCTGAGCGGGCAGCCGATGTCGGCGCTGCTCGCCGCGCCGCGCCGCACGGATGATGCGGCCGCCGCGTACCGCTTCGTGCCGGTCGCGCTCGAGCCGTCGGATCGCGCGATGCTGCACGCACGGATCGCGCAGCGCTTCGACGCGATGCTCGATGCGGGTTTCATCGACGAAGTCGAGCGGCTGCGGCGCCGCGACGATCTCCATCCCGATCTGCCGTCGATGCGTTGCGTCGGCTATCGGCAGGCGTGGGAATTCCTCGACGGCGATACCGACTACCGGACGATGCGCGACAAGGGCATCTTCGCGACACGTCAGCTGTGCAAGCGCCAGATCACGTGGCTGCGCGCGATGCCGGAACGGATCGTCGTAGACTGCATCGCGCCGGATTCGACGGCTCGCGCGCTCGATGCGCTCGAACGCGTGCTCGACGGCCGCACGCCGCGCTGACCGCTCAATCCGCCCGACGCGCCGCCAGGCGCGCGCGGGCGCCGTCGACGATCCATGCGATGCCGCGCTCGAACGCTTCGTCGCCGCCGCGCTCGCGCAGCACGGCCCAGCCTTTCGCGAACAACGGATAGTCGGCCGCGTCCGGCAGTGACGCATCGGCGTCCGCGTCCGGCGCCGCCTGCTCTTCCAGCACCCATCCGACCACGAAGCGGCCGATCGCGACCATCACGTCGACCGCTTCGTCCGGCGTGAACCCCGCGTCGCCGAGCAGCGCGATCTTGCGTTCGATCGAGCTGAAATGCAGCGCGCGCGGCCGCGTGCCGGCGTGCAGGCGCGCCCCGTCGCGATAAGCCAGCAGCGCACGGCGGAAACTGCGCGCATTCTCCGCGAGCCACGCGTCCCACACGTCGCCCGGCTTCGGCAGCGACGCGCCGTGGCGCTCGAGCATGATCGCCTCGGCCATCGCGTCGAGCAGCTCGGCCTTGTTCCTGAAATGCCAGTACAGCGTCGGCGATTGCACGCCGAGCCGTTCGGCGAGCCGCCGCGTCGACAGCGCGTCGATGCCCACTTCGTTCAGCAGTTCGAGCGCCGCGCGCAATACCGTGTCGCGCGTCAGCCGCGCGCCTGTGTCCTTCATCTCTATCACCGATAGGGAAACTGTGGAATAATCCTCACTCTATCATCGATAGAGTAATGCACTTGAATCCGTCCCTGATTGCCATTCTTGCCACGGTCCTGCTCGACGCGATCGGCGTCGGCATCGTGATGCCGATTCTGCCCGGGCTACTGCGCGCGCTCGCCGGCGCGGGCAGCACCGACACCCACTACGGCATTCTGCTGGCGCTGTACGCGTTCGCGCAGTTCCTGTGCACGCCGCTGCTCGGCGCGCTGAGCGACCGTCTCGGCCGCCGGCCAGTGCTGCTCGCGTCGCTCGCGGGCGCCGCGCTCGACTATCTGCTGATGGCGCTCGCGCCCACGCTCGCGTGGCTTTACGTCGGGCGGCTGATCGCCGGCATCACCGGCGCGAACGTCGCGGTCGCGACCGCGTACGTGACCGACGTGACGGCCGAACCCGACCGCGCACGGCGCTTCGGCCAGCTCGGCGCGATGATGGGCATCGGCTTCATCGCCGGCCCGCTGATCGGCGGGCTGCTCGGCGCGCTGCACCTGCGTGCGCCGTTCGTCGCGGCCGCGTTGCTCAACGCGCTGAATCTCGTGCTCGTGTGGCGTGCGTTGCCGGAATCGCGGCCGCGCGCGGCCCGGGAAGGCCGGACGGCCGGCACGCTCAACCCGTTCGCGAGCCTGCGCCGGCTGAGCGGCGCGCCCGCGCTCGCGCCGCTGGTCGGCATCTACGTGATCGTGGCACTCGTGTCGCAGGCGCCCGCGACGCTGTGGATCCTGTACGGCCAGGAGCATTTCGGCTGGTCGACGCCGGTCGCCGGACTGTCGCTCGCCGGCTACGGCGCATGCCACGCGCTCGCGCAGGCGTTCGCGATCGGGCCGCTGATCGCGCGGCTCGGCGAGCGGCGCGCGCTCGCACTGGGGCTGGCAGGCGATGCGCTCGGGCTTGTGGTCATCGCGTTCGCCACGGCCTCATGGGTGCCGTTTGCACTGCTGCCGCTGTTCGCGGCCGGCGGCATGACGCTGCCGGCGTTGCAGGCGATGCTCGCGCGGCAGGTGGACGATACGCGCCAGGGCGAACTGCAAGGCACGCTGGCGAGCGTGGCGAGCCTGATCGGCGTCGCGGGGCCGCTGGTCGTTACCGCGACCTATGCGGCGACGCGCGCGACGTGGCCGGGGCTCGTGTGGGCTGGCGCCGCGCTGCTGTACCTGCTCGTGCCGCCGCTGCTGGCCGGTGCGCGCCCGGCGAATGCGCCGCGAGCGTCCGCTTGAGCGTCGGCGGGCGCCGGCCATACTGAGGCTCGAGCGGCCGAAAAAAAGCCGCCCGGATCGATCCCGGGCGGCTTTCCTTGCTGCATCTGCTGCGGCAATGCGTCAGACCACGACCGTCTGCGCCTCGCCTTCGCGGGTCGCACGCACGGTGCCGATCTTCCACACCTGTTCGCCGGCGGCGGTCAGGTCGGCAATCGCTGCGTCGGCATCGGCCGCCGAGACGATCACGGCCATGCCGATCCCGCAGTTGAACACGCGGTGCATTTCCGCATCGGCGACGCCGCCGTGCTCCTGCAGCCACTTGAACAGCGGCGGCAGCGGCCATGCCTTCTGGTCGAGCTCCGCGGTGAGGCCTTCGCGCAGCACGCGCGGAATGTTCTCGACGAGGCCGCCGCCGGTGATGTGCGCCATGCCCTTCACCGTCAGCTTCTGCATCAGCGCGAGCAGCGGCTTCACGTAGATGCGCGTCGGCGCCATCAGCGCGTCGGCGAGCGAGCGGCCGTGGAAATCGGCGGACAGATCCGGGTTCGCGCGCTCGATGATCTTGCGCACGAGCGAGAAGCCGTTCGAGTGAATGCCGCTCGATGCGAGGCCGAGCACGACGTCGCCTTCGGCGATCGTGCTGCCGTCGATGATCTTGCTCTTCTCGACCGCGCCGACCGCGAAGCCGGCCAGGTCGTATTCGCCGTCCGGGTACATGCCCGGCATTTCGGCCGTTTCACCGCCGATCAGCGCGCAGCCCGACAGTTCGCAGCCCTGCGCGATGCCCTTGACGACGGTGGCGGCCGTGTCGACGTCCAGCTTGCCGCACGCGAAGTAGTCGAGGAAGAACAGCGGCTCGGCGCCCTGCACGAGGATGTCGTTCACGCTCATCGCGACGAGATCCTGGCCGACGGTGTCGTGCTTGTTCAGATGAAAGGCCAGCTTGAGCTTGGTGCCCACGCCGTCGGTGCCCGACACGAGCACGGGCTCCTTGTACTTCTTCGGCACTTCGAACAGCGCGCCGAACCCGCCGATGCCGCCGAGCACGCCGTCGCGCAGGGTTTTCTTCGCAAAAGGCTTGATCTTGTCGATGAGCGCGTCGCCGGCGTCGATGTCGACACCTGCGTCGCGATAGGACAGACCCTGAGCGTCGGGAGCGGATTTCGGAGGATTCATGGGGGAATGCGAGAAGGTCGGTAAAATGCGATTTTACCCGAAGCCGGCCCGTTGGCCGGAATTCCGAGCACCGAATCGTCAGGGATTGCATCTTGGTCAACACGTCCCCGTTTTCATCGCCGGGCGAAGCGCGCCGAAGCCCGCGCCGCGCCGCCGTGCGTACGGTCGCGCGTGAAGCCGGCCGAGGCGCCTTCCCGCGCGCGCGCCCGGCGTACGGCACGCGTTTTTTCAACCGATCCGCACTGTGACTGCTGTGTCCCGTCAACTGACGCTCGATCTCGGCACGCCGCCGCCCGCCACGTTCGACAACTTCATCATGAGCGACGAGAACGACGAGCTCGTCACGCGCCTGCAGAAGCTCGATCTCGCGCTCGCGGCCGGCCCCGTGCCGGACCGGTCGTTCTATATCTGGGGCGAGCCCGGCAGCGGCCGCACCCACCTGCTGCAGGCGCTCGTGAGCGATGCGTCGTACGGCTATGCGCGCTACCTGAGCCCGCAGAGCCCGCTCGGCGCGTTCACGTTCGACCCGCGCATCGGCATCTACGCGATCGACGACTGCGACCGGATGAGCGACACGCAGCAGGTCGCGCTGTTCAACCTGTTCAACGAAGTGCGCGCGCACCCGTCGAGCGCGTTCGTCGCGGCGGGCCCGGCGGCGCCGCTCGCGCTCGACGTGCGCGAGGATCTGCGCACGCGCCTCGGCTGGGGGCTCGTGTTCCACCTGTCGCCGCCGTCCGACGCCGGCAAGATCGCCGTGCTCAAGCTCGCGGCGAAGGAGCGCGGGATCGCGCTCACCGACGACATCGCCGCGTACCTGCTGACCCATTTCCGGCGCGACATGCCGAGCCTGATGGCCTTGCTCGACGCGCTCGACCGCTTCTCGCTCGAGCAGAAACGCGCGGTCACGCTGCCGCTGCTGCGCCGGATGCTCGCGCGTCCCGGCGACGACATCACACCACCGGGCACGGGCCCGAACCGCTTCGAGTAAAATGCGCTTCCATGACTAATCTGGCACTCTTTGACCTCGATCACACGCTGATCCCCACCGATAGCGACCACGAATGGGGTCGCTTCATGGTGAAGCTCGGCATCGTCGACGCGGAAAGCTTCTCGCGTCAGAACGACCAGTTCTTCGCCGACTACAAGGCCGGCAAGCTCGACATCCACGCGTACCTGTGCGCGATGCTCACGCCGCTCGCGAAGTATTCGCGCGCGCAACTGGCCGAATGGCACGAGCAGTACATGCACGAGGTGATCCGCCCCGCGATGACGCCCGCCGCGCTCGAACTCGTGCGCAAGCACGTCGATGCCGGCGACCTGTGCTGCGTCGTGACGGCCACCAACGAATTCATCACGCGTCCGATCGCGACCGCGTTCGGCGTCGACACGCTGATCGCGTGCGAGGTCGAAACGACCGACGGGCATCCCGACTCGCCGTACACGGGCCGGCCGACCGGCACGCCGAGCTATCGCGAAGGCAAGATCGTGCGCACCGAAGCATGGCTCGCATCGCTCGGAAAGCACTGGGACGACTTCGAACATAGCTACTTCTACAGCGACTCGCACAACGACATCCCGCTGCTCGAGAAAGTCACCGACCCGATCGCGACCAACCCTGACGACACGCTGCGTGCGCATGCAAGCACCCGCGGCTGGCGTATCCTCGATCTCTTCTGAACGTCGTGATCAAAAAATTCATCCGCAAGCTGCTCGGCCAGGACGAAACCGAGCAAACGCCTCCCGCCGCGGCCCCGGCCGACGAAGCGGCCCCAGCCGCCCCGCGCGCCCCGAAGGGCGCCCGCGGCGGCGCGAAGAAACCGCGCAGCAACCATGAGCCGACCGTCGTGCCGGCCAGCGTGCACGGCATCAACCCGGCGCTGATCTCGAAGAACGCGGTGCGCGTGACCGACACGCTGCAGCAGGCGGGCTTTCGTGCATTCATCGTCGGCGGCGCGGTGCGCGACCTGCTGCTCGGCATCGCGCCGAAGGACTTCGACGTCGCGACCGACGCGACGCCGACCGAGGTGCAGCGCCTGTTCCGCCGCGCGCGCCTGATCGGCCGCCGCTTCCAGATCGTGCACGTGCAGTTCGGCCAGGAGCTGATCGAGGTGTCGACGTTCCGCGCGCTGGTCGACGCGCCGCCCGAGGCGGCCGCGGCTGCGGCCGAGCCGCCGAGGCGCCTGAAGCGCGACGAACTCGATCGCCGCACGCACGCGGTCGACGCGAGCGGCCGCGTACTGCGCGACAACGTGTGGGGCGAGCAGCACGAGGACGCCGCGCGCCGCGACTTCACGATCAACGCGATGTACTACGACCCGTCGACGCAGACGGTGCTCGACTACCACGACGGGATGGCCGACGTACGCGCCCGCCTGTTGCGGATGATCGGCGATCCGGCCACGCGCTTTCGCGAGGATCCGGTGCGGATGCTGCGCGTCGTGCGCTTCGCGGCGAAGCTCGATTTCGAGATCGAGCCGCATACGCGCGAGCCGATCCACGCGCTCGCCGACCTGATCAACAACGTGCCGGCCGCACGCCTGTTCGACGAAATGCTGAAGCTGCTGCTGTCGGGCCACGCACTCGCGTGCCTGAAGAAGCTGCGCAAGGAAGGCCTGCATCACGGGCTGCTGCCGCTGCTCGACGTCGTGCTCGAACAGCCGCAGGGCGAGAAGTTCATCACGCTCGCGCTGAACAACACCGACGCGCGCGTGCGCGCCGGCAAGCCGGTGTCGCCGGGCTTCCTGTTCGCGACGCTGCTGTGGCACGACATGCGCCAGCGCTTCGAGCAATACACGGCCGAGGGCGAAATCCCGGTGCCGGCGCTGCATCGCGCGATGGACGACGTGCTCGACATGCAGACCGAGAAACTCGCGATCCACAAGCGCTACTCGGCCGACATGCGCGAGATCTGGGGCCTGCAACTGCGCCTCGAGAAACGCTCGGGCCGCAGCGCGATGCGGCTGCTGGAACACCAAAGGTTTAGAGCGGGGTATGATTTCCTCCTGTTACGCTGCGAATCCGGCGAGCTCGATGCGGAAGTCGGACAGTGGTGGACGGATTTCATCGAAGGCGACGCGGCCGCTCGCGAGGCATTGCTCACGCAGGGCGGCTCGAAGGAAAAATCGCCCCGCAAGCGGCGGCGCCGCGGCGGTGCGCGAAACCGCAAGCCGGGTGAAGGTGCCGCCGAGCAGGCGCCGGATACCGCGGGCGGGTCCGACGACTGACGCGCCCGCCGGCGAACGACGTAGGAAGTGATGCCATGACGGTTGCATATATCGGACTGGGGGCGAATCTCGGCGATGCGCGCCAGACCTTGAAGGACGCGGTGGTGTGCCTCGCGCAGCAGCGCACCATCTCGATCCTCGGCAAATCGAGCCTGTATCGCACGGCGCCGTTCGAAGCGGGCGGCGACGACTACTACAACTGCGTCGTCAAGCTCGACACGACGCTGTCGGCCCGCGAGCTGCTCGCGCTTTGCCAGAAGATCGAACATCACTTCGGCCGCGAGCGTCCGTATCGCAATGCGCCGCGCACGCTCGACCTCGACATCCTGCTGTTCGGCGCCGATTCGATCGACGAACCCGACCTGATCGTCCCCCACCCGCGCCTTACCGACCGCGCGTTCGCGCTCGTGCCGCTCGTCGAGATCGAGCCGGCGCTCGACATCCCCGCGCGCGGCCGTGCCGACGCCTTTCTCGCCGCCGTCGCCGATCAGCGCGTCGAAAAGGTGCAGACCTGCCAGTGCCCGATGCAGAAGGCGCTCGCGGCCGGCGCAGACGCCGACAAGACCCGCTGCCGATGAACTCGACTCCGCTGACCGTCACCGCGCCCGACCTGCGCGCCCCGCACCGCTATCTCGTGATCGAAGGCCCGATCGGCGTCGGCAAGACGACGCTCGCGCGCCTGCTCGGCGAGCGCTGGTCGATGCAGGCGCTGCTCGAGCGCCCGCAGGACAACCCGTTCCTCGAACGCTTCTACCGCGACACCGCGCGCTACGCGCTGCCCGTCCAGTTGTCGTTCGCGCTGCAGCGCGCGCAGCAGGCGCGCGAGCTGATCGGCGCGCTCGACACCGGCCGCCCGGTCATCGCCGATTTCATGCCGCAGAAGAACGACATCTTCGCGCGGCTGAACCTGCCGGAAGACGAATGGCAACTGTATCGCTCGGTCGCCACGCACGTCGACGTGCCGCAGGCGCCGTCGCCCGACCTCGTCGTCTATCTGCAGGCCAGCCCCGAAGTGCTGTTCTCGCGCATTCAGAAGCGCGGGCTGCCGATGGAGCTGCAGATCAGCGATGCGTACCTGCGCTCGCTCGTCGACGCGTACAACGAATTCTTCTACCACTACGACCGCACGCCGGTGCTGACGGTCGCAGCCGAGCACCTGAACCCGCTGGATTCCCCCGAAGACCTTGCCCTGCTGGTCGAGCGCATCGAGACGATGCGCGGCCGCAAGGAATTCTTCGTCAAGGGCGAGACGACGCGCTGACGCGTCCCCGCCTGTCGTTCTTCCCCACCGACCCGGATTTCCCATGACCTATCTCCAGGAATCGAGCCGGCCTGCCGTGACCGTACCCAAGCTGCAGGCAATGCGCGATGCCGGCGAGAAGATCGCGATGCTGACCTGCTACGACGCGAGCTTTTCCGCGCTGCTCGATCGCGCCGGCACCGACGTGCTGCTGATCGGCGATTCGCTCGGCAACGTGCTGCAGGGCCACACGACCACGCTGCCCGTGTCGCTCGACGACATCGCGTACCACACCGCCTGTGTCGCGCGGGCTCAACCGCGCGCGCTGGTCGTCGCCGATCTGCCGTTCGGCACGTACGGAACGCCGGCCGACGCGTTCGCGAACGCGGTCAAGCTGATGCGCGCGGGCGCGCAGATGGTGAAGCTCGAAGGCGGCGAATGGCTCGCCGATACGATCCGCTTCCTCGTCGAACGCTCGGTGCCCGTGTGCGCGCACCTCGGCCTCACGCCGCAATCGGTGCATGCGTTCGGCGGCTTCAAGGTCCAGGGCAAGACCGAAGCCGGCGCCGCGCAACTGCTGCGCGACGCGCGCGCGATCGAGGATGCCGGCGCGCAGCTCGTCGTGCTCGAAGCCGTGCCGACGCTCGTCGCGGCCGAAGTCACGCACATGCTGAAGATTCCGACGATCGGCATCGGCGCGGGCGTCGACTGCTCGGGGCAGGTGCTCGTGCTGCACGACATGCTCGGCGTGTTCCCCGGCAAGCGGCCGCGTTTCGTGAAGGATTTCATGCAGGGGCAGCCGAACATTCAGACGGCCGTCGAAGCGTACGTACGCGCCGTGAAGGACGGCACGTTCCCGGGCCCGGAGCATTCGTTCTGATTTCGGACGAGATGGCGGCTCGATGCGAAGGCAAAGGCCGCCACCTGCTCGACGACACCCGTCGTTCGATTTGGCAGCACTGCATTTTCAAACACGTCCTATATCCGTAGGCCTTCGTTGCGGAGACCATTGCGCTTCCATCATTCCATGGAGGCGAAATGTCCCACGTATACGAACGCGCAGCCCACTTGGCCGGCGAACCACTACAAGGCGATGGTGAGTGCGTTGCGCTCGTGAAGGTCCATACCAAAGTGGGCGCGACCTCCGGGTGGCGACCGGAAAAGACGGTAAAGGGCGATTCGACCATTCGTCCGGGCACGGTCATCGCGACTTTCGAGAACGAGCGTTATCCGAACAAATCGTACGGCAACCATGCGGCGTTCTATCTGAGTCAGGATTCGAAAGGCATCTACGTCATCGAACAATGGCGCAGTCTGTCGAAAATCCGGAAACGGCACATCCGGTTCCAGGGCAAGGACAGAAACGGTCGCTATATCGATCCGAGCAACAACGCCGATGCGTTCTCGGTGGTGCGATGACGATGGCACTCGCCCGTTTTCCAGCCCATGCGGCGCTCGCCGCGTTGCTGACAGCTAGTTGCATCTCGTCGGCGTACGCCACTTTGGCGCCTGTTCAGTGTCCGGCCCGCCTGGCGGTTTCACAGACGGTCACAGGTCCCGCGCCCGACGGCTGGCGCCCTTACGATTCACAGAAGGCACATCCGCTGATCGGCGTGTCGTTTTGGTCCGGGCCGCCCGATCAACTCGCCATGCTCGCCCCATCGAGCGGCGTCAAACGGCGCGATATGCTCGTCAACACGTGGCCACTCGCGGCAGCCGAAACCGATTACTGGGTGAGTTGCGAGTATTTCGACACGGCCGCGATCATTGCCCGTCCGCTGGGCACTGCCGCGCGAACCTGCACGGTCCGCTACGACGCGAAGCGGACGCCGCCGAAGATGATCGACTGGCACTGCGGGTGAGGGTGCAGCGGAAGGTGAAGACAATGTCGACGCCCGCTCGAGAACATCTATCACGCGTCGTACACATCGCAATTCCATACGCGTCCCATATTCGCATGGCAATCAAGAGACGATGAATTGCATTCAAGGGCAAGGACAAAACTGGCCGTTACATCGATCCAAGCAACAATGCCGATGCATTTTCGGTGGTGAAATGATGATGTTCATCCGCCAAACGCCGTACCGGCTGCTCACCATTACCGCGTTCGCATTCAGTTCGCTCATCGTCTTACCCGTATTCGCCGCCACTGCAGATTGCCCCGCACGCCTTGCCGTCACCCAGCAGCTCGACGGTCAACCACCCGATGGCTGGAAAAACTTCGACACGCGACGCACCTATCCGCTTGCCGGCGTCACCTTCTGGTCGGGGCCGCCGGACCGGATAATGTCATTGCTGCCGAATCGCTCGCGCACCGAGCCCAAAAGCGATATTTATACTTGGTTGCTGGCTGAAGATCGCGAAGACTACTGGATCTCGTGCAACTACAGCAATACAAGCGTCGTGATCGCACGGCCACTCGGCAAATATGCGCAAACTTGCGTTGTGCGCTACGAACGAGGACGCCCCATCGTACAAACCTGGCAATGTACGCCACGAAAGTAATCCGCTCAGGCCGATGCGCAGTCGCGAATCAGCCGCGCCGTCATCGGCCCGCGTAACGCATTGCAGATCATCAACGCGTCTGCGTTCAGCACATCGTCGAGCGTCAGCGCGCGCTCCGTTGCGTTTAGCGCCGGATCGTCCAGCAGCACGCCGCGCATCACGCCCGGCAGCACGCCGCTCGCGAGCGGCGGCGTCACCCATTGCCCGTCGAGCTTCACGAACAGGTTCGAGCGCCCGCCTTCCGTCACCTCGCCGCGCTCGTTGACGAACAGCATGTCGAATCCGCCGAGTGCTTCGGCCGCCTGCCACGCGCGGTCGTATTCGGCACGGCGCGTGGTCTTGTGCAGCAGCAGCGCGTCGCTCGCGCAGGTCGGCGCAAAGCCGTGCTCGGACGCGAGCATCACGCTAACCGGCCCGGTGGGCAGCGCCTTCAGCGGTGCGGCCGTGATGTCGAACGCGCCGTCCTTCGCGAGCGCGAGCTTCATCCGGTATGGACTGTCACCGTCGAGCGCCGCGCAGCGTGCATCGATCTCGCGATGCAACGTGTCGGCGTCGAAGCGGAAGCCGAACGCATCGGCACTGCGCTGCAGCCGCGCGAGATGGCGCTCCAGATGCCGGATGCCGCCCGCGCGCGTCGCGGCGGTCGTTTCGAACAACTGGAAGCCGGGGTCGGCATCGGTCAGGAATCGCGCTTTCAATTCGCACTCCGCATATTCGTCGGCCGCGACGCTGTCGAGCACGATGCCCGCGCCCACGCCCATCGTGCCGCGCCGCCGGCCGGTCGCGGCGATGCCCGTGCCGTCCGCGTCATTATCGACGCCAGCCGCATCGAGCGTCAGCGTCCGGATCGCGACCGACAGGCAGAAATCGCCGCAGGACGCCGCACGGCCCGGCGACGCACCGGCCCCATCAACCTGTCGCGCGGCGCCGTGGCTCGCCGACGGAACGTCTTGCGCGACGTCCTCCACGGCGCCGTCCCGCGGCGCATCGAGCCACCCGATCGCGCCCGTATAGAGCCCGCGCGGCGTCGACTCGATCGCGTCGATCAATTCCATCGTCTTGTACTTCGGCGCACCGGTGATCGACCCGCACGGAAACAGCGCGCGCAGCATCTGCGCGAACGTCGTGCCGTCGCGCCAGCCGGCTTCGACCGTCGACGTCATCTGCCACACCGACGCATACGGCTCGACGGAGAACAGCGCCGGCACCTTGACGCTGCCCGTGCGCGCGATCCGCGACACGTCGTTGCGCAGCAGGTCGACGATCATCACGTTTTCCGCTCGGTTCTTCGGATCGCTCGCGAGGAACGCGGCGGCCGCCGCATCGTCGCGCGGATCGGCCGAACGCGGCGCGGTGCCCTTCATCGGCCGCGCGCGCAGCACGTCGCCCTGCTTCTCGACGAACAGCTCGGGCGAGCACGACACGACCCACGCGCCGCCGGGCAGCGCGATCAGCGCGCCGTACCGCACAGGCTGGCGCGCGCGCAGCCGCCGGTACAGCGCGAGCGGCGTGCCGAACACGTCGAAATTCAGCCGGTACGTGTAGTTGACCTGATACGAATCGCCTGCGCGCAGCGCGTCCTGCACCGCGCCGATCGCCGCGTCGAACGCGTCGCGCGACACGCTCTTCGCGACGTGCGCGACACCGGCGATCGACGGCGGGCCGCCGCCATCCTGCTGTGCGAGCCACGCGTCGACTTCGTCGCGCGACAGCCGCTCGCAGTGCGCATACAGCAAAAAGCGCAGCGGGGCATCGCCCGGCTGCGCCTTTTGCAGGTTGCGTCCGAATTCGTAATCGCCGACGACGACCGCATGCAGCCCGTCGCGCAGATCCCGCGCGAGCGCCGCATCGATGGCGTCGAGCTGCGCCGGGTGCGTGCACACGCGTTCGCGCACGAAGCCCGAATACAAACGACTCGACCGCGCGGACGCGGTCGAGTCGCAATCGTCCAAGAGCGCGAACGACGCGCTCTCGTTGCCTTCAGTCATGCCCGTTACTCGAAGAAGCTCTTCACCCGGTCGAACCAGCTCTTGCTCTGCGGGCTGTGACGCGCGCCGCCTTCGGCCAGCGACTTCTCGAACTGCTTGAGCAGGTCGCGCTGCTGGTCGGTCAGCTTCACGGGCGTCTCGACCTGCACGTGCACGTACAGATCGCCCGCGATGCTCGAACGCAGCCCCTTGATGCCCTTGCCGCGCAGGCGGAACGTCTTGCCCGACTGCGTGCCTTCCGGCACCGGGAACGACGCACGGCCGGCCAGCGTCGGCACCTCGATCTCGCCGCCGAGTGCGGCGGTCGTGAACGGAATCGGCATCTGGCAATGGAGATCGTCGCCGTCGCGCTCGAACACCGAGTGCGGCTTGATGTGGATCTCGACGTACAGGTCGCCCGGCGGCCCGCCGTTGATGCCCGGCTCGCCGTTGCCGGCCGAGCGGATCCGCATCCCGTCGTCGATCCCGGCCGGAATCTTCACTTCGAGCGTCTTGGTTTCCTTCACCTTGCCCGACCCGTGGCAATGCGCGCACGGCTCGGGGATGTAGGTGCCGGTGCCATGACACTTCGGGCAGGTCTGCTGGATGCTGAAGAAGCCCTGCGACATGCGCACCGTGCCCTGGCCGTGACAGGTCGGGCAGGTTTCCGGCTTCGTGCCGGGCTTCGCACCCGAGCCGTGGCAGACTTCGCACGACACCCAGCTCGGCACGCGGATCTGCGTGTCGTAGCCGTGCGCGGCCTGCTCGAGCGTGATTTCCATGCTGTAGCGCAGGTCGGCGCCGCGATACACCTGCGGGCCGCCGCGGCCGCCGCGCGCGGCACCGCCCGCGGCCTGGCCGAAGATGTCGCCGAAGATGTCGCCGAACGCATCCGCGAAGCCGCCGAAGCCCTGCGCGCCCGCACCGCCCATGTTCGGATCGACGCCCGCGTGGCCGTACTGGTCATACGCGGCCCGCTTCTGGCCATCCGACAGCATTTCATAGGCTTCCTTCGCCTCCTTGAAATGCTCTTCCGCATCCTTGCTGTCCGGATTGCGGTCAGGGTGATACTTCATCGCAAGCTTGCGATATGCCTTCTTGATTTCGTCGTCGCTCGCATTCTTCGCGACGCCCAGAACCTCGTAGTAATCCCGTTTCGCCATATCGATTCACTGTGCCGCCACGCATCGCGCACGCGGCGGCTCCTTTCGCCCGCAGTAAAGTCTCTCGACTCGTCTGGCGCTGCACCGTCCGCGGACGGCTCGCGCAGCACCCGCCAAAAAACAAATGTGCCCGGAGGGCCGCAAGGCCCGCCAGGCGTGGAGTCGATCCGGCCATCCGGAAGGAAAGACAGACCGCTTTTCAGCCGCTGGTCAGTCGCGCCGCGCGCGTTTTTGCGCGCGCGGCATGCGGTGCCATTGCAACCTGGCTTAGTCCTTCTTCACTTCCTTGAACTCGGCGTCGACGACGTCGTCGGCAGCCTGTTGCGCACCGCCCGCGTGGGCCGCGCCTTCCGCCGCACCGGCCGCGCCGGCCGCACCAGCCTGCTGGGCCTGCATGTCGGCATACATCTTCTCGCCGAGCTTCTGCGAGACCTTGCCGAGCTCCTCGACCTTCGCGTCGATCGCGGCCTTGTCGGCCGACGTGTCCTTCAGCACGTCCTCGAGCGACTTCAGCGCCGCTTCGATCGCTTCCTTCTCGCCCGCATCCAGCTTGTCGCCGTACTCGGTCAGCGCCTTCTTCGTGCTGTGAACCAGCGCGTCGCCCTGGTTGCGCGAATCGGCCAGCTCGCGCAGCTTGTGGTCTTCCGCTGCGTTCGCTTCCGCGTCCTTGATCATCTGATCGATTTCAGCCTCGGACAGGCCCGAGTTCGCCTTGATCGTGATCTTGTTTTCCTTGCCGGTCGCCTTGTCCTTCGCGCCGACGTGCAGGATGCCGTTCGCGTCGATGTCGAAGGTCACTTCGATCTGCGGCACGCCGCGCGGGGCCGGCGGAATGCCTTCGAGGTTGAACTCGCCGAGCAGCTTGTTGCCCGCCGCCATTTCGCGTTCGCCCTGGAACACCTTGATCGTTACGGCCGACTGGTTGTCGTCCGCCGTCGAATACACCTGGGCGTGCTTCGTCGGGATCGTCGTGTTCTTGTTGATCATCTTCGTCATCACGCCGCCGAGCGTCTCGATACCGAGCGACAGCGGGGTCACGTCGAGCAGCAGCACGTCCTTGCGGTCGCCCGACAGCACCTGGCCCTGGATCGCCGCGCCAACCGCGACGGCTTCGTCCGGGTTCACGTCACGGCGCGGGTCCTTGCCGAAGAACTCCTTCACCTTCTCCTGCACCTTCGGCATGCGGGTCTGGCCGCCGACCAGGATCACGTCGTCGATGTCCGACACCTTGACGCCTGCGTCCTTGATCGCGATGCGGCACGGTTCGATCGTGCGCTCGACGAGGTCTTCCACCAGCGCTTCCAGCTTCGCGCGGGTGATCTTCAGGTTCAAGTGCTTCGGGCCCGACGCGTCCGCCGTGATGTACGGCAGGTTGATTTCGGTCTGCTGGCTCGACGACAGCTCGATCTTCGCCTTTTCGGCGGCTTCCTTCAGGCGCTGCAGCGCGAGCACGTCCTTCGACAGGTCGACGCCCTGCTCCTTCTTGAACTCGCCGATGATGTAATCGATGATGCGCTGATCGAAGTCTTCGCCGCCGAGGAACGTGTCGCCGTTGGTCGACAGCACTTCGAACTGCATTTCGCCGTCGACGTCCGCGATCTCGATGATCGACACGTCGAACGTGCCGCCGCCGAGGTCATACACGGCGATCTTGCGGTCGCCCTTCTCGGCCTTGTCGAGACCGAACGCGAGCGCGGCCGCGGTCGGCTCGTTGATGATCCGCTTGACTTCGAGGCCCGCGATGCGGCCGGCGTCCTTGGTCGCCTGGCGCTGGCTGTCGTTGAAGTACGCCGGCACCGTGATCACGGCTTCCGTGACCGGCTCGCCGAGGTAGTCTTCGGCCGTCTTCTTCATCTTGCGCAGCACTTCGGCCGACACCTGCGGCGGCGCGAGCTTTTCGCCGTGCGCTTCGACCCATGCGTCGCCGTTGTCGGCCTTGATGATCGCATACGGCATCAGGCCGATGTCCTTCTGGACTTCCTTCTCTTCGAAGCGGCGGCCGATCAGGCGCTTCACCGCGAACAGCGTGTTCTTCGGGTTGGTCACCGACTGGCGCTTGGCCGGCGCGCCGACGAGCACTTCGTTGTCGTCCATGTACGCGATGATCGACGGCGTGGTGCGAGCGCCTTCCGAGTTCTCGATGACCTTGACCTGGTTGCCTTCCATGATGGCGACGCACGAGTTCGTGGTGCCGAGGTCAATACCGATGATCTTTCCCATTTTTTCCTAATCTCCAGAAATGCTTGTTTGCTGCGCGAAACGCCGCGTTTTTGGGCGGTTTCGCACGCCAGAATTCAACTCTGTTCCCGAAATGCGTCCGCCCGATCCGTTTTCAAGACCCGACGAGCGATGCGGATATTAAATTTTTTCAATCGCCGCCGGCCAGCGGATCGTGTGGGCCGGTGCCCTCGCGGGACGGGGCACCGGCCGCCGCGGCACCGGCCGCCGCGCCGATCTTCGCGCGTGCCGCCGCAACCGCTGCCTGGAACTGCGCGAGACCATGCCAGCCCGTCGCGCGGCCCAGCCGCTTGCCGCGGTGGAAGAAGAACCACGTCGGCACGCCGTGCAGCCCGAAGCGGCGCCCCAGCTGATGGTGCTCGTACACGTTGCAATGGAACCACTTCAGGCCCAGCGCGCGGATCGCGTCGGGCTGGGCGAGCATCGCCTTCTTCGCGATCTCGCAGTTGAAGCAGTCGACGCCCCAGAAGAACACCACGGCCAGCGCATCGCCCGCGCCGTCGACGGCCGCGTCGAACGTGCCGGCGTCGAGCGCCTGCATGTCGAACGCGTCGAACGCGGCCGGATCGACGCCGGCGGGCACCATGTCGGCCGCCTTACTTCGGCTGCGCGACGGTGACGAGCGCCGGGCGCAGCACGCGGTCGGCGATCATGTAGCCCTTTTGCAGCACCGTGACGACGGTGTTCGGCTCCTGCTCGGCCGGCACCATCGAAATGGCCTGGTGCTGGTGCGGATCGAACTTCTCGCCGACCGGATTGATCGCGACGACGCGGCCCTTCTCGAGCGCGCTCGTCAACTGGCGCAGCGTGAGCTCGACGCCCTCGCGCACCTTCGCGATGTCGCCGGAGGTATCGTTGACGGCCGCTTCCAGGCTGTCCAGCACGGGCAGCAGGTGCTCCGCGAAGCTCTCGATCGCGAACTTGTGCGCTTTCGACACGTCGTCCTGCGCGCGGCGGCGCACGTTCTCGGTTTCGGCCTTCGCCCGCAGGAAGCTTTCCTGGAGCTCGGCGACCTTGGCTTGAGCCTCCGCGAGCGCCGCGTCGGCGGCTTCGGCGGCGGGTGCGGCGCCTTGCTCCGCCTGCTTCTCGCTGCCGATGTCTTCGGCCGATTGGGTAGCCGGGTTCTCTTGCGTGTTTTCCATGTCGCTGAAAGTCGATTAGAGGTTGAAGCCAAATCGGCAACCGCCGGACGTATACCCGGCGGCACCGCACATTACTGGTGCAAATAAGGGCGAAAACTGCGGTTTCAAGAGGGTTATTCGCCGGCATTCTCCAATGCCGCGAAACAACCGCGCGTCTGCAGGTGCAGGCGCCGCATCGTCCGCCGCGTCGGGCGAAACGGCCTGTAACAACGCTTACCCGGCAAGTACTAGCTGCACACAGGCCGGCTGCACTACACTCCACTCAAGCGTCGGAAAAGCGTGTTTACCCTAGCTGACCGCCGCGTGACCTTCCACCTGGCGCCGTTTTCACCCTTGTTCTCGAGGGGAGTACCGTGAAACTGACCTTTGCGATATCGGTGGTCGCGCTGGTACTCATTGCCGGCACCACCACCATCTGCCTGTCGGGGGCCGTCACCGACCGCACGACCGAATACGGCAGCGCGCGGGCGACGTTCGACCAGATGTTCAGCTCCCACCAGAAAATCTGTCGATGATGCGCCTGTCGCGCTTCGTCGGCCGGCCGTGCAATTCGGCCGCCGGCTCGCGATACGTCCGGCGCCGCTCCAGTTCGGCGAGCCGCGCGGCTCGCCCCGCAGCCGTTTCCTCGTAGAGCGTCTGCGCGACGCTCGCGGGCCCGCGCACGTCGCACACGCCCAGCACGGCAATGTGCCAGACGATGCCGTCGATCGCAATCTCGACCTCGTCGCCCACCCGTACGTCCTTCGCCGGCTTGACCGCCGCGCCGCCGATCTTCACGTGCCCCTTGTCGACCGCATCGGTCGCGAGCGAGCGCGTCTTGAAGAATCGGGCTGCCCACAGCCATTTGTCGATGCGCAGCTTCGCGCCCGGCTCCGTGGAAATCCTGTAGTTCATGCAAGCCTCCGCCGGGCCGCCGTGTGAAGGCTGACCGCCGCCCCAGGGAACGGCGAACAACGCGCGCGTGGGAATCGTTTCATCTCAATTGACCGGTTCGGGCTGCGCGGCCTTGACGGGCCAGCCCTGCAGATTTTCCGCGACGATCTCGCCGAGCGCGCCGATCCATGCGGAGGCACCGTTCAGGCACGGAATGCGGTGAAAGGTCTTGCCGCCGCCGGCGAGAAACTCGTCGCGCACTTCCATGCCGATTTCCTCGATCGTCTCGAGGCAATCGGCCGTGAAGCCGGGACAGAACACGTCGGCCCGCCGCACGCCGGCCTCGCCGAATTCGCGCAGGGTCGGCGCGGTATACGGCTGGAGCCATTCGGCCTTGCCGAAGCGCGACTGGAACGTGACGCGGCATTCGGTGGCCGACAGCCCGAGCGCGGCCATCAGCAACGCGCCCGTCTGCTGGCACTGGTCGTGATAGGGATCGCCGAGGTCGAGCGTGCGCTTCGGCACGCCGTGGAAACTCAGCACCAGCTTGTCGCCGGCCGCGAAATCGGGCCGGCCGTGCTGCGCCCAGTATTGGCGCACCTGCTCGGCCAGCGCGTGGATATAGGCCGGATGGTCGGCGTAGTGCCGCACCGTGCGCACTTCCGGCTGATTGCGCATGCGCGCGAGCGCGCCGAACGCGGCATCGAACGCGGTGGCGGTTGTCGACGCCGAGTATTGCGGATACATCGGCATCAGCAGCACGCGCTCGACGCCCGCGCGCTTGAACTGCGCGAGCGCGTGCGAAATGTTCGGACTGCCGTAGCGCATCGCGTAGTCGACCATCACGTGATAGCCGTTCGACGCGAGCAGGTGCCGCACGCTGTCGGTCTGGCGCTCGGTGTAGACACGCAGCGGCGAGCCCTCGGGCATCCAGACGGCCGCGTATTTCTTCGCGGACGCGCGGCCGCGCAGCGGCAGGATCAGCGTGCGCAGCAGCACCTGCCAGACGGCCTGCGGAATTTCGACGACCCGCGGATCCGACAGGAATTCGGCCAGGTAGCGCCGCACCGCGCGCGGGGTGGGCGCGTCGGGCGTGCCGAGATTGATCAGCAGCACACCGATGCGATGGGCAGCCGCGACGCTCGATGGCGGCTCAAGATCGAAACGCATGGGCAGGAACGTGCTCGGGGCACGCAGTCGGACGGCCCTCAATTATAGCGGGCCGCAGCGCTCGGGTCGGCTGGCCGTTCGGCCGACTGGCGGCGCGCGCGACGCCGCGGCACGATGGCGGGACGGCGTCGGAGCGGCGGCTACTGCTGGCTCAGCGTGAGCGACAGCAGGCGCGCGGTGATGTCGACGATCGGTATCACGCGGTTGTACGCCATGCGGGTCGGGCCGATCACGCCGAGCGTGCCGACGATCTTGCCGTTCACCTCGTAAGGGGCGGTCACGACGCTCATTTCCTCGATCGGCACGAGCGTCGATTCGCCGCCGATGAAGATCTGCACGCCCTGGGCGTGGCTCGACACGTCGAGCAGTTGCAGGAGGCCCGTCTTTTGGTCGAATACGTCGAACAGCTTGCGCAGCCGCGCCATGTCGGACGACAGGTCCGCCACCTCGAGCAGGTTGCGCTCGCCGGAAATCAGCACGGTGTCCTCGGTGTCGGGCACCTCGGTGCTGGCCGTCACGGCCGCGTGCATCAGCGTCGTCATGTCGCCGCGCAACTGGTCGATCTCGTCGCGCAGGCGGCGGCGCACCTCGTCGAACGACAGGCCGGCGAAATGTGCGTTGATGTAGTTGGATGCCTCGGTCAGCTGCGACGGCGAATAGTCGCGCGGCGTCGCGAGCATGCGGTTCTGCACGTCGCCCTCGGGCGTGACGATGATCAGCAGGATGCGCTTGTCGGACAGGCGCATGAATTCGATCTGCTTGAACACGTGGCTGCGACGCGGCGTCAGCACGACGCCCGCGAACTGCGACAGGTTCGACAGCACGCTCGCGGCGGCCGCCACCACCCGCTGCTGCGGCTCGCCGGCCTGCAGCGTGTTCTGCACCTGACGCGCGACGGCCTCCGCGTCGATCGGCGCCTCGACCGTCAGCATCGTGTCGACGAACAGCCGGTAGCCGCGCGGCGTCGGCACGCGGCCGGCCGACGTGTGCGGGCTCGACACGAGGCCGAGCTCCTCCAGGTCGGACATCACGTTGCGGATCGTCGCCGGGCTCAATTCGAGCCCGGAGTAACGGGACAACGTGCGCGATCCGACTGGCTGACCGTCGGCGATATACCGTTCGATCAGGGTTTTCAGGAGGGTTCGTGCGCGAGGATCTAGCATGGTGGAAAATTTTAGCGCAACCGCGCAAGCACGGCGAGTGGCGTCGGCCACCATTGCGCGGGCCGGCCCGATCCGGCCCCGTCGGCGCACGGGCGGTTCTTTTCGTCAACGAGCTATGGTGTAATGCCGGCATGAAAACCGGTAATCAGTTCAACACTGTCGCGCTCGTCGGCCGGAGCAACACGCCCGGCATCGCCGAGCCGCTCGCCACGCTGGCGGACAGCATTGCCACGCTCGGCTTCGAGGTCGTGTTCGAAGGCGATACCGCGCGGGAAATCGGCATCGCCGGCTACCCGGCGCTCACCCCGGCCGAAATCGGGGCACGAGCGGACGTGGCAATCGTGCTCGGCGGCGACGGCACGATGCTCGGCATCGGCCGCCAGCTTGCGCCGTACCGGACACCGCTGATCGGGATCAACCACGGGCGGCTCGGCTTCATCACCGACATCGCGGCCTCCGACATGCAGGCGCTCGTGCCCGTGATGCTGGCCGGCAAATTCGAGCGCGAGGAGCGCTCGCTGCTCGAGGCGCGGATCGTACGCGACGGCGAACCGATCTACCACGCGCTCGCGTTCAACGACGTCGTCGTGAACCGCAGCGGCTTCTCCGGGATGGTCGAGCTGCGTGCGTCGGTCGACGGCCGCTACATGTACAACCAGCGCTCGGACGGCCTGATCGTCGCGACGCCCACCGGCTCGACCGCGTATGCGCTGTCGTCGGCCGGCCCGATCCTCCATCCGCAGCTGGCGGGCATCGTGCTCGTGCCGATCGCGCCGCACGCGCTGTCGAACCGGCCGATCGTGCTGCCCGACGATTCGAAGATCGCGATCCAGATCGTCGGCGGCCGCGACGTCAACGTGAACTTCGACATGCAGTCGTTCACGTCGCTTGAGCTGAACGACACGATCGAGGTGCGCCGCTCGAAGCACACGGTGCCGTTCCTGCACCCGATCGGCTACAGCTACTACACGACGCTGCGCAAGAAGCTGCACTGGAACGAACACGCATCGAACGAAGACGACAAGGCGTCCTGACGCCGCTCCGCCCGACACCATGCTCCGCCACCTCTCGATCCGCGACTTCGTCATCGTCGCCGCGCTCGATCTCGAATTCGACAGCGGCTTTTCCGTCTTTTCAGGCGAAACCGGGGCCGGCAAGTCGATCCTGATCGACGCCCTCGCCCTCGCGCTCGGCGAACGCGCCGACGCGAGCGTCGTGCGCACCGGCTGCGGCCGCGCCGACATCACGGCCGAGTTCACGCCGCACGACCGTGTCGCGCGCTGGCTCGACGACCACGCGTTCGACGCCGAGGACACCGTGATGCTGCGCCGCGTGATCGACGCGAACGGCCGGTCGCGTGCGTTCATCAACGGCACCAGCGCGACGCTCGCCCAACTGCGCGAACTCGGCGAGATGCTCGTCGACATCCACGGCCAGCACGCGCACCAGTTGCTGATGCGGCCCGACGCGCAGCGCGAGCTGTTCGACACGCACGCGGGGCTCGTCGCCGATGCCGCGAACGTCGCGCGCGCGTGGCGCGTGTGGCGCGACGCGACGCAGGCGATCGACGCCGCGAAGGCGCACGAGCGCGAATTGCAACTCGAGCGCGAAAAGCTCGCGTGGCAGCTCGCCGAACTCGACAAGCTCGCGCCGCAAGCCGGCGAATGGGACGAAGTCAGCAACGAACACAAGCGCCTGTCGCATTCGGCGAACCTGATCGAAGGCGTGCGCGGCGCGCTCAACGCGCTGTCCGAGTCCGACGACGCGATGCTCGCGCAGCTCGGCGCGATCGTGTCGAAGCTGCGCAGCCTGGCCGACTACGACACCGCGCTCGGCGATGCGCTGGCATCGCTGGAGCCGGCCGAGATCCAGTTGCAGGAAGCCGTGTATTCGCTGTCGCACTATGCCCAGCGCGTCGATCTCGACCCGGAGCGGCTCGCGCAGGTCGAAACGCGGCTCGACGCGCTGCACTCGACCGCCCGCAAGTTCCGGCTGCCGCCCGACACGCTGCACGAGGAGCATGCGGCGCGCCGCGCGCAACTCGCCGCGCTCGACGCCGCCGCCGATCTCGGCGCGCTCGAAGCCGCGCAGGCCAAGGCGCGGGAAGCCTATCTCGCCGATGCGAAACGCCTGTCGAAGGCGCGCGCGCAGGCCGCGAAGGCGCTCGGCACGGCCGTCACGGCCGGCATGCAGGAACTGTCGATGGCAGGCGGCAGCTTCGAAGTCGCGCTCGTGCCGCTCGCCGACGGCGGCCCGCACGGGCTCGAGCAGGTCGAATTCCGCGTGGCCGGGCACGCGGGCGTGCCGCTGCGGCCGCTCGCGAAGGTCGCGTCGGGCGGCGAGCTCGCACGGATCAGCCTCGCGCTCGCGGTCATCGCCAGCGCCGCGAGCCCGACGCCGACGCTGATCTTCGACGAAGTCGATACGGGAATCGGCGGCGGCGTCGCCGAAGTGGTCGGCCGCCTGCTGCACCAGCTCGGGCGCGACCGCCAGGTGCTGTGCGTGACCCACCTGCCGCAGGTCGCCGCGCGCGGCGACCATCATTTCCAGGTGGCGAAGGGCGCCGACGAGCGCGGTGGCACGGTATCGACCGTTGTCGCGCTCGACCGCGCCAGCCGGATCGAGGAAGTCGCGCGGATGCTCGGCGGGCTCGAAATCACCGCGACCACACGCAAGCACGCGAAGGAAATGCTGGCGGCCTGACGCCGGCTCCACGTTGGTCCGGATGCGGAAAGACCGGCGCATGCGCCGGTCTTTTTTGTTACGGCAGGCCAGCCGCTCGATCGCGGCCGGCCTGCGCCGCCGATCGTACGCCGGATTCGAACGGGCGACTCAAACGCCCGTTTCGACCGCCCCGAACACGCGCGCCCACAGCGCCGTCACGGCCGCCCGCTCGTCGGCCACGAGGGCCGGATCGACGCGCGCCTTCTCCATCCCGTCGAGCCGCAGCTTGTGCTGCAGCTTGCGGTACTTGCGATACGCCGCGCCGACGCGCTCGGCCTCGTCCGCGCCCATCAGCCCGAAGCGCGCGACCTCGCGCAGCAGCGCGATATTGCCGGTATTGCGGATCAACTCGGCGTCGCTCGACGCGTGCAGCAGCACCCAGTACTGGACGATGAACTCGATGTCGACCATCCCGCCGCGATCGTGCTTCAGGTCGAACAGCCCGGTCTGGTTCGGGTGGCCGGCAAACACCTTGCCGCGCATGTCGACGATCTCCTTCGCGAGGATCGCCCCGTCGCGCGGCGTCGTCAGCACCTGCTGGCGGATCGCCTCGAAAGCCGCGCCGATCCGCGCGTCGCCCGCGCTGTAGCGGGCGCGCGTCAGCGCCTGGTGCTCCCACACCCACGCGGTGTTCGCGGCGTCGCCCTCGCGCAGTTGATAGCGGCGGAATGCGTCGAGATCGGTGACGAGCAACCCGGCCTCGCCGTTCGGCCGCAGCCGCAGGTCGATGTCGAACAGCGCGCCCGCGCCGGTCGCCGTCGTGAGCCACGTGATCAGGCGCCGCGTGAAGGTCGTGTAGACGTCCGCCGAACGCTCGTCCGGATCGTCGTACAGGAAGATCAGGTCGAGATCGGACGCATAGCCGAGCTCCTTGCCGCCCAGCTTGCCGTACGCGATCACCGCGAACATCGGCACGTCGCGATGGCGCTTCGCGAGCTGCGACCAGACGACTTCGATCGTCACGTCGAGCACCGCGTCGGCCAGCTCGGACAGCCGGTCGCTCACGTGCTCGACCGACAGTTGCCCGGCCAGGTCGATCAGCAGGATCCGGAACACCTCCGCGTGCTGCGCATGGCGCAGCAGGTCCATCTGCTGCTCGGGGCCGTCGGCCGCGGCGAGCCGCGCGCGCAGCGCCTCCTTGAACGCGGGCCAGTCGAACGGGCTCGCGATCGCCTCGTCGTCGAGCAGCTCGTCGAGCAGCTGCGGGTGGCGGATCAGGTAGCCGCCGCCCCAGCGCGTCGCGCCGAGCACCGACAGCACGCGGTCGAGCGCGGCCGGGTATTCGGTCAGCAGCGCGAGATAGACGCCGCGCCGGCTGACCGTCTCGAGCAGATCGAACAGGCGCACGATCGTCTCGTCGCGGCGCGCGGCGTCGATCGTCGGCGCGGCGTCGAGCGCGCGCTGCGCGACGCTGTCGAAGCGCTGCCGGCTCTTTTCCGGCAGCCCGGTATAGCGCGACGATTGCCAGATCGCGCGCAGCCGCGCGAGCACGGCGGCCGGATCGGCGAAGCCCAGGCCGTCGAGGCGCGCGACCAGCGCGTCGTCCTCGCCGTCGTCGGCCAGCGCGCCGCTCCAGATCCACGCGGCGGCCGTGTCGTCGCCGGCCGTGCATGGGCCGCCGCCCTTCACCTTGTCCGCGAAGATCTGGTCGAACTGCGCCTCGACGAAGTTCCGGTGCTCGTCCAGCACCGTCATCAGCGCCGCGTAGTCGGCAAACCCGAGCGACGCGGCCAGCGCCGCGCGCTCGTCGGGCTCGACCGGCATCGCGTGCGTCTGCGCGTCGTTGCGGTATTGCAGCCGGTGCTCGAG
Organism: Burkholderia sp. AU39826; assembly: GCF_020419965.1. Lineage (NCBI taxonomy): Bacteria > Pseudomonadati > Pseudomonadota > Betaproteobacteria > Burkholderiales > Burkholderiaceae > Burkholderia > Burkholderia sp. AU39826. The sequence goes on from NZ_JAIZQG010000008.1 coordinate 171,807, forward strand.
CGTGCGCAGGAAACGGTAGGCGTCGGTCAGGCGCGCGCATACGTCGTCGCCGATCAGCCCGCGCGCCTGCGCATGCCGCAGCACCGCGAGCGTCGGCCGCACGCGGAACTCCGCATCCTGGCCGCCGCGGATCAACTGGAACACCTGCGCGCTGAACTCGATCTCGCGGATCCCGCCGCGCCCGAGCTTGATGTCGTCGGCCTTGTCGGGCCGCATCGACGCCCGCCGCGCGGCTTCTTGCCGGATCTGCTGGTGCAGCGAACGGATCGCGCCGATCACGCCGAAATCAAGGTAGCGGCGATACACGAACGGCTTGACGATCGACTCGAGCTGCGCCGCGAGCCGCCGCGCCGCGTCGCTGTCGCCTTCCGACACGAGCCGCCCCTTGATCCACGCATAGCGCTCCCACTCGCGCCCCTGCACGTAAAAATATTCCTCGAGCATGCCGATGCTGCAGACGAGCGGCCCCGAATCGCCGTTCGGGCGCAGCCGCATGTCGACGCGAAACACGTAGCCGTCGGCCGTGACCTCGGACAGCACGCCGATCAAGCGCCGGCCGAGCCGCGTGAAGTATTCCTGCGTGGACAGCGGCGAACGCGTGCCGCCCGTCGTCTCGCCGTCGTCCTCGTAGACGAAGATCAGGTCGATGTCCGACGACACGTTCAGCTCGCGGCCGCCGAGCTTGCCCATCCCGACCACGCCGAGCACGACGCGCTGGCCGTCGGCGCCGCGCGGCTCGCCGTACAGCGCCTCGAGTTCGGCCGACAGCAGCGCGAGCGAACGCTGCACGGCCACTTCGGCGAGATCGGTCATCGCGCCCGTCACTTCGGCGACGTCCGCCAGCCCGCGCAGGTCGCGCTCCGCGACCGCGCCGAACGCCTCGGCCCGCAGTTGCCGCAGCGCGCGCTTCAGTTGCTCCTCGTCCGGCGCGGACGTGCCGGCCGGCGTCGCGAGCAGCTCGGTGAGGCGCGCGTCGAGCCGCGCGCGGCCGAGCGGCGCGGCCGCCCACGCGGCGATCTGCGCGGCCAGCGCGGGCCGGGCGGCCGCCGCGCGGGCAAGGTATCGGGAATAGGACGTGCTGAGCAGGGCGGAAGCGTCGGTCATCGAGAAGCGGGCCTGGCGGAAAGACCGGCGGGCAGCGGGCCGGCACGTGCGCGCCCCGCTGCCGACCGGCCCGAATGGACTCGGCGCGGCCGCGCCGGACGCGCGTGCGCCCGTCGCGACGCCGCGCGCCGGAAAGCCCGTGCCGTACGGCCCCCAACGGCCGCCGACACGAACCCGTGTGATACATTTCAACGTCAGTCTGCAAAACTACCATATCGCCGCCCGTCCGCCGCATGTCCGACCGTCAGGAATCCGCCGTAGCAGCGCCCGAAGCGGGACCTCCGAAGCACGATCATCCGGTCCTGCGTCGCGTGTTCAGGGTGACGCTGGCAGTCGGGATCGGCACCTACTTCGTCGCGTCCGGCGCGTTCCTCGGGCTGCGCTACGTGCTGCTGCCGCGCATCGACGAATACCGCCCGCGCATCGAGCGCGCCGTGTCCGACAAGCTCCACGCGCAGCTTTCGATCGGCAAGCTTTCCCCGAACTGGTCCGGCATGCAGCCGGGCGTCGAACTCACGAACCTGACGATCCGCGGCCGCGACGGCAAGGTCGCGCTATCGGTGCCGCACGCGACGGCCGCGCTGTCGTGGATGTCGCTGCTGCGGCTGTCGCCCGCGCTGTCGAGCCTGATCGTCGACCAGCCCGACCTCGTCGTCGCGCGTGCGGCCGACGGCTCGCTGAGCGTCGCGGGCGTCGGCGTGGCCACCACCCACGGCGGCAACGACACGTTCGGCACGTGGCTGCTGAAACAGGAGGCGATCGTGCTGCGCGGCGGCACGCTGCGCTGGCGCGACGCGCAGCACGATGCACCGGAGCTCGTGCTGTCGGGCATCCGGCTCGCGGTGCTCAACGACGGCCGCGTGCACAAGGCCGCGCTGCAGGCGCCCGCGAACGGCACGCTGCTGCTCGGCCCGCTCGATTTTCGCGCGCGCTTCAAGCACAAGCCGCTCGCGCCGATCGGCAAGCCGTCGAACTGGACCGGCGACGCGTACCTGTCGACCGGCCCGGTCGACCTGCAGACGCTCGCGCGCTACCTCGACATGCCGCTCACGATCCACGCGGGCCGGATCGACAACGCGATCTGGGCGACCTTCGGCGACGGCCACCTGCGCTCGGCGGGCGGCGATCTGCAAGGCGCCGACGTCGCGCTGCGCGTGCGCCCGACGCAGCCGCGGCTCGACGTGCCGACGGTCCGCTTCGGCTGGGACATGGCGCTCGATGCGGGCCAGGACTACACGCTGCACCTGACGCGCTTCAATGCGGAGCTCGGCCAGCCGCCGCTGCCGGACGGCACGCCGCTCGCCCGCTCGCTCGCGCTGTCGACGCTGACGGCACGCTACCGCGTGCCGACCGCGACCCAGGGACAACTGCTCAGCGTGGTCGGCGACCGCGTCGATCTCGGCATCCTCAGCGAATTCATCCGCGGGCTGCCGCTGCCGGCGCGCCTGCGCAACGAGCTGATCAAGATCGACCCGCGCGGGATGGTGTCGAACTATCACATCGAGGTCGAGCGCGCGAAACCCGCGCACGCCGATCTCGCCGACGAGGAGCGGCGCATGGGCGCCGCGCCGATCGTCCGCTACCGCTTCCTCGGCGATCTGCAAGGCATCAGCTTCGCCGCGCAGGAGCCGCCGCCCGGGCTCTCGCCGCGCGGTCACCCGCGCGCCGGCTGGCCGGGCGTCGAGAACCTGTGGGGCCGCGTCGATGCGAACGAGACCGGCGGCTCCGCGCATATCGACACGGTCAACGCGGCGGTCACCGTGCCCGGCGAATTCGACGAGCCGCGCCTGACGTTCGACCGGCTGCGCGGCAACGCCAAATGGACGATCACGCCCGCGCCCGGCGACAAGCACGCGCGCGTCGACGTGTCGCTGCCCGATCTGCTCGTGTCGAACCCCGATGCCGAAATCGCGGTGTCCGGCTCGTACACGAACCCCGGCCACGGCCGCGGCTCGCTCGACCTGCGCGCCGATTTCGCGCGCGCGTCGGTCGCGCGCATTCCGCGCTACCTGCCGACCGGGATGTCCGAGCACCTGCGCGACTATCTCGGCCATGCGCTGCAGGACGGCAAGGTGACCAAGGGCGCGTCGATCGTCGCACGCGGCCCGCTCGAGAAATTCCCGTTCGAACACGAGCCGGACGCCGGCGTGTTCCACATCGTCGCGCCGTTCACCGGCGGCCGCTTCGAGCCGACGCCGTACCCGCCGCGCAAGCTCGCGAACGGCACGCCGAGCGTCTGGCCGGCGCTCGACGGGATCGACGGCGTGTTCGAACTCGCGCAGAACAAGCTGCGTTTCGACATCGAGCGCGCGCGCTACAAGCGCGTCACGCTGACGAAGGTCGCGGGCCGCATCGACGATCTCGGCAATCCGTCGCACTCGCCGCTGATCATCGACGGCCATGCGCAGGGCCCGCTAGCCGACCTGATCGACTACGCGGACAACAGCTCGCTCGGCACGATGAGCGGCCACATCGGCCAGCGGATCGATGCGCAGGGGCCCGCGTCGCTCGCGCTCAAGATCACGATTCCGCAGCACGTCCCCCATCCGCACACGCACGTCGAAGGCGCGCTCGCGTTCGGCGGAAACACGCTGTCGACGAGCGGCGTGCCGCCGCTGTCGGCCCTGCGCGGCAGCGTCCGCTTCACCGAGGCCGGCGCGTCGCTGCACGGCCTGTCGGGGCGCTTCCTCGGCGGCCCGGTGCGCGCGAACGGCACATTCCGGTCGCACGGCCCGTACGCGGTGGACGTCGACGGCCGGCTCGCGCTCGACGCCGCGCGCGGCCTGAACCTGCACGGCGCGGCCGCCGCGCTGCTCGAACACGTGGTCGGCGACGCACCGTACCAGGTCGCCGTGCGCGGCGCGCCGGGCCGCCTGCCCGACGTCAGCGCGCAATCCGACCTGACGGGCGTCGCGCTGAACTTCCCGGCGCCGTTCGCGAAACCGGCCGGCACGCCGATGCCGTTCCGCTTCACGCTCCAGCCGGCGCCGCAGGCGGACGGCAAACGCCTCGAACACGCCGACCTGACGCTCGGCCCGGTGTCCGCGACCTACCTGCTCGACGCGACGCGCGGCCAGCCGCTGCGCGCGGTGCGCGGCGCGATGGGCATCCACCGGATGCCCGACATGCCGCAGGACGGCGTGAGCGCGGCCGTCGACGTCGCCGAGCTGGACGCCGACGCGTGGCTCGCGCTCGCCCACACGCTGCGGCCCGACACGCCGCGCGCGCCCGCGCCGCCGGCCGCGCCGCGCGTCGATTTCGCGAGCTTCGCGCCGAAGCGCTTCGCGTTCCATTTCGGCACGCTGAAGCTGCTCAAGCGCAACTGGGAGAACGTGATCGTCGGCGCGTCGCACGTCGACGATCTCTGGCAGGCGAACATCGCGTCGAACCAGGTGTCGGGCTACCTGTCGTGGGCGCCGGGCGGCGGCCACAACGGCGCGGGCGTGCTCAACGCGCGGCTCGCGAAGCTCGTCGTGCCGCAGAGTGCGCAGCACGATCTCGTCGGCCGCGCGATGAACCTGCCGACGCCGACCGACCGCCCGATGCCGTCGATCGACCTGATCGTCGACCAGGTCGTCGCGCGCGATCACGACATCGGCCGGCTCGTCGTGAACGCGCGCAACATCGACGAAGACGGCACGCCCGTGTGGCAGCTCGACAAGCTCGAACTGTCGAACCCGGCCGCGAAGCTCACGGCCACCGGCAACTGGCGCACGTCGCGCCGCGCGCTGGCCCGCGGCGCCGACGAAAACGACGCGCCGCGCCGCACCGTGTTCGACTTCAAGCTCGACATCGACAACGCGGGCGCGCTGCTCGACCGCGTCGGCCTGCCGCGCACGCTCGCGGACGGTCACGGCTCGGTCACGGGCAAGGTCGGCTGGCGCGGCGGCCCGACCGCGCTGGACTTCCCGTCGCTCGGCGGCCAGGTCGCGGTCGACCTCGAACACGGGAAGATCCTGAAGGTCGACCCGGGCGCGGCGAAACTGCTCGGCGTGCTGAGCCTGCAGAGCCTCGCGCGCTTCCTGACGCTGAACTTCCGCGACGTGGTCGGCAAGGGGCTGCCGTTCGACAAGATCACCGGTACCGGCCGGATTTCGAACGGGATCGCGCGCACCGACGACTTCTCGATGATGACGGGCCCCGCAAACGTCACCGTGCGCGGCGCGGTCGATCTCGGCACCGAGACGCAGGACCTGCATGCGCATGTCGCGCCGAAGATCAGCGCGGGCGCGGCCGCGATCGGGGCAGCCATCATCAACCCGCTGCTCGGCGTCGGCGTGCTGGCCGCGAACTACGCGCTGTCCGAAACGCTGTCGCACGCGTTCGCGCTCGACTACGCGATCACCGGCTCGTGGGCGCACCCGCACATCGAGCGGGTGCGGAGCGATCAGGGTAAGATGAATCACGGTCCGGCCGATGCATCGAGCCATTGAGCGCATATCGCGCCGCAGGGTGCCGGGCCGCACCCCATTTATGACGCAAGCGATTCCGCGATGACCGACCACGCCCGTTCCGCCACGCCCTTCCAGGTCGCCGCGCTGCAGATGGTGAGCGCGCCGGACGTCACCCGCAATCTCGCCGAAGCGCGGCGCCTGATCGCGGAGGCCGCCGGCGAAGGCGCGCAGCTCGTGCTGCTGCCCGAGTATTTCTGCTTCATGGGCCACCGCGACACCGACAAGCTCGCGCTCGCCGAACCGTACCGGGACGGCCCGATCCAGCAATTCCTCGCCGACGCCGCGCGCGACCACGGCATCTGGGTGATCGGCGGCACGCTGCCGCTGAAGGCGCCGCAGCCCGACCGCGTGCTGAACACGACGCTCGTGTTCGATCCGTCCGGCAACGAGACCGCGCGCTACGACAAGATCCACCTGTTCAACTTCGAGAAAGGCGACGAATCGTTCGACGAGGCGCGCACGATCCGCGCGGGCGACACGGTCGTCGCGTTCGACGCGCCGTTCGGGCGGGTCGGCCTGTCGGTCTGTTACGATCTGCGCTTTCCGGAGCTGTATCGCCGCATGGGCGACTGTGCGCTGATGGTCGTGCCGTCGGCGTTTACGTATACGACGGGCCGCGCGCACTGGGAAACGCTGCTGCGCGCGCGGGCCGTCGAGAATCAGTGCTACGTGCTCGCGGCCGCGCAGGGCGGCAAGCACGAGAACGGCCGGCGCACGTGGGGCCACAGCATGCTGATCGACCCGTGGGGCGAGATCGTCGCGGTGCGCGACGAGGGTGCGAGCGTCGTGCTCGGCACGCTCGATCCGCAACGCATCGCCGACGTACGCCAGAGCCTGCCCGCGTGGCGGCACCGCGTGCTGACCTGAATCCGCCGCACCGCTTGAAACGCCGCGCGGCCCACCCATCTGCCCGGCAGCACCCGACAACTTTTTTGAGAACTCCCGATATCCGCATGAACATCATCGAACCCGGCATCCGCAACCTCGCGCTGGCGAAGGACATCCTGCTCACGCCGTACGGCCTCGACGAAAGCCTGCTCACGCGCACGATCGCCGATATCTTCACGCATCGCGTCGATTACGCGGACCTGTATTTCCAGGCGACCCGCAGCGAGGCATGGAGCCTCGAGGAAGGCATCGTCAAATCGGGCAGCTTCAGCATCGACCAGGGCGTCGGCGTACGCGCGGTCGCGGGCGACCGCACCGCGTTCGCGTACTCGGACGATCTGTCGCCCGAAGCGATCGCGCAAGCCGCCGCCGCCACCAAGGCGATCGCGGCGGCCGGCGGCGGCCGCCAGAAGATCAAGGCAGCCACGTCGCTGACGGGCATCTCGGGCCGCGACCTGTACCTGCCGTCCGACCCGCTCGCGTCGCTCGACGCGACGGCCAAGGTCAAGCTGCTCGAACGCATCGAACAGATGGCGCGCGGGCGCGACCCGCGCGTCACGCAGGTGATGGCCGGCCTCGCCGGCGAATACGACGTCGTGCTCGTCGCGCGCAGCGACGGCGCGCTCGCGGCCGACATCCGCCCGCTCGTGCGCGTGTCGGTCACGGTGATCGCCGAGCAGAACGGCCGCCGCGAGATCGGCTCGGGCGGCGGCGGCGGCCGCTTCGACTACGGCTACTTCACGGACGAAGTCCTGTCGCGCTACGTCGACGACGCCGTGCACGCGGCGCTCGTCAACCTCGACGCCCGCCCCGCGCCGGCCGGCGCGATGACGGTCGTGCTCGGCCCGGGCTGGCCGGGCGTGCTGCTGCACGAGGCGATCGGCCATGGCCTCGAGGGCGACTTCAACCGCAAGGGCTCGTCCGCGTTCGCGGGACGGATCGGCGAACAGGTGGCCGCGAAGGGCGTGACCGTCGTCGACGACGGCACGCTGCCGAACCGCCGCGGCTCGCTGAACATCGACGACGAAGGCAATCCGACGCAGTGCACGACGCTGATCGAGGACGGCATCCTGAAGGGCTACATCCAGGACACGCTGAACGCGCGCCTGATGAAGATGCCGGTCACGGGCAACGCTCGGCGCGAGTCGTACGCGGCGCTGCCGATGCCGCGCATGACGAACACGTACATGCTCAACGGCGACAAGGATCCGCAGGAAATCATCGCGTCGGTGAAGAACGGCCTGTACGCGGTGAACTTCGGCGGCGGCCAGGTCGACATCACGAACGGCAAGTTCGTGTTCTCGGCGTCCGAGGCGTACATGATCGAGAACGGCAAGGTCACCTACCCGGTGAAGGGCGCGACGCTGATCGGCAGCGGCCCGGAATCGCTGAAGTACGTGAGCATGATCGGCAACGACATGTCGCTCGACACGGGCGTCGGCGTGTGCGGCAAGGAAGGCCAGAGCGTGCCGGTCGGCGTCGGCCAGCCGACCCTGCGGATCGACAAGATGACGGTCGGCGGTACGGCATAACCGCATCGCGGCGCAGACAATCCGCGCATTTTGATGAAAACGCGCGGATTGTCCGCATTTTCGAGCACCCCCGGTTGCCAGCCGCGCGGGGACCGGGTATAAATTCCGAATCAACTTTTTTGACGAGCCGAATTTCCGTCATGTCCGCCAAGTTTTACTTTTACTTTTTTTGGTATCTCAGACCGCTGGCGGATCGAGAGGGTTGATGGCGCGTGAAGCGCAACCGAAATTCCCGAAAAAACCGCCGGCGAACCCGGCGGTTTTTTTTCGCCCTTCGCCAGCCGGTCGCCGCCGCAGCGGCCCGCAGCCCCGACCGGCACCACTGAATTGCCTGAATTGATGAATCTGCCGCACGCGCACTGACCGAACGGCGCCCGGAACCAAGGAGAAACAGCATGCCCCCGCACAACACCGACGACGTCCGCATTCGCGAACTCAAGGAACTGACGCCGCCCGCCCACCTGATCCGCGAATTCGCGTGCTCCGAAGCCGCGTCCGAGCTGATCTACCACGCGCGCCAGTCGATGCACCGCATCCTGCACGGGATGGACGACCGGCTGATCGTCGTGATCGGGCCGTGCTCGATCCACGACACGAAGGCGGCGATCGAATACGCGGGCCGGCTCGTGAAGGAGCGCGAGCGCTTCAAGGGCGAACTGGAAATCGTGATGCGCGTGTACTTCGAGAAGCCGCGCACGACGGTCGGCTGGAAGGGGCTCATCAACGATCCGCATCTGGACAACAGCTTCAAGATCAACGAAGGGCTGCGTACCGCGCGCGAGCTGCTGCTGCAGATCAACGAAATGGGGCTGCCGGCCGCGACCGAATACCTCGACATGATCAGCCCGCAGTACATCGCCGACCTGATCTCGTGGGGCGCGATCGGCGCGCGCACGACCGAGTCGCAGGTGCACCGCGAGCTCGCATCGGGGCTGTCGTGCCCGGTCGGCTTCAAGAACGGCACCGACGGCAACGTGAAGATCGCGGTCGACGCGATCAAGGCCGCGTCGCAGCCGCACCATTTCCTGTCGGTGACGAAGGGCGGCCATTCGGCGATCGTGTCGACGGCCGGCAACGAGGACTGCCACGTGATCCTGCGCGGCGGCAAGACGCCGAACTACGACGCCGACAGCGTGAACGCCGCCTGCGCGGACATCGGCAAGGCCGGCCTCGCCGCGCGCCTGATGATCGACGCGAGCCACGCGAACAGCTCGAAGAAGCACGAGAACCAGATCCCCGTGTGCGCGGACATCGGCCGCCAGATCGCGGCCGGCGACGAGCGCATCGTCGGCGTGATGATCGAGTCGCACCTCGTCGAGGGCCGCCAGGACCTGAAGGAAGGCTGCGCGCTGACCTACGGCCAGAGCATCACCGACGCGTGCATCGCGTGGGACGACAGCGTGAAGGTGCTCGAAGGCCTCGCGGAATCGGTGAAGGCGCGGCGCGTCGCGCGCGGCAGCGGGAACTGAAGAAACGCCGCCAGGTTGATCGTATGGCCCCGCCTGGCGGCGAATTGGCCATACGGCCAGCCTGCGGTCGGCGTGTTGCTCTGCTAGACTAGCTAACATCATCTAGCTAACCAGAGGATCGATCATGTCGACCGTCAACATGCACGATGCCAAGTCGCGGCTTTCCAGCCTCGTGGAAGCGCTTGAATCGGGGCGCGAAACCGAAGTCGTGATCGCCCGCAATGGTCATCCGGTCGCCCGGATCGTTCCGTACACCGCGCCGAAGCGGATTGGCGCAGCCCGTCAGTTGCTTGCCGGACTGAACATTCCGACAAGCGTCGAGGCATTCAATGCCGGCGATGAATCGATCGCCGCCGACTTCGATGCCAGCTCGGACCATGGGCTTGCACCGTGAAACTGCTGCTCGATACGCACATCGCGCTCTGGGCGGCTGAAGGCGCACCGCAACTTTCGGCAGCCGCGGCCGCATTGATCGAACATCCCCAAAACACGCTGTACGTCAGCGCCGCGTCGATTTGGGAAATCGCGATCAAGTACCGCAAAGGCAATCTGGCCGTCCATCCGAGAGATGCGCGTTCGGCATTTCGGCTGGCAGGTTTTGCGGAGTTGCCGATCAGCAGCGATCACGCCGAGGCAGTCGCCGCGTTGCCGGATTTCCCGGACCATGCCGATCCGTTCGACCGCGTGATGGTCGCGCAGGCACTCCATGAAGGCATGCCGCTCCTCAGTGCCGATCCGAAGATGTGGCGCTACCACGCAACGCTGATGTTGCGCGCCTGAAGTCGCCCCAAGGCGCCGCAAGTAAAAAGCCCGGCTCGCGCCGGGCTTCGTCATTGCATCGTTGCATTGGCCGAAACCGGCCGCCGGACCCTCACTCGAGCGCGCCCGACCCGAAGATTTCCGTGTTCACGCGTTCCGGCGCGACGCCGAGCGCGACGAGCGCGTCGCGCTGCGCCTTCATGAACGCGACCGGCCCGCAGATGTAGTAATCGGCGTCCGGCGCCAGTGCGTACCGCTGCACGCGTTCCGGGGTGAGGCGCCCTTCCAGGTCGTGATCGACACCGGCACGATCGTTCGGACCGACCAGCTCGTACAGCACCGTGCGCTTGACGTTCGCATGCTCGCGCACCGCGTCGTTCAGCCAGTCGCGGAATGCGTGCACCGCGCCCGAACGGCATGCGTGGATGAAGCGCACGTCGCGCTTGCTGCCTTCGGCGATCAGCGTCGACGCCATCGACATCATCGGCGTGATGCCGACGCCGCCGGAGATCAGCACGACCGGCGTATCGGCCTCGCGCTTCAGCGAGAAGTCCCCCATCGGGGCGGTCGCCTCGACGATCGCGCCCTCTTCCACGCCGTCGTGCATCAGCGTCGACACCTTGCCGGCCGGGACCGCTTCCGGCTTGCCGGCCTCGCGCTTCACCGAGATGCGCAGCCACTTGCCGTGCGGCGCGTCGGACAGGCTGTACTGACGCGGCTGGTCGACGCCGAGATCGCCGACGAAGCGCTTCACCGTGATGTACTGGCCCGGCTCGAACGTCGGCGCTTCGCCGCCGTCGGCGGGCGTCAGGTAGAACGACGTGATCTCGTCGCTTTCACGCACCTTGCGCGCGACCTTGAACGGGCGGAAGCCGCTCCACGCGGCATTCGCGTACAGGTCGGCCTCGGCGCCCATCAGGATCTGCGCGAGCTGGCCGTACGCGACGCGCCACGCTTCGAGCGTGCCGGCATCGACCGCGTCGCCGAGCACTTCGACGATCGCCGCGAGCAGGTTCTCGCCGACGATCGGGTAATGCTCGGGACGGATGTTCAGACTCGCGTGCTTGTGCGAGATGCGCGACACCGCGCCGCCCAGCGCGCCCAGATTGTCGATGTTCGCCGCATACGCGTAGACGGCCTTCGCGAGCGTCTCGGGCTGGCTGCCGGTCTTCTGGTGCGTCTGGTTGAACAGGTTCTTCAGTTCCGGATGACGCGCGAACATGCGCTGGTAGAAGTGCTTCGTGATCGTCGCGCCGTGCTCGGCGAGGACGGGGGCGGTGGCCTTCACACGGGCCATCTGGTCGGCGGTGAGGTGGGTCATGTTCGTTCTCCGTTAAACATGCATATACGATACTTGTTTAAAAACGAACGCCCCTCGGGCAAATTGTCGCAGCGCGCGGCCAGCGTGATGGTTGGCTAGCGGACGCGCCCGCGCTCCCACAGCACGTCGGCGCCGCCGCCGGCGCGGTTCAGCACGCGCGCCAGCACGAACAGCAGGTCGGACAGCCGGTTCACGTACCGCCGCGGCGCATCATTGAGCGTGTCGCCGCGCCCGAGCGCGACGATCGAGCGCTCCGCGCGGCGGCACACGGTGCGGCACACGTGCGCGAGCGACGCCGCGCGCGAGCCGGCCGGGAGGATGAATTCCTTCAGCGGCGGCAGCGTCGCGTTGTAGTCGGCGAGCCACTGGTCGAGGCGCGCGAGATGCGTGTCGTCGAGCACCGTGTGGCCGGGAATGCACAGCTCGCCGCCGAGATCGAACAGGTCGTGCTGGATCGTGACGAGCGCCGTGCGCACGTCGTCCGGCAGCGCCTCGGCCAGCAGCACGCCGAGATGCGAGTTCAGTTCGTCGACGTCGCCGATCGCGGCGATCCGTGCGTCGTCCTTGCCGATGCGCCGCCCGTCGCCGAGGCCGGTGGTGCCGTCGTCGCCCGTGCGCGTCGCGATCTTGCTCAAGCGGTTGCCCATGCGAATGTCCTCTCGTGCGCGGCCGCCGCGCGGCCCGGTTGGCTGGAACGCGATTATCGCAGCCCGCGGCGCGAGGCGCAGCGGACGTTACGGCGTAGAATGAGCCGACAGTACGACAAGCAGTCAGGAGACATTCGTGAATCACCCTGCCCCGCCGGCCGCCACGCGCCGCCCGCTGCCCCCCGCCATGCTCGATGCGCTGCGCGCCGCCTTCGGCGAGCGCGTGTCGACCGCCGACGCGGTCCGCGCCCATCACGGCCGCGACGAATCCCCGTTCGACCCGCAACTGCCCGACGCCGTCGTGTTCGCGCGCAGCACCGACGACGTGCGCGAAGTCGTGTCGCTGTGCTCGCTCTACGGCGTGCCGCTGATCCCGTACGGCGCCGGTTCGTCGCTCGAAGGCCACCTGCTCGCGGTACGCGGCGGCGTGTCGCTCGACCTGTCGGAAATGAACCGCGTGCTGTCGATCAACGCCGAAGACCTGACCGTGACCGTCGAGCCGGGCATCACGCGCAAGGCGCTCAACGACGCGCTGCGCGACACCGGCCTGTTCTTCCCGATCGATCCGGGCGCCGACGCCAGCATCGGCGGGATGACCGCGACCCGCGCCTCCGGCACCAACGCCGTGCGCTACGGCACGATGCGCGAGAACGTGCTCGGCCTCACCGCGGTGCTCGCGGACGGCCGCGTGGTGAAAACCGGCTCGCGCGCGCGCAAGTCGTCGGCCGGCTACGACCTCACGCGGCTGTTCGTCGGGTCCGAAGGCACGCTCGGCGTGATCACCGAGATCACGCTGCGCCTGCACCCGCTGCCCGAGGCCGTGTCGGCCGCGATCTGCACGTTCCCGACCATGGGCGACGCGGTGCGCACGGTGATCGAGACGATCCAGATCGGCGTGCCGATCGCGCGCGTCGAATTCGTCGACGCGCTCGCGGTGCGCTCGATCAACCGTCACTCGAACCTGACGCTCGCCGAAGCGCCGACGCTGTTCTTCGAATTCCACGGCACCGAGGCAGGCGTGAAGGAACAGGCCGAACTCGTGCAGGCGCTCACCGGCCAGAACGCCGGCCAGGGCTTCGAATGGGCGACGCGCCCCGAGGATCGCACGCGGCTCTGGTCCGCGCGCCACAACGCGTATTTCGCGATGCTTCAACTGAAGCCCGGCTGCCGCGCGGTGACGACCGACGTATGCGTGCCGATCTCGCAGCTCGCCGCGTGCGTCGAGGAAACCGAGGTCGACCTGCGTGCGTCGTCGCTGCCCTGCCCGATCGTCGGCCACGTCGGCGACGGCAATTTCCACGTCGCGATCCTGATCGATCCCGACAAGCCGGAGGAGCTCGCCGAAGCCGAACACATCAACGACCGGATCGTCGAGCGTGCGCTGCGCCTGGGCGGCACCTGCACCGGCGAGCACGGCGTCGGGCTGCACAAGATGCGCTTCCTGCCGAAGGAGCACGGCGACAACGCAATCGACACGATGCGCGCGATCAAGCTCGCGCTCGATCCGCGCAATCTGATGAATCCGGGCAAGATTTTCACGTGCTGACACGGCGGCGCGAGCTCGCGCCCCACGCAGGAGACCCCATGAACGCTCCCGTCGAACTGTCGAGCGCCGCCCGCGCGCAGCGCCAGCGCGAAATCGTGCAGGCGCTGATGGCCGTGCTGCCGACCCACTGCCTGCTGTACCGCGACGAGGATACGGCGCCGTACGAATGCGACGGCCTGTCCGCCTACCGCCGGCTGCCGCTCGCGGTCGCGTTGCCGGAGACGGAGTCGCAGGTGCAGCGGATCGTGCAGATCTGCCGCCGCATGGAAGTGCCGATCGTGCCGCGCGGCGCCGGCACGAGCCTGTCGGGCGGCGCGCTGCCGATCGCGCTCGGCGTCGTGCTGTCGCTCGCGCGCTTCACGCGTATCGTCGAAGTCGACCCGTACGCGCGCACGGCGATCGTGCAGCCGGGCGTGCGCAATCTCGCGATCTCGGAAGCGGCCGCGCCGTACGGCCTGTATTACGCGCCCGATCCGTCGTCGCAGATCGCCTGCACGATCGGCGGCAACGTCGCGGAAAATTCCGGCGGCGTCCATTGCCTGAAATACGGGCTGACCGTGCACAACGTGATGCGCGTGCGCGCGGTGACGATCGACGGCGAGATCGTCGAATTCGGCTCGCTCGCGCTCGACATGCCGGGCCTCGACCTGCTCGCGGTGATGATCGGCAGCGAAGGGATGTTCGCGATCGTCACCGAGGTCACGGTGCGGCTGATCCCGAAGCCGCAGACCGCGCAGCTCGTGATGGCGAGCTTCGACGACGTGGTGAAAGGCGGCGAGGCAGTGGCTGCGATCATCGCGTCGGGCATCATCCCGGCCGGGCTCGAGATGATGGACAAGCCGGCCACGCAGGCCGTCGAGGCGTTCACGCACGCGGGCTACGACCTCGACGCGAAGGCGATCCTGCTGTGCGAATCGGACGGCACGCCGGAAGAAGTCGCCGAGGAAATCGTGCGGATGACGGCCGTGCTGCGCGAGCACGGCGCGACGCGCATCCAGGTGTCGCGCAACGAACAGGAGCGGCTGCGCTACTGGTCGGGCCGCAAGAACGCGTTCCCGGCCGCCGGCCGCATTTCCCCCGATTACTACTGCATGGACGGCACCGTGCCGCGCCGCGCGATCGGCCCGCTGCTCGCGCGCATCGAGCAGCTCGAGACGCGCTACGGGCTGCGCTGCATCAACGTGTTCCATGCCGGCGACGGCAACATGCATCCGCTGATCCTGTACAACGCGAACGATCCGGACGAACTGCACCGCGCCGAGCAGTTCGGCGCGGAAATCCTCGAATGCTGCGTGGAATTCGGCGGCAGCGTGACGGGCGAGCACGGTGTCGGCATCGAAAAACTCAATTCGATGTGCGTGCAGTTCTCGCCGCAGGAGCGCGACGCGTTCTTCGCGGTCAAGCGCGCGTTCGATCCGGCCGGGCTGCTGAACCCGGACAAGGGCATCCCCACCCGTGCGCGCTGCGCCGAATATGGCCGCCAGCACGTGCGCGGCGGGCTGCTGCCACACCCCGACCTGCCGCGCTTCTGAGCGGCGTGCGGGCCGCGGCGCGCATCGGCGGCCGCGGTACGGGGCTCTGCCGTACCCGCTCGGCGCGTTCGCGCGCCGGCGCCGGCGTGCCGCAACCGCGACGGGGCTTAGGGATAGTCGCGATGTGCAATCGCGCCACCCCGGTACAATCGACCGGACAACGAGACGAGAAAGCAACGGAACATGGAAGAGGACGACATCGTCGCCGGATGGGCCGAGCGCATCCGCGCCGCCAGTGCCGACGGCCGGCCGCTGCGGATTCGCGGCGGCGGCACCAAGGACTGGTACGGCCAGGCGCTCGAGGGCGAAATACTCGACACGCGTGCGTTTCAGGGCATCGTGTCGTACGACCCGGCCGAACTCGTCGTCACGGTCCGCGCCGGCACGCCGCTCGCGCAGCTTGAAACCGTCCTCGCCGAGTGCGGCCAGATGCTGCCGTTCGAGCCGCCGCATTTCGGCCGCGCGGCCACCGTCGGCGGCTGCGTCGCCGCCGGGCTCGCGGGCCCGCGCCGCGCCACCTGCGGCGCCCCGCGCGATTTCGTGCTCGGCGTCACGCTGATGAACGGCCGCGGCGACATGCTGCGCTTCGGCGGGCAGGTCGTGAAAAACGTCGCCGGCTACGACGTGTCGCGGCTGATGGCCGGCGCGCTCGGCACGCTCGGGCTGATGCTCGACCTGTCGATCAAGGTGCTGCCGATGCCCGTCGCCGAAGTCACGCTGAAGTTCGAGATGACCGCGACCGACGCGGTGCGCAAGCTCAACGAATGGGGCGGCCATCCGCTGCCCGTGAGCGCGAGCGCGTGGCGCAACGGCACGCTCGTGCTGCGCCTGTCGGGCGCGGAAGCCGCGGTGAAATCCGCGAAAACGCTGCTCGGCGGCGAGGTCGTCGACGCGGTCGAGGCCGAGCGCTTCTGGTCCGGCGTGCGCGAACACACCGATCCGTTCTTCAACGGCATCCCGCCCGGCTATGCGCTGTGGCGCCTGTCGCTGCCGTCGATCACCGAACCGATGCACCTGCCCGGCACCCAGTTGATGGAATGGGGCGGCGCGCAGCGCTGGTGGATCACCGACGCCGACGCGCAAACCGTGCGCATGAGCGCGAAGCAGGCCGGCGGCCATGCGACGCTGTTCCGCGCGGGCGACACCTACGACCGCAGCGCGGGCGTGTTCACGCCGCTGCCCGCGCCGATGATGAAGATCCACCGCGGGCTGAAGAGCGCGTTCGATCCCGCGCGCATCTTCAATCGCGGCCGGCTTTACCCTGAACTCTGAGGGCTGGATGCAAACGAACCTCGCCGATTTCATCCGCAACACGCCCGACGGCGACGAGGCCGACGCGATCCTGCGCAAGTGCGTGCACTGCGGGTTCTGCACCGCGACCTGCCCGACCTATCAACTGCTCGGCGACGAACGCGACGGCCCGCGCGGCCGCATCTACCTGATCAAGCAGATGGTCGAGGGCGCGGCCGTCACGCGCAGCACGCAACAGCATCTCGACCGCTGCCTCACGTGCCGCAGTTGCGAGACGACCTGCCCGTCCGGCGTTCAGTATGGCCGGCTCGTCGAGATCGGGCGCAAGCACGTCGAAGCGCAGGTGCAGCGCCCCGCGCAGCAGCGACTGATGCGCCGCGTGCTCGCGAGCGTCGTGCCGAACGCGGCGCTGTTCTCGCCGGTGATGCGGCTCGGCCAGCACGTGCGGCCGCTGCTGCCGAAGCGGCTGCGCGACAAGGTGCCGCCGCGCACGCGGCTGCTCGAATGGCCGCACCGCACGCATACGCGCAAGATGCTGATGCTCGGCGGCTGCGTGCAGCCGTCGATGCTGCCGAACATCAACATCGCGACCGCACGCGTGCTCGACGCGCTCGGCATCGAGACGGTCGTCGCGCCCGACGCGGGCTGCTGCGGCGCGATTCGCCTGCACCTGAACTATCACGACGAGGCGCTCAACGACGCGCGCCGCAACATCGATGCGTGGTGGCCGCACGTCGAACAGGGCGTCGAGGCGATCGTGATGAACGCGTCGGGCTGCGGCGCGACGGTGCTCGAATACGCGCACCTGCTGCGCGACGATCCGGCCTACGCGGAGAAGGCCCGGCGCATCGTGTCGCTGACCCGCGACATCTCCGACGTGCTGC
Organism: Burkholderia sp. AU39826; assembly: GCF_020419965.1. Lineage (NCBI taxonomy): Bacteria > Pseudomonadati > Pseudomonadota > Betaproteobacteria > Burkholderiales > Burkholderiaceae > Burkholderia > Burkholderia sp. AU39826. The sequence continues at coordinate 189,194 of NZ_JAIZQG010000008.1, forward strand.
TCGCGTTCGAGGCCGAACTCGCGACGATCGCGCGGCGCCGCGCGATCCATACGGTCGCCTATCACCCACCGTGCACGCTGCAGCACGGCCAGCAGTCGCGCGGCAAGGTCGAGCGCCTGCTGGAGACGCTCGGCATCGACGTGCGGCTGCCGGCCGACAGCCACCTGTGCTGTGGCTCGGCCGGCACCTACTCGCTGACGCAGCCGACGCTGTCGTACCGGTTGCGCAAGCAGAAGCTGCTGAAGCTGCAAGCGCTCGAGCCGCAGATGATCGTGTCCGGCAACATCGGCTGCATCGCGCATCTGCAAAGCGGCACGCAGGTGCCGGTCGCCCACTGGGTCCAGCTCGTCGAGCATCTGCTGTACGGTTAGGGCCTGTTCACGCGCGCGACGTGCCGGCGCGCGCCGTCCGTATAATGAGCGGATCGATGCGCGGCGCGTCGCCGCGCATCGGCTTCATACCCGCTTCCGTGCTGCCTCCGTGCCCGCTTTCGTGCCCGTCATGTCCGATCTCGCCACCCGTCTCGACTCCGTTCACCGCCGCATCGCCGACGCCGCCCGCGCGGCCGGCCGCGACCCCGCCACCGTCTCGCTGCTCGCCGTGTCGAAGACGTTTCCGGCCGACGACGTGCGCGCCGCGCATGCGGCCGGGCAGCGCGCGTTCGGCGAAAACTACGTGCAGGAGTCGATCGACAAGATCGACGCGCTCGCCGACCTGCGCGCGAGCCTCGAATGGCATTTCATCGGGCCGCTGCAATCGAACAAGACGCGCCCCGTCGCCGAGCGCTTCGACTGGGTCCATTCGGTCGACCGGCTGAAGATCGCCCAGCGCCTGTCGGAACAGCGCCCCGCCCACCTGCCGCCGCTCAACGTGTGCGTGCAGGTGAACATCAGCGGCGAGGCGTCGAAAAGCGGCGTCGCGCCGGCCGACGTGGCCGAGGTCGCGCGGGCGGTCGCCGCGCTGCCGTCGCTGCGGCTGCGCGGGCTGATGGCGATTCCCGAACCGGCCGGCGACACCGACGCGCAACGCGCGCCGCATCGCGCGCTGCGTGCGCTGTTCGACGCGTTGCGCGCCGACGGCCTGCCGCTCGACACGCTGTCGATGGGCATGTCCGCCGATCTCGAGGCGGCCGTGCTCGAAGGCGCGACGATCGTGCGCATCGGCACCGCGATCTTCGGCGCGCGCGATTACGCGCACTGAACGCCGCGCCCTTTTCCGCCTTTCCGTTCATTCACTCGCTCATTCCCGACATCATGAAAATCGCATTCATCGGCGGCGGCAACATGGCCGCGGCCCTGATCGGCGGCCTGATCAAGCGCGGCGTCGCCGCGGACGGCCTGTATGCCATCGACGTCAACGAAGAAGTCCGTGCGCGCGCGGCGCAGCAATTCGGCGTGCGCACCGGCGCGGCGATCGACGCGACGCTCGCCGATTACGACGCGATCGTGCTCGCGGTGAAGCCGCAGGTACTGCACGACGTCGCGCAGGCGCTCGCGCCGCACCTGAAATCGCAACTCGTGATCAGCATCGCGGCCGGCATCCGCGGCACGGATCTCGCCCGCTGGCTCGGCGGCTACGCGCGCGTCGTGCGCACGATGCCGAACACGCCCGCGCTGGTCGGCATGGGCGTGACGGGCCTGGCCGCGCTGCCGGGCGTCGACGCCGCGGGCCGCGAACTCGCGTCGAGCGTGCTCGGCGCGGTCGGCGAGATCGTATGGTTCGACGACGAATCGCAGCTCGACGCGGTCACCGCGATTTCGGGCAGCGGCCCCGCGTACGTGTTCTATTTCATCGAAGCGCTGCAGGAAGCCGCGCGCCGCCTCGGCATGAACGACGAGCAGGGCCGCGCGCTCGCGGTCGCGACGTTCACCGGCGCCGCGCAACTGGCCGCCCAGTCGGGCGAACCCGCGGGCGTGCTGCGTGAACGCGTGACGTCGAAGGGCGGCACGACGGCCGCCGCGCTCGCGGCGTTCGACGCGCAGGGCGTGAAGGAAGCGATCGTGCGCGGCGCACTCGCGGCCGAAGCGCGCGCGAAGGAAATGGGCGACGAGCTCGGCCGCGCGTAAGCGCGACAGCGGCGCCGGTTTTGCCGGCGCTGGACGTAAAAAAAGCGGCCCGACGGTCGCTTTTTTACGTCCAGCGTTGCGTGCAAAGACACGCGCAGCGTCGTTCAATGACCGGCCAGCGCGTACTGCACGGCAATGCCCGCGAACAGCACGCCGCCGAGCCAGTTGTTGTGGCGGAACGCCGCGAAGCACGGCATCCGTTCGCGATCCTTGATCAGCGTGTAGTGATACAGCGCGCAGCCGACCGCCGCCGCCCAGCCCGCCCAGTACGCGAGGCCGAAACCGAGCGTCACGCCGATCCACACGTAGATGCCGAGCGTCACCGCGTAACACAGCATGACTGCCGCGACGTCGAAGCGGCCGAACGTCAGCGCCGACGTGCGGATGCCGATCTTGATATCGTCGTCGCGATCGACCATCGCATATTCGGTGTCGTACGCGACCGACCAGAAGATGTTCGCGACCAGCATCACCCAGGCCAGCACCGGCACCGTGTCCTGCACGGCCGCGAACGCCATCGGGATGCCGAAGCCGAACGCGATGCCGAGATACGCCTGCGGAATCGCGAAGAAGCGCTTCATGAACGGATAGGAACCGGCGACGAACAGCGCGACGACCGATAACTCCTTCGTCAACGTATTGAGCGGCAGGATCAGCAGGAACGCAATGAACGACAGCCCGACCGCGATCGCGACGGCTTCCCACGCCCGGATCTTGCCCGACGTCAGCGGCCGGTTGGCCGTGCGCTTCACGTGGCGGTCGAAATCGCGGTCGGCGTAGTCGTTCATCGCGCAGCCGGCGGAGCGCATCAGCAGCGTGCCGAGCACGAAGATCACGAGCAGCGGCCAGCGCGGGCGGCCGTCCGATGCGATCCACAGCGCGTTGAGCGTCGGCCACAGCAGCAGCAGGCTGCCGATCGGCTTGTCCATCCGGACGAGCCGCAGATACAGGGGGAAGCGGGCAAGCATGGTGAAGCACCGGGAAGGGAATCCCGGCATTTTAGAGCCGAGCGGGGCTCCGCGTCATGTCGGCGCGACGCGCGGCCAGCGGCCGAGGCGGGCCGGCTGGCCGCCGAGGCCCGCCGCGCGTGGCCGCACGGTCGCACGCATCGATCCGGGGACAGATTCAAGACCGGCCGGCATCGGGCCGGCCTGAAGTCCGCGGCAGCGCGAAGCTTACGCGAGCAGCGACCGCAGCATCCACGCGGTCTTTTCATGCGTCTGCAGGCGCTGGGTCAGCAGGTCGGCGGTCGGCTCGTCGCTCGCCGCGTCGGCGATCGGGAAGATCTCGCGCGCGGTGCGCACGACCGCCTCGTGCCCTTCGACGAGCTGGCGGATCATGTCCTCGGCGGCCGGCACGCCCTTCGCTTCGGGCACCGACGACAGTTTCGCGAAATCGGCGAACGTGCCGGGCGCGACGACGCCCAGCGTGCGAATGCGCTCGGCAACGGAATCGACCGCGAGCCACAGTTCGTTGTACTGCTCCTCGAACATCAGGTGCAGCGTGTTGAACATCGGTCCGGTCACGTTCCAGTGGAAATTGTGGGTCTTCAGGTACAGCGTAAACGTATCGGCAAGCAGGCGCGACAGGCCGTCCGCGATGTTCTTGCGGTCCTTGTCGCTGATACCGATGTTGATTTGCGTGGCGTTGCCTTTCTTGGCCATCTTCGAGACTCCTCATTCGAAATGTTGAACCGGCGAAAATGCGTCGAGCAAGCCGCATGCCGCGTCGCGCGGCATCCGTTCGCGACTCGCCAGTTTAACGTCGCGAAGGCGTCGCCGCACTCAACCGCCGGCGATCGACATGAACGGCCCGAGCGCGTGCAGCGCCTGCGAGACCAGTTCCGCCGCCCCGCCGACGACGATCGTGAAGCCAACGGTGTAACGCGCCAGTTCGACCGGCGATCGCAGAATGGGCGACGCCGCGGCGCGCACGTTGAGCATCATCTGGGTCATGGTCGTCACTCCTTCGACAAGACATCGTTCAGAGAAGAAACGGCCGGTCGTTCGACCGGCCGCGTCACGTTACTGCGTGACTGCATCACCGCATCAGGATGCGGCCGGGTTCACGCGAGATCGAAGCGGTCGAGGTTCATCACCTTGTTCCAGGCGGCGACGAAGTCGCGCACGAACTTCTCCTTCGCATCCGCGCTGCCGTACACCTCGGCCAGCGCGCGCAACTGCGAGTGCGAGCCGAAGATCAGGTCGACGCGCGTGCCCGTCCACTTGACCGCGCCCGTCGCACGGTCGCGCCCCTCGAACACGTCGTTCGCGCCCGACACCGGCTTCCACTCCGTACCCATGTCGAGCAGGTTCGCGAAGAAGTCGTTCGTCAGCGTGCCCGGACGATCGGTGAACACGCCGTGCTTCGAGTCGCCGACGTTCGCGCCAAGCACGCGCAGGCCGCCGACCAGCACGGTCATCTCCGGCGCCGTCAACGTCAGCAACTGCGCCTTGTCGACCAGCAGCGCCTCGGCCGGCGTCTTGTACGCGTGCTTCAGGTAGTTGCGGAACCCGTCCGCTACCGGCTCGAGCACGGCCATCGCGTCGACGTCGGTTTCTTCCTGCGACGCATCCATCCGGCCCGGCGCGAACGGCACCGTGATCGCGACACCCGCGTTCTTCGCCGCCTGCTCGACGCCGGCCGCGCCGGCCAGCACGATCAGGTCGGCCAGCGACACCTTCTTGCCGTCCGTCTGCGCATCGTTGAACGCCTTCTGCACGCCTTCGAGCGTTTCGAGCACCGCCGCGAGCGCCGCCGGCTGGTTCACTTCCCAGTCCTTCTGCGGCGCGAGACGAATGCGCGCGCCGTTCGCGCCGCCGCGCTTGTCCGAGCCGCGGAACGTCGCCGCCGACGCCCATGCGGTCGACACGAGCTGCGACACCGACAGGCCGGTGGCCAGCACCTTCGCCTTCAGCGCGGCGACATCGGCGGCGTCGATCAGCGGGTGATCGACGGCCGGGATCGGGTCCTGCCACAGCAGGTGTTCCGCCGGCACGTCCGGGCCGAGATAGCGCGAGCGCGGGCCCATGTCGCGGTGCGTGAGCTTGAACCATGCGCGTGCGAACGCGTCGGCGAACTCGGCCGGGTTCTCGTAGAAGCGGCGCGAGATCTTTTCGTAGGCCGGGTCGAAACGCAGCGACAGGTCGGTCGTCAGCATCGTCGGGCGATGCTTCTTCGACGCGTCGTACGCATCGGGAATCACTTCGTCGGCATCCTTCGCGACCCACTGGTGCGCGCCGGCCGGGCTCTTCGTGAGCTCCCATTCGTAGCTGAACAGGTGCTTGAAGAAGTCGTTGCTCCACTGCGTCGGCGTCGACGTCCACGTGACTTCGAGGCCGCTCGTGATCGTGTCCTTGCCCTTGCCCGTGCCGAACGTGCTCTTCCAGCCAAGGCCCTGCTGCTCGATGCCCGCGGCTTCCGGCTCGGGGCCGACGTTCGACGCCGGGCCGGCGCCGTGCGTCTTGCCGAACGTGTGGCCGCCCGCGATCAGCGCGACCGTTTCCTCATCGTTCATCGCCATGCGCGCGAACGTCTCGCGGATGTCGTGCGCGGCGGCGACCGGGTCGGGGTTGCCGTCCGGGCCTTCCGGGTTCACGTAGATCAGGCCCATCTGCACCGCGGCGAGCGGGCTTTCGAGCTCGCGCTTGCCGGTGTAGCGGCTGTTCGGGCCGCCGCTCAGTTCCAGCCAGATCTTTTCCGAGCCCCAGTAGACGTCGTCCGGCTCCCACGTGTCGACGCGGCCGCCGGCATAGCCGAAGGTCTTGAAGCCCATCGATTCGAGCGCGACGTTGCCGGTCAGGATCAGCAGGTCGGCCCACGAGATGTTGCGGCCGTACTTCTGCTTGATCGGCCACAGCAGGCGGCGGGCCTTGTCGAGGCTGACGTTGTCCGGCCAGCTGTTGAGCGGCGCGAAGCGCTGCTGCCCGCCGCCGGCGCCGCCGCGGCCGTCGGCCGTGCGGTAGGTGCCGGCGCTGTGCCACGCCATGCGCACGAACAGGCCGCCGTAGTGGCCGAAGTCGGCCGGCCACCAGTCCTGCGAGGTCGTCATCAGCGCGTGCAGGTCCTGCTTCACCGCGGCGAGATCCAGCTTCTTGAACGCTTCTGCGTAGTCGAAATCCGGGTCCATCGGATCGGACAGCGCCGAATGCCGGTGCAGGACGTTCAGGTTCAGCTGATTCGGCCACCAGTCCTTGTTCGTCGTGCCGCTGCCTGCGGTGTGGTTGAACGGGCACTTCGATTCGTTCGACATGCTTTTTCTCCTTTACTTGCTCGTAGGCCCCCACGTGCCGGGCGCGGTTCGTGGAGCATTGCGGGGGGGGGTAAGAAACAGAACGGGCGGGTTCTCCTGTCGCGCTACCGGACGTCGTGCGCGGCCTTCCGCACGCGTTCCCGCTGTCGCGCGCCGCAGGCGGGGCGCTCGCGGAAGCGGCCGCCGGCTGCCGTCGTGTCAGTGAGGCGGGTGTTTTTTCCGGTATCGGACATGCGATGCTCCGTCATGGCTTGACGGCAGGTGAATCGGGGGAACACAGGACCGGCGCGGGGCGGCACTCATCCGCCATACACACGATCCGCCAGGTACGCGAATGCAATCGGACGCAGGCTGCGGACCGCCGCCCTGGCGCGATGCACGATTGTCCCGAGCGACGGGACGTTCCACTGCGCGTGCTGCAATACCGACCGCATGATGACATCCTCCTTTGACGCTTGCATTCAACGTGCATCCCGCACGTCGGCTCGATGCCGATCCATGGTGAGGATTCTATATAAATCTATCAATTATTTGAATTTAATAAATTTAATCTATTTGATAGGGAAAAATAAACGGGGTCGCACGACCCCGTTCATCACGCCGCCACACGCGCATGCAGAAGGCGCGTCAGTTCATCGTGGCCGGCATGTCGAGCTTCGCGACACCGGGCAGCTCGCACGCGGCAATCGCGTCGCTGATCGCGTCGATCGCCGGCATCCGCGTGAAGCTCTTGCGCCATACGAGCACGACGCGGCGGTCCGGCACCGGTTCGTTGAACGGCACGTACGACAACAGCTCGGCATCCGGGCCGTTCGCGCGCGGGCCGATCTCGGCGACCGACATCCGCGGCAGCACGGTGATGCCGACGCCGCTCGCGACCATGTGGCGGATCGTCTCGAGCGACGAGCCCTCGAAGGTCTTCTGGATGCCGTCGGCCGTCTGCGAGAAGCGCATCAGCTCCGGACACACGCCGAGCACGTGATCGCGGAAGCAGTGGCCGTTGCCGAGCAGCAGCATGGTTTCCTGCTTCAGGTCCTCGGCGTCGATTTCGTCGCGCTTCTCCCACGGATGGCCGGCCGGCAGCGCGACGACGAATGGCTCGTCGTACAGCGGGCGCACCATCAGGCCGGTTTCGGGGAACGGCAGCGCCATGATCGCGGCGTCGATCTCGCCCTGCTTCAGCAGTTCGAGCAGCTTCAGCGTGTAGTTCTCCTGCAGCATCAGCGGCATCTGCGGCACCCGCTGGATCATCTGCTTGACGAGCGTCGGCAGGAGGTACGGCCCGATCGTGTAGATCACGCCGAGGCGGAACGGGCCGACGAGCGGGTCCTTGCCCTGCTTCGCGATCTCCTTGATCGCGAAAGTCTGCTCGAGTACGCGCTGCGCCTGGGTGACGATCTGGTCGCCGATCGGCGTCACGCTCACTTCGCTCGCGCCGCGCTCGAAAATCTGCACGTTGAGCTCGTCTTCGAGCTTCTTGATCGCCACCGATAGCGTCGGCTGGCTCACGAAGCACGCTTCGGCCGCGCGGCCGAAATGCCGCTCGCGCGCGACTGCGACGATGTATTTCAATTCAGTCAGCGTCATTGTGGGTCAATCAGAGATATACAGGCGATAGGTTTAATTTATACACCTGTTGGCACCGGTTCGCCAAGTTTCTCTGCATCGCGGTGCGTCGATCGGTGGCGTTCGATCCGGCCCCGAGCCGGTGGATCAGGCCTTCAGGTACTGCTCGCGCGCGCCGAGCCAGCGCGCCAGATGCTGCGTGACGACCTCGGGATACGCGGCAATCAGCCGCGCCGCGGCCTCGCGCGCCGGCTCGATCAGCCAGCCGTCGGTCTCGAGGTTCGCGAAGCGCAGCATCGCCGCGCCCGACTGGCGCGCGCCGAGGAATTCACCGGGCCCGCGGATTTCGAGGTCGCGCCGCGCGATCTCGAAGCCGTCGGTCGTCTCGCGCATCGTCTTCAGCCGCTCGCGACCGGCGATCGACAGCGGCCCGGTGTACAGCAGCACGCACACCGACGCCGCGGTGCCGCGCCCGACACGGCCGCGCAACTGGTGCAGCTGCGCCAGGCCGAAGCGCTCCGCGTGCTCGATCACCATCAACGACGCGTTCGGCACGTCGACGCCGACCTCGATCACGGTCGTCGCGACCAGCAGCTGCACTTCGTTGCGCGTGAACGCGTCCATCACGGCCGCCTTGTCGGCCGGCGACAGCCGGCCATGCACGAGGCCGACCTTCAGTTCGGGGAGCGCGGCGGCGAGCGTCTCGTAGGTTTCGACGGCCGTCTGCAGTTGCAGCGTCTCGCTCTCCTCGATCAGCGGGCACACCCAGTACACCTGGCGCCCGGTCAGCGCGGCCTCGCGCACGCGGGCGATCACCTCGTCGCGCCGCGCGTCGCCGACGAGGCGCGTGAGCACGGGTGTGCGGCCGGGCGGCAGCTCGTCGATCGTCGACACCTCGAGGTCCGCGTAGTACGTCATCGCGAGCGTGCGCGGGATCGGCGTGGCCGACATCATCAACTGGTGCGGCTGAAAGTCGCGCGCGCCGTTGGCCGCATTCGCCGCCTTCGCGCGCAGCGCGAGACGCTGCTCGACGCCGAAACGGTGCTGCTCGTCGACGATCACGAGGCCGAGCCGCGCGAATTCGACCGTATCCTGGATGATCGCGTGCGTGCCGATCACGAGCTGCGCGGTGCCGAGCGCGGCCGCCTCGATCGCCGCGCGTTTCTCCTTCGCCTTCAGGCTACCCGCGAGCCACGCGACCTTCACGCCGAGCGGCTCGAGCCACGCGCGCAGCTTGCGCGCGTGCTGCTCCGCGAGGATTTCGGTGGGCGCCATCAGCGCGGCCTGGTAGCCGGCGTCGATCGCCTGCGTGGCGGCCAGCGCGGCGACGACCGTCTTGCCGCTGCCGACGTCGCCCTGCAGCAGGCGTTGCATCGGGTGCGCGAGCGTGAGGTCGTGCGCGATTTCGTCGACGACGCGCGCCTGCGCGCCGGTCAGCGTGAACGGCAGCGCCGCGTAGAAACGCGTCGTCAGCGCATCGGCATCGGCCGCGCCGCGGCGCGGCATCGCGGGCGCGGCGCGCGTGCGGCGCTCCTCGTGCGCCCGCTTGAGCGACAGTTGCTGCGCGAGCAGCTCCTCGAACTTGATGCGCGTCCACGCCGGATGCGAGCCGTCCATCAGCGCGGCTTCGTCGGAATCGACGCGCGGATGGTGCAGGATGCGCACCGCCTGCTCGAGCGTCGGCACGTCGAGCGGCTTCAGGTAATCGCGCTGGATCTCGGGCGGCAGCAGTTCGGGCAGCGGCGTGCGCTCGACCGCGTTCTCGATCGCCTTGCGCAAGTACGCCTGCGATACGCCGGCCGTGCTCGGGTAGACGGGCGTGAGCACCTGCGGCAGCGGCGCGTCGGCTTCGACGACGCGCACGGCCGGATGCACCATCTCCATCCCGAAAAAGCCGCCGCGCACGTCGCCGCGCACGCGCAGCCGCTGGCCGACGGCCATCTGCTTGACCTGCGACCCGTAGAAATTCAGGAAGCGCAGCACGAGCTGCTCGCCGTCGTCGTCCTGGATCTTCACGACCAGCTGGCGGCGCGGCCGGTAGGCGACCTCGTTGTCGAACACGACGCCTTCGGTCTGCGCGATGCCGCCCGGCAACAGCTCGCCGATCGGCGTGAGCGTGGTTTCATCCTCGTAGCGCATCGGCAGATGCAGCACGAGATCGATCGAACGCGTGAGGCCGAGCTTCGCGAGCTTGTCGGCGGTTTTCACCGGCTTGTCGGCGGCCGGCTTCTTCTTGCGCTTCGCGCCGGCCGCGCCTGCTTCGTCGCTCCCGGCGGCGGCGCCGTCGGCCTCGGGCGCGGCCGCCGCGGGCTGCGCGAGCCGGCCGTCGGCGCCGCGCTTCGGGCCAGCGCGGCGCGCGCCGGGGCCCGCTGCGGGCGGCGCTAACGAGCCGGCATCGTCCGCGTCGAACGGATCGGCGGAATCGGCAACGGCAGCGGGGGAACGGCGTGGTGACACGGGCATCGGATCGTCTGGGTGCTTCGCAAGGCAAGTACAATAGCGGCTTTCACGTCGTCCGAACGAACGACGCCGGCCAGGCCGCGCATCCCGTCATCATAGCGGCTCGCGCGCCCCGATTACGCGTTTCCGCCCTGCCGGCGACGCCCGCCGGCCGCTTCGAACCAGCCCGCATGTTCACGCTTTCCGATTTCGATTTCAATCTGCCGCCCGAGCTGATTGCACAAACCGCGCTGCCCGACCGCACCGCGAGCCGCCTGCTCGAGGTGGACGGCACCGTCGAGCCCGCCCGCCTCGTCGACCGCCATTTCACCGAGTTGCCGGCGTGCATCGCGCCCGGCGACCTGCTCGTGTTCAACGATACCAAGGTGCTGAAGGCGCGTTTCTTCGGCCAGAAGGCCAGCGGCGGCAGGATCGAGGTGCTGATCGAGCGCGTGACGGGCACGCACACGGCGCTCGCGCAGATCCGCGCGAGCAAGTCGCCGGGCGCCGGCACGACGCTGCGTCTGGCCGATGCGTTCGACGTGACGGTCGGTGAGCGCGTCGAGCCGTTCTTCACGCTGCACTTTCCCGCGCCGTGCCTCGACCTGATCGAGCAATACGGCCGCCTGCCGCTGCCGCCGTATATCGAGCACGATCCCGACGCGACCGACGAAACGCGCTACCAGACGGTCTACGCGAGCAACCCGGGCGCGGTCGCTGCTCCTACGGCCGGCCTGCATTTCGACCAGCCCCTGCTGGAGAAGCTCGACGCGATGGGCGTCGAGCGCGCGACGCTCACACTGCACGTCGGCGCCGGCACGTTCCAGCCGGTGCGCGTCGAGAACATCGCCGAGCACAAGATGCACAGCGAGTGGTACGACCTGCCGCAGTCGCTCGTCGACAAGATCGCCGCGACGCGTGCGCGCGGCGGCAACGTGATCGCGGTCGGCACGACGTCGATGCGCGCGCTCGAAGCCGCGGCGCGCTCGGCCGACGAAGCCGGCCGAGCGCTCGCGGCGACGCAGGCCGAGACCGACATCTTCATCACGCCCGGCTATCGTTTCCGCGTGGTCGACCGACTCGTCACGAATTTCCATCTGCCGAAATCGACGCTGCTGATGCTGGTGTCCGCGTTCGCGGGCGTCGAGACGATCCGCGCCGCGTACCGGCACGCGATCGAAGAACGCTACCGGTTCTTCAGCTACGGCGACGCGATGCTGCTCACGCGGCGCGACACGCCGGAGGCGCCGGGCGCGTAAGCGCGGCGTGCGCGATCACGCACCGGCCTGCGATTGCCAGCAGCCGTTGCGTGCCGCGCGGTCGCGCCGCGCGCTGTTACCCCGTTTTCCCGCCGTACGCGCTACGATGGCGCGCACCCGCTTTCCCCGCCGCCGGCTGCCCGGCGGCGTTTCCAACATGCGCCGAACTGTTCTTCGGTGGCAAGGAGAATGACGCGATGACCGAAGGTTCATCCCACGATACGCACGCTCATCCGAGCGCCCCCGTGCAGGACCGCCCCGCCAACGGGCTCGAATTCGAACTGCTGACGACCGACGGCCATGCGCGCCGCGGCCGCGTGAAGCTCAACCACGGCACGGTGGAGACGCCGATCTTCATGCCGGTCGGCACGTACGGCACCGTGAAGGCGATCCAGCCGCGCGAGCTGCACGAAATCAAGGCCCAGATCATCCTCGGCAACACGTTCCACCTGTGGCTGCGCCCGGGCCTCGACACGATCGACGCGCACGGCGGCCTGCACGGCTTCATGGGCTGGAACAAGCCGATCCTGACCGACTCCGGTGGCTTCCAGGTGTTCTCGCTCGGCGACCTGCGCAAGATCACCGAGGACGGCGTCACGTTCGCGTCGCCGATCAACGGCGACAAGCTGTTCCTGTCGCCGGAAGTGTCGATGCAGATCCAGAAGGTGCTGAACTCGGACATCGTGATGCAGTTCGACGAATGCACGCCGTACGCGACCAACGGTGTGCCGACGACGCACAAGGAAGCGGCCGACTCGATGCGCATGTCGCTGCGCTGGGCGAAGCGCTCGCTCGACGAATTCAACCGGCTCGGCAACCCTAACGCGCTGTTCGGGATCGTCCAGGGCGGGATGTTCGAGGATCTGCGCGACGAATCGCTCGCGGGCCTCTCGGAACTCGGCTTCCACGGCCTCGCGATCGGCGGGCTGTCGGTGGGCGAGCCGAAGGAAGACATGATGCGCGTGCTGCGGCACGTGGGTCCGAAGCTGCCGGCCAGCAAGCCGCACTACCTGATGGGCGTCGGCACGCCGGAGGATCTGGTCGACGGCGTCGCGAACGGCATCGACATGTTCGACTGCGTGATGCCGACCCGCAACGCGCGCAACGGCTGGCTGTTCACGCGCTTCGGCGACGTGAAGATCCGCAACGCGACGCACAAGAACTCGCTGAAGCCGCTCGATTCGACCTGCACCTGCTACACGTGCCAGAACTTCTCGCGCGGCTACCTGCATCACCTGCACCGGGTCGGCGAAATCCTCGGCGCGCAGCTCAACACGATCCACAACCTGCACTACTACCTGCAACTGATGAGCGAGATCCGCGAAGCGATCGAAACGCACACGTTCGACGCATTCCGGCAGCGCTTCGCGGAGGATCGGGCGAGAGGGGTCGACTGACGGGCCGACTGCCCGCATCACAGCCCGCCGCATAGGACGCGTACTAAATTTAGCGATCCCGATACCGGTCGCGACCGCCAAACATTACAATTGCCTTTCTAAGCAAGCCGCAATGGTATCGGATCATGCTTTAACAGCTTGATCCGAAAGCGCATTTGCCGCGCCGTTTGCGCATGGGGCCGGTGGTAGAATAACCGGCTTATTTTTCGATCTTCCCCTACGGAGAGACCAACGTGCCGTTCATTTCCAATGCCTTCGCGCAAGGTGCCGGTGGCGCCGAATCGAGCCTGATGAGCTTCCTGCCGCTCATCCTGATGTTCGCGGTGCTGTACTTCATCATGATCCGTCCGCAGATGAAGCGCCAGAAGGAACACCGCAACATGCTCGCGGCCATGGCGAAGGGCGACGAAGTCGTCACGAGCGGCGGCCTCGTCGGCAAGGTGACGAAGGTCACCGAAGGCTACATCGGCGTCGAAATCGCCGAAGGCACCGAAATCACCGTGCAGAAGGCTGCCGTCACGACCATTCTGCCGAAGGGCACGATCAAGTCGCTGTAAGGCCTTCACCGAGCGTCCGGCTCCCCGCGCCGTGCCCGCCTGAGAGAGCGGGCCGCCGCGGCGCCGGACGCGACGCTTTCACGCCAACCACCCGTTCGGCCCCCTCATGAATCGTTATCCACTCTGGAAATATGTCGTGATGGTCGTGGCGCTCGCCATCGGCCTTCTGTACACATTGCCCAACTTCTTCGGCGAAGCGCCGGCGGTGCAGGTGTCGAGCGGCAAGGCCACGGTCAAGCTCGACTCGACCACGCTGACCCAGGTCGAATCGGCGCTCGCGTCCGCGCAGATCAAGCCGGACGACATCACCTTCGAGAACACGGCGACCAGCGCGAACATCCGCGTGCGCCTGAAGGACACCGATACGCAGCTGCGCGTCAAGGACCTGCTGCAGAAATCGCTGAACACCGACCCGAACGATCCGCAGTACGTCGTCGCGCTGAACCTGCAGAGCGCGTCGCCGCGCTGGCTGACCGCGCTGCACGCGCTGCCGATGTATCTCGGCCTCGACCTGCGCGGCGGTGTGCACTTCCTGCTCCAGGTCGACATGACGGGCGCGCTCACGAAGAAGCTCGACTCCGACGCGTCCGATGCACGCGCGTTGCTGCGCGACAAGAACATCCGCGACGGCGGCGTGAGCCGCGTCGAGCAGTCCGTGGTCGTCAACTTCAGCGATGCGCAGACGGCGGAAGATGCCCGCAAGGTGCTCGCCGCGTCGATCACCGAGCTGCAATGGGCGACGCAGCCCGGCGGCGGCGGCACGCAGGTGGTCGGCACGTTCACGCCGGCCGTGCAGAAATCCGTCGAGGACGCCGCGCTCAAGCAGAACCTGACGACGCTGCACAACCGCGTCAACGAACTCGGCGTGTCCGAGCCGATCCTGCAACAGCAGGGCAGCGACCGCATCGTCGTCGAGCTGCCGGGCGTGCAGGACACCGCGAAGGCGAAGGACATCATCGGCCGCACCGCGACGCTCGAGGCGCGCCTTGCCGATCCGATCAACACGCACCCGAACCCGAACGACCCCGTGCCGCCGGGCGAGGAGCTGTTCACGCAGGGCAACCAGGCGCCCGTGCTGCTGAAGAAGGACGTGATCTTCACCGGCGACCGCATCATCGACGCATCGGCCGGCTTCGACGAACACCAGCGTCCGTCGGTCAACATCCGCCTCGATTCGGCGGGGGGCCGCGCGGTGCGCACGGTGTCGCGCGAGAACATCGGCAAGCCGATGGCGATGGTGCTGTTCGAGAAGGGCAAGGGCGAAGTGCTGACGGTCGCGACGATCCAGTCCGAACTCGGCGACCGCTTCCAGATCACGGGCCAGCCGACGCCGCAGGCCGCGGCCGATCTCGCGCTGCTGCTGCGCGCCGGTTCGCTCGCCGCGCCGATGGACATCATCGAGGAACGCACGATCGGCCCGAGCCTCGGCGCCGACAACATCAAGATGGGCATCCACTCGGTGATCTGGGGCTTCTGCGCGATCGCCGTGTTCATGATCGCGTACTACATGCTGTTCGGCGTGGTGTCGGTGATCGGCCTGTCGGTGAACCTGCTGCTGCTCGTCGCCGTGCTGTCGCTGATGCAGGCGACGCTGACGCTGCCAGGTATCGCGGCAATCGCGCTCGCGCTCGGCATGGCGATCGACTCGAACGTGCTGATCAACGAGCGCGTGCGTGAAGAACTGCGCGCCGGCCAGCCGCCGCAGCTCGCGATCCAGGCCGGCTACGCGCACGCGTGGGCGACGATTCTCGACTCGAACGTCACGACGCTGATCGCCGGCCTCGCGCTGCTCGCGTTCGGCTCGGGCCCGGTTCGCGCGTTCGCGATCGTGCACTGCCTCGGTATCCTGACGTCGATGTTCTCCGCGGTGTTCTTCTCGCGCGGGATCGTCAACCTCTGGTACGGCGGGCGCAAGAAGCTGAAGTCGCTCGCGATCGGCCAGGTGTGGAAGCCGGAAGGCGCGGCCGCCGCGTCGTTCACCGACGCGGACGAATCGACCGACACCGCGCGCGCCGCGAAGCTCGCCGCCCCGGCGAAGGGCAACGCGCCGCGCGCCGGCAAGCCGCAGTTGCGCAACCGCGCGCAGCAAGGCGTGTCGCCGAAGAAACCGGGCTCGACCCAATAAGGCCCCGGAGACGAAGCCATGGAATTTTTCCGCATCCGTAAAGACATTCCGTTCATGCGGCACGCGCTGGTGTTCAACGTGATCTCGCTGGTCACGTTCCTCGCCGCCGTGTTCTTCCTGTTCCACCGCGGGCTGCACCTGTCCGTCGAATTCACCGGCGGTACGGTGATCGAGGTGCAGTACCAGCAGGCCGCGGAGCTCGAACCCGTGCGCGCGACGCTCGGCAAGCTCGGCTATGCCGACGCGCAGGTGCAGAACTTCGGTACGTCGCGCAACGTGCTGATCCGCCTGCAGTTGAAGGAAGGCCTCACGTCCGCGCAGCAGAGCGACCAGGTGATGGGCGCGCTGAAGGCGCAGAGCCCGGACGTCACGCTGCAGCGCGTCGAGTTCGTCGGTCCGCAGGTCGGCCGCGAGCTCGCGACCGACGGTCTGCTCGCGCTCGCGTGCGTCGTGATCGGCATCGTGATCTACCTGTCGTTCCGCTTCGAATGGAAGTACGCGGTGGCCGGCATCATCGCCAACCTGCACGACGTCGTGATCATTCTCGGCTTCTTCGCGTACTTCCAGTGGGAGTTCTCGCTGGCGGTGCTCGCGGCGATCCTCGCGGTGCTCGGCTACTCGGTCAACGAGTCGGTCGTCATCTTCGACCGGATCCGCGAGACGTTCCGCCGCGAACGCAAGATGAGCGTGCAGGAAGTGATCAACCACGCGATCACGACCACGATGTCGCGTACGATCATCACACACACGTCGACGGAAATGATGGTGCTGTCGATGTTCTTCTTCGGCGGCCCGACGCTGCACTACTTCGCGCTCGCGCTGACGGTCGGCATCATGTTCGGCATCTACTCGTCGGTGTTCGTCGCGGGCTCGCTCGCGATGTGGCTCGGCATCAAGCGCGAAGACCTGATCAAGGAAAAGAAGACCGCGCACGATCCGGACGATCCGAACGCGGGCGCGCAGGTTTGAGCGCTGCGCGGTTTCGGCGGATATACGAAGGCCGGTCCTGTTGGACCGGCCTTTTTTCATGTGGGCGTCGCCGCCCTCTTCTCGCGACGCGACGGCACGGGCGGCGGGCTACGGTATCGTGCCGGCATGGCTCGTGCCGTCGCGTCGCGATGGGGACATGGCCCGCTATTTCAACGGTAAGTCAGACACCGCGTCGCGTAGTTGCGCGGCGCGTCTGTTGTTGAGTTCTGCAACACAGGCCAGACGCTGCATCTCAAGTGCATTGCCAATAGCACCTCCGCCCAATGAGGAGGCAAATGCGCATTGCGCTTTGCGGTATTTGATGAAAGCTTTCTTCGACGCGGCCAGCCTGACTTTTGCCAGATTGATGTATTTAGCATCCTCATCCCACTTGGCAAACGCCGCACGGACTTTTTCTTCGGCACGCTTTAGCTCGACCTCGCTTGCCTCCTGCTTCCGCTGCAAACACTCCCTTACGCCGGTTATTTCATACGAGCATTCGCCGCGCAGTTCGCGCTCGCTTTGAACTGGAGTATTCGGTGCGGCTATTGAGACGAGTGGAAAAAAAGTAGCTGCTACCAGGAGCACTATTCTGCGCATACCGCCGCCGTCCCTTTTTGCATCGCTTTCAACACATAACCGAGTTTCGTGGCGTAATTGATATCGCGACCTCCGTTATAGCGTTGTGCTATCAACGTTGTGGAGATCTGTCGCCAGCTTGTGATGACGCGTTGCACAGACGCTTTCTGATACTTCAACGTTTGCCCAGGTCGTAGAACGGCAGCGGTCGGATTGAACTTTCTCAGCGTATCTACTGTGCTTGCTTGCGCCTTTGCAATCTTGTCGAGGTTATCGCCTGGCTTAACGATGACCTCATAGATTTTGACATCGACGTTCGACACGCTGCGGTACTCATAATGAGCCGTTTTCATCAGCAAGTAACCGATCCCCGCACGAATGTTATGTGCCGGCATGCTTCGGACCGACCCCATCGTCAGTTGTCCCTTCCAGGCCGGTGGCAGAATCAAGTCGCCACCCTCGTTTCCCGACAGCAAGGATGACAGCCCTGGATCGCCAGGAACGCCGATGCGCATCGGCTTGATGTTCCATTCCGAGTTAGCCGCACCGGATTCGACCCATAACATTGCCTTGACAAGCTGCCAATCCAACGGCCTATACCCAGCTATCCCGGAAAGATGACGGTTGTACTCATCAACTGCCATCCGGATTTCGCAATCCCAGGAATCCCATTTGGCATCTCCGGCCGCCTTGTCAATGCCGTCCTGCCATTTCTCGAAACCTGTCTTCGCTGGTGCTTGAATCGCCATATCAGTCCTTTCCGGTCAATTGCCGGGTGGTGTGCGAGATATCCCGCAAGACTCTACAAAGCACGGGACAAAATCGCCATAAGACGTGACTGAATTTTGTAAGGCTCATTCCGAGCCAGGGGCAATCGCTGAAACATCACCAGCCGAAAAAGGCGGCGCATGGCGGCATGGTTGGCAGCACATAAAAACCACCGCCCGCCTCACCCAAGCCTCACCGGAACCCGAACCGCCGCCGCAGCACCACCAGCGCCACGAGGCTCAGCACGGCCGCGAACATCAGGTAGAAACTCGGCGCGGTCTTCATCCCGGTCGTCTTGATCAGCCACGCGATGATGAACGGCCCGAAGCCGCCGAAGATCGTCACCGCGACGTTGTACGCGAGCGACATCCCGGTCGTGCGCGTCTGCACCGGAAACACCTCGGACAACAGCCCCGGCAGCGCCGCGAAATAGCCGGTCATCAGGAATGCGAGCAGCACCTGCAGCGCGATCAGCGTGCCGAAACCCGGATGCGCGACCAGATACGCGAACGCCGGATAGATCAGCACGAGAATGCCGACGGCCGGCGCGATCATCACGCGCACGCGGCCATAGCGATCCGACCAGTGGCCGACGAGCGGCGCGAACGCCATCTGGATCACGCCGACGACGAGAATCGCGGCAAATGCGGCCGACGGCGCGAGGCCGAGCTGCTTCACGCCGTAGGTCGGCATGAACAGCACGAGATAGGTCGCGACGGTGCCCAGCACGACCACGCCCATCGCCGCGACGAGCCGCGCCTTGTGCGACGCGAACGTATCGCGCAGCGGGCTCGCGGTGCTTTCGGCCGCGAGGAATTCGGGCGTCTCGTCGACCTTCGCGCGGATGTAGTACGCGACCGGCCCGAGCAGCAGCCCGAAGAAGAACGGCACGCGCCAACCCCACGCAGCCATCTGGTCCGCCGTGAGCTGCGCGTTCAGCACGGTGCCGAAGCCGGCCGCGAGCAGCGTCGTGAGCCCCTGGCTCGCGACCTGCCAGCTCGCGAAGAAACCGCGCCGCCCGGGCACATGCTCGGCGAGGAACGCGGTCGCGCTGCCGAACTCGCCGCCCGCCGAGAAGCCCTGCATCAGCCGCGCGGCGACGAGGATCAGCGGCGCCGCGACGCCGATCGTCTGGTAAGTCGGCAGCACCGCGATCACGAGCGTACCGGCCATCATCAGCAGGATCGACAGCGTGAGCGCGGCCTTGCGGCCCGCGCGATCGGCGTATGCGCCGAGCACGATCGCGCCGAGCGGCCGCATGAAGAACGACACGCCGAACGTGCCGAGCGTGAGCAGCAGCGACACGGTGTCGTTGCCGGCCGGGAAGAACAGCTTCGAGATCGTCACCGCGAAAAAGCCGTAGACGACGAGATCGAACCACTCGAGCGCGTTGCCGATCGACGCGGCGACCACCGCGCGCCAGACGCGCGGCGACGAAGCCATGGAGCTGGACTGCGTGACGGCATGCATCGGCGATCTCCTTGTCGTTGTACGTTCTGTTCGATGTTCGAGGCGGCCGACGTCGCGCCGTCGGCCTGCCCGGCGCCGCATGGCCACATGCGACGTTCGGGCGATTATAGGCGCGCAAAAAAACCGCCGCGCCCCGGTAACGGGAGCGCGGCGGTTTGCCCGCGGGGGGCCGGCGCGATGGCCGGCCGCGTCGGGGCGTATTACTGCTGCTTGACGGCTTCGGCCGTGATCAGCAGCTTCGTCTTCATCTTGAAGCCGTACTGCTTGCCGTAGTCGAGGCCGAAATCGTCGCGGCTGAATTCGCCGACCGCGTCGACGCCGCACACTTCACGCTTGAGCATCGGGTGCGGCATGCACTTGAACGAATCGATCTTCAGCGTGAGCGGCTTCGTGACGCCATGCAGCGTCAGGTTGCCGACCACCGACACCGGCTTGTCGCCGTCGAACTTGATCGTGCCCTTGTAGTTCGCCTGCGGGAACTTCGCCACGTCGAAGAACTCGGCCGTCTGCAGGTGCTCGTCGAGCTTCGCGCTGCCCGTGTGGATCGACGCGATGTCGGTCGTCACGTCGACCGTGCCGGTCTTCGCCGCGCGATCGAGCGTCACGGTGCCGCTCGACTTGTCGAACTTGCCGCGCCAGACCGACAGGCCGCCGAAATGGTCGGCCTCGAAGCTCGGGTACGTGTGGCTCGGGTCGAACTGGTACGTTGCGCTTTCGGCGAAGGCCGAGAACGACAGCGAAGCGGCCAGCGCGCCGGCGGCGATGATCAGATGCTTTTTCAAACTTTTTCTCCTGGAAACGGCGCCGCGCCCTCGCGCGGCATTCAGTTGAGGCGGCAGCCTGCCGCTTACTTCGTGGCGACGAGATGGAACTTGATCTGTACTTCGTCCGCGACGATCGACGTGTCCTTCCACTCGCCGGTGCCGACGTTGAAGGTCGAACGCTTGATCGGCAGCACGCCGTCGAACGTCTGCGTCGCGCCGTTTTGCGCGACCGTGACAGGCACCGTGACGGTCTCGGCCTTGCCCTTGATCGTCAGCTTGCCGGTCACGTTGTACTTGTTGCCGCCGGCCGGCGCGATCGCCGACGACACGAAGGTCGCCTGCGGATAGGTCTTCGCGTCGAACCAGTCCTTGCCGGCGACCTGGTCGTTGTACATCTTGTCGCCGAGGTCGAAGCTCGCGACGTCGATCGTCATTTGCGCGCTGCCCTGCGCGGCTTTGGCCGGGTCGAACTTCACCTGCGCGGAAAATTTCTTGAACGCGCCTTCGGTCGGCACGTTCATCTGCTTCGACACGGCGGACACCTTGCTCTTCGCGAGATCGACGTCGGCATGCGCCGCGCCCGACGCGACAAGCGCCGCCGCGGCAAACGCGGTCAGCATGGAGCGGGAGAAAGACACTTTCATGGGATCCTTCATTTGGCAAAGGGAAGCATGCGCGACAGCAGGCCGTCGCGGTCCAACAACTGGTGCTTGAGCGCCGCGAGCACGTGCAGCGAAACGAGCGCAAGCAGAATGTAATTCAAAGTCACGTGCAGCGTCTTGAAGGTTTCCTTGAGCGCCGGATCGGGGTCGATCAGGCGCGGCAGCGGCACGATGCCGAGATAGACGACCGGGATGTTCGACGCCGAGCTGTACAGGTAGCCCGTCGCCGGGATCACGATCATCAGCACGTACAGCAGCATGTGCACGCCGTGCGACGCCGCGCGCTGCCACGCCGGCGTGTCGCCCGGCAGCGGCGGCGGCACGTGGGTCGCACGCCACAGGACGCGCAAGACGGCCAGCGCGAACACCGTCACGCCGATCCACTTGTGCCACGAGAAGTACTTCAGCTTGGTCGGCGTGAAGCCGGGGATGTCCGTCATCACCCAGCCGAGCGCGAAGCCGCAGACGATCAGCAGTGCGATCAGCCAGTGCAGCGCGATCGCGGTATGCGCGTAGCGTGCCGGCACGGCCGGCGGGGATTTCGATGCCATCGTGGGTTCCTCAGTTCAGCGAACGGCTGCGCCGGTAAATTCGTCCGACGCATGTCAAGGGCGCCATGCTACCGCAACCTTTTGACGCGCGCGGACTCTGAGGACAGGCGCGCCAGCCGGCTGACGGCTTCCCGTCATGTTACCGACCGGTCACGCAGCACACGATCCTTGACCCATCGAAAAAGCCCTTTTGGTAAGATTGGCGCGGGTTCCGGCCCCGTCGACGCGTCCCCGAGCCGCCGCAACACCGCCTTTTCCATGCAACGATACGACCTGATTGCCTGCCACGAATGCGACGCACTGTTGCATAAACCGCGTCTTCACGGTCGCGAGATCGCGCGCTGTCCGCGCTGCGACGCGCTGCTCTATCGCAACAGCACCACGCAGATCGAGCGCATCACCGCGCTCGCGGTCGCGGCACTCGTCACCTTCATCATCGCGCAGGCGTTCCCGATCCTGGAAATGGACCTGAACGGCACGCGCGTGCAGACGACGCTGATCGGCGCGATCGACACGCTGTGGCATCAGGACATGGCGGCCGTCGGCGTGATGGTGTTCTGCTCGACCGTGCTGTTCCCGCTCGTCGAGATGGCCGCGCTGCTTTACGTGCTGCTGCCGATCCGCCGCGGCGTCGTGCCGCCGGGCCTGAACCTCGTGCTGCGCACGATCCAGCTCGTGCGGCCGTGGGGGATGATCGAGGTGTTCATGCTCGGCATCGTGGTCACGATCGTGAAGATGGTGAGCCTCGCGCGCGTCGTGCCCGATGCGGCGCTGTTCGCGTTCGGCGCGCTCACGCTGATGACCGCCGTCGTGCTGATGTTCGACCCGCGTACGGTGTGGGACATCGCCGACGACCTGCGCGCCGGCCGCGCGCCCGGGCGGCCCGACGCCGCCGCGCCGCTGCCGGACGCGCCCCGCCGATGACGAGCCCCACGCCGACCGCCGCCCGCGAGGGTTATGCCAGCTGCCACGCATGCGGGCTCGTGCAGACGATCGACCAGCCGCACGCGCATTGCGCGCGCTGCAGCAGCGCGCTTCACGTGCGCACGCCGAACAGCATCATGCGCACGTGGGCGCTGCTGCTCGCGGCCGCGATCCTGTACATTCCGGCGAATCTGCTGCCGATCATGCGCACGTCGTCGATCGTCGGGTCGCAGCAGGACACGATCATGAGCGGCGTCATCTATTTCTGGACGTCCGGCGACTGGCCGCTCGCCGTCGTCGTGTTCGTCGCCAGCATTCTGGTGCCGATGCTCAAGCTCGGCGTGCTGACGATCCTCGTGACGAGTGCGCAGCGCCGCGCCGCCTGGCGGCCGCTGCAGCGCACGCGCCTGTACCGGATCGTCGAGCGCATCGGCCGCTGGTCGATGCTCGACATCTTCGTCGTGACGCTGACCGTCGCGCTCGTCCATTTCCGTTCGCTCGCCGTCATCACGGCCGGCCCCGGCGCGCTCGCGTTCGGCTCGGTCGTGATCCTGACGATGCTCGCGTCGATGCAGTTCGATCCCCGCCTGATCTGGGATCCAGTCGAAACCTCAGGGAATCACCATGAATAATCCACAAGGCCCGCAGCAAGACGCGCCCCGGCCGCCCGATCCGGCGATCTCGACGAAAAGCGGCTGGCTGCCGTCGCTCGTCTGGCTCGTGCCGCTGATCGCCGCGCTGATCGGCATCGGCCTCGTGATCAAGTCCGTGCGCGAGCGCGGCCCGGAAATCACGATCAGCTTCCACAGCGCCGAAGGGCTCGAGCCGGGCAAGACCCAGGTCAAGTACAAGGACGTCGAGATCGGCATGGTCAAGACGATCAAGCTGTCGAAGGACCTGTCGCGCGTGCTGGTCCAGGTGCAGCTCAAGAAGGAAGCCGAGGACTTCGCCGTCAAGGGCTCGCGCTTCTGGATCGTGCGGCCGCGCGTCGGCGCGACCGGCGTGTCGGGGCTCGGCACGCTGCTGTCCGGCGCATACATCGGCGTCGACGCCGGCCACGGCCAGGACACGCTGACCGACTTCACGGGCCTCGAGACGCCGCCCGCCGTCACGGGCGACCAGAAAGGCACGCAGTACGTGCTGCGCGGCGATTCGCTCGGCTCGGTCGACATCGGCTCGCCGGTCTACTACCGCCGCGTCCAGGTCGGCCAGGTGGTCGGCTTCTCGCTCGACAAGGACGGCACGGGCGTCACGTTCAACGTGTTCGTCAATGCGCCGTACGACCAGTACATCGGGATGAACACGCGGTGGTGGCAGGCGAGCGGCGTCGACTTGCGGCTCGATTCGAGCGGCCTGAAGCTGAACACGCAGTCGCTCGCGACGGTGATCCTCGGCGGCATCGCGTTCCAGACGCCGCCGAACCAGGGCACCGGCACGACCGCGCCGAACAACACGACGTTCCGTCTCGGCTCCGACGAAGGCGACGCGATGCGCGACCCGGACGGCCAGCCGCTGCAGGTCGTGATGAACTTCAACCAGTCGCTGCGCGGGCTCGCCGTCGGCGCGCCGGTCGACTTCCGCGGCATCGTGCTCGGCGAGGTGACGAACATCGGCATCGACTTCGATCCGAAGACGAAGAACTTCCTGATGCCGGTGACGATGAACGTGTATCCGGAACGCCTCGGCCGCCGCTTCCGCGAGACGATCGAGAGCAAGGGCGAACCGGCGCGCCGCGAGATCGTCGAGCGGCTCGTCCAGCACGGGCTGCGCGGCCAGCTGCGCACCGGCAACCTGCTGACGAGCCAGCTGTACGTCGCGCTCGACTTCTTCCCGAAGGCGCCGACCGCGAAGATCGACACGGCCCGCCAGCCGCTCGAGCTGCCGACCGTGCCGAATACGCTCGACGAGTTGCAGCTACAGGTCGCCGACATCGCGAAGAAGCTCGACAAGGTGCCGTTCGACCAGATCGGCGCGAACCTGAACAGCGCGCTCGCGAACGCCGACAAGCTGTTCAAGCAGCTCGACACGCAGGTCGCGCCGCAAGCGCGCGACACGCTGTCGGCCGCGAAGCAGACCTTCTCGACCGCCGAGGCGACGCTGCAGCAGGATTCGCCGCTGCAGTCCGACGTGCGCGGCGCGCTGAAGGAGCTCACGCGCACGCTGCAATCGCTGAACGCGCTCGCCGACTATCTGGAGCGCCACCCCGAATCGCTGCTCAAGGGCAAGCCAGGAGATAAACAATGACGACACGCGTGAACGGTTTCGCGAGCGGCGCGGCGGCAGTCTTCGCCGCACTCGCGCTCGCCGCGTGCAGCTCGCCGCCCGCGCGGTTCTACACGCTCAGCCCGGCCGACGCCGCGGCGCCGCTGCGCACCGCGCCGGCCAACCCGGCGTTCCTGATCGAGGTGCCGTCGGTCGGCGTGCCCGAGCAGGTCGCGAAGAGCCAGCTGGTCGTGCAGAAGAACGCCGCGCAGGTCGACGTGCTCGAGCAGGAACGCTGGGCGTCGCCGCCCGCCGACGAGATCCGCCGCGCGCTGTCGGACGATCTCGCCGCGCAGCTCGGCACGATCGACGTCGCGAATTCCGCGTATCCGGCCGGCGTGCCCGTATACCGGATCAGCGTGAACGTGCAGCGCTTCGAGTCGTGGCCGGGCAAGCGCGCCGCGCTCGACGCCGTGTGGAGCGTGCGCTCGCTCGCCACGCAGGCCGTGATGACCTGCCGCACGAGCGTCGCGGAACCGGTCGCCGACGGCTACGACGCGCTCGTCGCCGGCCACCGGCGCGCGCTCGACGTGATTGCGACGCAGGCCGCGGCCGGCGTGCGCGCGATGGCCGCCCGCGGCGCCGCGGCGGCCGCGC
>NZ_JAIZQG010000009.1:0-214342 GCF_020419965.1 Burkholderia sp. AU39826
ATCAGTTCCGGGTCCAGGTTCAAGCCCTTGCCCGGTTCTACGGTCGCTTCTTCCTTACGTTTGCGTGGCATAACGTGGCTCCTTGGCCATCAGTTTATGCCTCACACACAAAGGTTCGGATAGGCTCCCCTACGCCCCTTGGCAACGAGGCAGCAACGAAAATACCAACGACCTGCCGCGCCAGTTTCTGCCCACGGGGGGACCTGTCAGGCGTCACCCAGATACAATTGAACGACATTACCAATTTGATGAACGGCCGCCCTCGCCAAGCCCTCGACCGGCAACCCCCTGAAGAGGCTATGGCGATGGAATTGGCTGTCGCCGGATTGGATAACCGTTGCATCTGATTCTTGAGACCGCCGTCTAGTTCGTGCCGTACGAGATCCTGGCGCCCCGAGTTGCCGAGGCCAGACTCCTTCACGCCCTTGTAGCGATATTCGCATTCATGGATGACTAGACTTGATTTCTTTAGATACATCATTGTAAACCGCAACTCCCCTCGCCCCGACCCCAAACAACATTAATGGCTAGTTTACTCCCGGCAAGAGCATTTTTGTGAGCGGAAGCAGCTTAACATTGTTGTACGCAGGAACGGTCAGCTAAAGAAGATGTTCTTCAACACCACGTACACGATGAAACCCATCAGGGCGACAAAGACGATAACCCCGACTATCTTTTGCGCACGTGTTTTAGGAGTCGAACCTGGAATTCCAACCATATTTACCACCTAATTCCCGTCTTACCTTGATCATTACTGAACCCGCCACCGACACCACCGACATTGGTGTTCTTCCCTGCGCTAACCCCACCGCCAACACCAATAATAGTCGCCGTTCCATTACCCGGTGAATTCATGATGCCTGCGCCAAATATTGCATAAGCACCAGTCATGCCACCGGCATAGCCTCCAGCGAAGTTATTCGTCTGGCCAGGAGCAACACTCGTTCGATTGAGCCAGCCCGCAGTAATACTTGCCGATGCCTGAACGGGATTGGGAAGCGCCATATTGACACCAGTTCCGAAAAACGCGTTCCCATCCCGCGTAAACGTCCCCCACACACTACCCACGAAATAATCAATCTGGAAGTTCACGAAGTCCGGAGCACGAGCCAAGCCCGGATTCTTGCCCGTCGTCGTCGCGTGATACGCGAACCCGCTACCCTGCGCTCCCTTCACAATATACGCCTGCAAATCCGGATCACCCGGCCCCAGCGATTGCGTCCACACCGTCTGACCGGCCTTGTTCACGCCGTACCGTGTCCACTCCGTCCCGTCTTGCGGCTGGTCGCCCGATGCAACGCGTACATTGCCCGGCAGCACACCACCATCGCTCATCACCAGATCCATTTGCGCCATCTGCTCTTGAATCTGCTGCTCCGTATATTTCCCGCCGCTCTCCGCCGCCAGTTTCTTCGCTAGCGTCTGTTCCTTCGCTTTGCTGTCCTCGTGTAACTGCCGATTAAACCGATCAGCACTCGCCCCAGTCAACGCTCCAGTCCCGCCACCGACCAATGTCCCAGCTCCACCAGCCAGCACATTCGATGTCAGATTTCCCAGCAGTTCGTCGACATTAGCGTTCCCAGTCGGCCCCGCATCCTTGATCGACTGCGCAATCTCATTCAGTTGCGGAGCGAGCTTCGCCGACACACCTGCACCGGCAGCCCCACCAACAGCACCCAAGCCTCCGCCGGTCAACCCACCCGTCAGCGCACCGCCGGCAATGTGTAGCGCAACACGATTGTCACCACCCTCGGCCCAACTATCAGCCTCCTGCTGGTACTGTGCCTTGAGCGTCGGATCAGTCGTGTTGTTTGCATGCGTCTGCGCCTCCTCGCGCTTCTTATCGGCGTAGCTCCCAATCTGCTTTGCAATCGTCTCCGCCGCCGCCTGCGCCGCGTTGATCAAATCCGACTGATTGCTCAACACCTGCTGCAAATCCGGCGTCTTGCCAACCGTCCCATTCAGATTCGACGTCTCACGATTGAGCGTCGCCACATCCTGCTTCTGGTTGGCCTGATCCGTAATCGTGATGGTACCGGCACTGATCGCACTCTTCGTACTCGCGCTGCTGCTGTCGCTCTCGCTCACATACAGCGGCTGACCGCCACCGGTATTCTTCCCGCTCGTCGGCCCGTGCGTCGCATAGTTGTTCCCCCCATCACCCACACCACCACCAGCACTGATCCCGAAGCTACTCGCGTTGTAGCTCGAACTGTTCTGAATATCCGAGAACGACAACGTCCCCGTCGTCAGCTGATTCTTGTCCGGCGTCGCCGTGCTGGCGATATACGCCCCCTTCAGGTCCGTATTGCCCTTCACGTTGATGTCAAAGCCACCGTCCCCGGCCCGAATCCCAGCCTGCTCGTTCACGCCCGCATAGTTACCGCTCGCATGGCCGTTCTGCATGCTGACGCTGGCGCTCGCACCGCCCTGACTGACGCTGAACCCGCCACCCGAACTGCTCTGGTGGGCTTCGCTGCGGCTCGTATCCTGCACCGACGCGAGATTCAGGTTGCCGCCCACATCCGCCATCACCTTGTTGGCGTTGACGTTTGCTCCAACGATATTGGTATCGCCGCCGCTGATGATCGTCGCCGTATTGCTCGCGCTGACGTGTGTATTGTTCTGCGTCGCCGCATCCGAATTCGCATCGCCGTGCGCACGCGACATCGACGCCGAGACACCGAATCCGCCGGTGCCATACGACACCCCCACGCTCGCGCTCTTCGATTCGTTCGTACTCCGCGTGCTGTCGGTATCCGTGCTGTTGACCAGATTGACCTTGTTCGTCGCCTGCAGCAGCACGTCCTTCGCGCTCACGTCCGATCCCTGGATCGTCACGTTCCCTTGGCCCGCGTTCTTGTCGCCCGTCGCGACGAACGCCGCCGTGCCGCCCGCCTTCACGCTGCTGCCGTTGTTCTGCCTGCTGTACTCGGTGAATGTCGTCTTGCTGTGCGAAGAACCGAAACTCAACTCGATCTTCGCCTCCGGCTTGCCGTTCGCATCGCTCAGCGCCTTGGTCATATTGCCCGTCGCGCCGACCAGATCAGCCATGCCGCCGGCCGCCGCAATCGTATGGAACGCGGCGGCACGTAGTCTTTCAACTTATCCTTCGCCCACTGTCGCTCGCCCTAATTCAACTGCCGATTGAAGCGATCCAAATTACGCCGCTAATTGCGCAACAAACGGCCACACGACGAGCACTTCTTCGCCACAAGATCAACATATGGAATCGGATCACCACGAGGAATAACATTGCAGTATGGACACCGATACCAGACACCAATCAATATGAGCAACGTCACAACAATCATCAATACGGTTACCGCAGACAACCATTGATATTGAACCGGCAACAATCCAAAAAAAGGAAACGAAATAAGTCCGCTAGCCAACAAAAAAATTATTACCCATCTAATTCTATTGAACCTTAGTAGAGCGACATCATTATTTTTCACAGAAATCACCTTTTCTTATAACTAAAATCAAAAATATTAAACTTAGCCTCTGCCCCAACGCCAATAGTTGGCGACACACCAATCCCGCCCTTAGATTGCCAATAGAAACCTGTTTCCGGAGTGCCGGTAATATTGGAATACAGCCCGGCGCCCACACCAACTTGCCCCGCAATGGGGCCGAGAACAAGACCAGCACTCGCTGAAGAACCCACTCGATAATCACCAGGGTTTGGATTTCTACCATAGCTGAACAGGTCCACGGAACCTCCCTGACTTGCGCCTTGAATCCATCCATGTGCGCCTACCCCGACACCGAACCCCATGCGCGCGTCCGTAGGTATTAAACCGTTGAACCCAATCTCTGCCTCCATTCCTACGCCATAGTAGACGCCTAAACCGACGGTATAACTCGGTGCCGGAGGCGCGGGTCGCCCGGCATTCAACGCTGTCTGTTCCGGCGTCAACGATCCATTCTTGTTCCCATACTTGAACGGATCGTTGTAGTACTGATCCTTCTGGAACAACCCTCCCGCGTTGCTGCTGATGTAAGCCACCGCAACCTGATCACCGCCCGGGCCCTTGCTAGCCGCCGCATCCACCAAACGATAACCATTCGCCAGCAACATATTCTGCGCTTGTTCAGCCGTTATTTTCTGACCGGTCTTGTCCCCGTAGAACTTCGCGAAGTCTTTCGACCTATCCTTCGCCCACTGTCGCTCGTCCTGATTCAACTGACGATTAAACCGATCAGCACTCCCCCCAGTCAACGCACCAGTCCCACCACCGGCCAACGCCCCAGCTCCACCAGCCAGCACATTCGATGTCAGATTTCCCAGCAGTTCGTCGACGTTAGCGTTCCCGGTCGGTCCCGCATCCTTGATCGACTGCGCGATCTCGCTCAGCTGCGGGGCAAGCTTAGCTGACACGCCCGCACCTGCCGCGCCACCAACCGCACCCAAGCCACCGCCGGTCAACCCACCCGTCAGCGCACCGCCGGCAATGTGCAGCACAACACGATTGTCACCACCCTCGGCCCAACTATCAGCCTCCTGTTGGTACTGTGCCTTGAGCGTCGGATCAGTCGTGTTGTTTGCATGCGTCTGCGCCTCCTTGCGCTTCTTATCGGCGTAGCTGCCAATCTGCTTTGCAATCGTCTCCGCCGCAGCCTGCGCCGCCCCGCTCAAATCCGACTGATTGCTCAACACCTGCTGCAAATCCGGCGTCTTGCTGACCGTGCCATTCAGATTCGACGTATCACGGTTGAGCGTCGCCACGTCCTGTTTCTGGTTCGCCTGATCCGTGATCGTGATGGCGCCTGCACTGATCGCGCTCTTCGTACTCGCGCTGCTGCTGTCGCTCTCGCTCACATACAGCGGCTGACCGCCACCGGTATTCTTCCCGCTCGTCGGCCCGTGCGTCGCATAGTTGTTCCCACCGTCACCCACACCGCCACCAGCACTGATCCCGAAGCTACTCGCGTTGTAACTCGAACTATTCTGAATATCCGAGAACGACAACGTCCCCGTCGTCAGCTGATTCTTGTCCGGCGTCGCCGTGCTCGCGATATACGCTCCCTTCAGGTCCGTATTGCCCTTCACGTTGATGTCAAAGCCACCGTCCCCGGCCCGAATCCCAGCCTGCTCGTTCACGCCCGCATAGTTACCGCTCGCATGGCCGTTCTGCATGCTGACGCTGGCGCTCGCACCGCCCTGACTGACGCTGAACCCGCCACCCGAACTGCTCTGGTGGGCTTCGCTGCGGCTCGTATCCTGCACCGACGCGAGATTCAGGTTGCCGCCCACATCCGCCATCACCTTGTTGGCGTTGACGTTTGCTCCAACGATATTGGTATCGCCGCCGCTGATGATCGTCGCGGTGTTGCTCGCGTTGATGTGTGTATTGTTCTGCGTCGCCGCATCCGAATTCGCGTCGCCGTGCGCACGCGACATCGACGCCGAGACACCGAATCCGCCGGTGCCATACGACACCCCCACGCTCGCGCTCTTCGATTCGTTCGTACTCCGCGTGCTGTCGGTATCCGTGCTGTTGACCAGATTGACCTTGTTCGTCGCCTGCAGCAGCACGTCCTTCGCGTTCACGTCCGATCCCTGGATCGTCACGTTCCCTTGGCCCGCGTTCTTGTCGCCCGTCGCGACGAACGCTGCCGTGCCGCCCGCCTTCACGCTGCTGCCGTTGTTCTGCCTGCTGTCCTCGGTGAATGTCGTCTTGCTGTGCGAAGAACCGAAACTCAACTCGATCTTCGCCTCCGGCTTGCCGTTCGGATCGCTCAGCGCCTTGGTCATATTGCCCGTCGCGCCGACCAGATCGGCCATGCCGCCGGCCGCGGCGATCGCATGCAGCGCGGCGGCACGTCCGTCCTGGCTGCCGCCCGCACCCTGCGCCTGCTGGTTCACGTTCTGAATTGCATCGATCACCGGCGACTTCACCGCCAGCGTGAAACCCGAACTCTTCACCTCGTGCGTTTCTTCGTGATGGCGATCCGTCTGCGACGCATCGATCGTCACTTCCTTCGCGATGCCCGTCACGTCCTTGCCCGCGACAATGTCGGAGCCCGTCACGTGGAGTTTGTTGCCCGCTACCATCGACACGCTGCCGTCGGTGCTGCCGATCAGGCTGCCCTGCGAACCCTTCACCGTGTCGCGGCTGGTATCGATGGTCTGGTTCGTGCCGTACGAAATCCCCGCGCCCGCACTGCCGAGGCCCGACTTCTTCACGTCCTTGTAGTGATATTCGCTCGAGGCCGTGTCCCCTGTCGTAACCGTCAGGTCGTGACCCGCAGAAAGACTCACATCGTCGGTTGCCGCAATCGTCGCGGCCTTCGCCGTCAGGTCATTGCCTGCCTGCACCGCGACGGTATTGCCCGACAACGTCGTGCCCACCGCATTGGTGTAACTACTCGAATCGATCGTGTGCGTCGATTTCGACGACAGGAAGCCGTTTTCCTTGTGATAGTGCTCGTCGTTCGCGCTCGCGCTTTGTTCACCGGCATTCAGATTCACATCATGCCCGGCGCTCACGCCAATCGCACCCTGCGCATTCGCATACGCGGCCGTCGCATTCACGTCATGGCCCGCCACGATCGCCAGATTGCCGCCCGTCGCGATCTGCGTGCCCGTGTCGATCGACGCTGAATGCTCGGCATGATTGCGCGCATCCCACTTCACCGCATCCTGGCTGCTCTGGCGAACCGCATTCAAATTGGCGTCGTGGTTCGCCGCGAGCACGGCATCGCCGGTCGTCGCAATCACCGCCGCATTGGCGTTCAGATCCCGGCCGGCGACGGCTTGAAGCGTACCCGCATTGACCGTCGATATACGGTCGATGCCGGTCGCGCTGCCATTCGCGGCCTTCGCCGAGCTGGTCGTGCTCGTCAGATTGAGGTCGCGGCCAGCCGACAGCGCTACAGTGTTGCCTTGAATCAACCCGCCGAGATTATTGAGGTCCTGGTTCGCGCTCGCGAGCACGGTTCCACCCGATACCGTGCCGCTGTTGTCGATCGAATCGGCATGAATGATCGTGACGTTGCGGCTGGCGATCGTGCCGGAGTTCTTGTACGCGCCATTGGCATCGACCGTGACGTTCTTGCCGGAGATGATCGTGCCTTCGCCAGTCACGTCCGCCGCGTTCGCGCGCAGATATACCTGCGGCACCAGCACCGTCTGCTGACTGCCGTTCGGCAATGTCACCGTCTGATTCACGAGCCACACGATGTCGCTCGTCAGCGCAGCCATCTGCGCGTCGGTCAGCGCCGTGCCGACATTCAGCCCGAACTGCTGCGACGCCTTCACCCCGTTCGCCATCAGTGCTTCGTATTCCTTCTCGTTTCTTCACTTGTTAGCCGCGTAATGATTGGTCTCTCGCGCCGCAATTTATCAAAACACTCGAAAGCACAGTGTCATAAATTGCAATGCCGTACCAATATTCTCAGCCGTGAATGTTCACCCGCCGTGGCTGCATGGTCGGCGATCGCGGCATACTCCAATCAAATATGCACAAGTCAATCCCTCTAAAAAGCAAACAATTTGACACTTCGAAAAGGTTATCCAATAAAAAATCACGTATCAAAAAACGAAGCAGTTCCCGTAGGGAGACCGTGAGGCAAGGAGGCGCCATTACCCTCACATCAGCTCAATAAATCATTGATTTATTTAGACCACTCGCAAATCAACAAGGAGTACCAGGTACATCTCCGTGGAATCGCCCTGCGAGACTTCATCGTTCTCACGAAGATCCAAAAAACC
This sequence comes from Burkholderia sp. AU39826, assembly GCF_020419965.1. Taxonomy (NCBI): domain Bacteria; kingdom Pseudomonadati; phylum Pseudomonadota; class Betaproteobacteria; order Burkholderiales; family Burkholderiaceae; genus Burkholderia; species Burkholderia sp. AU39826. The sequence continues at coordinate 7,721 of NZ_JAIZQG010000009.1, forward strand.
ACCCTGAATACTGAGATAGGAAATATCAAAATCGAGCCGATTGACATTCCTCTCCTCCGTTAATCCACTGATCATCGACAAGTGACAGTAGACGTCCGTGCGATACTAAACGTCTCCAATTTGCAACACGATTTTCGCCACACGCCCTGTTTGGCTCCGGAATGTAGAATTTTTGAGACACATATCACTTTCCCGAACACGGCTAGCTGCGGCCGCTCCGCCGATGTACTGTTCAAGGCTGAGCGGGCCGAATCGGTTTTGGGTGTCCGACCTTCCGCAGCGATTACCGGAGAACGCCACGCATGGATCAAGACAACGCATCGGAAGTCGTCGCTTCTTCCCCCGTACACGCGCACAGCGGCGCATCCGCGTCGATCCCGGCCGTCGCGCCATCCAGAACCGCGCTGCTCGTCATGCATTACCAGACCGACATCCTCGGCCTCTTCCCGTCGGTCGCGGCCGAGTTGCTCTCCAATACGCGCAAGCTATGCGACGCCGCACGAGCGGCCGGCGTCGGCGTCTGGTTCGCGAACCTCCGCTTCAGCCCCGGCTATCCGGAAGTCAGCCCGCTGAACAAGAACGGCCAGGGCATCAAGCAACTCGGCCTGTTCATCGACGACGGCCCGTGTCCCGAACTGGCCCGGCAACCCGACGAACCGCTGATCATCGCCCACCGCGCGAGCGTCTTCTTCGGCACCGATCTGCAAGCGAGGCTGATCGCACGAGGCATCGATACGCTGATCATGGTCGGCATCGCGTCGACCGGCGTGATGCTGTCGTCGATCGCTCACGCGAGCGACGCCGATTTCCGCCTCTACACGGTCAAGGATTGCTGCTACGACCCGGACCCGATCGTCCACGAGCATCTGTTCACCACCGCGTTCGAATCGCGCACGACGGTGCTGTCGCTCGCGGATGCGCTGCGGCTGCTGGCGTAACGACGGACTCGTGGCACCGCCGTTCGGAACCGTCCGCCGGACGGCCGCTTACCGAGCCGCCGCCCCGATTCCCGCCAGAATGAGATCGATGCCAGCCAGGAACTGCGCGCGCTCGTCGTGCGCGGCCAATTGCGCCGCCACCTTGCGCACGAACGGGTACTGCGCCGGATCGAGCTGCCCCCACCGCTGGGCAACGGCCGCGACGATCTCCGGCTGACCCGTCTCACGCGGGTGCAGCCGCGCGCCGGCCGCGTACTGGCCGGCCAGCCCGAAGATGTAGTGCATCAGCGCGGACGCGGCGTCGAATTGCGCGGATTCCGGCACGCCCAGCGCCTGAAGCTGCCCGCCGACGTGCTCCAGGATCCGCAGCACCGCGTGCTGCCACGGTTCGCGGAACAACTGCGCCCCCACCCACGGATGCGCGCTGAACGCGTCGAACAGACGCAGCGCGATGCGCCGGAGCGCGTGCGCCGCATCGCCGTCATGCTCCGTCGGCACGTCCGTCAGCGCAGCCGCGATCACTTGATCCGCGGCCGCCGCGAGCAGGTCGTCCTTGTCGGCGACGTGCCAGTAGATCGCGCCGCTTCCGGTCGCCAGGTGTGCCGCGAGCGAGCGAAACGTCAGCGCGCCCTCGCCTGCATGGTCGAGTATCCCGATCGCGGCCTCGACGATCCGCTCTTTCGACAACGCATCCGCGCGCCGCTCGGTCCGGTTGCTGGTTTTCATGCGCGTCAGCTTGACACATCTGGAACATCGTTCCAATATCACACAGATGGAACACCGTTCCATTACTTTTCCGAAGCGGGCGCGATGCCGGGGTACCGCCTTCTCGATCACACCGGGCCGCCCTGGCCTGAAACCGAGCCACCGATGAATCCGCCCGTGACCCATGATGTCGTGATTGCCGGAGCCGGCCCTGTCGGCCTGTTTCTCGCATGCGAGCTGCGCCTCGCCGGTGTGTCCGTGCTGGTGGTCGAGCAGACGGACGATCCCGAATCTCCGCTGAAGCGTCTCCCGTTCGGCATGCGCGGCCTGTCCGCGCCGACCATCGACGCGCTCTACCGTCGCGGCCTGCTCGACGGCATCGCACTGCCGACCCACGCAAAGGACACCGCGCACTGGATGCAGCAAGCACGTCGTCCGGCCGGCCATTTCGCGGGCATCCAGTTCTTCCACGACGACATCGATGCGTCGCGGTGGCCGTATCACCTGCCCGGCCCGGCCGGCACGCACATGGCGACCGACATGGCGCGCGTCGAATCCGTGCTGACCGCCCGTGCGGGCGCAACGGGCGTCGAGATTCGGCGCGGTCTTGCCGTCGAGGGCTTCGATCAGTCGGACGATGGCGTCACGCTGTACGCAGGCGGCGAGACTTTCCGCGCACGCTGGCTCGTCGGTTGCGACGGCGGCCGCAGCGCGGTCCGCAAGGCCGGCGGCTTCGCGTTCACCGGCACCGACGCCGAGTTCACCGGTTATTCGATCGAAGCCGGGTTCGCCGATCCGCGCGCGCTGCCGCCGGGCCGTCACTACACGCCGGCGGGCATGTATACGTACACGCCGCCCGGTACCGTCGCGCTGGTGGAGTTCGACGGCGGTGCGTTCCATCGCAGCGCGCCGGTGACGCTCGAGCATGCGCAGGCCGTGCTGCGTCGCGTGTCCGGCGCCAGCGTCACGTTGAACACGCTTCGGCTCGCCGCCACGTGGACCGACCGCGCGTATCAGGCTGCGACGTATCGCAACGGACGCGTGCTGCTCGCGGGCGATGCCGCGCACATCCACTCGCCGCTCGGCGGCCAGGGGCTCAATCTCGGGCTCGGCGATGCGATGAATCTCGGCTGGAAACTCGCCGCGACGATCCGCGGCGACGCGCCGGCGGGCCTGCTCGACAGCTACACGGACGAACGGCATCCGGTGGGCGCGCGCGTGCTCGACTGGTCGCGTGCGCAGGTCGCGCTGATGCGGCCGTCCTCGGGTTCGCGCGCGCTCGCGGCGATCATGCGCGATCTCGTCGATACGCGCGACGGCGCGACGTACTTCGCCGAGCGCCTGTGGGGCGTGTCGCTCGCGTACGATCTCGGCGGCGGCCATCCGCTCGTGGGCCGCAGCGTTCCGGACTTCGAACTGACTGACGGCACGCGGCTCGGCGAACGCGCGAGGCATGGCAAGGGTGTGCTGCTGGACTTCAATGTCGGCCGGCCACTTCACGCGACGGCAAACCGCTGGCGCGACCGCATCGCCTATATCGCGAGCGACGCGAAAGACCGGTTCGGATTGCGTGCGGTGCTCGTGCGCCCCGATGGTTTCGTCGCCTGGGCATGCGATGACGACGTGGACGCGGACATCGACGCCGCCACGCATGCGCTCACACGATGGTTCGGCACGCCGCGCGCGGCACATTGAGCGCCGCCGCCCGACGCAGGAAGCTGCCGACCGACAAATCTCCATGCGCGCCATCGACGGCACGCCCGACATTCTCGAACGCCCACGCGATCCGCCCTGCCGCAGCCCGGACCGCCCGCGACGTGCGCGACATCGCGCACGTCGGCCGCGTCCGCCTCACTTCGCGATAAACACCCCCGACGTCGGGCACGTGCCCTGCGTATTGCCGTCCGTCACGAGCGACGCCGCGCTCGGAAACTGCGCGGTCGCATTCGTCTTCACGGCGATCCACGCTTCGGTGAAGTAGCTCACGCCGTTCGTCTTCGTGCACTTCAGCGACACCGCGCTGCGCGTGTTGCTGCCGAACGCGCCTTCGAACGCCGACAGCAGCTGGTTGCGCGTGACCGTCTTGCCCGCGTTCGCCTGCAGGAACGCGTTGAACGACGTGTTGCCCAACCGGCTGATCATGCCCGACGCCTGGTTCCAGTAAGCATCGGGCGTCGCCGAATTCGAACACGTGCCGTGCTTGAACCATTCGTGCTTGTCGAGACATGACGCAACGCCCGGCATGTACGTCGACAGCGTGTCGCGGGTCGCGCTGCTGATCGGGTACGTGTCCATGCTGCACCACTGGTGCGCGTTGTCGAGATCGATATCGTTCTGCGGCACGCCGCAGTAGAACGGCTGGTTGCCGTCATAGCGGTTCGGCCACAGCCCGTGCAGCGACAGGCTCGTCGCCGCATACGAGCCGGCGAGGTTCGTGCATTCCGGCGTGTCGTGCGACGCGCAGAAGCCGGGCTCCCACGAGGCGGCGAGCAACAGGTAGTCGTAGCTGGTCTGCGCGGCGGCGTGCAGTGAAACGGAAGCGACGGCGAGTGCGGCAGCGGCGCGGGCGAGCGTCTTCAGCATGGCGTGTTTCCTCGGAAAGGGCTTGCGGGCGCGAGATGCGCCGCAAGGTTGTCGAATGTCTGCTCGCGATTGTTGCTGCCGCAACGTGGCACGAATGTGAAGGTGCACGAAAGAATGCGGGGATCCCTCAGGCGCCGAGCTGCGTGCACGCCCGCGCCGATGCTTGCGGGCCTTCGAGCGCGAGAATCTGCCACACGCCGATGCTGACGCGCCGGCGCGCCGCCGTCGATGCGTCGGCCAGCAACGCCTCGACGCGCGGCGCGACATCGGGCGCCTTCTGCTTCAGCGCCGCATGGTGCCGCGCGCGCGACGCCGGTTCGGGCTCGTACACGTCGCACAGGCGCACCATGCCGGCGAGGCCGGCCAGATCGTCGTCCTTGTCGATCGCACCCGGCTGGACAGGCGCGAGCCCGTTGCGTTCTTCCAGCGGCAGCCTGTTGCGCGCGCCTTCGTCGATCGCCGCGGCGGAAGCCGGCGGCAGGCCGCCCATCGCCGCGACGATCCGGCTGCCCGCGGCGATCATGTCGCCCTGGCATGCGATCTTCTCGGCGGCCGCGACGTTCGAGCAGAACGACACCGACGTCCGGTACACGTCGTCGCTCATGCGCAGCACTTCGTCCGTGTCCGCCTGCGCGAGGCCCGCGCTCGCCAGCGCCAGCGCGGCCGGAATCAGGATGCGGAACGCCCTCGTCTCGTTCATGGTTGTGTCATCCGTGGGTGCTGATGGCGGACAATCTCGCCGGGCCGTGCGCAAGCGCCCCTTGTGATGCCGGGCCCGCGGCCGGCGCCACGCGTTTCACTTCATCGACGCCGCCTCCGATCCGCCAGGCGACAACGCCGCGCTGTCCTGCTCGCGCCACGCGCGGCGCGACGCCATGATCGCGCTCACCGCCGAGCGCGCGACCTTCCACCATGCGAACGGGCGCGGATCGGCGAGCATGCTGAGCGCGCGCGCATAGTCGAGCGTGAGGCCGGGCGTCCACGCCATCGTCACCGCGCGCTTGCGGATCTGCGCGGCCACCCACAGCTCGGGCGTGAGCAGCAGCCGCACGAACGCGCCCCACCCGGCCCGCTCGCCCTTCAGCCGCCACACCGCCCCGTCGAGCGCAGCCTCGAGCGCATTCGACACGGTACTCGAGCAGTTGCGGTGCGTGAGGTTGTACGTCGTGTTCTGCCGGTACGACGACCAGAACGCGTCGAGCTTGGCCGGATCGTAGTTGCGGATGCGCACGCGCACGGTCGACGGGCACCACGCTTTCGACTCGGTCGCATAGTCGGGCTGGAACAGGCCGGGCACGTCGTTCTCGCGCGTCGCACGCAGGATGCGCGTGAATTCGTCCGGAGAACGATCGATTTCGACGCCCGGATACAGGCTGATGTAGATGCCCTCCGGCGATTCCAGCGCCGCATGGCCGGTCGAGATCACGCCGTTGACGTCCACCGCCGCGATGTAGCGGTCGATCATCGGATAGCGCTGCGCTTCGGCCTTCGACGTGCCGGTCGGCGTCCATACATGCACGGTGAGCGCCCGCTCGCCGTCGGCCGGCGGGCCGTCCCATTCGGATTGCGCGAACTGCGGCAGGCCCTGCGCATCGTCGAGATCCGGCGCGGGCGACGTCGCGAACGCCGGGTTGCGCGTCAGCCGGCGCACGCGTGCGGCGAGGCTCAGCATGTGCATTCCACCGAACATCAGCAGCAGGCCGAGGCAGTACGGCACGGTGCCCGCGTAGTGCGTCGGGTACGGCTGGAAGAAGAAGATCGCCAGCAGGATCTCGACGACGCCCCACGCGAACGCGACGTGCCAGCGGCGATAGCGCACCATCCACGCGGACGTGCACTGCAGCAGCCCGTCGACGAGAAACAGCGTGCCGAAGATCATCGACAGCAGGAAGTGGCCGTGATGATGGCCGGCGAACACGAGCCCCGCGGCCACCACGACGGCGACGCCCTTCACGTAGCGCAGGATGCGCTGCCCGCCGACCCCGCTGCCGGCCACCGCGAGCGTCGCGAGCCCTTCGATCAGGAACAGCCACGCGAACAGCTCGATCGGGAAATGCAGCGCGCCGTCGAGCGCGTCGAGGAAAATGCCGACGCCCGCGGCCACCCACAGCCAGCCGAGCACGGTCAACCCGCGCCAGCGGGTTCGCAGATATTCGATGCCCAGCAGCAGCAACACCAGTCGTACCATTGCGCCCTCGTTTTTTCGGGATACGCGCGGCCTCGCGTTCCCGGTCGTTTCGGCCGCGCATGGTGCGACGCGCCTGCCGGATGGCGGTCATCGTTGCCGGCGCGTCATGCCGTCGACATGACCGATGGCGGCCGGCACGCGCCGCTCTGGCCGAATAATAAGATATGACGGAGCCGGGTGAAAGCGCCGCGAAAACGTTTTCGACGGGCGCGAACGCGCGCGGCCGCCCGCTGCCGCGGCAGACTTCCGGTTCGACAACGTGCGGCGGATACGCGAGAATCCGGCTTCCGAGGGCGAAAGCCACTGAACTGAAGCGAACCGCACGGACGGCGTAGCCGTCGCGACGTGCGCCGCGCGACGGCAGCATCGACCGGAGCACCACCATGCCCGCCTCCCCGCTTCATCCCCCGCCGCTCGGCCCGCAACTCAGGCGCTGGCGCGCGCTGCACCGCGTGAAGCAAAGCCACGCAGCCGAACTGTTCGGCGTCGCGCAATCGACGATCTCGCGCTGGGAGGCCGGCCTTCAGCAGATGTCGCCCGACGAGCGCGCAACGGCCGAACGGCTGCTCGCCGCGCGCCTCGACTCCGCGGGCGACCACGCGCTCGCGCGGCTGATCGCCGGCAGCGCGGGCCGCATGCATCTCGTGTGCGACCTCACGCACCGGCTGCTGGCCAGCTCGCCGGCGCGCGCGGCCGAATTCTCGCAGCCGCTTTCGGCACTGCTCGGCACGTCGCTGTGGCGCTACGCGACGCCGGAAATCGTCCGCATGGAAGCCGCGCTCGATCCGCTCGGCTGGCACGACCGCGCGGGGCCGCCGAGCGTCGAGTTCGACACCGGCGCGAATGCGTCGCGCGTCGTGCCGATTCGCGGCAGCCGGTGCCGGTGGACGCGGATGACGCTGTCGGACGGCTCGGCCGTGCGGCTCGTTGAAACGCTCGACGCGCGCTGACGCACGCGCATATTTCATGCGTGGACGAAGCGCGTCCGGCCGGCGTACGCTTGGCGGTTCATCGCAAGGACGCCGATCATGAATCCCGATACGATCCACGCGCGGCTCGCTTTCCTGCGCGAAGCCGAGCGCCTGAAGGACGTGCTGCGCAGCGGCCATACGTCGGCCGGCCGTGCGGAAAGCACGGCCGAGCACAGCTGGCGGCTGTGCCTGATGGCGCTCGTGTTCGCCGACGCGCTGCCCGGCGTCGACGCGCTGAGGCTGCTGAAACTGTGCGTCGTCCACGACCTCGGCGAGGCGCTGCATGGCGACATCCCGGCGATCGAGCAGGCCGCGCACCCCGACAAGAGCACGCACGAACGCGACGACCTGCTGACGCTAACCGCGTCGCTCGACCGCACGATGCGCGACGAGATCGTCGCACTGTGGGACGAATACGAGGCAGCCGCGTCGCCGGAAGCCCGCGCGGCGAAGGCGCTCGACAAGCTCGAAACGATCCTGCAACACAATCAGGGCCGCAATCCGCCCGATTTCGACTACGCGTTCAATCTCGGCTACGGGCGACGCTACACCGACGCGCAACCGCTGTTCAGCGCGATCCGCGCGATCGTCGACGCCGATACGCAACGCCGGATCGACGCGAGCGGCCAGCGCGCGTAAGCTCGCGGGATCGGGCAGCCGGCCGGCCCGCCCCCGCACGAAAGCCGCCGCATGACTCAGAACATCTACGACGACCCCGCCTTCTTCGAAGGCTACAGCCGCCTGAACCGCTCGATTCACGGGCTCGACGGCGCCCCCGAATGGCCGGCGCTGCGCGCGCTGCTGCCCGACCTGCGCGGCCGCCGCGTGCTCGATCTCGGCTGCGGCTACGGCTGGTTCAGCCGCTGGGCCGCCGACCAGGGCGCGGCGAGCGTGCTCGGCATCGACGTGTCCGAGCGGATGCTCGAACGCGCGGCATCGAGCGCCGCGCATCCGGCGATCGCGTACCGTCGCGCCGACCTCGAAACACTCGCGCTGCCCGATGCGGCGTTCGATCTCGCGTACAGTTCGCTCGCGTTCCACTACATCGTTCACCTCGACACGCTGCTGCGTACGATCCATCGCGCGCTCGTGCCGGGCGGCCGGCTCGTGTTCTCGATCGAGCATCCGATCCATACGGCGCCGCGCCGGCCCGGTTTCGTCGTCGATGCGCAGGGCCGCCGCTCGTGGCCGCTCGACGGCTATCAGCGCGAAGGCGAGCGCGTGACCGACTGGCTCGCGCCGGGCGTCGTCAAGCAGCATCGCACGCTCGGCACGCTCGTGAACCTGCTGATCGGCAGCGGCTTCGCGCTCACGCATCTGGACGAATGGGGGCCGACGCCCGAACAGGTCGTCGCACAGCCCGCGCTCGACGAGGAACGCGACCGGCCGATGATGGCGATCGTCGCCGCGCAGCGCTAGCACCGGGCGCCGCACGCGCGGCTGCCCCGTTCCGCAGATCGCGACAAACTCGCCGTTTCGCCCGCCCGATGGTGCGGCGTCCACACAATTCAGCACAATTTCCACACGATTTGGCGCGAATTCCTCGCTTACCATGAGCGCCTGATTCGATTCGGCCCGCCCGCGCGATGCGTACGCGGAACCCGTCGCGGGCAACACGCCCGGCACGAGATGCCTCCCGGATCGTTCCGCCCGGCCGCACGCATCGCCGGCGCCCGCTTCATCCTCGCTGCATGCTCATGACCCAGAAGACCCATCGCCGCCGGCGCATCGTGCTGGCCACCCTCGCCGTCGTCGCGATCGCCGCCGGCGTCACGCTGAAGGCCTGCGCGCCCGACAAGCATCCGCAGTACCTGTCCGCGCCGGTCACGCGCGGCAACCTCGAGAACGCGGTGCTCGCGACCGGCGCGCTGCAGGCGTTCAGGCAGGTCGACGTCGGCGCGCAGGTGTCGGGGCAGTTGAAGACGCTGAAGGTCAAGCTCGGCGACAAGGTCACGAAGGGCCAGTGGCTCGCCGAGATCGACCCGGTGATTTCGGAAAACGCGCTGCGCCAGGCGCGCGCCAGCGAAGAAAGCCTGCGCGCGCAGCAGCAGTCGACCGCCGCGCAGCTCACGCAGGCCGAACTCGCGTTTCGCCGCCAGCAGGCGATGCTGCCCGACGACGCGACGTCGCGCGAATCGTTCGAGGCCGCGCGCGCAACGCTGGACGTGCAGCGCGCGACGCTCGCGTCGCTCGCCGCGCAGATCCGTTCGGCCCGCATCCAGATCGAGACCGCGCAGGCCAACCTCGGCTACACGCGCATCGTCGCGCCGATCGACGGGGAAGTCGTCGCGATCGTCACGCAGGAAGGCCAGACCGTGATCGCGCAGCAGCAGGCGCCGGTGATCCTGAAGCTCGCGAATCTCGACACGATGACGGTCAAGGCGCAGGTGTCGGAAGCCGACGTGATCCGCGTGAGCGCCGGCCAGACCGCGTATTTCACGATCCTCGGCGAACCGGACAAGCGCCACTACGGCAAGCTGCGCGCGATCGAACCGGCGCCGCAGAACTACGCGGAAGCGCAGAGCGCGCTCGGCGGCGGGGGTAGCGGCGGCAGCACGAAGCCGAACAGCGCCGTGTTCTACAACGCGCTGTTCGACGTGCCGAATCCCGGGCATCGGCTGCGCATCGCGATGACCGCGCAGGTCAACATCGTGCTCGGCAACGCGCGCAACGCGCTCAGCATTCCGGCCGCCGCGCTCGGCGACAAGCGCAAGGACGGCACCTACGCGGTGCGCGTGCTGCGCGCCGACGGCGGCACGGAAACGCGCCACGTGCGCATCGGCATCAACAACAACGTGCGCGTCGAAGTGCTGGCCGGCCTGAAGGACGGCGAACGCGTGGTGATCGGCGAGGCGTCGCCGGACGAGCGCGCGCCGCTGGCGGACGCGGTATGACGATGAGAAGCCAGCCCCTGCTCAAACTCGCCGCCGTCACGCGACGCTTTCCGGCCGGCGACAAGGACGTCGTCGTCCTGAACAACGTGAACCTGTCGATCGACGCGGGCGAGATCGTCGCGATCGTCGGCGCGTCGGGCTCCGGCAAGTCGACGCTGATGAACATCCTCGGCTGCCTCGATCATCCGAGCGAAGGCACGTACACGGTCGGCGGGCGCGACACGCACATGCTCGACAGCGACGAGCTCGCGCAGTTGCGCCGCGAGCACTTCGGCTTCGTGTTCCAGCGCTATCACCTGCTGCCGCACGTCGACGCGGTGGCGAACCTCGAAATGCCGGCGATCTACGCGGGTACGCCGCGCGCCGAGCGGCACGCCCGCGCCCGCGCGTTGCTCGCGCGCCTCGGGCTCGCGGATCGCGCGCATCACCGGCCCGGGCAACTGTCCGGCGGCCAGCAGCAGCGCGTGAGCATCGCGCGGGCGCTGATGAACGGCGGCCAGGTGATCCTCGCGGACGAACCGACCGGCGCGCTCGACACGAAAAGCGGCCAGGACGTGATCCGCATCCTGCACGAGCTGAACGCGCTCGGCCATACGATCGTGATCGTCACGCACGACAAGGCCGTGGCGCGCCATGCGCGGCGCATCATCGAGATCAGCGACGGCGAGATCATCGCCGACCGGCCGAACCGCCACTACGCGGAAGCGCTTGCGGAAGCGCTTGCGGACGCGCCCGCCGAAGCGCTCGCGGAAGTGGGCGCCGACGCGGCCGCGAGTACGCCGTCCGCGCCCGCCGCTGACGATGCACGGCCACCCGTCGGCGCCGATCCCGTCGCCAATGCCGATCCCGCGCCACCCGCCCGCCGCTTCGCGGCAGGCACCGGCCGCTTCGCCGAGGCGTGCCGGATGGCGTGGATCGCGCTCGTGTCGCATCGGCTGCGCACGCTGCTGACGATGCTCGGCATCATCATCGGCATCACGTCGGTGGTATCGATCGTCGCGGTCGGCGAAGGCGCGAAGCGCTACATGCTCGAAGAGATCGGCAGCATCGGCACCAACACGATCAACATCTATCCGGGCACCGACCGGGGCGACAGCCGCGCGGACACGATCCAGACGCTCGTGCCCGCCGACGTCGCCGCGCTCGCGGAGCAGCCGTACGTCGACAGCGCGACGCCCGAAACGTCGCGCACGCTGCTGCTGCGCTACCGCAACATCGACGTCAACGCGCTCGTGAGCGGCGTCGGCGATCGCTACTTCCAGGCGCGCGGGATGCGCTTCGCGCTCGGCGTCGCGTTCGACGACGATGCCGTGCGCCGCCAGGCGCAGGTGGCCGTGATCGATCAGAACACGCGCCGCAAGCTGTTCGGCGCGACGCGCAATCCGGTCGGCGAAGTGATCCTGGTCGACAACGTGCCGTGCGTCGTGATCGGCGTGACCGCCGACAAGAAAAGCGCATTCGGCAGCGTGAAGAGCCTGAACGTGTGGGTGCCGTACACCACCGCGAGCGGGCGCCTGTTCGGCCAGCGCTATCTCGACAGCATCACCGTGCGCGTGCGCGACGGGCAGCCGAGCGCCGCGGCCGAGAAAAGCCTCGAGAAGCTGATGATCCAGCGCCACGGCCGCAAGGACTTCTTCACGTACAACATGGACAGCGTGGTCAAGACCGTCGAGAAGACCGGCCAGTCGCTGACGCTGCTGCTGTCGCTGATCGCGGTGATCTCGCTCGTCGTCGGCGGGATCGGCGTGATGAACATCATGCTGGTGTCGGTCACCGAGCGCACGCGCGAGATCGGCATCCGGATGGCGGTCGGCGCGCGCCAGTCGGACATCCTGCAGCAGTTCCTCGTCGAGGCCGTGCTCGTGTGCCTGCTCGGCGGCACGATCGGCATCGCGCTGTCGTTCGGGCTCGGCGCGCTGTTCTCGATGTTTGTCACGCAGTGGAAGATGGTGTTCTCGGCCGGCGCGATCGTGACCGCGTTCGTGTGCTCGACGCTCACCGGTGTGATTTTCGGGTTCATGCCCGCGCGCAACGCGTCGCGGCTCGACCCGATCGATGCGCTCGCGCGCGACTGACGAAACATGGCCATCATCACGCACGCCTCCCCGCTTCACCGTCTCGGCGCATTCGCGTGCGCGGCCGCGCTGCTCGCCGGCTGCGCGGGTGCGCGCCACGCACCGCCGCCGGCCGTCGCGATGCCCGCGAACTGGGCCGCGCCGGTCGCGGCCGACGCGCCGGCCGCCACGCGCGACTGGTGGCGCAGCTTCGGCGATCCGCAACTCGACGCGTTGATCGACGACGCGCTGCGCGCCAACAACGACCTCGCGATCGCGGCGATCCGCGTGTATCGCGCGCAGTTGCAGGCCGGGCTCGTCGATACGAACCTCACGCCCAGCGTGACGCTCGGCGCGAACGGCGCCGTGTCGCGCACGCTCGATACGCACCGGATGAGCCGCTCGAGCGGCCTCAACGGTTCGCTCAGCTACGAAATCGACCTGTGGGGCCGGCTCGCCGCGCTGCGCGATGCCGCGCGCTGGGAAGCCGACGCGACGGCCGCCGATCTGGAAGCCGCGCGGCTGTCGCTGATCGGCACGACCGCGGCGCTGTACTGGCAAATCGGCTATCTGAACCGGCAGATCGCGCTCGGCGACGCGAACATCGCGTATGCGCAGCGCACGCTCGCGCTCGTCCGGTCGCGGCACGCGGCCGGCGCCGTGTCGGGGCTCGATCTCGCGCAGGCAGAACAAAGCCTCGCCGCGCAACGCGCGGCGCAGACGCAACTGATCCAGCAGCGCACCGAGAACCGCCACGCGCTCGCGATCCTGTTCGACCGGCCGCCGCAGCAGCGCGCGGCCGAACCGTCGGCGCTACCCGACGCGGCGCCGCCCGAGGTCGCGGCCGGCCTGCCCGCGAGCCTGCTCGGCCGGCGCCCCGACCTGCGTGCGGCGGAATTCCGGCTGCGCGAGTCGCTCGCGCAGGTCGACGCGACGCGCACGAGCTTCTACCCGACCTTCACGCTGACCGGCAGCGCCGGCACGACGAGCACGAGCCTCGAGCGCGTGCTGACGAATCCGGTCGGCACGCTCGGGCTCGGCCTCGCGCTGCCGTTCATCCAGTGGAACACGATGCAGTTGCAGATCCGGGTGTCGAAGTCGCAGTACGAGGAAGCGGTGGTCGGGTTCCGCCAGCGGCTCTACACGGCGCTCGCGGAAGTCGAGAACGCGCTGTCGGCACGCGTGCAGCTCGAACGCGAAGCCGAACAGCGCGCGCTGTCGCTGGCCCAGGCGCAGCGTGCCGAACGGCTGGCCGCCGCGCGCTTCGCGGCCGGCGCGACCGCAGTGCAGCCGTGGCTCGACCAGCAGCAGGTGCTGAGGAGTGCGCAGAGCGCCGACGAACTGACGCGCCTGAACCGGCTCAACAACCAGATGAAGCTCTACCGCGCGCTCGGCGGCGGAACCTCCTGACCGGCCGTCACCCGTCATACGCCGCGCGCCGCCCGCGTCATTCGCACACGGCCGCCCCGCGCCGCACTGGCGCGAACGCCACCGCGCTCGCGGTCGCGAGCACGGCCACGCCCGCCGCGCCGTACAGCATCACCCAGCCGAAGCCGTGCACGAGCGCCGCATGCAGCGCCGCGCCGCTCGGATCGGCCTGCGCGAGCGCCGGCGCGATCGCCTGCAGCCCGTCGGTGCGGCCCGCTGCGATTTCCTGCGCGAGCCGGCGCAGCGCCGCGTCGCCGATCGCGCCGGCCGGCCCGCCCTGCAGGCTCGCGACGATCCCCGCCACCAGCACGAAGCCCATCGTCGCGATGTTCAGCGCGAGCGAGATCATCCGCGCGCTCATGTCGATGCCCGACGCCATGCCGGCGCGCGCACTCGGCACCGCGCCCGTCGTCGTGTTGGTGACGGGCGTGTTGGTCAGCCCGAGCCCGATGCCGGCGATCATGCAGCCCGGCAGCATCGTCAGCCAGCTTGCGTGAACGGCCGCGCTGCCGAGCCGCATCAGCACGAAACCGGCCGCGATCGTGAACAGGCCGCCCGGAATCACGACGCCAGGCCCGTACCGCAGCGCAAGCCGTTCGCCGAACGGCGGCGCGATCAGCGTCGGCAGCGTGTACGCGAGCAACGCGAGGCCGGCCGTCACGCTGTCGTAGCCGAGCGCGACCTGGAACCAGATCGGCAGGTAGATCATGAACGGCCAGAAGCTGAAATTCATCCCCATCGAGCCGAAGATCGCGCCGGTGAATGCGCGGATCCGGAACACCGAAAAGTCGAACATCGGCCGCGCGCTGGCGCGCTCCGCGATGAAGAAACCGATCAGCGCGAGCACGGTCGCGCCGAGCACGCCGAGGCCGGCCGCGCTCGCGAGCCCGAGTTCGGCGCTCTGGGTGATGTAGAAGGCAAGGCCGAGCACCGCGAACGACAGCGTGACGATGCCCGCGACGTCGAGCGTGCCCGCATGCGGATCGCGCGATTCCCGCACCGCGCCGCCGATCAGCACGAGCGCGACGGCCGCGAGCGGCGCATGAACGAGAAACACCCACGGCCAGCTCGCGAGCGCGACGATCGCGCCGCCGACGATCGGCCCGAAACCGAGCCCGATGCCGAACACGATCCCCCAGATCCCGAATGCGCGGCCGCGCTCGCGCCCTTCGCGGAACTGGTGCGACAGCACGGCGATCTGGCAGATCAGCATCGCGCCGCCGCTCGCGCCCTGCAGCAGCCGGCCCGCGACGAGCACCGGCACGTTCGGCGCGAGCCCGCACAGCAGCGACGTCGCGCCGAACAGCACGGTGCCGATCACGTACACGCGTTTGCGGCCGAACCGGTCCGCGAGCGTGCCGGCCGCCATCAGCACCGTCGTACAGGCGATCGTGTACGCGTTCATGATCCACTGCATGCCGTTGAAATCACCATGCAGCACGTGTTCGAGCGTCGGCAGGATCACCGGCACGCTCGAGATCTCGAGGCCGAACATCAGCGACGTAAGACAGACGGCCGCGAGCGCGACCGCATTCCTGCGGGAGTCGGATAGCGTCATGCGTATTTGCGCGGCGGCCCGGCAACGGGCCGCGCGCCTCCAGGTCAGTAGGATTCGCCGCGCGCGGCCGGCGACGCACGCTGGGCGGGAATCGGTACTATAGTGAGAATTCACCTCCCCATTGACGCACGCATTTCCACGCACTGGGGAATTTACGGACCCAATCGACGCAACGCGATGACCGACAGACTCGACGGCGTAACGACCTTCGTCCAGGTGGTGGAATCAGGCAGCTTCGCGCTGGCCGCGGAGCGGCTCGACATGACGCGCTCGGCGGTCGGCAAGGCGATCGCGCGGCTCGAGAAGCGGCTCGGCGCGCGGCTGCTGCAGCGCACGACGCGCAGCCAGAGCCTGACCGACGACGGCCAGGCATACTACGACCGCTGCGTGCGCGCGCTCGCGGAACTGGAAGCGGCGGAAGCCGATCTCGACTGCGGCCGCCACGAGGCACGCGGCAAGCTGCGGCTGAGCGTGCCGCTCGCATTCGGGCACCACTGCGTGACGCCGATCGTGCTCGATCTCGCGCGCAGCTATCCGCACCTGCGCATCGACGTGTCGATCACCGACCGATTCGTCGATCTCGTCGAGGAAGGGATTGACCTCGCGGTGCGGATCGGCACGCTCGCGGACAGCACGAGCCTCGCGGTGCGGCGGCTCGGCACGCAGTACGGCAGCCTCGGCGCGGCGCCGTCGTATCTCGCGCGCCATGGTGTGCCGAAGACGCTCGACGATCTGAAGCACCATCGCACGATCGCGTATTCGCGTTCGGGCGTGGTGCAGCCGTGGGATTTGCGCGCGCCGGACGGCTCGACGGTGCGCATCGACATGCCGCATCAACTGAGTTTCGACGACGTGCAGGCGATCGCCGCGGCCGGCGCGGCCGGGTTCGGGATTGCGTGGGTGCCGAGCTGGCTGCTCGATCAATACGTGAAGCGCGGGGAGATGGTGGTTGTGCTCGATCGCTGCTTCGTGTGTGAAGGCGACATTCACGCGATCTGGCCGAAGACGCGCTACCTGCCGCGCAAGACGCGCTGCGTGATCGACGCGCTCGCGCAGGCGATTCCGCCGATGATCGAGCGCGCGGACGAACCGCGATGAGATGAATGGAAACCGACGCGCCGCACGGGCGCGTCGGACCATCACGCAAGGATCACGCCGCGCCGAGATCGGCGAGCGGATGCGCGAACAGCTTCCATGGCGACGTCAGGAAATGCCGCACGCGTTCGGCGCGCAACTCGACGAGCGACGCGGGCGCCCAGCGCGGCTTGCGATCCTTGTCGACGAGATGCGCGCGCACGCCTTCGCAGAAATCGCCTTCCTCGATCGCACGCGCGACGATGCCGAGCTCCATCCGGAACGATTCCGCGAGCGTCATCTGCCGGCCGCGCAGCAGCGCCTCGCGCGTCACCGCGAGCATCGTCGGCGAATGGCTCGCTAGCGCGTCGAGCGTCGCCTGCAGCCATTGGCGATGCTCGCGCGCGAGTTCGTCGCGCGCCAGATCCTGCGTGAGCGTCGCGACGATCCGCTCGACGGTCGAACGCTTGTCGAAGTGGCGGACGATCCACGGCATCTGGCTGTCGAGCGCCGCATGCGGCACGACGTTGCACGGCGGCTCGAACACCTTGCGCAGCAGTGGCAGCACATCGCCGTCCCACTTGACGCTTTCGATGCGCGTCTCGAACGTGTCGAGCCACGCGGACGGCACGCAGAGGTCCGCGAGCTTCGCGGCGAGCGCGTCGGCGCCCGACAGCATCGCGCCGGTCAGCCCCACGTACAGTTCGAGTTCGGCCGGCATGCGCGACAGGAAATGCGTCGCGCCCACGTCGGGCACGAGGCCGATGCGCGTCTCCGGCATCGCGATCTTGCTGCGCTCGGTCGCGACGCGCAGCGCCGCGCCCTGCGCGAGGCCCATGCCGCCGCCCATCGTGATGCCGTCCATCAGCGCGACGACCGGCTTCGCGAACGTGTGGATCGCGTAGTCGAGCCGGTATTCGTCGACGAAGAACGGCAGCCAGGTTTCGCGCTGCGCGACCATCCGGTACAACGCGCGCACGTCGCCGCCCGCGCAGAAGCCCTTCTCGCCCGCGCCGCGCAGCACGACCGCGACGATCCGGTCGTCGCGGCGGCAACGCTCGAACAGCGCGGCCAGCTCGCCGATCATCGCGTACGACAGCGCGTTGAGCGCGGCCGGCCGGTTCAGCGTGATCAGCGCCACGCGGTTCACCACGCGAAACAGCACCTCGGGCGCATGCTCCGCGAATGCATCGTGATTCGTCACCGGCGTGCTCATCGTTGCGGCTCTCCCTCGGTGCGCCACTGCGGCGCGCGCTTGCCCAGGAACGCCGCCACGCCTTCGCGCGGATCGGCCGTGTCGAACAGATCGACGAAGCGTTCGCGCTCGACCGCGAGCGCCGCGCCGCGTGGCACGCCGCGGCGCGCGAGGCCGATCAGTTCCTTGCTGTAGGCCACGGCATGCGGGCTTTGCCGCGCGACGTTGCGAGCCAGCGCGAGTGCCGCCTCGCGCGCGGCGCCGCTTTCGACCACGTCCTCGACGAGGCCGATCCGCAGTGCGGTGGCCGCATCGACGCGCGCACCGGTCAGGATGATCTTCTTCGCCCAGCCCTCGCCGACGAGCCAGGGCAGCGTCTGCGTGCCGAGCCCGCACGGCAGCAGCCCGACCGACGGCTCGGGCAGCGCCATCTGCGCATGCGTCTCCGCGATCCGCAGGTCGCACGCGAGTGCGCATTCGAGGCCGCCGCCCATCGCATAGCCGTTGATCGCCGCGATCGTCACGACGCGTGCGTCGTGCAGCGCCTCGAACGCCGCGCCGAAGCGCGACGCCATCGCACGCGCGACCGCGCGATCGCCGTCGGCGAACGTGTTGAGGTCGGCGCCCGCGCTGAAGAACTTCGGGCCGTCGCCGGTGATCACCAGCGCGCGCACGCGCGGGTCCGCATTCAGTTCGGCGACGGTTTGCTGCAGTTGCCGCAGCCCGTCGGCGGTAAAGGCGTTCGCGGGCGGACGCTTGAGCGTCGCGCACGCGATCGCGCCGTCGTCGACGTAGTCGAGTTCGATCATCATGCGTCCTTCTTCGTGGCCGGTTGGTACAGGCGGATCACCGCCGAGAAATCGAGCTGGCCGTCGCCGCGGCTGCTCATTGTCTGATACAGCTGCTGCGCGAGCGCGCCGAGATAGACGGGCTGGCGCGCCTGCTTCGCCGCGTCGTTCGCGAGGCCGAGATCCTTCAGCATCAGGTCGGTGCCGAAGCCGCCCGAGTAGCCGCGCGACGAAGGCGCGGTCTCGATCACGCCCGGATACGGGTTGTACGTGTCCGAGCTCCAGCAGCGGCCCGTCGACGTGTTGACGATGCCGGCCAGCACCTTCGGGTCGATGCCGAGCGCGACGCCGAGCGACATCGCCTCCGACACCGCCGCCATCGAGATGCCGAGCACGAGGTTGTTGCACACCTTCGCGACCTGCCCCATGCCCGTCGCGCCGCAGTGGACGATGTTCTTGCCCATCCCGGCGAGCACCGGTTTCACGCGCTCGAAATCCGCGTCGCTGCCGCCGACCATGAAGGTCAACGTGCCTGCCGCCGCGCCGCCGGTGCCGCCCGACACCGGCGCGTCGACGAACGCGCCGCCGTGCTCGCGCACCAGCGCGCCGAACGCCTGCGCGCTCGCCGGGTCGATCGTGCTCGAATCGATCACCGTCGCGCCCGCGCCGAGGCCGGCCAGCACGCCGTTCTCGCCGGCGAGCACCGAGCGCACGTGCGGCGCGGCCGGCAGCATCGTGATCACGAACGTCGCGCCCGACGCCGCATCGCGCGGCGACGCGGCCACCTGCGCGCCGGCGTCCTGCAGTGCGCGCAATGCGTCGGCGCTCAGGTCGAACGCGTGCACTTCGTGGCCGGCTTTCAGCAGGTTCAGCGCCATCGGCGCGCCCATGTGGCCGAGGCCGATAAATCCGATTTTCATGGTGGTGTCCTCCGCCGCTCAATGCAGCCGGATCGTCGTGTTCACCGGGCCGGCCGTCGTATCGTCGTCGAACCAGCGCGCGGTGACCGTCTTGGTCTGCGTATAGAACTGCACGACCTGCTTGCCGTACGGGCCGAGATCGCCGAGCTTCGAGCCGCGCGAACCGGTGAAGCTGAAGAACGGCACCGGCACCGGGATCGGAATGTTGATGCCGACCTGGCCGACGTCGATCTCGCTCTGGAACCGGCGCGCGGCCGCGCCGCTCTGCGTGAAGATGCCCACGCCGTTGCCCATCGGATTCGCGTTGACGAGCGCGATCGCCTCGTCGAGCGTGTCGACTTCCATCACGACCAGCACCGGCCCGAAGATTTCATGCGTGTAGATCGTCATGTCGGTCGTCACGCCGGAGAAGATCGTCGGCCCGATGAAGTTGCCTTCCTCGAAACCGGGCACCTTCACGTCGCGGCCGTCGAGCTCGAGCTTCGCGCCTTCCTTGATGCCCATGTCGATCAGCGACAGGATGCGCGCCTTCGCGCCGCGCGACACGACCGGCCCGACGTCGGTGCCCGCTTCCGAGCCCGCGTTGACCTTCAGCGTCTTCGCCTTCGCGACGATGTCCGGCAGCCATTCGCGCGCCTTGCCCACCAGCACCGCGACGGACGTCGCCATGCAGCGCTGGCCGGCCGCGCCGAAACCCGCGCCGACGAGCGCGTTGATCGCCTGTTCGCGGTTCGCGTCGGGCAGCACGACCGCGTGGTTCTTCGCGCCCATCATCGACTGCACGCGCTTGCCCTGCGCGCTGCCGAGGTTGTACACGTGCGTGCCGACCGTGGTCGAACCGACGAACGAGATCGCCTTCACGAGCGGATGCGTGCAGATCGCGTCGACGACGTCCTTGCCGCCGTGCACGACGTTCAGCACGCCTTTCGGTATGCCGGCTTGGAGCGCGAGCTCGACGAGCTCCATCGTCGACATCGGGTCCTGCTCCGACGGCTTCAGCACGAACGTGTTGCCGCACACGATCGCCATCGGGAACATCCACAGCGGAATCATCGCGGGGAAATTGAACGGCGTGATGCCCGCGCACACGCCGAGCGGCTGGCGCAGCGTGTAGGTGTCGACGCCGCCCGCGACGTTCTCCGCGAATTCGCCGAGCTGCAGCGTGCCGATCGAGCACGCGTGCTCGACCACTTCGAGGCCGCGGAAGATGTCGCCTTCGGCGTCGGGAATCGTCTTGCCCTGCTCGGCCGTCAGCGTCCTGGCGATGCGCTGCTGGTTCGCGCGCACCAGATCCTGGAACTTCAGCATGATGCGCATGCGCGCGGAAATCGGCGTGTTCCTCCACGTCGCAAACGCGGCGTGCGCGGCCTGCACGGCCGCGTCGACTTCCGCGACGGTCGCGAACGGCACGCGCGCGAGCACCTGTTGCGTCGCCGGGTTGACGATGTCGCGCCACTCGCTCGTGGCGGACTCGACGAAGGCGCCGTCGATCAGCAGCTTGACCGTCGGCACGTCTTGCCCCGTACGGGGCGTCGGATTCGCGTTCATCAGTGCAATCTCCTTGCAGTGGGCCGCGACGTAACGGCATGCCGCCGCGCGACCGTTTCAATTCGGCTGCGGGCGGCCGCCGCGGCATGCGGCGCGCGCGGCCCGCGGCCGGTCATTTCAGTTCGGCTGCGAAATCTTCTTCCCAGTACTCGCCGGGCATGCGCGCGCTCGCGTCGTCGCCGCGTTCGATTTCGCGGCGGCGCAGCTCGACGCGACGGATCTTCCCCGAGATCGTCTTCGGCAGCTCCGCGAACTGCAGGCGGCGAATGCGTTTGTACGGCGCGAGCTTCTCGCGCGAGAAGCGAAAGATCTCCAGCGCGAGCGCGGGGCTTTCTTCATAGCCCTGGCGCAGCGTGACGAACGTCTTCGGCACCGACAGCCGCACGGGGTCCGGGCTCGGCACGACGGCCGCTTCCGCGATCGCCGGATGCTCGATCAGCACGCTCTCCAGCTCGAACGGGCTCAGCCGGTAGTCGGACGACTTGAACACGTCGTCCGCGCGGCCGATGTACACGTAGTAGCCGTCGTCGCGACGCATCGCGATGTCCGACGTGCGGTAGTGGCCGTCGCGCATCGCATGGGCCGTCGCGTCGGGATTGTTCGCGTAGCCCTTCATCAGCCCGACCGGGCGCGCGACGCCATCGCCGATCGGCAGCGCGACCTCGCCTTCGGTCACCGGCGCGCCGTCCGGGTCGAGCAACGCGATCCGGTAGCCGGGCAGCGGCCGGCCCATCGAGCCCGCGACGACCGGCTGGCCCGGCGAGTTGCCGATCAGGCAGGTCGTCTCGGTCTGGCCGTAGCCGTCGCGAATCGTGATGCCCCACGCGTTCTTCACGCGCTCGATGATCTCGGGATTCAGCGGCTCGCCCGCGCCGACGATCTCGCGCAGCTTCACGTCGAACGACGCGAGCGGCTGCTGCACGAGCATGCGCCACACGGTCGGCGGCGCGCACAGCGTGGTCACGCGGTATTTGACGAGCGCATCGAGCACGGCCTTCGGCTCGAAGCGCGCGTAGTTGAATACGAACACGCACGCCTGCGCATTCCACGGCGCGAAAAAGCAGCTCCACGCGTGCTTCGCCCAGCCCGGCGAGCTGATGTTCCAGTGGATGTCGCCGGGCTGCAGGCCGACCCAGTACATCGTCGACAGGTGCCCGACCGGATAGGTGCGGTGCGTATGCTCGACGAGCTTCGGCTTCGACGTCGTACCCGACGTGAAGTACAGCAGCATCGGATCGTTCGCGTGCGTCACGGCGTCCGGCTTGAACGCGGCGCTCGCCGCATAGCCGTCGTTCATCGCGAGCCAGCCTTCGCGCGGCGCGCCGGCGACGATCTTCTGCTCGAGGCCGAGGCCGGCCTGTTCGAACTTCGCGGTTTCGTTCTCGTCGACGATCGCGTAGGTCGCGCCGCCGATCTGCACGCGGTCGCGCACGTCGTCGGGCGACAGTTGCGTGGTGGCGGGCAGCACGATCGCGCCGAGCTTCATCGCCGCGAGCATCGCGTCCCACAGCTCGACACGGTTCGGCAGCATCAGCAGAATGCGGTCGCCGCGCACGACGCCGATCGAGCGCAGCCAGTTCGCGATCCGCGACGAACGCTCGGACATCTGCGCGAACGAATACGGGTCGCCCGTGCCGGTTGCCGCATCGACGATCCACAGCGCGGGCTGGTCGTTGCCGCGCGCCATCGGGTCAAAATAGTCGAGCGCCCAGTTGAACGCGTCGAGCACCGGCCATGCGAAATCGCGATACGCGGTGTCGTAGTCGGTGCGATGGCGCAGCAGAAAGTCGCGCGCGTCGAGGAATGCCTGTACCGTCATGTGTCGTCTCCGTCCAGTCTCCATGCCCAGCGGTCAACCGGCGCAGGTGCTGCAGCACCTGCCCGGTTCCGTGTCGCCCGGCGCACGGTCACGTCGCTGCGTGCCGCGTTTGCCGCGCTGCCCTCGTGCCTGCGTTGTATGCCTGCTCGTTCGACCGTTTGTTCGACTGCGTGATGCCGGATGGGCGCGCGCCGCGACTCACAGCTGCCGCGCGATCACCATCCGCTGCACTTCGCTGGTGCCTTCGTAAATCTGCGTGATGCGCGCGTCGCGATAGTGGCGCTCGACTTCGTAATCGGCGAGATAACCGTAGCCGCCGTGGATCTGGATCGCATCCGAGCACACGCGCTCGGCCATCTCGGACGCGAACAGCTTCGCCTGCGATGCTTCGGACAGGCACGGCAGCCCGGCCGTGCGCAGCTTCGCCGCGTGATGCACGAGCAGGCGCGCGGCGTTGATCTGCACGGCCATGTCGGCGAGCTTCTGCTGGATCGCCTGGTGCTCGGCGATCGGCTTGCCGAACTGCACGCGCTCGCCCGCATAGCGGCGCGCCTTGTCGAACGCGGCGCGCGCGATGCCGAGCGCCTGCGCGGCGATGCCGATGCGGCCGCCTTCGAGGTTCGACAACGCGATCTTCAGCCCTTCGCCGCGATTGCCGAGCAGGTTCTCTTCGGGAATCGCGCAGTTCTCGAACGTGATCGGGCACGTATCCGACGCGCGGATGCCCATCTTCTTCTCGGGCTTGCCGACGATGAAGCCCGGTGTGTCGGTCGGCACCAGGAACGCGGAAATGCCGCGCTTGCCCGCTTCCGGATCGGTCATGGCAAAAACGATCGCCACGCCCGCGCGCTGGCCGTTGGTGACGAACTGCTTCGCGCCGTTGAGCACCCATTTGCCGTCGCGCAATTCGGCCCGCGTGCGCAGGTTGTTCGCCTCGGAACCGGCCTGCGGCTCGGTCAGGCAGAATGCGCCGATCACGCGGCCGGCCGCCATGTCGGCCAGCCAGCGATCCTTCTGCGCGGGCGTGCCGAAGCCGAGGATCGGCCCGCAGCCGACCGAGTTGTGCACGCTCATCATCGTCGCGCACGCGGCGTCGCCGGCCGCGACTTCCTCCATCGCCAGCGCATAGGCGACGTAATCCGTATACGAGCCACCCAGTTCCTGCGGCACGATCATCCCGAGCAGCCCGAGCTCGCCGAGCTGCGCGACGATCGCGTCGGGCAGGTGCGCGTCGTGGTCCCACTGCGCCGCGTTCGGCGCCAGCCTCTCGGTGGCGAACGCGCGCGCGGCGTCGCGGATCATCCGCTGGTCTTCGGTGTAAAGCTCATCCATGGTGCTGCTGTCTCCCGCGGCCGCCGGGCGCGACCGTCCTTGCGTTTCGATGGAACAAGTGTAGGCAAGCACGCGCGACTGTTCGATGCTCGCGCCGCTCATTTACACTGAGCGTTTTTGCCATACCGGCGACACCGATGAAGCAGGAAGACAAGGGAACCGTCGCGATCAGCCTCGTCGCGTACAGCGTCGCGCTGGCCACACGGCGCGGCGTCGCGGCCGAGCCGCTGCTCGCGCAGGCCGGCATCGCCCCGGCGCTGCTCGGTCAGCCGCGCGCACGCGTGTCCGCGCAGCAATACGGCGCGCTGTGGAACGCGATCGCCCGCACGCTCGACGACGAGTTCTTCGGGCAGGACAGCCACCCGATGCGCAGCGGCAGCTTCATCGCGATGAGCCAGGCGGCGCTATCCGCGCGCGACGGGCTGCACGCGATGGCGCGCGCGGTGAACTTCATGCACTGCGTGCTCGACGACCTGCACGCGGAGCTCGACGCGAACCCGCAGCGCGTGCGGCTGCGTTTCGTGCACCGCAACAACGGCGCGACGCCCGCGATGTTCACGTACGCGACCTATTTCATCATCGTGTACGGGCTCACCTGCTGGCTGATCGGGCGGCGCATCCCGCTGCTGCATGCGAGCTTCCGCTGCGACACGCCGCCCGCCGACCACGAATACCCGTCGATGTTCTGCGACGACATGCGCTTCAACGAGCCCGATTCGTATGTCGATTTCGATCCCGAATTCGCGACGCTCCCGGTCGTGCAGAACGCGAAGACGCTGAAAACGTTTCTGCGCAACGCGCCGGCCAGCTTCATCGTCAAGTACCGCAACCCGAACGCGCTCGCGCAGCGCGTGCGGGCGGTGCTGCGCGGAATGCCGCCGGCCGCATGGCCGGGCGCAGGCGGGATGGCCGCGCGGCTGCACGTGGCCGAGGCCACGCTGCGCCGCAAGCTGCATCAGGAAGGCCACGCGTACCAGTCGATCAAGGACACGCTGCGGCGCGATCTCGCGTTCGAGGCGCTGGCCGACCCCGCCCGCACGATCGCGGACGTCGCGGCCGCGACCGGGTTCGCGGAGCCGAGCGCGTTCTACCGCGCGTTCCGCAAATGGAGTGGGCGCAGCCCGGCCGACTATCGCGACGAAGTGCTCGCGCGCGGCGGCGGCGCAAGCTGACGCCGGCCGGTGCGGCCGCAACTTCGCGCTTTCGGCCGAAACCGCCTAATCTTCAAGCATCGGGCCCACGCCCTTTTCGCGAGCCGGACGGCACGCGGCCGTGCGCCGCCCGGACGTCCCGATGCGTTTTCACCGTCATGAGCCGCCGCCCGCGCCTGCCGCCGCCGACGGCCGCCCCCGTCACCCGCTGTCCGCGCGGGTCGCGCGCGCCGCGCTGTTCGCGGCGCTGCTCGTCGTATGCGCCGCGGTCGCCGCGCCGCCATCGGCCGACGCGCCCGCCGCGCATCCGGTCGTCGTGATTCCCGTCAACGGCGCGATCGGCCCGGCCAGCGCCGATTTCATCGTGCGTTCGCTCGCGCGCGCCGCTCGCGAGCACGCGCCGCTCGCAATCCTCCAGCTCGACACGCCCGGCGGCCTCGATACGTCGATGCGGCAGATCATCAAGGCCATCCTCGGCTCGCCGGTGCCGGTCGCCGCATTCGTCGCGCCGGGCGGCGCGCGCGCGGCGAGCGCGGGCACCTACATCGTCTATGCGAGCCACTTCGCGGCGATGGCGCCCGGCACCAATCTCGGCGCGGCGTCGCCCGTGCAGTTGGGCATCGGCGGCGCCGCGCCGCCGGGCGCGCCCCCCGCTGCGCCCCATCCCGCCGGTGCGTCAGGTGCATCGGGTGCGTCCGCCACGCCGGCCGCGCTGCCGACCGATACGCAATCGACCGAGATCCGCAAGGCGATGCAGGACGCTTCCGCGTACATCCGCGGCCTCGCGCAGTTGCGCGGACGCAATGCCGAATGGGCCGAGCGCGCGGTGCGCGAGGCCGTGAGCCTGTCGGCGAACGAGGCGCGCGCGCAGCACGTCGTCGACCTGATCGCGCAGGACGCGGCCGATCTCGCGCGCCAGCTCGACGGCCGCGCGGTGACGACCACCGCCGGCACGCTGCGTCTGGCGACCGCGCACGCGCCGCTCGTCGCGCTCGCGCCCGACTGGCGCAGCCGCTTCCTCGCGATCATCGCCGATCCGAACGTCGCGCTGATCCTGCTGACGATCGGCATCTACGGCCTCTTCTTCGAATTCGCGAACCCCGGTTTCGTGCTGCCGGGCGTGGCCGGCACGATCTGCCTGCTGGTCGGGCTGTTCGCGATGCAGTTGCTGCCGGTCAGCTATGCGGGCCTCGGCCTCGTGCTGCTCGGGCTCGGCTGCCTCGTCGCGGAGGCGTTCCTGCCGACCTTCGGCGTGCTCGGGTTCGGCGGAATCGTCGCGTTCACGATCGGCGCGCTGATGCTGATCGACACCGACGTGCCCGGCTACGGGATTCCATGGCCCGTGATCGCGAGCCTCGCGCTCGGCGGCGGGCTGCTCGTCGCGGGCGTGTCGGGCGTCGCGCTGCGCGCGCGGCGCCGCCCGGTCGTGACGGGTGCCGAGGCGCTGCTCGGCAGCATCGGCGAAGTGCTCGACGACGGCCTGCAGCCGGACCAGCCGCCGGGCGCGGCCGGCGCCGTGCCGTCGGCCGCCGGCTGGGCGCGCGTGCATGGCGAGCGCTGGCGCGTGGCGAGCAGCACGCCGCTGGCCGCCGGCTGCCGCGTGCGCGTCACCGGCCGCCACGGGCTGACGCTGACGGTCGCGCCGCTCTACGACGTGCCCGCGCCGGTCCATCCCCAGGGAGAACCTTCATGATCGGTTACACGTTCGGCTTCAGCAGCGTCCTCATCGTCTTCGTCGTGGTGCTCGTCGCATCGTCGATCCGCATCTTTCGCGAGTACGAACGCGGGGTCGTGTTCATGCTCGGCCGGTTCTGGAAAGTGAAGGGGCCGGGGCTCGTGCTGATCATCCCGATCGTCCAGCAGGTCGTGCGGATCGACCTGCGCACCGTCGTGTTCGACGTGCCCGCGCAGGACGTGATCACGCGCGACAACGTGTCGGTGAAGGTCAATGCGGTCGTGTATTTCCGCGTCGTCGATCCTGAGAAGGCCGTGATCCAGGTCGCGCGCTTCTTCGAGGCGACGAGCCAGCTCGCACAGACAACGCTGCGCGCGGTGCTCGGCAAGCACGAACTCGACGCGCTGCTCGCCGAGCGCGAACAACTGAACGCGGACATCCAGAAGACGCTCGATGCGCAGACGGATGCGTGGGGGATCAAGGTGTCGACGGTCGAGATCAAGCACGTCGACCTGAACGAGACGATGATCCGCGCGATCGCGCGGCAGGCCGAAGCCGAGCGCGAGCGGCGCGCGAAGGTGATTCACGCGGAAGGCGAATTGCAGGCGTCGGAAAAGCTGCTGCAGGCCGCGCAGCGGCTCGCGCTGCAGCCGCAGGCGATGCAACTGCGCTACCTGCAGACGCTGACGACGATCGCCGCGGACAAGAACTCCACGATCGTGTTTCCGTTGCCGGTCGATCTGCTGGGGGCGTTGCTGGATCGGTTGGGCCCCGCGCGCGAGCGTTGAGACGCGCGCGTGCCGGGCCACATGACGCCGCGGCCGGTGCCGATGGGCGCGGGGGCCGACGCCCCGCCGCCCGGCGCCCTGCCCGCGTCAGGCCAGCAGCTTGCGCTCGGCCTTGCCGTACTTGATCGACTTCTCGTCCGGAATCATCAGGCCCGTGTGCTCGTCGCGGCCCTGCAGCAGGAAGCGTGCGTCCGGGTTGCCGATCTGTTCGGCCGCGAGCTTGCTGTCCGCGCCGATCTCGCCCTTCTTCATCCGGTTGACGATCACGCCGGCCGCGGTGTCCTTGAAATCGCGCAGCATCCACGCGTCGCCGTCGCTGTCGCCGAACACCAGCAGCGGGCCGTAGCCCTTCTTCGACGCGAGGACGTTGCGAATGCCCACCGTCTTGCCGGGCCCCCAGTTGAAATGCCAGCCGGCCGGATAGGTGCTCGTGTACTTGCCGTCCTGCATGTCGAGACGCAGGCCGATCACGTTCTCGGGCGGCACGCCGTAGCCGTAGTTCGGATTGCCGGCAAATACGCGCACGACGTCGTCGAGCGACGCGGTGCTCACGTACACGTCGATGCCGTTCGCGCGCAGCGTATGCATCACCGCGCGGATTTCCTCGTGAATGCGGATGCCGTGGAAATGCGTGTCCGCGACCACGCCGGCCTTGCCCGGCAGCGTCTTCGGGCTTTCGTAGCGGACCTTGCGCAGCGCGTCGCCGATACCGTAGTTGTTCGACGCTTCCGCCATCGCCTGCAGCTCGGCGGTCGTCATGTTCTTGTAGAAGTAGATGATCCACTTGTAGCCGACTTCGAGCGGATGCGTGTCGCAGATCGCGTCGTACATGAAGTACAGCTTCGCGCGAAAATCCTTGAACTGGTCGGTCTCGCGGATCTCGTCGAGGCTCTTGTCGCCGCCGAGGCCCTTGTAGTTCGCATGGAGCCAGCGGTAATCGGACTCGACGTCGGCGGCGAGGTCCTCCATCGTCACCGGCTTGCCGTCGAGGGTCGTGTAGTCCTTCATGAACGCGCCCTTCGGCACGTCCTTCCACATCACGCCGACGAATTCATCCGGCGTCAGCTTGTACTGCAGATGGTTGATCTGGTACATCAGCAACGCCTCTTCACAGTCGTTCATGATGCACGTGTTGTCCCAGTCGAACACCGCATACGGGCGGCGCTTTCCGTCGTAGTGCGCGCTCGCGACACCATGCCGGTCGAGCACCGCCTGCAGGCGCGCGGCGTTGAACGGCGACCAGCGGCCCGGGTCCAGCGCGTCCGGCGCGGCTACGCTCTTCGCGCCGGACCTGCCGGCCCTGAGCATCAGCGGCGTCGCGGCGGTCGCCGCGGCAAGGGTGTTCATGAACCGGCGGCGCTGCATGGTCTCTCTCCGTGGAAATGTCGAATCGGCTTCGGTCGCCCCGCGCGACGCGCGACACACCGGCCCCGCGAAGCAGCAAAGGCTTCGAATCCGGGCGCATGATGTGACGAAATTATTTCGGCAATTTGACAGCGTCGCACCGCGACGCGACGGAGAGTTGATCCGGCGCGACATCCTGGGCCCGCGCGAAACCCCGCGCGGCGCTCCCCGGCCGGCTCCCGCCCTTCGAAACACGTGCGCAGCGATGGCCATCCGGCCCTGACCGCCGGAAACCTAGAGCAACCCCTCCATTTCGGCCCTTCATTAGGAGAAGCCCTCATCTCCGGGGGCTGGCGCGCGACGTCGAACCGGCTATTATCGTTACATCACACAATGGCACATTAAATGCTGACTGAATAATCCGCCTCCGAATCACCGGCGGAAGCGTTTCGGATCAGCGCCCAGCCTTGCACAAGGACCCGCATCGCGCCGACACGCAAACGCGGGCCGACACATGGAGACGCATCATGACCGCCCACCATCCGCTGCCGGAAGTCCACCTCGACGAGCTGCCGCAATTCCGCGCGGTCCAGCAACTGGCCTACCGCTGCGTCGAGACCGTCGGCGCGATGCTCTACCCCGGCATCACCGAGAAGGAAGCGGCGCGCCTGCTGACCGAATGGCTGCAGGACCACGGCGTGCACGACTGGCTGCACAAGCCGTTCGCGTGGTTCGGCGACCGCACCGCGTTCGACGGCTTCTCGGGCCTCAAGCACATGGGCGGCTTCAATCTCGCGTTCTTCCCGAGCAACCGTCAGCTCGAAACCGACATGCCGGTGATCCTCGACGTCGCGCCCGTGCTCGACGGCATCGTCGCCGATGTCGGCTACGCGCACTGCGTCGGCCGCAACCCGATCCTCGAGCAGTTGCAGGACGACCTGATGGACCATCGCGACATGATCGTGCGGCTCGTGAAGGCGCGCCGGTCGATGGCGGAGGTCGCGCAGGAAGTCGACGCGCTGTGCCGCCGCCAGGGCGTCGACCCGCGCCATAAGGCCTATCCGTTCAAGGTGCTCGCGCATCGTGTCGCGAAGATCCACAAGCTGTCGAAGCCGCGCTTCGTCGCGCGCTTCGGGCTGAACGCGACGCGCAACCTGCTGCTCGACCAGGGCCGCGCGGCGAAGCAGCAGGGCTGGTCGCCGCTGTGGTCGATCGACCGCCGCTCCGAGCATGCGCCGGTGCCGGGCCTGTGGGCCGTCGAGCCGCATCTCGGCTTCGCGGGCATCGGCGCGAAATTCGAGGAACTGCTCGTGATCACCGACGACGACGCGTACTGGCTCGACGACGACCTGCCGCACGTGCGCCGCTGGCAGCGCCGCCAGGCCGAGCGCGCGCAGGCGGCGGCGAACGTGCCGGCCGCTGCTTGACACGCACGTCACGCGCCCTCCTCCCGACTCCCTGAACGACGGACTCACGATGCAGCCTCTTTCCGACGAAGCGCCGCTGGCCCTGTTCGAATCGGTTCACAGCGAAACGGCGGTCGCCTCCGGCGACCTGACGCTCGCGGTGCGCACCTGGGGCGACCCGGCCCGCTCGCCGGTCGTGCTGGTGCACGGCTATCCCGACGACAGCAGCGTCTGGCGGCACGTCGCGCCGCTGCTTGCGCGCAAACACTACGTGATCGCGTACGACGTGCGCGGCGCGGGCCTGTCCGGCGTGCCGACGCGCACGGCCGACTATCACCTCGCGAAGCTGACCGACGATTTCGTCGCGGTGATCGACGCGCTCTGCCCCGGCCGCGCGGTGCACCTCGTCGCGCACGACTGGGGGGCGATCCAGGGCTGGGAATTCGTCACCGATCCGCGCCTGGCCGGCCGCATCGCGTCATATACGTCGTGCTCGGGCCCGTGCCTCGACCACGTCGGGTTCTGGCTGCGCGAACGCGTGCTGCACCCGACGCCCGCGTCGCTGGCCAGGCTCGGCGGCCAGCTCGTGCGCTCGTGGTACGTCTACCTGTTCCACCTGCCGCTCCTCCCCGAACTCGGCTGGCGGCTGTGGCTCGGCCGCGCGTGGCCGGGCCTGCTGCGCCGGATCGAGAAAACGCCCGCCACGCCGCGCCCGACGCAGGCCGACGACGGCGCGCGCGGCGTGCGCCTCTACCGTGCGAACTTCATCCGCTGCCTGTTCGCGCCGCGCGAACGCTATGCGCATGCGCCGGTGCAGACGATCGTGCCGCTCGGCGACAAGTACGTGAGCCCCGCGCTGTCCGAGAACCTGTCGCGCTGGGTGCCGCGGTACTACCGCCGCGAAGTCGCGGCCGGCCACTGGCTGCCGCTCGCCGATCCCGCGCGCTTCGCGGATCTCGCCGGGCAATTGATCGATTCGGTCGAATCCGGCGACGAACCGCCCGCGCTCGCGAACGCGCGCCGCCGCGCGACCAGCGGGCGCTTCAGCGGCAAGGTCGCGGTCGTCACCGGCGCGGGCAGCGGCATCGGCCGCTGCGCGGCGCTGGCCTTCGCACGCGAAGGCGCGACGGTCGTCGCCTGCGACATCGATCTCGCGAGCGCCGAGCGCACCGCGCTGCTCATCGGGCTGACCGGCGCGCACGCGCATGCGAAACGCGTCGACGTCGGCTCCGCCGACGAAATGGAAGCGCTCGCGACCTGGGTCGGCAGCGAACTCGGCGGCGCGGACGTCGTGATAAACAACGCGGGCATCGGGATGGCCGGCGGCATCCTCGACACGAGCACGCGGCACTGGGAGCGCATCCTGCACGTGAACCTGTGGGGCGTGATCCACGGCTCGCGGCTGTTCGCGCAGCAGATGGCCGCGCGCGGCGCCGGCGGGCACATCGTCAACACCGCGTCGGCCGCCGCGTTCGGGCCGTCGCGCGACTTGCCCGCGTACGCGACGACGAAGGCCGCGGTGCTGATGCTCAGCGAATGCATGCGCGCGGAACTCGCGGAGCAAGGCATCGGCGTGACGGCCGTGTGCCCAGGTTTCGCGGAAACCGGAATCATGGCGTCGACGCACTACGCGGGTGCGAGCGCCCAGGACGAAGCGCGGCTGCGCAAGCGCGCGACCAGGCTATACCAGATGCGCGGCCTGAAACCCGAAACCGTCGCGCAGGCGATGATCGACGGCGTGCTGCGCAACCGCCCCGTCGTCGCGGTCGGCGGCGAAGCGCACGCGATGCGCTTCGTCGGCCGCTTCATGCCGTGGCTGGGCCGGATGATCGCCCGCGTCAGCATGGCATCGCATTGACGGCGCACGACGCCGCACAGGGAGACGACATGACCGATACCGCCGACTACCACAAGATCAGGGCCCGACACGTGAAGTTCGACTTCAGCGACACGCCGGTCACCTGGGTGCCGAACGATCCGGGCAGCACGCACATCATCAACACGCTGAACCTGCTGTTCCCGGAGGGCGAGCTGTGGTTCTGCCGCGTCTACAACAAGGCGCTGCCGTTGATCGCCGATGCGCGACTGCGCGACGAAGCCGAAGGCTTCCTGCGCCAGGAAGCCGTGCACTCGCGCTCGCACGGCGGCGTGCTGAAGCACTACTACGACCGTCACGGCATCGACACGAAGCCGTTCACGCAAAAGCTCAACCGGTTGTTCACGCGCGTGCTCGGCGAACGGCCGCTCGGGCTGAAGATCGGCCATACGCGCTTCTGGCTGCGGCAGCAACTGGCCGTGATCGCGTCGCTCGAGCATTTCTTCGGCTATCTCGGCAACTGGGTGCTCAACGCGCACGGCCTCGACGAAGGCCGTGCGGACCCGACGATGGTCGACCTGCTGCGCTGGCATGGCGCCGAGGAAGTCGAGCACCGCACCGTCGCGTTCGACATCTACCGGCACCTGGGCGGCACCTATCCGGAGCGCTGCGTGCACATGGCGTTGGTGATCCTGCTGCTGCTCCACTACATCACGACCGGCGCGAAGTTCATGTACCTGCGCGATCCGGACGCCGGCCGCTACCCGGGCTTCGTGCTCGCGTGGTGGCGGGGTTCGCGGCGCGGGCACCTGCCGTCGTTCTGGAAGGTGATCGGCGCGGCGCTGCGCTATTTCAAGCCCGGCTATACGCCGCACCACGAAGGCTCGACCGAGCAGGCGCTCGCCTATCTCGCCCGCTCGCCGGCCGCGCAGGCGGCCGCGCACGGCGGCAACTGGGGCACGACGAAAGGCGCGTGACCGGGTTGCCGGCCGGTTCGGCGGGCGGCGCCCGCCGAAATGCGTACAATCGCGGCTTCAATTTCCCGGAGGTGCCGCGATGGCCATGAAGAAAACCGATCTCGAAAAGAACAAGGCGCTCAAGCTGACGCACGCGATGAAACAGTCGAGCTCCGCGCGTTTCGGCAAGGGCGCCGAAGAAGCGGCCAAGCTGGACCGCCGCGCGCAGCGCAAGCTCGACCAGGAACAGGGCCTCGTGCCGTTCGCGTGCAAGCTCAACGCGGAGCTGGTCGAACAACTGAAGGCACGCGCGGCCACGCACCCGGAAGGGATGACGGGCCTGCTGTCCGAGCTGCTCGTGAACGGCCTCGCGCAACGCGACGCGTAATTGCGACGTATCTCGAAATTTCCGTTGACAGGGCTGCGCGGCCACGACACACTCGTTCGCATGCCTATGCTCAAGCCCATCGCCATCGCGCATCAAAAACGAGTGAACGCCCATACGTGGCGATCGCCGGAGGCGCTTGTGCATTAGCATCGAGATTTCAGTCATGCATGTCACGAGGCCTCGCCGGAACCGGATGAGGCCTTTTTGTTTTGTTGCGCGTCATCCCGCCCGGCTCAACGATGGAGATGACGATGGACCAGGCAAGCCGGCTGGTTGTTTGCCCCGATCGGTGCCGCACCGATACGATCTCGTTGCCGAGAGTCGAGTTGCATTTCACGGTCGCGCCGCGCAAGACGCATGCATCGTTGCCCGCGCAACCGCGGTGCGCGACGGCATCGTGGAACGCCGGCCGCACGGCAACGCACCGCGCCCTTGCGCATATCCCGAAAATAGTCGTTGACAACGCCACACGCCGACAACAAAATCGTTCGCATGCCTACGTTCAAGCTCATCGCCATCGCGATTCATTGCCCGGTGAACATTCGAAAGAATGGATCACGGGAGGCGCTTGTGCGTTAGCAATCGAGCAGTACCGCATGTCACACGAGGCCTCGCCGGAAACGGATGAGGCCTTTTTGTTCTGGTGCACGTCATCCGTCCGGCTCACTGAATGGAGAAGACGATGGACCAGGCAAGCCCGCTGTTCGACCGCCGCGACCGGCGCCCCGCCGGCACGATCGCGTTACCGACCGTCGTGATCCGTTTCGCGATCGCACCACGCACGACGATGACGTGGCGCGCGCCGCGGGATGCGGAGATCCGCGCACACGACGCGGCGCTGTGGATCACGCGCCCGCCGAGCGTCGACGATTACTGGGTGCGGCCCGGCGACGTGCTGCGCATCGCGCGCGGTGAGCGCATCTGGCTCGGCGCCGACGGCGACCGGTCGGCGCAGGCGTCGATCACGACCGCGTACGTGCGGCGCGGCGAACGCGTCAGGCGCGCGCTCGCGCAAGTGCAACGTTTGCTCGTGAAGGTGTGGAGAAGGAGCGGATGAGCGGCGCGCCGTTACACGCACGATACGCGGAACGGCCGCGACCGGAAACGGGCGCACCCGCGGCGCGATGCGCCGCGGGTGCGCATCGAAGAACGCGGCACGCCGGTGCGTACCGCGAGCGATCGCGCGCCATGCGCAACGAGAGGATGCTGCAGGTGCATCAGGTGCTGGCGGCGAGACGCGGGCCCGTGCTTCGTGGAGTGGAATCGAGGTCGGGGCGTTGCGCAGCCTGCGAGGTCACCCACGGATCGATGCCCTGCTTCTGCACCTCTTCGAGGAATGACACACGTGTGCGCCAGTAATCCGCCTGTAATTTCGCATCGATGACGCGCTGTTCGGCTGCGAACAGTTCCATGCGCGCCGTCACGAGCATCGACGCGGCGGTTTTTTCCGGCGTGGGGGCGTGTCGCATCGCCCAACGGCTGATCCAGTTCAACATGCTGACCTCCGTGATTACGGACGAACCCGCATCGGGCAATCGCAATCGGCCGTGCCTGACCGGCCGTGCCTAACCGGCCATGGCTGCCCGAACGCGCAACGGCCTTGACCGCCATTCACCGCCTGGCCTGCACGGACTGCGACTCCCCCGCGTCGGCAATGATCGGCCGGCGTGTGTATGAGCGGTGTATCTATCCTAGAAAGACTTGCCGGTTTACGCGATGGGGTCTTGCATTCTTTTACACAGAAACCACAGTCGCCCCCGCATCGCGAAATGACAGTTGCGGACGGGACGGCTTCGGCGCACGATAACCCGATCCCTGCCGCCGCCTGGACAGACGAATGGCCGCCGCACGCGGTTGCCTGGTCGTGTGTCCGCACCGGCGGCACACGTGCGTTCGCACGAACGCGCCGCCTGCACCGCATTCGTGCAGCATGCGGGCGCTGCGTTTCAGTCGCATGTCGTCGTGTACCGGCCGCGCGCGACGCCGCCGGCATGCCGTTGCGCACGCATCGGCTGGTTTCGCCCGCCTGCGGGGCGCCCCTTCCGTTCGTTTCCTTCGTTCCCGCCGTTTCGGCCATTTCCGCCGGCCGGTGCCGCATGAACCGGTAAAATGCGCGCCTTCGTCGCGCGGGCGGGCTGCCGGACCGTTTGCGCGCAGGCAACCGATCGTGCCCTCCAACTATATCGTCCGAGCTATCCACGCTATTACAATCCGCCGATAGCCGGACAATAGTGGCTGGTTACAGTTAGCCGGCCGCGCTGCCTGTACAACAATTCGGCACAACAATCAACACGACAACCCGACCGGAGAAACGCCTTCATGGAATCCATCAAGCGGTATTTCGGCTTCGCTGAAGCCGGCACCGATTTCCGCACCGAAATACTCGCGGGCGTCACCACGTTCCTGACGATGGCCTACATCATCTTCGTCAACCCCGCGATCCTCGGCGACGCCGGCATGCCGAAGGAATCCGTGTTCGTCGCGACCTGCCTCGTCGCGGCGCTGGCGTCGATCATCATGGGGCTGTACGCGAACTACCCGATCGCCTGCGCGCCCGGCATGGGCCTGAACGCATATTTCGCGTACACGGTCGTCAAGGGAATGGGCTTCACGTGGCAGGCCGCGCTCGGCGCGGTGTTCATCTCCGGCTGCCTGTTCCTGCTCGTTACGCTGTTCCGCGTGCGCGAGGCGATCGTCAACGGCATTCCGAAATCGCTGCGGATTTCCATTACCGCCGGCATCGGCCTGTTCCTCGGCATCATCTCGCTGAAGACGTCGGGCGTGATCGTCGGCAACCCGGCCACGCTCGTCACGCTCGGCGATCTGCACAAGCACGAGACGATCCTCGCGATCGTCGGCTTCTTCGCGATCGTCACGCTCGACCACCTGCGCGTGCGCGGCGCGATCCTGATCGGCATCATCGGCGTGACGATCCTGTCGTTCTTCTTCGCCGGCAACCAGTTCCACGGCGTGTTCTCGGCGCCGCCGTCGATCGACGCGACGCTGTTCAAGCTCGACATCGGCGCCGCGCTGTCGACCGGCATCATCAACGTGATCCTCGTGTTCTTCCTCGTCGAGCTGTTCGACGCGACGGGCACGCTGATGGGCGTCGCGAATCGCGCGGGCCTGCTCGTCGAAGGCAAGATGAACCGCCTGAACAAGGCGCTGCTCGCCGACAGCACGGCGATCGTCGCGGGCTCGGTGCTCGGCACGTCGTCGACCACCGCGTACATCGAAAGCGCATCGGGCGTGCAGGCCGGCGGCCGCACCGGCGTGACGGCCATCACCGTCGCGGTGCTGTTCCTCGCGTGCCTGTTCATCGCGCCGCTCGCCGGCGTCGTGCCGGGCTACGCAACCGCACCGGCACTGCTCTACGTGTCGTGCCTGATGCTGCGCGAGATGGTCGAGGTGCCGTGGGACGATGCGACGGAAGCCGTGCCGGCCGCGCTGACCGCGCTGCTGATGCCGTTCACGTACTCGATCGCGAACGGCGTCGCGTTCGGCTTCATCGCGTACGGCGGCCTCAAGCTGCTGACGGGCCAGGCGCGCACGGTCAAGCCGATCGTGTGGATCATCGCGGCCGTGTTCCTGTTCCGCTTCTTCTATCTCGGCAGCGAGTAAGCGCGGAACGCACGCCGGCGCGACGCACGATGAAAACGCCACCTTCGGGTGGCGTTTTCGTTTTCGCACGATTGCTCTGCGATCCTCATGAATCGACGTGCACGAGCGCGCCGACGCTCGGGCAATCCCGCACGGCCCGCATACGAAAATGCCGCGCGGCCCCGCCGAACGGCATTGCGTGAAGGCAATGTCCTCGCGTGCGCCGCGCTCGAGCGCATGCGCCGCCGGACGGGCGTCGTGTCGTCAGCGCCAGTTGGCCTCGTAGAAGCGCACGTAGCCGCTGCGCAGCGTCACGCATTGCGCACGTGTTTCCGACAGCAGGCGCCGTGCGGCCGCCTCGATGCGCTCGCGGTGCTGATCGAATGCGCCGACCATGTCCTCGAAGCGCGGCGATGCGGCGCCGAAGTGGTCTTCCAGCGCCTCGGCGGTGATCTGGCACTGGACGCGCTCGCCATTGACCAGTGCCGTGAACCCCAGCATCAGGTCACGCCCCGAATACTCCGGCTTCTCGTTCGTGAAATGGATCTGCATGGAGCCGCCTCGACCGGTAGAAAACGAATGACCGCGTCCGTCGTCCGCTACCGGCCGGACGAAATGCACGCGGGCTCGCCGGCGGAGGCCCCGGCCGCGGAGTGTGGCGCGGTCGATGCATGCCGGTTGAATTCCACTTTAGACGGTTTCGCGCGGGAGACAAAAATTTCGGTGTGCGTCGTTCCGACGCGCATTTCGTCTGATCTGCGCGGCATCCGGCACTGTTTCGCCAACGGACGTCAGTGCGGATCGGTCGGCCAGACGTTGAGCGCGATCGCGGCGGTCGTGACGCCCACCGCAATCGCGGCCGCCCCGTATCTCACCGCATCGGTCAGATCGAACAGCAACCCGTGGATCGCCACGGCAATGCCGCCCAGCATGATGAAAGTGGCGATGGCCGCCAGCACGACTCTCAGTTCCGCCCGAACCATGATGCGTCTCCCGAACGGATGCATGTCGCGTCGCATGCATGTTGCACCGCGGAACACGGCGCGCGCGTGCTCCATTTCCATCATTGCAGGCGGGCGCTTAAAAGCAAGGGGATTTTGTTGGCAGTCGCGCATCGCACGTGGCGCTTGTATGATGATGCGTACCCGGCCGGACGGCTGGCGCGCCGAATGGTGCGCCGCGAGCGGAGCCGCACTCCGCCGCCGATGCCGATCCGGTTGCCCCGGCGGCCCCGGGAACAGGAGACAAGCCATGCCGCAACCCTTCGTGCTGCCCGCCACCGCGGGACGTACCGACCTGCTCGCGCAGGCGCATGCGCGTTCGACCGCGGTCGGCCTGCGCGCGCACGAACGCCCCGATTTCTCGCCGCTGTCGCGCGTCGCGCTGCGCGAACTGCTCGACACGAATCACACGCTGTTCTCGCACGCGCGACCGGTGATGGAGGACCTCCACGCGCAGATCGCCGATACGCAAAGCCTCGTGCTGCTGACCGACGCCGACGGCGTGATCCTGCACAGCATCGGCGACGCGGACTTCATCGAAAAAGCGAACCGCGTCGCGCTGTGCGACGGCGTGTCGTGGGCCGAAGGCGCGCGCGGCACGAACGCGATCGGCACCGCGCTCGCGTCCGGCCAGGCCGTCGTCGTGCACGGTTCCGAACATTTCCTGCGCGCGAACCATATCCTCACCTGCGCCTGTGCGCCGATCGTCGATCCGTTCGGCCGCACGCTCGGCACGCTCGACGTGAGCGGCGACCCGCGCGGCTCCAGCCCGCATACGCTCGCGCTCGTGCGGATGTCCGCGCAACTGATCGAGAACCACCTGTTCGCGAACCAGTGCGGTGAAGCGCTGCGGCTGCGCTTTCACGCACACGAGGATTGCGTCGATTCGCTGTTCGCCGGGCTCGTCGCATTCGGCGCCGACGGCAGGCTGATCGCCGCGAACCGCAGCGCCCAGTTTCAGCTCGGCGCGTCGTTCGACACCCTGCAGCACCAGGCCAGCGACGCACTGTTCAGCATGCGCTTTGGCGAGCTCGCGCGGCAGGCCGCCCGCGCGCCGGGCGCCACGTTCCGCCTCACGCTGTCGACCGGCGTGCGCGTGCTCGCACGCTGCGAATTCCCGGAAGCGCAGAAAACGACCGTCGCCGTCACGCCGCCCACGCCGGCCGCACGCATGCGCGCACCGGACCCCGATGCGATCACGTTCGCGACGCTCGACACCGGCGACGCGCGCATGGCCGCCGTGCTCGAACGCGTCGCGAAGATCCGCGGGCGCGACCTGCCGTTGCTGATCCTCGGCCAGACCGGCACCGGCAAGGAATGGCTCGCCCGCGCGCTGCACCAGGCGTCGCCGCGTGCGGACGGCCCGTTCGTCGCGGTCAACTGCGCGGCGCTGCCCGATTCGCTGATCGAGGCCGAGCTGTTCGGCTATGAAGACGGCGCGTTCACCGGCGCACGCAAGCGCGGCAGCCCCGGCAAGATCGCGCAGGCCGACGGCGGCACGCTGTTTCTCGACGAGATCGGCGACATGCCGCTCGCGCAGCAGGTGCGGCTGATGCGCGTGCTGCAGGAGCGCGCGGTGATGCCGCTCGGCGGCGCACGCGCGGTGCCGGTCGACGTGCGCGTGGTGTGCGCGACCCACCGTGACCTGCGCGCGATGATCGCGGAGGGCACGTTCCGCGAGGATCTGTTCTACCGGATCAACGGGCTCGCGGTCACGCTGCCGGCGCTCGCGACGCGCACCGACCTGCCCGCGCTCGTCGAACGGATCCTCGCGCGGCTCGCGCGCAGCGAGCCGATGCCGCGCCGCCTCGCGGCCGACGTGCTCGACGCATTCGCGCGCCACCGCTGGCCCGGCAACCTGCGGCAGATGACCAACGTGCTGCGCACGGCCGGCATGCTCGCCGAAGACGAAGCGGAAATCACGCTCGCGCATTTGCCCGACGATTTCTGGCTCGACTGCGACGATGCGCCGGCTGCGCCGGCGGCAGCCGCATCGGTCCCGTCGGCGGGCAGGCGCGAAGGCACGACGCTGCAGAGCCATCAGGCCGCGATGATCGACGCGGTGCT
Organism: Burkholderia sp. AU39826; assembly: GCF_020419965.1. Classification (NCBI taxonomy): domain Bacteria; kingdom Pseudomonadati; phylum Pseudomonadota; class Betaproteobacteria; order Burkholderiales; family Burkholderiaceae; genus Burkholderia; species Burkholderia sp. AU39826. Next base: position 47,908 of record NZ_JAIZQG010000009.1, read on the forward strand.
CGCGCGCCATGGCGGCAACGTATCGGCGGCCGCGCGCGAGCTCGGCCTCGCGCGCAATACCGTGTACCGGTATCTGCGGCGGCACTGACACCCGCGGCGGGCGGCCGTCGGCCGCCGGCGGGTTCGGGTATCCTTGCCGCGTTGCCGCCGAACCGCCGCCCGCTTCAGTCATGACCGATCCAGAACACCCGCCTCTCGTGCGCATCGACCCGCTCGGCGCAACCTTCGACGCGCCCGATTCGCTGACCGTGCTCGAAGCCGCCGCGTTCGCGCGCGTGTCGCTGCCGCGCTCGTGCCGCAACGGCACGTGCCGAAGCTGCCTTTGCCGGATCGTCAGCGGCAGCGTACGCTATACGATCGAATGGCCGGGGCTCTCCCGCGAGGAAAAGGCCGACGGCTATACGCTGCCGTGCGTGGCCGTCGCCACGTCGGATCTCGTGCTCGACGTGCCCGACGCGGTCATGCTCGACTAGACGCGGCGTGCGCCCGCGCACGTCGTCCTGCAACGCTCGATCCTGCATGGAGAACGTGATGGCCCAGCCAACCGATCGCATCGAAAAACAGACGCTGCTCGCCGCACCGCCCGACCGCGTCTGGGCGGCCGTCAGCGATTCCGACGAATTCGGCCAGTGGTTCGGCGTCGCGTTCGACGGCCCGTTCGAGGCCGGCCAGCCGCTGTTCGGCCGCATCACGCCGACCCGCGTCGACGACGACGTCGCCAAGGCGCAGGAGCCCTACGCTGGCACCGTGTTCGAAATCGTCGTCGATCGTATCGAGCCAAAACGACTGTTCTCGTTTCGCTGGCATCCGTTCGCGATCGATCCGAATGTCGATTACGCGTCCGAGCCGATGACGCTCGTCACGTTCACGCTCGCGGCGCAAGCCGGCGGTACGCTGCTCACGGTCACCGAAACAGGCTTCGACCAGTTGATCGAAGCGCGTCGCGCGACGGCGCGCGACATGAACGACCAGGGCTGGGCCGCGCAGATGACGCTGATCGCGAAGTATCTGGCGAAGCACGCGTAGCGCGCCGCGATGCCGCACGCGCCGGCCGACTCGCGAATCGACGTGCGTGGCATAATCCGCTCCATCGTCGTCCACCCGCCGCCGCGCATCGCATGCTGAGTCGTCGTCTCCGGAAGATCGGCAGTCTGATCGGGATGCTCGCCATCCTGATGACGGCGCTCGCGCCGACGATCTCGCAGGCGCTGACCACGCAAGGGCGCGTCGACGCACTGCTGGCCGGCTACTGTTCGGCCGCGCCGGCCGCTGGTGACCGCTCCGCCGACGCGTCGACGAAAAACCTGCAGGCCCATCTCCAGGCATGCGGCTACTGCAGCCTGCTTGCCCACACGCCCGCGCTGCCCGCGCCCGAGTTGACGTTCGCGGCCCACGTGCACGCGATCGAGCATCGCGCGGCGACCCGCTTCGAAAGCCTGCGCCGCGCGCTGCCGCTCACGGCCGCGCAACCGCGCGCCCCGCCGTTCGCGTCCTGATCCGTCGTCATTTAGCGTGATGCCGCAGCGCATCGCGCAGCCTGCGCACGCCGCCCGCGTGCGCGACATGTCACGTTTCGAAGGACGATCATCATGTGTCACCCTGCTGCGCGCGGCGTCGTGCCGGGCGCGTGGTTGGCCGTCTGCGGCCCGGATGGCCGCGCCTGCATTCGCCCGCATGCGAATGTCCGGACGCGCACGTTCGTACCGACCGCCACCGGCCGCGATGCCGCGCGCGCAGCCGTCCGTCGAATCCGTCTGTTCCATCCGATTCGTCACTCGCTCATCCACCCATGAAAACCGCCACTTTCGCTCGCGGCGCACTCGCCGCGCTCGGCTTCGTCGTCATCCACGCCGCCCATGCGCATGCGCTTCCGAAAACGCAGGACCCGGCCCCCAACGCCACGCTGTCGAGCGCGCCGCACGCGGTCACGATCGATTTCGGCGAGGCGCTCGAGCCGGCGTTCAGCTCGATCGCCGTGACCGACAGCCACGGGCAATCGGTCGTCGACGGGAAGTCGGCCGTCGATGCCGGCAACCGGAAGCGGATGCGCGTCGCGCTGACGAGCCTGAAGCCCGGCACCTACACCGTCGCGTGGATCGCGGTGGCCAGCGACGGCCATCGCACGCACGGCCGCTACGCATTCACGCTGAAGTAACGCATGTCACCCACGCGATGCGCGTCGGCGCTCGATGCCGGGCGCATTCGCATCGATGCCCTCGGCATCGCACCCGACAAGGAGAACACACGATGAAACACTCGATTCCGACCGGCCTGCTCGCGGCGCTGGCGCTGCACGCGTCCGCCACGTTCGCCGCGCCGGCCATCCAGGCCGATGCTTGCTGGATCCGCACGATGCCGGCGACCGTACCGTCCTCCGGCTACTTCACGCTGAAGAACGACGGCGACGCACCCGCGACGCTGACCGGTATCGACACGCCCGCATACGGGATGGCGATGGTGCATGAAACGCGGACGAGCGGCAGCACCGCGAAGATGGTTCACGTCGACTCGGTGGTCGTACCCGCGCATGGCACGCTGACGTTCAAGCCGAAGAGCTATCACGTGATGCTGGAGGAGCCGCGCCAGGCCGTCGCGCCTGGCGCGAAGGTGCCGGTCCGGCTGCATTTCGCGGACGGCTCGACCGTGTCCGTGACCTGCGACGCGAAGGCGCCGACCTACGCCGGCCAGTAACGCCGCCGGCTCACGACAGAAGGAGATGCTGATGAAAAACCGCTTGCCGCTGGCCGACCTGATCGTCCGCTACCGGACGCCGCTGAATGTCGCGGTACTGATCGCCTGCGGGTCATGGGCCGCGTGGATCGCGTGGATGACGCGGCCTGCCGCGATCGACACGCCGCCGCCGATTCCCGCGTACTGCATGCGCGACGCGCGCTGACGCGCGGCGCGGCACGGTTCCGGCAGCGGCGCGCGCCATTATTGGCGTGGCACCATCGCTTCACCCCAACCGCCGGAACCGCCTCTCGGAGCGCCGCATGTCCGTTCAGACCTGGATGCTGTTTGCCGCCGCCTATCTCGCCACGACGCTGTCGCCGGGGCCCAACGTGCTGCTCGTGATCCGCAACACGGTGCGCTACGGCGCGCACGGCACCGCCGCGACGATCGCCGGCAACCTCGTCGCGCAGGGCGTGGTCGTGCTGCTCGTCGCGCTCGGCGTCGGCGCGGTGCTGGCCGCGATGCCGCCGCTATTCGTCGCGATGAAGGTGATCGGCGCCGCGTACCTGATCTTCCTGGGTGTCCGGCAGTTGCGCGGCGACCGCCGCGCCAGCGCATCGAGCAGCGCCGCGGAGATCGCCGTGCCCGATCGCCGGAAGCTGTTCCGCGAAGCGCTGCTCGTGTCGGGCAGCAATCCGAAGACGATGATCTTCCTGTCCGCGTTCATGCCGCAGTTCATCGTGCACGACCGCCCGCTCGCGCTGCAGTTCGTCGTGATGTACGCGACGATCGCCTGCATGGTCGTGGTCGTTCACAGCGTCTATTCGGCCGGCGTGCGCCGCCTGCATCGCGGTGTCGGCATGAGCCGCGCGGTGCGCGCGCTCAAGCGCGCGAGCGGGCTGCTGTTCGTCGGGCTCGGCATCAAGCTGCTGACCGCGCGGCACGCGTAAGCCGGCGCCACCCGTCAGCGCATCCGAGCGGCCAGCGCGGCCGTGATCTCGTCGAACGACGGCCGCGCATCGACGTCCTCGTTCACGCACGCCGCCGCCAGCGCGTCGAGCGCGCCGGTGCGCGATTCGCAGCGTTCGAGCAATTCGCCGAGCAGATAGCCGAATGCGCGCACTTCGAGCCGCTCGAACCTTGCGCCGCGCGTGCGCTCGTTCACGTCGTACAGCGAAGCCGCCCCGAAATCGCCGAGCAGCGCGCCGCCCGCGCCGTCGTGCAGGATGTTGTGCGCATACAGGTCACCATGCATGATGCCGCGCGCGTGCAGATGGCCGGCCGCCGACGCGATGCCGTGCGCGATCCGCAGCGCTTGCGCCGGATCGAATGTCGCATCGGCGGCATAGACGTCTCGCGTGCACGACGCGAAGCTCGGCGGCCCGGCGAGGTTCGTCAGCGCAGGATCGACCCGCTCCATCACGAGGCCGTGCGTGCCGTCCGGATGCCCGCGCACCTTGCCGATCACCGGAATCAGGTTCGGGTGGCGGCCGGCATGCAGGCACGCGGCCATTTCGCAATCGGGCAGGCCGTCGCTCGTCACCGCACCCTTGAACAGCTTCACCGCGACCGTCCGTGGCGGATGGCCGTCCGCACGCCATTGCGCGCGGTAAATCACGCCCGACGCGCCCTCGCCCAGTTTCTGTTCGCACGACAGCGCGGCCCAGTCGATCTCCGCGACGTCCGGCCCGGCGGACGCCGCGGCCTCCGGCGCCGCGCCGAACGGATTGCCGGCCACCGCAAGCCATGCGAGACGCGGCAGGCGCGGCAGCCAGTCGGGCAACGCATCGAGCCGGTTCGCCGACAGGCGCACCAGTTCCAGCGCGCGGCAGGCGGCCATTTCCACGGGTAGCGCACGCAACTGGTTGCCGGCCAGCATGAGCTTCTGCAAGCGCGCACAGTCGCCGATATCGGCCGGCAGTTCGTCGATCGCGTTGTCGGTCAGGATCAGCCAGCGCAGCGCACGCGGCAGCGCGCCGCGCGGCACGGTGCGGATCCGGTTCGCCTTGAAGCCGATCATGTCGAGCCGATCGCACGCGCCGAGCACGTCGGGGAACGCGGTAAAGCGGTTGCCCGACGCGAACAGGATGCGCAGCCGATGCAGCCGCGGCAGGTCGTCCGGCAGCGCGGACAGCGCATTGCCGGTCAGGTCGAGCACTTCGAGCGTATCGGCCAGATCGAAGATCTCGCGCGGAAATTCGGTCAGTCCGCACGCGAGCTTCAGTTGCCGCGCGCCCGACAGTTGTCCGGCCTGCAGTTGTTCGAGGGTGTGGGTCACGGGGAGAAAAACGGGTGGCGGTTGCGGGGACCCGTCGGGTCGATCGGACGAATTCTACCGGGATCGATCGGGCGCCCGTACACGACCTTGCCATACCCCCTTCACAAACGCGCGATGTGACGTTAGAATTGCGCCCCTTGCAGTGCCGACGTGGTGAAATTGGTAGACACGCTATCTTGAGGGGGTAGTGGCGAAAGCTGTGCGAGTTCGAGTCTCGCCGTCGGCACCAGATGCGTTTTCCTCGCATTCCCGCATTTCCGAAACCCGCGACAGCACTTGGCTTCGCGGGTTTTTTGTTGCCCGCTACGCGAGCAGCAGAAAATTCCGCACCACCGCGGACGGCTCGTCGCACCGCGACGCAATGGCGAGCCTCGCGCGAAACCGGTTGCCCGCGAACGGCCGGTATACGACCCCGGGCACCTGCACCTGCGTAATCGCCTTCGGCACGACCGATACGCCGAGGCCAGCCGCCACCAGCGTCACCGCGGACGCGATCTGCGGCGCCGGTTGCCCCATGCGCGGCTCGAACCCGGCAGCCTTGCACGCCGCGACGATATCGTCGAACAGCGCGGCGCCGGCCGCGCGCGGCACCTGCACGAACGACTCGTCGGCGAGTTCCGCCAGTTCGACGCGCCGCCGCTGCGCCAGCCGGTGCGCGACGGGCAGCGCGACGAACATCGGCTCCTCGTCCCAATCGGATACCCGCAGCGTCGCGGCGACACGGCGCTCCGGCCGCACGATCGCGACGTCGAGGCGCCCGGCCTCCAGCGCCTCCAGCAGCACGCCCGACGTCGCTTCCTGCAACGTCAGTTCCGCATCCGGAAACGCCTCGCGAAAGCGGCGAATCAGATCCGACACTTTCGGATTGAATGCAGCCGTCCCGGTGAAGCCGACGCGCAGATGGCCGGTTTCCCCGCGCGCGGCGCGCCGGGCCGCCCGTGCCGCGCGCTCGGCATCGTCGAGCACGCGCCGCGCCTCTTCCGCGAAAACTTCGCCCGCCAGCGTCAGCTCGGCGCCGCGCGCGGTGCGTTTGAACAGTTCCACGCCGAGCTCGTTCTCGAGCGCCTTGATCTGCTGGCTCAACGGCGGCTGGCCGATGCCGAGTGCTTCGGCGGCCTTCGTGAAATTCGACGCGGCCGCGACGGCCAGAAAGTAGCGCAGATGCCGGAGTTCCATGCGTGACGTGACCTCGCGATGAGTCGGGCTGGCCGGTCAGCCAGTGTTAAAACATATTGCTGCGGTTCATTTCATATATTGGACATATACATGACCGTGCGCAAGAATTCGTGTATTCCGTCGCACATCGAGTGCCCTCATGTCCTCCGCTTCGATTTCCCGCTCCATGCCCGGCACGCAGAACACCACGCCCGATGCGCTGCCGGCCGGCGTGTCCCCGCGCTCGGCCGCGTACAAGCGCATCGCGTTCGCGCTGTTCCTCGCCGGCTTTGCCACCTTCTCGCTGCTGTACTGCGTGCAGCCGCTGCTTCCCGCCTTTGCACGCGAGTTCAACGTCGGCGCGGCGTCGAGTTCGCTGTCGCTATCGCTGTCGACCGGAATGCTCGCGGTGTCGATCCTGTGCGCCGGCGCGCTGTCCGAACGGGTCGGGCGGCGCGGGCTGATGTTCGCGTCGATGACGCTGGCCGCGCTGTTCAACCTGCTCGCCGCGTGGTCGCCGAGCTGGCACCTGCTGCTGCTCTGTCGTGCGCTCGAAGGCTTCGCGCTCGGCGGCGTGCCGGCGGTGGCGATGGCCTATCTCGCGGAAGAAATCGCCGCCGACGGGCTCGGCCTGTCGATGGGGCTCTATGTCGGCGGCACCGCGTTCGGCGGCATGATCGGACGGATCGGGATGAGCGCGCTCGAGGAGCACTTCTCGTGGCGCACGGCGATGCTGTCGATCGGCGTCGTCGATCTGCTCGCGGCGCTCGCATTCGTGATGCTGCTGCCGGCGTCGCGACGCTTCGTGAAGCGCACCGACCTGACGCTGCGTCACCACCTGCGGCTGTGGCACGCGCAATTGCGCCACGCACGCCTGCCGTTCGTGTTCTCGATCGGCTTCCTCGTGATGGGCGCGTTCGTGACGATCTACAACTACGCCGGATTCCGGCTCATGGCCGCGCCGTTCAACCTGGGCCCGACCGCGTGCGGGCTGATCTTCGGCGCGTACCTGTTCGGCATGGTGTCGTCATCGAGCGCCGGCGCGCTCGCCGATCGCCTCGGGCGCGCGCCGGTCCTGGTGAGCGGCATCGTCGTGTTCGCGGCGGGCCTCGCGCTGACGCTGTCGCATTCGCTCGTCGCGATCGTCGTCGGCATCGTGCTCGTGACGATCGGCTTCTTCGTCGCCCATTCGGTCGCGAGCGGCTGGGTCGGCGCGCTCGCGGGCGCCGCGAAGGGGCATGCGGCTTCGCTGTATCTGCTCGCCTACTATGTCGGGTCGAGCGTGCTCGGCTCGGTCGGCGGCGCGTTCTGGCAACACGGCGCGTGGACGGGCGTCGCCGCGTATGTCGCGGTGCTGCTCGTCATCGCATTGCTGGCGGCGCGGCGCTTGAGCCGCGCTTGAGCCGCACGCGATGTGGCGCGCTACGGCACGGTGCGCACCCCGCACCGTGCACCGTGCACCGGCCGCGCAGCCGTCACGACACCAGCGCATCGTCCCCCTTCATCGCATACGCGGCCTCGCGCCGCCGCAGCTTCATCGCGATCAGCGCCGCCAGCACCGCCAGCGCGACGCCGGTGAGAAACCCGCCCGTATAACCGACCTTCGCGGTCAGCGACAGGATCGTCGACGACGCGATCAGCTCGCCGAGATCGCGCGTGCTCTGCACGGCCGTCACGTCGGTGCCTGCCTGATCGCTGCCGCCCGCGAAGCGCATGCCGGCCGTCATGATCGACACGGACGTGATGCCCGTCGCCAGCGAGCCGAGCACCGTGCAGAGCCATGCCCACGACGGCGACACCGGCAGCCACCCGCTCGACTGCGCGAACCACAGCAGCGCCGCCGCGCCCGCGCAGCTCACGCCGGCCGTAAACGCGCGCCACAGGCCGAGCGCCCTGACGAGCCACGCGCCGCCGCCGCATCCGAGCACGACCGTCACGACACCGCCGGCCATCCCGAGTTTGCCGATCGCGTCGAGCGACCAGCCCGCGTCGTTGAGGAACAGCTTCGACAGGCCGAAGCCCGATACGGCCGTCATCGCCGACAGCAGCGCGAGCGACAGCAGCGACCACGAGCGCGGCCGCTTCGCGAAGCGCACGAGGCTCGCCGCGTGTTCGGGCCGGGCGCGGGCACGATCCGCGTCGCGCGGCAAGAGCCACAGCACGCAGACGAGGCTCGCGAGCGGGACGGCCGCCAGCGCGAGAAACGCGGTTGACTGGCCGAACAGGCCGATCAGCGTCAACGTGCCCGCGCCGCCGCCGAAGAAGCCGATCATCACGCCCGCGATCTGGATCGCGTTGATCCTCGCGAGCGTGTCGCCGCTGAAATGCTCGGCGGCCATGCCGTCGTTCGCGATGTCCTGCGTCGCGCTCGCGAACGACGCGACGGCCAGCAGCCCGACCGCCCAGCCCGCCGTCGCGACCGTCATCCCGATCTGCGCGAGGCTGACGAGACACAGCACGACGATCGTCTGCATCGGCAGCATCCAGCTGCGCCGGCGGCCGATGCGGGGCGACCAGCGGTTGTCGACGACCGGCGCCCACAGGAATTTCACGACCCACGGCAGGCCGACGAGCGGCAGAAACGCGAGTGCGTGAAGCGGCGCGCCGTCGTGGCGCAGCAGCGTCGGCATCGCGTCCATCGCGATGCCGATCGGGATGCCCTGTGACAGGTACAGCAGCGTGATCGTGATGACCAGGCGGCGATGTTCGAGCAGATCGCGCATCGGAGTCTCCAGTTGCATGAGGTTAAAAAGGTTCGGCGCCGGCCGGCATGCGCGCCGGCTGCATCGCGTCGCGCCGCGGACGGCGCGCCGCCCGCAGCAGCAACGCGCCGAATGCGACGAGCGCCAGGTCGATCGGCCAGTACACGGGTTGGCCCACGCTCAGCAGCGCGAGCGCGCAATGGGTCGCGCCGGCGAGCGCGTAGGCGGCGCCGGCCGCACGCATCAGCACACGCAGCCATGCCGCGCGATCGGCGACACACGCGGCGAGCGCAATCGCGCCGCCCCACACGGCCCAGAACAGCAGCGCGAGCGCATGATCGACGTGCACGCCGTCGGGCAACGCACGGCCAGCGAACAGCAGCACGCCGCCCGCGAGCACCAGCCCGCCGCACACACCGACCGCGGCGGCGGCCAGCAAGTGCGCCGAGCGATCGCGCTGCGCGCGCCGCCGCTCGATCCACAGATGCAGCCCCGTCGCGCACAGCGCACACGCGGCGAGCCCCATCAGGAAATGCAGCACGCGCAGCACTCCACCCGCCGCACCGACCCAGCCGTATTGCGCGAAATGCAGCGGCTGCACCGCGATGAACGCGCGCAGCCAGAAGCCGCGGCCGCGCGACGTCGCATCGGCAAGCCATTGCCCGTCCGTCGCGCGGTACAGGTGGCGCTCGAACACGGCCGTGCTCGGCAGGCCCGCGCGCGTGCCGGCGATCTCGACGCGCGCATTCACATCGCCCCAGCGATGCAACGCAACGGCTTCGGGCCGGAAATCCGGCCGGCGCGCCGCGTCGCGCCGCAGCAGCGCATCGAGATCGGGCGCATGCCGCCACGGGCCGCCGGCCTCGACGGGCGGCGGGCCGCCGAGCAGTTCCGCGAACGCACGCTGCGGCTGCCCCGGATACGCGATGCCCGCGAGCGACACCGTGCCGAGCGCGCCGAGCCCCGACAACGCGCCGGTGAACGCGAACAGCACGAGCCACGGCATTCCCCACAGGCCGATCCACGCGTGCAGGTCGAACAGCGCGACGCGCAAGCCGTTGCCGCGCCGGATGCGCGCCGCGTCGGGCCAGCGCTTGCGATGCACGACGACGCCCGCGACGATGAGCACGAGCAGCACGATGCCCCACAGGCTGACGAAGATGCGCCCGGGGAAACCGGCGAACAACGTCTTGTGCAGCGTGACGATCACGTTCGCCCGCCCCGTATCGGGCAGCTTTGTGCCGGTCGCCGGATCGAGCGCGAGCGTGCATGTCTGGCGCGCGTCGCAGAAACGGATGGCCGGATCGTCCGGCCGCGGCAGCACGATGCGCGCGTCGCGCAACGCCACGCCGAGCGCCGCCGCGCGCGCGACGAGCGCATCGAGCGGCAGCGTCGGCCGTGCGACGGCGACCGATGGCGGCCGCCACCAGCCCTGCATCGAATCGAACGCGAGACTCCAGGTGCCGCTGAACAGCACGATGAACAGCACCACGCCGAACAGCGCGCCGGCGCCGCGATGCAGCGCGCGCCAGCGCGAACGCGACGACGCGTCCATGTCAGCGCCCTCCCCAGATCACCGCGCACGGCACGAGCACCGCGAGCCACGCACCCGCGCGCCACGCGGCCTGCCGCCAGCCGGGGGCGACGAGCACCCACAGCAGCGCGGCGACGCTCGCCACGAGCGTCATCAACACGGCCGCATAGAGCCGGTTCAGGCCGTCGCCGGGGTAATGACGGGCCAGCGTCACCGCGAGCGCGGCCGCACCCGGCAGCACGCCGCCGATCGCGATCGCCGCCCGCACGCCCCAGCCGGACGCCATCAGAATTGGCCGCGCACGGTCAGCATCACGTTGCGCGGTTCCCCGTAACGGTTGTTCCAGCCCGGCTGGCTCAGGCTCAGGTAGTAGTTCCGGTCGAACAGGTTGTTGACGTTGAGCGCGGCGCTCCAGTGCTTGTCGTAGCGGTAGCCGAGCCGCACGCTCGCGAGCGCGTAGCCGCCCTGGCGCATCGTGACGCCGTTCGCCTGCGCCGAATAACTGCTCTGCACCTGCACGCCGCCGCCGATGCTCCAGCGCCGCTCCTGCCAAGGCAGGTCGTAGTTGGTCCACAGCCGGAACAGGTGGCGCGGGTTCAGCAGCGGCGCGAACGTGCCCGCGTTCGCGAGGTTGTCCGCATAGCGCATCGTGTCGTACGTGTAGCTCGCCCATACGCTCCACCACGGCGTGATGCGGCCGTTCGCCTCGAATTCGAAGCCCTGGCTGCGCACGCTGCCGCCGTTCACGTAATAGCAGCTCGGCCCCGCGCACGGATGCGCGAGATCGACCTGCGGGTTGTTGTCGAGATCGATGCGGAACGCCGCGAGCGACACGTCGAGCTTGCCGCCCGCCAGTTCGCCCTTCACGCCGGTTTCATAGGTGCGCCCCTTCACCGGCGTCAGGATGCCGCCGCCCCACATCGACTTGGTCTGCGGCTGAAACACCTCCGCATAGCTCGCGTACCACGACCAGTCGCGCGCGAAATCCCAGATCAGCCCGCCATACGGCGTGAACTGGTGGCCGGTGTTGTAGTGCGCGCCGAGACTGTCCTGGTTCCACCAGCTCATCCGGCCGCCGAGCACGAGCGTCACCGGTTCCGCGAGCTTGATGCGGCCAAGCCCGTAGACGCCCTTCTGCGAAATGTCGTTCTGCTGCGACTGCTGGTACGGCCCGATGCCGGGCTCGGGCACGCTGCTCGGGTTCCAGCGGTACACGTTCACCGGCGTGCCGGCCACGTTGCCGAGCAGCGGCGCCGTCATCTGCCCGCTGCTGCTGTTCGCATACGTGATGCCGAACAGCAGGTCGTGCGTGAGCCCGAACGCATGCACGGGGCCCTGCACGTTCGCATCGACGCTGCGGCTGTAGCTGCTGAACTGGTACGCGCTGCCCGTCAGCCGGCCGCCGGCGCCCGTCGCCGGATCGATCGCGCCGAACGAACCCGCGTACTTCAGATCGGAGCGCACGCTCTGGTATTCGCCGCTGACCTTCGCCTTCCAGCCGGCGCCGAGCTTCTGTTCGACCGACGCGAACGCGCGCGTCGTGTCCCAGTTGAAGCGGCCCCACGCGGTGTCGAGGAACGTCGAGCGCGACAGGCCGAGGCTCGACCCGTCGCGCGCCATCGGCACGCCGGACATGTCGGGCACCGACGACGTCGTCTGGTACTGCGCGCCGAACGTGAGCAGCGTGTCGCGCGTCACGTCGACTTCGGTGACGCCGTAGATCGAACGCGTGTCCTGCTTCGCATGGTCGTAGAAGAAGTGGCGATCCTCGTACGCGGCGACGAGCCGGCTGCGCACGGTGCCGGCCGCATTGAGCGGGCCGCCGATGTCGGCTTCCGCGCGATAGCGGTCCCAACTGCCGACGCTCGCGGTCGCATGCGCGGAGAACTGGTATTGCGGACGCTTGCGCACGAGGTTGACGGTCGCGGCCGGATTGCCCGAGCCGTGCAGCAGCCCGTTCGCGCCCCGCAGGATTTCCACGCGCTCGTACACCGAGATGTCCTGCGGCGCGCTCGCCATGTCGCCGATCACGACCGGCACGCCGTCGAATTCGAACGAATCGACCTTGAAGCCGCGCACGAAGTACGCGGTGGTGAGCAGCACGTACGGCTGAACGGTCACGCCGGCCGACTGCTGCATCACCTCGTCGAGCGAGAACAGGTTCTGCTGGTCGATCCGCTCGCGCGTCGTCACGCTGACCGACTGCGGAATCTCGCGCAGCGCGAGCGGCATCTTGCCGACCGTCGCCACCGACGGATCGTCGGCCACGCCCCGCGATGCGTTCACCGCGATCGCCTTCAACTCGCCTGCGGCAGGCTGCGCGGCGCCCGCCTCTTCCTTGCGGACTTCCGCGCCGCCCGCTGGCGCCGCATCGGCGAACGCGGCCGCCGGATGCGCGGCGATCAGCAGGCCGAGATACAGCGACGGACGCCAGCGCCCGAAACGGGCGACGCGCGCGCCCTTCATCATCGATCTCCCAGGTTCCCGTACCTCGTACCGCATTCACGCCCCCGTATTTGATAATCATTCTCATTATCAATTAGAACCGGCAGGCGATTTTTCGATCGAGGGGCTTTTCCTATCGATTCCGGGCACGGCGGCCCGCATTGTTCACGTCACTGTTCGGATTCGGCCGGACGGGTTTCCTCGCCCCGGCCGGCGGGCGGCGCCCCGTCGGGCGGCTGGCCGGCGCGGGCGAACGTCCCGTACCACGCATCGGTCTCGATCAGCTGCGCATGCGTGCCGGTCGCCCGGATGCGGCCCGCGTCGAGCACGACGATCGTGTCGGCGGCCGCCGCGAGCGCCGGCTGGTGCGTGACGACGATGCGCGTGCGCTGCCCGCGCAGCGCGACGAGACTGTCGCGCACGCGTCGCGCGCTCAGTTCGTCGAGGCTCGCGGTCGGCTCGTCGAACATCAGCACCGGCGCCCGCGCGAGCAGCGCCCGCGCGAGGCACGCCCGCTGGCGCTGCCCGCCCGACAGCAACTGGCCGCCCGGCCCCACGTCGGTGTCGAGGCCGTCCGGCAGGCGCTCGGCGTCGCGCAGCAGGCCGACCGCGTCCAGCGCGGCGCGCAGCTGCGCATCGGTCGCATCCGGCCGCCCCATCCGCACGTTCCACGCGAGGCTGCCGCGAAACAGCCCGTTGTCCTGGAACACGAGGTTGCGCGTCGCGGCGAGCGTCGCCTCGCTCAGGTGCCGCACGTCCGAACGGCCGAGCAGCACGCGCCCGGCGCACGGATCGTCGAGCCGCGCGAGCAGGCCGAGCAGCGTGCTCTTGCCCGCGCCCGTGGGGCCGACGATCGCGACGAAGCCGCCCGCCGGACAATGCAGGTCGATCCCGTCGAGCAGCGTCGCGCCGCCGGCCGACCGATAGCCGACACGCACCGCGTCGACGCTCGCATCGTGTACCGGCGTGCCGCGCTCGGGGCTGTCGAAACGCGGTGCATGCAGCACCGCGAGCACGGTGTCGAGCGCGCGCCAGCCGCCGCGCAGCGCCTGGTCAAGCTGCGTGAGCTGCGCGAGCGGCTCGATGAAGCGCACGAGCAGCACGAGCACCGCCACGGCCGTCGCCGCGTCGAGCCGGCCGACCGCGACGGCCCACGCGCCGCCGACCAGCATCGCGACGAACACGCCCTGCACCGCGCCCGCGAAGCCGAGTTCGATCGGCAGCGAGCGCCGCATCAGCGCGCGCGTGCGGCGATGCCGTTCGTCGAACGCGCGCTGCAGCGCCGCGCGCGCATCGCCGTCCCGGCCCGCGAAGCGCAGCAATCCCTGATGCGCGGCGAAGGTCTGAAGCTGCACGGCCATGTCGCGATCGCCGGCGGCGCGCGCCTGTTCGAACGCGAGCGTGCGGGCGCCGCCACGCTCCAGCAGCGCGAACAGCAGCCCGGCCGCTGCCCCGAGGCACAGCGCGATGCGCCAGTCGATCCACGCGAGCCCCGCGACGACCGCAAGCGGCGTGACGACCGCGCCGATCAACGGCCCGAGCAGATGCGCGGGAATCCCCATCGCCTGCATCACCGGCCCGCGCAGCAACCCGGCCGGATGACTGTCGCGCACGGTCTGCCACGACGCGACGCGCGGCAGGTGTCGCACGAGGCGTTCGACGAGGCCGACGGCCAGCGCGCCGCCCGCGCGATAGCCGCGAAGCTGCGCGACGTACAGCACGAGCGCATGGCACAGCGTCAGCGCGCCGAGCACGGCCGTCCAGTGCAGCGCGGCCGCCTGCGCGCCGGCAAACCACGCGCGGATCAGCGGCACGAGCAGCAGCCCGCACGCGCCGTCGAGCAGCGCGGCGGCCAGCGCCCAGCCCACGCCGCGCCACAGCGCGCGGCGCGTGTCGCGCGGCAGGCATTGCAAACGTTCGAGCGACTGCATCATCGTGCGGCCTCCCCGCCTGCGGCGCCGCGTTCGCGCCAGAGCCGCGCATACAGCCCGTGCGCGGCGAGCAGCGCCGCATGCGTACCGCGTTCGACGATGCGGCCGCGTTCCATCACGAGAATCTGGTCCGCGTGCCGGATCGCATCGAGATCGTGGCTGACGATCACGCGCGTGCGCGCGTCGGCGCGCAGCGCGTTGCGCAACGCGCGCCCGGTTTGCGGATCGAGCGCCGACGCCGGTTCGTCGAGCAGCAGCAACGGCGCGCGCGACAGCAGCGCACGCGCGATCGACAGCCGCTGCAGTTCGCCGCCGGACAGGCGCACGTCGCGCCCGCACACGCAGTCGTAGCCGCCCGGCAATGCGTCGATGCGCGCGTCGAGACAGGCCGCGCGCGCGGCGGCGCGAATCGCGTCGCGATCGGCATCGGGCCGGTACAGCGCGATGTTCGCGGCAATCGACACATCGTCGAGCGCCGTCGCTTGCTGGAACACCATCGCAACCTGTTCGCGGCGCGTCTGCGATGTGAGCCGCCGCAGATCGGCGCCGCCGAGCCGCACCGTGCCGCGATCCGGATCCATGAAGCGCGCGAGCAGTATCAGCAGCGTGCTCTTGCCCGCGCCCGACGGCCCGACGATCGCCGTGGTCGTGCCGGCCGCGATCGTCGCATCGATGTCGCGCAGGATCGGCTCGCCGTCGATGTCGACCTGCACGCCGCGCAGTTCGATCGACGCATCGCGCGGCACCTGCGCCGCGCTGTCGGCGGGTTCCTGCAGGCCCGGCTGCGCGAGCAACGCGTCGAGCCGCGCGGCGGCCGCGCGCGCCTCGCGCAACGCATCGGCGCCATGACCGAGCGCGCGCACCGGCGCCGCGATGGCCCAGACCAGCAGCGCGAACGCGCACAGCGTGCCGACCGGCAACTGCCCGGCCGTCAGCCACGTCGCGCCGAACACGACCCACGCAAGCAGGAACGGCGTGCCGAGCAGCACCTGCGTGCAGGCGCCGAGCCCGCCGATGCGGCCGACCCACGCCGAGAACGCGTGCGAGAAATGCCCTGCCGACGCCAGCGCGGCCGCCTCGATGCCGGCGCCCGGATACTGCCGCACGAGCGCCGGATTCTGCGCGAGCTGCGCGTAGTCGCCCATCAATCGTTCGAGCGCCGCGTTGCGCGCCGCGAAGGCCGGCGCGAATCGCGCCGAACGCATCCAGCGGAACAGCGCCGCACCGGCGGCGAGCGGCGCGAGCGCGAACGCGAGCAGCACGGGATTCAGGTAAAGCAGGCACGCGAGCGCCGCGCACGGCACGACGACGAGCTGCGTGAGATCGGCCGGCGCATGCGCGACGAGCTGATGCAGCGCGCGCACGTCCTGATCGACGTGGCGCGCGACGCGGTCGCTGCCCGCGCGCGCGAACCAGCCCAGCGGCAAACGTTGCAGATGATCGGCGAGGCGCTTGCGCAGGCGGTCGCCGAGATCGGCGTCGACGCGGTGCGTCAGGTGCAGCGCGACCGTCTGGCCGCCCAGCCAGCACGCGCCGGCCGCCACGGCGGCGACGAGCCAGCCGCGCGCGGCCACATCGAGCTGCGGTGCGACGCGCCATGCGTCGGCGAGCTGCGCGAGCGCGAGCCACGGCACGAGCGACGCGATGCCGGCCAGCGCCTGCAACGCCACCGCGGCGACGAGCGGCGCCGCGAACGGCCGCAACATCGAAAGCAGCGGCCCGTTCATGCGGCACGCTCCAGCAGCATGCCGAGCGTCGCGGCGCGCGCATCGCCCGGCGGCTGCTCCGGAAAACCGAGTTGCGCGGTCAACTGCTGCCAGACGCGCGCCACGTCGATGCCGCGCTGGTTGCACGCATGCAGCCCTTCGCCGGACACGAGCCGATCGACCGCACGCACGGCGGCCTGCGGCCAGCTTCGCGCGTGAATCTCGCCCCACGTGTCCCGCGCGTCGTCGCAGATCTGGATGCTGGGCATGGTGTCGCCGGTCGGCTCGCCGAAGATCGGAAAGAGGCCGTCCTCGTCGGTCGCCGGCTCGCGCAGCGCGGGCGCCCACCACAGCGGGCCGTGCGGCGACGCGAGCGTCCAGGTGCCGGCGTCGGTCGTCAACGTGATGCTGAACAACAGGCTCATCCGGCCGTCGTCGGCCGCTGCCATCTCGTTGTGCACGCGCAGCGACACCGGCGTTTCGGCGAGCACCAGCGCGCATTCGCGCATCGACGACAGCGCCGGCCTGATCGGTTCGACCGACCACGGCCCGACACCCTGCAATGCGGCCGCAAGCACGTCGAGCGCCGCGTAGCTCGCCTGCACCGAGCACGCCACATCGGCATGCACGGGCGCGCACGTCTCGCACAGCCGTCGCGCGACCGCGATGAAGCGCGCGACGACCGGCAGGTTCGGATAGAAGCTGTTGAGCAGGCAGCGGCGGCCCTGGCGCGACGCGGTGCGCAGCACGCCGTCCCATTCGTCGGGCAGCAGCGGATGCTCGATCACGACGTCGATCCCGCGTTCGAGCAGCCGGCACGCGAGCGCGGCGCCTTGCTCGCCGCGCGCCGCGCCGCCGACGGCGACGCAGGCGACGCGCACGTCGTCGGGCAACGCTTCGACGCGGTCGAACACCGGCGCGCCGACGCGCGCGGCCAACGCCGCGGTGCGCGCGCTGCCCCGCCCGAGAATGCCGGCGACGCGATACGAACCGGACGCCGCGAGGCCCGCCGCATAGAACTGGCCGAAACGGGAGCCGGCCACGACGACCGGCAGCGGATGGACCTTCATCGTGCCTCCTTCAGGTGCGTGTCGACGAACGCGGCGTTCAGGCAGTCGAAATGACCGCCGGGAATATCGACGGCGGTGATGCCGCCGAGCGCCTGCGCCGTCCAGTAATCGATGAGCGCCGCGCGCTGCTGCGGGATCAGCGGGTTGCAGCGCTCCGGCACGAACAGCCGCAGCGCGCCCGCATACGGCGCATCGCCGGCCCAGTGGCACGCCTGCACCGAATGCATGAAAAGCCGGTAGAGCCGCTCGCGCTCGTCGAGCAGCGGATGCGCGAGTTCGTCCTGCATCGACAGGCCGGCCGCCGCGCGCAGCACGCGGCGACGCAGCGCATCGACCGGCTCGCAGCAATCGCCGAAGATCTCGAGCTGCGCCTGCAGGCTGCCGGGCGCGAGCCGCGCGGGGTCGGCCTTCAACGCGTCGGCGAGCGCGTCGGCCAGCACGTACGTTTCCGGGAAGCCGAGCGCATCGAGCGGCAGCCCGAGCGTCGCCGCGAAGTTGAACAGCACGAGCCGTTCGTCCTCGATCAGGTACGGAATCCGGTAGCTCGACACGATGTCGAGCGTGCGCACCGCGACGCCGAGCTGCACCAGCGACTTCGCCATTTCGAGCGCGACCAGCCCGCCCGAGCAATAGCCGAGCACGTCGACCTCGCGCACGCCGCTGCGCCACAGCGCCTCCGCGTAGCGCCGGCCCAGCGTCGCGTTCAGGTGGCGCACCGGCAGGTCGAGATAGTCCTGCGCGTCGCGCACCGCGAAGCCGAGCACCGGGCCGAGCCGCGCGAGCGCGGGAAGCACCGGACGATACGCATGCACGGTGCCGAGCCCTTCGTGCACGATCACGCGCGGCACGCCGTCGCCGGGCGCGAGCGGAATCGGGCGCACCGCCGCGCGCACGCGCGGCGCCGGCGCATGGACGACCGCCGATGCAGGCGGCGTGCGCGAGGCGGCAGGCGCAGCCGTCGACATCGCGCCCGCCGGCTGCGCGCTCGCGTCGCGCAGGCATTGCGCGAACGCGGCCGGCGTCGGCTGCGCGAGCACCCAGCGCAGCAGCCGGTCGAACGGATGCGCGTGCGCGAGCGGTTCCTCGCCGCGCAGCCGCGACACGAGCTGCGCGATCAGTAGCGAATCGCCGCCCGCGGCGAAGAAGTCCTGATCCGGCGAGACGTTGCGCGTATCGAGCACGGTTTCCCACAGGCCGATCAGCCGCGCCAACAGCGGATCGGCCGCCGGTGCGGGCGTCGATCGGGCCACGGCCGGTGCCGGTTCGCGGATCTCGGCGATGCCGGCCAGCGTGCGGCGGTCGATCTTGCCGTTCGCGGTCACCGGCAAACGTTCGAGCACGCGCAGTTGCGACGGCACCATGTAGCCCGGCACGCGCTCGGCCACGAACGCCAGCAGCGCATCCGGCGCGAGGCGCGCCGCGCCGCGCTTCACATGCGCCAGCAGGATGTCGTAGCCGAGCGCGGCGAGCGGCGTGCCGGGCGCGACGCAACCGAGCGCGCGATCGCCTGCCTCCGCCTGCAGCCATTCGAGCCACTGCGCGTGCGGCACGAACAACCGCGCGGATGCGGCCCGCGCGTCGTCCGGCGTCTCCATCATCAGCGCCTGGCTGATGCTGATTTCCGGATGCTCGGCCGTCAGCTCCTGGATCACCCACCACGCGTCAGGCGCCGACAGCGCGCGCAAGCCGGCGATCAGCGCGACCGTGTCGCGCGCATTGTTCAGCGCGCCGGAGCTGATCGTCAGGTCGACCGAATGCGGCGCGATGCCCTGCGCATCGCATCGCGCGTTCATGTCGAAGCGCACGAAGCGCATCCACGGATACGCGGCGAAACGCTCGCGCGCGGCCGCGAGGAAGTAGCTCGACACGTCGCTGAACAGGTAATCGATGCGCGTGCCGGCTTCGACGAGCGGCGCGAGCGCATCGACGATCGCCCGCGTCGCGGCGGCCGTGCCCGCGCCGATTTCGAGGATGCGCCACGCGCGCCGAGGCTCGCGCGCGACGACCGCACGCACGGCCTGCGCCATCCCGCGATGCAGCGCGCGGGCGTGCTCGCCGTCGCTGTACATCGCTTCGGCGATATGCGCGGTGCCTTCCGGGAACATCAGGCCGGCCGGCGATACGCTGCCGTCGATCTGCGCATCGAGGCATCCCGCGCTGGTGCGGAAATAATCGACGAGGACGGCCGGCCACAGATCGGGCGATGCGTGCTGCGCGAATGCATCCCAGCATGCGAGCGCGTCGACGACGCCGGCATCGGGCCGCATGCGCCAGCCGTCTTCGCCGTCCGCATCCAGCACGCCGTGCGCAACCAGCATCGCGAGCCAGTGGCGCAGCAGATGCCGTCGCGCCGCCGGCACACGCAGCCGCTCGCACAGCGTCGCGAAGCCGGTCGAGCCGTCGGCCGTCAGGCCACCGGCCGGCACGATCCACGCGGCGAGCGACGCCACGCACGCCGTTTCGAGTTGCCCGACCGAACGCGACATGTCCGCCTGCGCGGGCCAGCGTGCCGTGTCGAATGCCGCACGCGCATGCGTCGCGATCTCGTGCAGCGCATCGTCCTGCGCCGACGGAGGCGCGTCCGCGGCCTGCAGCGACACGAAGCTCGCGAGCCGGCGCTCCGCGCCGTCGCCGAGCACGATCGTCGCGGCCGCGCCGACGAGCGGATGCGCGGTCAGCGCCGCGTCGATCTCGGCCAGCTCGATCCGGTAGCCGCGGATCTTCACCTGATCGTCCTGCCGGCCGAGGAATTCGAGCGCGCCGTCGGCCCGCACGCGCCCGAGGTCGCCGGTGCGGTAAAGCCGGCGCCCGTCCGGATGACGGATGAACCGTTCGGCCGTGCGCACGGGATCGTTCGCATAGCCCGTCGCGAGCCCGACGCCGCCGATATGGATCTCCCCGCGCACGCCGGGCGGGCACGGCCGGCCAAGTGCGTCGAGCACTTCCATCGTCTGCCCGGTCAGCGCGCGGCCGTACGGAATGCTCGCGAGCTGCGTATCCTCCGGACGGATCGGATGCTCGATCGACCAGATCGACGCCTCGGTCGCGCCGCCGAGGCTGAACAGCGCGCTGTCGGGCCAGCGGCGCCACCAGCGGGCCGGCAGCGTCACCGGAATCCAGTCGCCCGACCACAGCACGCGGCGAGGGCCCGGCACGTCGAGCGCCGGCTCGCCTTCGAGGTAGTCGATCAGCATCTGTCCCTGGGCCGGCACCGAGTTCCACAGCGTCACGCGGTGGCGCGCCATCAACTCGGCCCAGTGCGACGGATCGTTGCCGCGCGCCGGGTCGGGCAGCACGACGCACGCCCCGCGCGCGGTCGCGCCGAAAAAGTCGTACACGGACAAGTCGAAGCTCAGTTCGGCCAGGCCCAGCACCACGTCGCCCGCGCCGACCGCATGTCGCGCGTTGATGTCGGCGAGCGTGTTGCACACCGCCGCGTGGCTCAGCATCACGCCCTTCGGCTCGCCGGTGGAGCCCGACGTGTAGATCACGTAGGCCAAGGCATCGGGGGCGACGTCGCGCGCGGCGCGCGGCGGCCATTGCGGATCGATCGGCAATGCATCGATATCGATGCGCACGCAACCATCGTGTTCGAACGCGAGCGCCTGCACGCTGACGACCGCGCGCACCCGCGCATTGCGCAGGATCGCCTGCTGCCGCAGCGCCGGCTGGCGGCTGTCGACCGGGACGTACGCGGCGCCCGCCTGGACGATCGCGAGCACGGCCGCGAGCTGGTGCGCGCACTTCGGCATCAGCACCGCGACGGTATCGCCCACGCCGACGCCGGCCCGTTCGAGCGCGCCGCGCAGCGCCGCCGCATGTTGCGCGACCTCGCGGTACGTGCGTGCGCCCCGCGCATCGATCACGACCGGCGCATCGGGCGTGCGCAGCGCCTGCGCGGCGAACCCGGCCGCGAGATGCGTATCGGCGTCCGGATGCACGTCGGCGACGGGCGCGGCGGACGGCAATACGATGTCGCCCGCGCGCGACCACCATTCGGCATCGTCGGCCAGCCGGCCCAGCAGCGCGACATACGCATCGAACATCGCGGACGGCATGCCGTGCGGAAACAGGTCGTCGCGTACGTCCCAGCCGATTTCCAGCCCGCCGAACTGGTCGGTCACCTGGCAGTCGAGCCACACCTGCGGCGTCTGGCTGATCATGTAGCGCGGCGGTTCGGCGCGCGCCGCGTGCTCGCCGAGCAGGCGCCCGACGCTGCCGATTCCGCTCGTGAACACCACCGGCATCAGCGCCGCATCCTTGCCGCGCCGCCGCGCGAGTTCGCGCATCACGTCGACGCCGGTGAACGCGCGATGGTCGAGATCGTCGAACATCCGCGCGCCGATCGCGCGGGCACGCTCGACGAAATCGCGCCCATGCGTCGCATCGACGGCGAGCAGGCTCAATGCGGTGAAATCGCCGAGCACCGCATCGATGCGCGGATGCACGGGCGGACGGTTCAGCACCGTCAGGTTCAGGCAGAACGCCGGCGCCTGACTCCAGCGGCCGACGACCTCGGCGAACGCGGCCAGCGCGACGCTCGCCGCGCTCAGCCCGAAACGGCTCGCATGGCCGCTCAGCGCGGCCCATTGCGCGCGATCGAGCCGCGCATGCCGATGCGTGAAGCGCGGCCGCCCGTCGGCGCGCAGCGCGGGCACGATCGGCAGATCGGGACGTGCGGGCAGATCGTCGAGCCGGGTGAGCCACCACGCCTTGTCGCGTGCATGGTCGGCACGCGTCGCGGCCTGCGCTTCATGCATCACATAGTCGCGAAACGTCGCGTCGAGCGGCGCCGGTTGCCATTGCGGATCGTCGTAACGACGCCGCCATTCGGCGAGCAGTAACTGCAGGCTCGCGTAGTCGATCAGCGTGAAATCCACGGACAGGTGCAGCACCGCGCCGTCCGGCCCGACGCTCACTTCCGGCTGCAGCACCGGCCAGCGGTCGAGCGCGTGCACCGCATGGTCGAGGCGCTCGCGCACGCGGTTCAGGTGGGCGTCGAATGCGTTCGCGTCGGCGTCGCGCAGGTCGTGCACGGTGAGCGGCTGCCACGGCACGTCGGGCAGCACGCGCTGCCATGCGTTGTCCTCGACGATCGCGCGCAGCATCGGATGGCGGGCGACGCACGCATTCCACGCGGCTTCGAAACGCACGCAGTCGAGATCCTTCGGTTCGTCGTATTCGACGTACAGATGGCAGGCGCTGCCGCCGAACTCGAACGATTCGTGCCGGCCGAGCACGTACGCGGCCTGTACCGGCGTCAGCGCGAACCGTTCGTACTGGCGCGCCGGATCGCCGCGCCACGCGCCGCCCTGAAGGAAACGGACGAACGCATCGCGTTCGGCCTTGATGCGCGCGGCGAGATCCGCGTCGAGCGCGCCGGCCGGCGCGCGATAGCGCAACTGGCCGTCGTCGTCGCACCACAGTTCGATCTGCCGTTCGCGGCAGAGGTCGAGCACGTCGTCGAAGCTCACAGCACGCCCTCCTCGATCGTCGCGAACGATGCGTCGCCATCGGCGGGCGCCGCAGGCGTCAGTGCGTCGAGCTGCGCCGCGAGACCGGCGAGCGTCGGCTGCCGGTAGAACGCGGCCATCCCGATCCGCACGCCGAGCCGCTCGCGCAGTTGCGCGAGCAGCCGTGTCGCGAGCAGGCTGTCGCCGCCGAGCGAGAAGAACGTAGCGTCACGCGCGTTCGCCGCGCGGCCGAGCGCCTGCTCCCAGCAGGCGAGCAATGTCGCGTGCCGTTCGTCGGCCGGCACGAACGCGTCGTGCGCGGCCGGCGCGTCGCCGAGTGCGCGCGCGAGGGCGTCCCCCACCGCCCGGCGATCGATCTTGCCGTTCGCGTTCAGCGGCCAGCGCGGCGCCCACCACAGCGCATCGGGGCGCATCGCGTCGGGCAACCGGTCGCGCAGCCAGTCGGCCAGCGCCGCCTGCGCGATCGGCTCGCCGGTCCGGCGCGCATCGATGCACGCGAACGCAGCCGAGCGCCAGCTCCGCGCATCGACCGCAAAGCCGCACGCGTGCGCGGCCGCCGCGAGCGCGTCGTGGGCGAACGGCCGCGGCGGCGACGCATCGCCCACGACGCCCGCGACGAGTTCGCGCAGCGGCGAATCGCGCAGCACGTCGGCGAGCAGCAGGCGGCCGTCCCGCGCGAGCAGCGCGGCCGCGATCCGGAACGTGTCGCGCGGATCGTCGCGCAGGTGCGCCGCCGCGAAACTGATCACGCAATCGAATGCGCCGAGATGGCGGGCGGGCAGCAAGCCGTCCTGCATCGTCTGAAGCGCAGGCAGCGTTCGCGTGAAGCGCGCCGGGGCGTCGTGCAGCAGGCCCGGCGACACGTCGAACAGCGTCACGTCGAAACGCGGATCGTCGAGCACGCCGAGCCCCGCATCGAGCGCCTGGCCCGCGCGCGCATCGAGCACCGCGACGCGCAATGCCCCTGCGTGTGCCGCGGCCTGCGCGTCCAGCGCGACGGCGAACGCGCGCAACGCGCGGGCGCCGTCCGGCAAACGCGTCGCGAACGCGAGCGGCGCCACGCACCGGTCCAGCGGCACGCGCTGCGCGGCGGTATCCGGCTCGGCGGCGAGCGCGCGCAGCGCGGCCGTCAGCTCGTCGAGATCGGTTCCCTGCCAGTCGAGCCGATCGAGCGCCGCGTCGATGGCCATCGATGCGTCGCCGTTTGCGTGCCAGTGCGCACGCAGCGACGGCGGCAGGCCCGCGCCATCATCGAGCAGCCGGCCGGCGACGGCACGCGCGACGGCCGCTTCCGCCGGCATCGTATCGGCCATGCCGGCCTCGACGAGCGATGACGGCGCCGTGTCCGCTGCCGCGCGATCGGCCGGCACGAACGCCGCGACGATGCGCGCGGCCTCGCCGTGGACGACGCTCGCGCACGCGCCGTCGATCAGCGGATGCGCGGCCAGCGCCGCCTCGATCTCGCCAAGTTCGATCCGGTGCCCGCGCACCTTCACCTGCCGATCCTCGCGCCCGAGGAATTCGAGCGTCCCGTCCGGCCAGTAGCGGCCGCGATCGCCGGTGCGATACCAGCGGCCCGACGCGTGCTGCACGAAACGCTGCGCGGTCAGCTCGGGATCGTTCCGGTAGCCGCGCGCGAGACTGTCGCCGCCGATCAGCAATTCGCCCGGCACGTAATCGGGCGCATCGCGCCCGTCGGCATCCACGACGCGATACGCCTGCCCCGGCAACGGCCGGCCGTACGGAATCGAACGCCAGTGCAGCGGCACGTCGTGCACCGTCTGCACGTTGGACCAGATGCCGGCCTCGGTCGCGCCGCCGAGCGCGTGGAACGCACAGGCATCGCCGCAGCGCTCGCGCAGCCGCGCCGGCAGGTCGAGCGCGATCCAGTCGCCGGACAGCAGCGCCGCGCGCACGCTCCGGCACGCGTCGCTCGCCGCCGGCACGGCCAGCGCCATTTCCAGCAGCGCAGGCGCCGAGTTCCACAGCGTCACGCGGTGCTGCGCGATCAGCTCGATCCAGCGCGCCGCATCGCGCGCTTCGTCCTGCGTCGGCAGCACGAGTTCGGCACCCGCCCCGAGCGCGCCGAACAGGTCGTACACCGACAGATCGAAATCGAGCGCCGATACCGCGAGCAGCCGGTCGCCCGCGCTCACGCCGAGCAGCGCGTCGATCGCATCGATCGTGTTGATCGCCGCCGCGTGCGTCATCTCGACGCCCTTCGGCACGCCGGTCGAACCGGACGTGTAGATCACGTAGGCCGTCGCCTGCGGCGCGACCGCGAGCGGCGCGGCCAGCGGCGCATGCCGCAGCAGCGCGGCGATGCCGACATGCGGCAGCGGCCCGTCCGCGCATGCGATGTCGCCGATCGCCATTTTCACGCCTGCCGCGCGCTCGATGAGCACCTTGCGCGCGACCGGCTGCGCGACGTCGAGCGGCACGTAGCACGCGCCGGCCGCCAGCACGCCGAACACGGCCGCGACCTGCGCGGGCCCGCGCGGCAGGCTGATCTCGACGGCATCGCCGTGCCCGATTCCGGCCGCCCGCAACCCGCCCGCGACCGCGAGCGCCTGCGCGGCCAGTTCAACGCGCGTCACCGCGCGGTCGCCGCAACGCAGGGCCACGGCGGCCGGCTCGCGCGCGGCCAGCGCGAAGAAATCGTGATGCAGCGTGCGCGCGCGGTCGCAGGCCGGCAACGCGTTGAGCGTATCGCGCACGCGCCGCTGCGCGGACGGCAGCTCGACCGCGATCGGCCACCGCCAGTCGCGATCGCACAGCGCCTGCACGAACGCGACATACGCGCCGAACATCGCGTCGATCATCCCGTCCGGGAACAGGCCGTCGACGCTGTCCCACGCGAGCAGCGCGCCGCCCGGCACGCGATAGAGCTGATGGTCGAGCCATACCTGCGGCGTCTGCGAAATCATGTCGTGCAGATCGCCGAATACCTGCGCGAACGCGTCGGGCACGAACGATTCGTCGCCGAGGTTGCACGAGAACACGACGGGCGCCGCGCGCGGCATGCCCTGCCGACGCGCATCGCGCAGCACGTCGAGCGCCGGATACGCGGCGTGCGCGATCGCACCGTGCAGCCGCTGCTGAAACGCACGCACCGTATCGGCCGCGCTCGCACCGGCTCGCACGTCGCATTCGACGAGCAACAGCGTCGTGAAATCGGCGATCACGCGGCCCAGGTCGGCCGCATCGCCGTGCCGGTCGAACAGCGGCACGTTGAGCAGGAATGCCTGCCGGCCGCTCCAGCGCGCGAGCACGGCCGCGAACGCCGCGCCGAACACCGACGACAGCGTGACGCCGTGCTGCGCGGCGCGCGCCTGCAGGCGCGCGAGCTCGTCCGTGCTCAGCGTATGCGCGACGCGGCTGAAACGCGGCGCGCGGATCGTTTCCGGCGCACGGGCGAGCGGCAGCGCGGGCCCTTCCGGCAACGTCGCGAGCCGCGCCTGCCACGCGTCGCGCGCCGCGGCGCGTGCATCGCGCGTTTCGGCCGCGCGACGCGCGAGCCAGGCCGGGAACCACGTCGACGGCGCGGCGGGCAGCGCCGACGGCTCGGCATACGCGACGCCGATCTCCTGCATCAGCAGCCGTACGCTGTCGACGTCGGCCGCGAGCAGATCGACACTGAGCCACACGCGATCCTCGCCGCCGGGCATCTGCACGAGTCCCATCATGAACACTTGCGCGTGCTCGACGTCGAGGCATTCGTGCGACCGGAACGCACGCAGCGACACCCATTCGGCCTGCGCATCGGCCGCCGTCCGGTCGCGCCAGTCCGCATGCGCGAACACCGGCGCATTCGACTCGGCGAGGATCTGCTGGCGGCCGCCGTCGAAACGCGCGCGCAGCATCGGATGACGCTCGCGCACGCGCCGGCATGCGATGTCGAGACGAACGGGATCGATCGCGCGGCTGCGGAATTCGAGAAACGCGTGACAGCTCACGTTGCCGAGCACTTCGCCGTCGCCGCGGCCGAGCCAGTACGCCTGCTGCACCGCGGACAACTCGAACGGCGCGTGCACGTCGACCGCTTCGGCAGCGACGACGGCCTCCGCCCGAGCGGCCCGAGCGACAGGCAGCGCACTCGCGAGCAACGCGGCCCACGCGCCGAGCGTCGGCGTGCGCGCGAGCGCATCGAACGTCAGCGCATGGCCGAGCCGGTTCAAGCGCGTCTGCAGATACATCAGCCGGATCGAATCGAGGCCGCAGCTCAGCAGGTCCTCGTCGTCGTCGAGCGACGCGATTTCATCGACGGATTCGTCGAGCAGCTCGGCGATCAGCTCGACGAGCCGCGCGCGAAAATCAGTAGGAGAACAACAGGAAGGATCGGAATGGTCGGTCGTGGAATCGACAACGGTCTGGCTCATGGGCACGCCTTGTATGGGTCGTTCGGCGGCGGCTCCGCGCGGCGGCGGCCACCTGTGAATGAGAATCTATCTCATTAACACCCATGCGCCCGGTCGATTCCTTTAGGCTGCCGGTCAGTTGTTTTAGATCGCCGCGCCCGCCAGTTCCTCGTGGTCGATCGCGTTCGACGACACGCGAATATCGCTCGGCGAAATGCCGTAGCGCTTGCGGAACGCGATCGAGAAATGCGCGGGGCTGTAGCCGACGCGGTACGCGACGGTCGATACGTTCGCATCCTCCGCGCACAGCATCGCGTGCGCGGTCCGCAGCCGGTATTCCTGCAGATACGCGTACACGCTCGTACCGAACACCTTGCGGAAACCGGCCGTCAGCTTGCGCGAATTCATCCCGACGCGCGCCGCGAGCGCGTCGAGCGTCGGCGGATGCTGGAGCTCGCGCGTCAGGATGTCGCTCGCTGCGTACACGCGCTCGACATCCGACGACGTGACGCGCACGTCGGCCGGCGCGGACTGCCGCTGCGTGGCCAGCAACTGCGCGCTCAGCGCGGTCAGCTCGAACGCCTTCGCCTTCAGGTAGTACTCGCGCACGGCCCCCTCGAACGGACAGGTGGCGATCTGCACGGCGAGCGCCTGCAGCGCCTTCGACGCCGGGCAACTGACGATGCGCGGATCGCCGCCCGTCGGCGCCAGCAGCTTCTCCGGCAGCAGGCTCAGGTTGCGGTCGAGTGCATCGAGGCCGAGCTGCACGATCGTGTAGCGCAGCGGCACGTCGCGGTCGTAGATCTGGTGCGTCGTGAATTCGCCGTCGTTGGCGATCACGCACAGGCCCGGCCCCTTGATGCATTGCTCGGGCTGGCCCGGCACGCGGCAGCGCAACTGCCCGCTCTGCACGAGGACGAGCTTCAGCCCTTTTTCGAGCGGCTCCTCGTACCAGTCGCGGCTATCCGAGCACAGCGTGCCGCTCATGAGTTTCATGCCCGCGTCGATGTGCACCACGCCCGGGTGATTGCCGGGCACGAGCACCGGCGGGTGACGTCGTGACGAAGCGAAGGAGGTCGATCTCATCGGAGGTCCGTTGGTTAGGCGGCACGCGCGGACCGGCACGCACCGGCAGCCGGCCGATTGTCCGGCCGGATTGGCCGGGCGCCGCGCGACCGGCGCCTGATCGAACGAAATTGCCGCGATATCGAAAGAAACGGCGCTATCGCAGCACCCGTTCCAAATGATAATACCTCTCATTTACATTTTCTGACAACTTGCCGGAACCCAAGGTCAGCGCATGCAACCCTCCCCTTCCTCCCTGGCGGCGGCCGTGCCGGCCGACGCGCCCGACTGGCCCGACGACTTCGCGCGCCGCTACCGCGACGCCGGCTACTGGCAGGACATGACGTTCTTCGACGCGCTCGACGCGTGCGCGCGGCGCCATCCCGACGCGCTCGCCATCGTCGACGGCGCGCGCCGCCTGCGCTATCGCGATCTGCTGGCGCGCATCCGCCGCCTCGCGGGCGGCCTCGCGCGGCTCGGCCTCACGCGCGGCGACGCGGTCGTCGTCCAGTTGCCGAACGGCGCGCGCTTCATCGAGACCTGCTTCGCGCTGTTCCAGCTCGGCGTGCGGCCGGTGCTCGCGCTGCCGGCCCACCGTCACTACGAGATCGGCGCGTTCTGCCGCTTCGCCGGTGCGCGTGCTTACCTCGGCGCGTCGCGACTCGGCGATTTCGACTGCCGGCCGCTGGCGGCGGCCTTGCAGGCCGACTGCCCGACGGTCGAGCACGTCGTGATGGCCGGCGACGATCACGCGTTCACGTCGTTCGACGCGCTGTACGACGCGCCGCCCGTGCACGCCTGCGCGGCGCGCGCCGACGACATCGCGTGCTTCCAGTTGTCGGGCGGCACGACCGGCACGCCGAAGCTGATTCCGCGCCGCCATCGCGAATACCTGTACAACGTGCGCGCGTGCAGCGCCGCGAGCGGTGTCGATGCCGACACCGTCTACCTCGCCGCGCTGCCGATGGCGCACAACTTCACGCTGTGCTGCCCCGGCACGATCGGCGCGCTGCTCGCGGGCGGCCGGATCGTGACGACCTCCCGGCCCGAGCCCGACCAGAGCTTCGCGCTGATCGCGCAGGAGCGCGTCACGCATACCGCGCTCGTGCCGCCGCTCGCGCTGCTGTGGCTCGACGAGCAGCCGCAACGGCAGGCCGACCTGTCGAGCCTGCGCGTGCTGCAGGTCGGCGGCGCCCGGCTGATGGACCACGCGGCCGCACGCGTGACGCCCGTGCTCGGCTGTCGATTGCAGCAGGTGTTCGGCATGGCCGAAGGGCTCATCTGCTGCACGCGGCTCGACGATACGCCCGAGCGCATCGCGCGCACGCAGGGCCGCCCCGTCTCCGAAGGCGACGAAGTGCGCATCGTCGACGAAGCCGGCGCACCGGTCGCGCCCGGCGAAATCGGCGAACTGCAGGTACGCGGCCCGTACACGATCCGCGGCTACTACCGGCTCGCGGAGCACGACGCGACGGCGTTCACGGCAGACGGCTTCTACCGCAGCGGCGACCGCGTGCGGCGCACCGCGGACGGCGACCTCGTCGTCGAAGGCCGCGACAAGGATCTGATCAACCGCGGCGGCGAGAAGGTCTCGGCCGAGGAAGTGGAGAACCTGCTGCTCGCGCATCCGCAGGTGCACGACGCGGCGGTCGTCGCGATGCCCGACCCGATGCTCGGCGAGCGGACCTGCGCGTTCGTCGTCGCACGCGCGCCTGCTCCGTCCAGACTGATGCTGAAACGCTACCTGCGCGACCGCGGGCTCGCGGCCTTCAAGATCCCCGATCGGATCGAATTCATGCCGCGCTTTCCGGAAACCGGCATCGGCAAGACCAGCAAGAAATCGCTGCGCGACCTGTTGCGCCGCCAGTTGCAGGCGGCGGCCGCATGAGCGCGCGCCCGATCGAGTCGAACTGGATTCGCGAGTTGCGGCTGTCGCCGTGCCCGCGCGCGCAGCTCGTCTGCTTTCCGCACGCGGGCGGCACCGCGAATTTCTTTCGCGGCTGGAGCCGGGCGCTGCCGTGGGACGTCGATCTGCTCGCGCTACAGTATCCGGGCCGCGAGGAACGCTTCGGCGAGCCGTGCCTGCACTCGATCGACGCGCTCGCCGGCCCCGCCGCCGACGCGCTGCAACGCCATGCACACGCGCCGCTCGTGCTGTTCGGGCACAGCCTCGGCGCGGCGCTCGCATACGAGGTCGCGGTGCGGCTCGAGGCGCGCGGCGCCGCGCCGCTTTACGTGGCCGTTTCCGCGCTGCCGCCGCCGCATCGCCAGCGCCCGTCGGATCTGCACCTGCAATCCGACGACGCGCTCATCGGCGACGTCGCCCGGCTGTCCGGCGAGCACGCCGCGCTGCTCGCCGACCCGGAAATGCGCGCGATCTACCTGCCGATGATCCGCGACGACTACCGCGCGATCGAAACGTATCGGCGCGAGCGTCCGCCGCGCATCGATGCGCCGCTCGGCGTGATGCTGCCGCTCGCCGATACCGAGCTCGACAGCGACGAGGCGCACGCGTGGCAGGACGTCGCGACGCGCCCGATCCACGTCGCGACGTTCGACGGCGACCACTTCTACCTGCGGCACCAGTACCCGGCGGTGATCGCCCATCTGGTCGAACGGATCGACCAGTCCCTTCGTTACGGAAAGGAGTACACATGAAAACACCGGACGCCTGCACGGGGCTTCCCGACATTCGCGAAGCGATCGATCGCCTGGACGCCGACATCATCGACGCGCTCGGCCGGCGCATGCAGTACGTAAAAGCCGCGTCGCGCTTCAAGCCGGACGAGGCGAGCATCGCCGCGCCGGAGCGGGTGGCCGCGATGCTGCCCGACCGGCGCCGCTGGGCCGAACAGGCCGGCCTCGACGCCGACTACGTCGAGACGCTGTTCGCCCAGCTCATCGCGTGGTACATCGCGCAGCAAACCCGATACTGGCGACAACAGCGGGGGCTCGCATGACCGCCGGCCTTCCACTGCTGCACGACACGTTCGCGCGGGCGGCCCGCCGCGCCGCCGCCACCGGCACGCCGACGCTGGCGTCGGTCTCGGTGCCGCTGCGCGCGCTTGACTTCTTCGACCTGATCGCCGCGTGGGACGACGGCGTCACGCCGTGGTGCTTCCACGAAGCCGGCGATGCGTCCGTCACGCTGTTCGGCTGGGGCTGCGCAGTCGAACTGAGCGCCGCCGGCGACACGCGCTTCGCGCAGATCGACGCGCGCTGGCGCACGCTCGTGCGCGACGCGGTCACGGCCGGCCCGCAGCCGCCGCGGCTCGTCGGCGGCTTCCGGTTCGATTCGCGGGGCCCGCGCAGCGCGCACTGGTCGCCGTTTGCCGACGCGAGCATGACGCTCGCGAAGCTGCTGATCGTGCGCGAAGGCGATGCGCACTGGGCCGTCTGCCAGCAGGTCGTCTCCGCCCACGACGATCCGGCCGCGCTCGCGCATGCGTGTCTTGCACGGATCGACTCGCTCGGCGCCCTTGCGCCGACCGCGGAAGACGAGGCGCCGCAACTGCTGCACACGCAGGCGCTGCAGGCGAGCGAATGGCAGCACGAAGTCCGTCGCGCGGTGGACGCGATCCACGACGGCGCATTCGGCAAGGTCGTGCTCGCGCGCGACGTGCTCGAGCAGTACGCGCGGCCGGTCGCGATCGCGCCGCTGCTGCGCCGTCTGCGGCGGCGCGACGCGCATGCGCACCTGTTCGCGGTCAGCCGCGAAGGGGCGTGCTTCGTCGGCGCCACGCCGGAACGGCTCGCGCGTGTCGCGGCCGGCGACGTGCGCACGCATGCGCTGGCCGGCACGATCCGGCGCGGCGCGACGCCCGACGACGATCGTGCGCTCGGCGCCGCACTGATGGCTTCGGCGAAGGAGCGGCTCGAACACGCGCTCGTCGTCGACGCCATCCGCGCCGCGCTCGGGCCGCTGTCGCGCGCGCTCGACGTGCCCGATCGACCGTCGCTGCACCGGCTGCCGAAGCTGCAGCACCTGAGCACGCCGATCCGCGCGACGCTGAATCCGGATGCGTCGCTGTTGCAGGTCGTCGCCGCGCTGCACCCGACGCCCGCGGTCGCCGGCCATCCGCGCGCACCGGCGCTCGACCACCTCCGT
The DNA here is from genome assembly GCF_020419965.1 of Burkholderia sp. AU39826. Classification (NCBI taxonomy): domain Bacteria; kingdom Pseudomonadati; phylum Pseudomonadota; class Betaproteobacteria; order Burkholderiales; family Burkholderiaceae; genus Burkholderia; species Burkholderia sp. AU39826. The sequence goes on from NZ_JAIZQG010000009.1 coordinate 80,407, forward strand.
GCGCACGAAGGCTTCGATCGCGGCTGGTATGCGGCGCCGCTCGGCTGGATCGACGCGCACGGCAACGGCGATTTCATCGTCGCGCTGCGCTCGGCACTCGTCGCGGGCGGCGCGTGCCGGCTGTTCGCGGGCTGCGGCATCGTCGCCGATTCCGAGCCGGCCAACGAATATCAGGAAACCGAACTGAAGCTGTCGGGCATGCGGGCGGCGATCCGCGTGCGCGATACGGCGGCGGCGGTGCGTGGCCGCACGCCCGCGTCGGCCTCGTCGACGGTCGACTGATTCGCGCCGGCCGTCAAAGCAACGGCAGCGTTTGCCGGATATGGTCGGCGAAAGCGGCCGTCAGGTGCGACGGGCGCTTCCGATCGAACCGCAGCGTAATGCCCACGGCCGGCAACGGCGGCAAGTGCGGGTCGCCGTTGACGATCGCGAGGTCGGCCGGCACGGCCGTCTGCGTCATCACCGCGAACGCCTGCCCCGAGCGCACCAGCGCGATCAGCCCGGCGAGGCTGCTGCTCGCATACGCGACGCGATAGTCGCGGCCGGCGCGGTTCAACGCGTCGCACGCCGCGAGGTGATCGAGCGTATCGCGATCGGACAGCGCGAGCGGCAGCGGATCGAAATGCGCGGGCTCGAGCCCCGGATAGCCGATCCACACCAGTTGCTCGCGGCGAATGATGTCGTCGGTCGCGCCGTCGTCGGGCACGGAGATCATCGCCAGATCGACCGCACGCTTCTCCAGGTGTTCGACGAGCCGCGGCGTCGGCCCACACACGACTTCGACGATCGCCTGCGGATGCTGGCTCGAAAACTGCCGCAGCAGCGACGGCAGCCACACTTGCGCGTAATCGTCCGGGCACCCGAACCGGATCGTCCCCGACAGCCCCGTGCCGCACAGGTCGGCCATCGCCTCGTCGTGCAGCCGCAGGATGCGCTGCGCATGCACGAGCAGCCGCTCGCCCGGATGCGTGAGCACGACGCCCCGGCCGGTGCGCTGGAACAGCGGCTGGTCGACGGCCTCTTCGAGCCGCTTCATCTGCTGGCTGAGCGCGGATTGCGTGCGGCCGACCCGCGCGGCCGCGCGGCTCAACGCGCGCACCTCGGCGATCACGACGAACGAGCGCAGCAGGTCGATTTCGAGCGAAAGCGCCAAGGTATCAGCTCCTTTTCTACCTTGCATTAGAACTATTCGTTTCCATCAAACCAGACGCGCGCCTAGACTGCAAGCTCCCCCTGCCCTTTGCCCGGAGCCGCCCGATGTCCCTGAACGACGACGCAATCTTCTGGCGCAACGCCACGCAGCACCTGGTCCGCTACGGCGGCACGTTCGAGCCGATGATCGTCGAGCGCGCGAAAGGCAGCTTCGTCTACGACGCCGACGGCCGCGCGATCCTCGATTTCACGTCGGGCCAGATGAGCGCGGTGCTCGGCCACAGCCATCCGGAAATCGTGTCCGTCATCGGCGAATACGCGGGCAAGCTCGATCACCTGTTCAGCGGGATGCTGTCGCGGCCGGTCGTCGATCTCGCGACGCGCCTCGCCGAGATCACACCCGCCGGGCTCGACCGCGCGCTGCTGCTCAGCACCGGCGCCGAATCGAACGAGGCGGCGATCCGGATGGCGAAGCTCGTCACCGGCAAGTACGAGATCGTGGGCTTCGCGCAGTCGTGGCACGGGATGACGGGCGCCGCCGCATCGGCCACCTACAGCGCGGGCCGCAAGGGTGTGGGCCCCGCGTCGGTCGGCTCGTTCGCGATTCCGGCGCCGTTCGCGTACCGGCCGCGCTTCGAGCGCAACGGCGCGTACGACCCGCTCGCCGAACTCGACTACGCGTTCGACCTGATCGACCGGCAGTCGAGCGGCAACCTCGCCGCGTTCATCGCGGAGCCGATTCTCAGCTCGGGCGGGATCATCGAGCTGCCGGAAGGCTACATGGCCGCGCTCAAGCGCAAGTGCGAGGCACGCGGGATGCTGCTGATCCTCGACGAGGCGCAGACGGGCGTCGGCCGCACCGGCACGATGTTCGCGTGCCAGCGCGACGGCGTGACGCCCGACATCCTGACGCTGTCGAAGACGCTCGGCGCCGGGCTGCCGCTCGCGGCGATGGTCACGTCCGCGGCGATCGAGGAACGCGCGCACGCGCTCGGCTACCTGTTCTACACGACGCACGTGTCCGATCCGCTGCCGGCCGCCGTCGGCCTGCGCGTGCTCGACGTCGTGCAGCGCGACGGCCTCGTCGCGCGCGCGAACACGATGGGCGAGCGGCTGCGGCGCGGCCTGCTCGACCTGATGGAGCGCTTCGACTGCATCGGCGACGTGCGCGGGCGCGGGCTGCTGCTCGGCGTCGAGATCGTCAAGGATCGCCGCACCAAGGAGCCGGCGGACGGGCTCGGCGCGAAGATCACGCGCGAGTGCATGAAGCTCGGGCTCAGCATGAACATCGTGCAGTTGCCCGGCATGGGCGGCGTGTTCCGGATCGCGCCGCCGCTGACCGTCAGCGAAGACGAGATCGATCTCGGCCTGTCGCTGCTGGAGCAGGCGATTACCCGCGCGCTTTAGCGCCCGTCGCCGCCTCGCCCGGTCCGTCGCACCGGTTCAACCCGCCGGCGCGACGGACGCCCGATCGTTCAACCCGCTTCCGCCGCCCACGCCTGCGCATCGGCGCCGGCCGGAATACGCATCGGGCTCGACGGATCGGTCGCCGCGCGCCACACGGCTTCGGCGACGTCCTGCGCGTGCGTGATCGGCCCCGACGCATCGAGCATCCGCGCCACGGCCTTGCCGACGAAGTCCGCATACGCTTCGTGCTCGAAGCCGTGCATGTTGGCCCGTGCGTTGTCCGCGAAACGCGTGTCGGGCGCGCGGCCCGGCAGCACCAGATGCGCGCGCACGCCGAACGGTGCGAGTTCGACCGCCATCGATTCGGTGAACGCATTCACCGCCGCCTTGCTCGCCCGATACGCGCCGACCAGCGGCAACGCCTTCAGCGTGACGCTCGACGTGACGTTCACGACCACGCCGGCGCCGCGCGCGCGAAACTGCGGCAGCACGGCCTGCGTCACCGCGATCGTGCCGATCGTGTTGGTGTCGAACAGCGCGCGCACCGTGTCGAGCGGCGTGAGCTCGGCCGGTGCGGCCGCGCCGAAGCCCGCGTTGTTCACGAGCACGTCGATCGGGCCGGCGGCGTCGATCGCGGCGCGAATGCTGTCCGCGCTCGTCACGTCGAGCGGCAGCACGCGCAAGCGCTCCGACGGCGGCAGCACGTCGTCGGCCGGCCTGCGCATGGTCGCGACGACCTGCCAGTCGCGCGCCAGAAAATGGCGCGCGATTTCGAGGCCGAAGCCGGAGGAACAGCCGGTAATCAGTACGGTCTTCATGTGAACTCCCGGGGTGTGTTGAGCACGTGTCCGTACGATAGATGGCGGGAGCCGTATTCGCTACAATCGACAATCCGCTTTTCTTTTGCGAGAGTCCGGCGATGATCGACCCGCTGACCGAAGTCGTGACGCTGCTGCAACCGGGCGCGCGGTACTCGAAGTACGTGCGCGGCGCGAGCCCGTGGGCGATCAACCGCACGGTCGCCGGCGAGCCGTTCTATTGCGCGGTCCTCGACGGCGGCTGCCGGATCGCGATCGACGGGCATGCGCCGATCGAACTGCTGGCCGGCGACTTCATGCTGATTCCGGCGGCCTACGGCGTCGCGATGTCGAGCCTCGAACCGCCGCCGCCGGGCGTCGACACCGCCCCGCCCGTCATGCTCGACCACGGCGAATACCGGATCGGCGATCCGGCCAACCCGGTCGATACGCAGATGATGGCCGGCAACTGCAGTTTCGGTTCGCCCGATGCATCGCTGCTGGTGTCGCTGCTGCCCCGCTTCGTGCACGTGCGCGGCGAACCGCGGCTGACTACCCTCGTGCAACTGGTGCGCGACGAATCTCGCGCACAGCGGCCTGCCCGCGAGATCGTGCTGGCGCGTCTGCTGGAAGTGCTGCTGATCGAGGCGCTGCGGTTCACGACCGGCACGCACGCATCGCCCGGGCTCGTGCGCGGGCTCGCCGACAGCCGCCTCGCGGCCGCGCTGCGGCGAATGCACGAACGCCCCGCGCACCCGTGGACGATCGTCGAACTCGCGAAGGAAGCCGCGCTGTCGCGCTCGACGTTCTTCGAACGCTTCAGCCGCGCGGTCGGCGTCGCGCCGATGGAATACCTGCTGACGTGGCGCATGGCGCTCGCGAAGGATCTGCTTCGCCGCAACGAAGGCCGCATCGCGGAAATCGCGGCGCGCGTCGGCTACAGCTCGGCGAGCACGTTCAGCGTCGCGTTCGCGCGTCATGTCGGCCGGCCGCCCGCGCAATATGCGCGCGACGAACAGGCGGCGGTGAACGGAGCATGAACCGCACGCGCCTCCGCTGTTCCGCCGCCTGCTTACAGGGTCCGTCACACAACGACGACGTGAGAGGTAGCCGATGACGACAGATGCGAAAGCCACCGGCGAACCCGACCACTGGCTCGTCGCGCGCCGCGACGCGGAAACCGGCATCGAAAGCCTGCACGCGCATTTCAACGGCCATGCATACGACGCGCACGACCACGACGACATGCTGGTCGGCTTCACCGAACAGGGCGTGCAGCGCTTCCAGTGCCACCGCTCGCTGCATACGAGCGTGCCGGGCCGCGCGATCCTGATCGAGCCGGGCGCGATGCACGACGGCCACGCGCCCGAAGCCGGCGGCTTCACGTACGGGATGCTGTACCTGCCGCAAGCCTGGGTCGAGCGCGCCGCGCGCCGGCTCGACCTGCCGGGCCTCGGCAGCGTCGAAGCCACGTTCGGCCACACGCTCGTCGACGATCGCGGCCTCGTCGATGCGATCCGAAACGCGTTCTTCGCGCTCCACGACAACGAAGGCCGGCTTGCGCGCGACCAGACGCTCGACCGCCTGCTGATGCGGCTCGGCAGCCATCTGGGCGGCCCGCTTGTGCTGGAAAGCGACGTCGTGCCGCCCGCGATCGCACGCGTGCGCGACCTGCTGCACGAACGCATGGGCGACAACATCGGCCTCGACGAACTCGCGAGCGTCGCCGGCATCGACCGGTTCCGGCTGACGCGCATGTTCCAGCGCGCGTTCGGCACGTCGCCGCACGCGTACCTCGTGCGTTTGCGGCTGCGTGCCGCGCGCCGGCTGCTGGCCGCCGGCCGCACGCCCGCGCAGGCGGCCGCCGACGTCGGCTTCGCGGACCAGAGCCACCTCGGCCGCTGGTTCCGCCGCGCGTACCGGATCACGCCGGCCGCGTACCGGCAACTCTGCACAAACGTTCCAGACTGATCGCGCGCGGCGTCGGATCATGGGCGCTCCAACCAGGAGCAAGCATGTTCGATACCAAAGTAGCGCTGATCGTGCGCGACGATCTCGCCGCGTGGCAGAAACTCAATGTCGTCGCATTTCTCGCGACGGGCGTCGCCGCCGGCGCGCCCGAGGCGCTCGGCGAACCTTACGAGGACGCGGCCGGCCGCCGCTACGGCCGGATGCTGGGCCAGCCGATGCTGGTGTTCGCGGCCGATCTGAACGGATTGCAGGCCGCGCATCGGCAGGCGCTGTCGCGCGAGTTGACGATCGTGCCCTACGTGCGCGCGATGTTCTCGACCGGGCACGATGCGGCCAACCGCGAAGCGTTTCGCGCCGAGGATGCGGAGAATCCCGATCTGGTCGGGTTGGCGCTGCACGGGCCGAAGAAGGCTGTGGACAAAGCGGTGAAAGGGCTGGCGTTGCATGCGTGAACGCCGGCGGCGTGCCCGCTCGCCGTCGCCGGTCAGCGATGCGCGAGCACGTTGACGAGCTTGCCGAACGGGTCGCGCACGTAAAAGCGCCGCACGCCCCACGGCTCGTCGGCCGGGCCGTATTCGACGGGCACGCCGGCCGCATGAATACGCGCAAGCGCTTCGTCGAGATCGTCGACCTCGATCGACAGATCGGGCGTCGGCGTGCCCGATCCGCCCTGCGACGCGAAGCTGATCTGCACGGCCATCTGCTCGGCGTTGCCGTAGGTCGCGATCCAGCCGTGGTCCATCAGCAGGTCGAGGCCGAAGATGTGCCGATAGAAGCGCTTTGCGTCGTCGATCGAGCGTGTGTCGATATTGGCGACGATTCGTTTGACCTTCATCGGTTGTCTCCGGGAAGCGAGGACGTAGCCGATTCGACTACGATCGAAGCCGAATCGGCTGCGGATTCGCTACACAAACGGGCATGGCCCCCATCGTACCGACACATTCGAAACGACGCCAAAAAGCCGCCGGCCCGTTGCAGGCCAGCGGCTTCCCGCCGATCAACCGCCGAGATACGCTTGCTTGATCCGGTCGTTCGCGAGCAGGTTCGCGCCCGTGTCGGCCAGCACCACGCGCCCCGTTTCGAGCACGTAGCCGCGATCGGCCACGCCGAGCGCCTTGTTCGCGTTCTGCTCGACCAGGAACACCGTGACGCCTTCGTCGCGGATCGTCCGGATGATGTCGAAGATCTGCGCGATCACGAGCGGCGCGAGGCCGAGCGTCGGCTCGTCCAGCAGCAGCAGGCGCGGCTTGCTCATCAGCGCACGGCCGATCGCCAGCATCTGCTGCTCGCCGCCCGACATCGTGCCGGCGCGCTGCGCCGCGCGTTCCTTCAGGCGCGGAAACAGCTTGAACACGTGCTCGATGCCGTCGTCGATCTCGTGACGGCTCGCGAAAAAGCCGCCCATCTTCAGGTTCTCGAGCACCGTCAGGCTCGGGAACACGCGCCGCCCTTCCGGCGAGATCGCCATCCCCTGCCGCATGATCTGGTGCGTCGACATCGCGGTGATGTCGTTGCCCTCGAACAGCACGCGGCCCGACGACGCGCGCGGCGTGCCGCATACCGTCATCATCAGCGTCGTCTTGCCGGCGCCGTTGCTGCCGATCAGCGTGACGATCTCGCCCTTGTTCACCTCGATCGACACGCCCGCGAGCGCCTCGACCGCGCCGTAGTGCGTATGGACCTGTTCCAGCTTCAGCATCACTCTTCCCCCAGATACGCCTTGATCACGCGCGGGTCGTTGCGGACCGCTTCCGGCGTGCCGATCACGATCGGCCGGCCGTGCTCCATCACGAGGATGCGGTCGGACACGCCCATCACGAGGCTCATGTCGTGTTCGATCAGCAGCACCGATACGCCGAATTCACGGCGCAGCTTGTCGATCAGGTGCTGCAGCTCGATCTTTTCCTGCGGGTTGAGGCCGGCCGCCGGCTCGTCGAGCATCAAGAGACGCGGCTCGGTGATCATGCAGCGCGCGATCTCCAGACGCCGCTGGTGCCCGTACGACAGCGTGCCGGCCGGCCGGTTGGCGACCGCGGTCAGCCCCATCCGGTCGAGCCACACGGCCGCGCGTTCGAGCGCCTCCTTCTCGGCGTGACGATACGCGGGCGTCGCGAACAGGCCGTGCAGCAGCCCGGCCTTCACCTTCCGATGCTGCGCGACGAGCAGGTTCTCGACGACGGTCAGCGACTTGAACAGGCGGATGTTCTGGAACGTGCGCACCAGGCCCTTCAACGCGATCTGGTGGCTCGGCAGCCCGCCAATCGCGTGGCCGTCGAGCACGACGTCGCCGCCGGTCGGCTTGTAGAAGCCGCCGACGCAGTTGAACACGGTGGTCTTGCCCGCGCCGTTCGGCCCGATGATCGCGAACACCTCGTCGCGGCGCACGTCGAAATCGATGCCGTCCACCGCGAGCAACCCGCCGAAGCGCATCTGCAGCCCGGCAACCTTCAACAGTTCTGCATTCGCGCTCATTGCGGCAGCTCCACGTGAGGACGGCTCGCGGGCAAGAGGCCCTGCGGACGCCACATCATCATCAACACCATCACCAGACCGAAGATCAGCATCCGGTACTCGGCGAACCCGCGCGCGACTTCCGGCAGCACGGTCAGCAGGATCGCCGCGAGAATCACGCCGAGCTGCGAGCCCATCCCGCCGAGCACGACGATCGCGAGGATCAGCGCCGATTCGATGAAGGTGAACGATTCAGGATTCACGAGGCCCTGACGCGCGGCGAAGAACGCGCCGCCGATACCCGCGAACGCCGCGCCGAGCGTGAACGCCGACAGCTTGATGCGCGTCGGGTTCAGGCCGAGCGATCGGCACGCGATCTCGTCGTCGCGCAGCGCTTCCCATGCGCGGCCCATCGGCATGCGGATCAGGCGGCTCGTCACGAACAGCGTGAAGCCGACCAGCACCAGCGCGATCAGGTACAGGAAGATCACCATGTGCTCGCCGCTGTATTCCAGCCCGATCAGTTCATGGAAGGTCTTCGCGCCTTCGACGCTCGCCGAGCGCGCCATCTCGAAGCCGAACACCGTCGGCTTCGGAATGCTCGAGATGCCGTCCGGGCCGCCGGTGAGGCTCGTCAGGTTGTTCGCGAGCAGGCGGATGATTTCGCCGAAGCCGAGCGTGACGATCGCGAGATAGTCACCGCGCAAACGCAGCACCGGGAAGCCGAGCAGGAAGCCGAACGTCGCCGCGGCAATCGCCGCGATCGGCAGGCATTCCCAGAACGACAGCCCGAAATACTGGTTCAGCATCGCGTACGTATAGCCGCCGACCGCGTAGAAGCCGACATAGCCGAGATCCAGCAGCCCCGCGAAACCGACCACGATGTTCAGCCCGAGACCGAGGATCACGTAGATCAGCGCGAGCGTCGCGACGTCCACTGCACCGCGCGAGCCGAAGAACGGCCACACGAGGCCAACGGCTAGCAGCACCCAGATGATCGCGCGCTGCTGCCGCGCGCCCATCGCGGGCATTGCCGGCAGCTTCACCGCGGATTTCGCGCGCACGAGCCACGGCTTGAACAACTGGAACAGGAACACGGCCGCGACCGCGATCCACACCGGACGCCAGTGCGGCGTCAGCACCACCTGATAGCCGTCGAGCTTCAGCTGCAGGCCGAGCACCGGAATCGTGAGGATCGCCGTCAGGAGCGCGGCGGCCACGGCATTTTTCAGCGCCTGGCCGATCGATGCGTCGGCGGCCGGGCGGCGAACGGAAATGACTTGACTCATCTGCGTCTCCGTCAAACCTTTTCGATGTCCGACTTGCCGAGCAGGCCGGTCGGGCGGAAGAGCAGGATCAGCACGAGCAGGCCGAACGCGACCACGTCCTTGTACTCGGCCGGCATGTAGCCCGCGGCGAAGGTTTCGGCGAGGCCGAGCAGCACGCCGCCGAGCATCGCGCCCGGAATGCTGCCGATCCCGCCGAGCACCGCGGCGGTGAACGCCTTGATGCCCGCGACGAAGCCGATATACGGATTCAGCTTGCCGATCGTCAGCCCGATCAGCACGCCGCCGACGGCCGCCAGCATCGCGCCGAGCACGAACGTGAACGAGATCACGCGGTTCGTGTCGATGCCGAGCAGGTTCGCCATCTTCATGTCCTCGGCGCACGCGCGACACGCACGGCCCATCCGCGAATGCGAGATGAACAGCGTGAGCGCGATCATCAGCACGATCGTCACGCAGACGATCAGCAGGCGCGCATACGGAACCGTCACGTCGTAGTCGCCGCCGAGATGGATCTCGAACGCGCCGGAGATCAGCACCGGCACCGACACGTCGCGCGCGCCCTGGCCGATCTGCACGTAGTTCTGCAGGAAGATCGACATGCCGATCGCGGAAATCAGCGGCACGAGGCGCGGGCCGCCGCGCAGCGGGCGATACGCGACGCGCTCGACCGCGAAGCCGTACAGGCCGGTGACGATCACCGACACGATCAGCGCGGCGCCGAGCACGAGCGGCAGCGGATAGCCGGCGGAGATGCCGATGGCCGTCAGGGTCACGAGGCCCACGTATGCGCCGATCATGTAGATCTCGCCGTGGGCGAAGTTGATCATGCCGATGATGCCGTAGACCATCGAATAGCCGATGGCGATCAACGCATAGATCGCACCCAGCGTCAGGCCGTTGACGAGCTGCTGGGCGAATTGGGGAAAAAAGTCAGTCATGTGCGGGAAGCTCCCGTTGGCGCTGGGTCGCGTGCCGTCGCCGGATCACGGCGGCCGGCCGCGCGCAACGCACGGTGTCGTCTCGGGCCGCCCTTTGGCGCGCATGGGGCAGATGCGCGGCCAATACGCACCCGCCCCGTCCGGGTTTCGGGCGGGGCGGGTGCGCGAGCGGATACTCCGTTGTTACTTGGCGGCGGTCTTCGTCGCGTCCTTGTGCCACGTGTACACGACGAACTTGAACGCCTTCAGGTCGCCCTGCGCGTCATACGCGACCTTGCCGATCGGCGTGTCGAACGTCGTCTTGTGCATGTACGCGGCGACCTTCGTCGGGTCCGTCGTCTTCGCGCCCGCGATCGAGTCGGCGATGATCTTCACCGCTGCGTACGACGGCATCTGGAACGGGCCGTTCGGGTCGCGCTTCTTGTCCGCGAACGCCCTCACGAGCGCCGCGTTGGCCGGATCGGCCGAGAAGTCGGCCGGCAGCGTGACCAGCATGCCTTCCGAGGCCGGGCCGGCGATCGCCGTCACGTCCTTGTTGCCCACGCCTTCAGGCCCCATGAACGTCGCCTTCACGCCCTGCTCGCGCGCCTGGCGCATCAGCAGGCCCATTTCCGGGTGGTAGCCGCCGAAGTAGACGAAATCGACGCCTTGCGACTTCAGCTTCGTGATGATCGCCGAGTAGTCCGAATCGCCGGCGTTGATGCCTTCGAACAGCACGACCGGGATCTTCGCGGCTTCGAGGTCCTTCTTCACCGACGACGCGATGCCCTGGCCGTACGACTGCTTGTCGTGCAGGACCGCGACCTTCTTCGGCTTCACGTTGTTGATGATGTAGTGCGCGGCGGCCGGGCCTTGCTGATCGTCGCGGCCGATCGTGCGGAAGATGAAGTGGCGCTTCTTGCCTTCCGTCAGCTGCGGCGCGGTGGCCGACGGCGTGACCATCACGATGCCTTCGTTCTCGTAGATGTCCGACGCGGGAATCGTCGAACCCGAGCACACGTGGCCGATCACGTACTTGATCTTCTGGCTGACGATCTTGTTGGCGACGGCGACGGCCTGCTTCGGTTCGCACGCGTCGTCCATCATCACGACTTCGAACTTGTTGCCGCCCGCACCGCCTGCCGCGTTGATCTGTTCGATCGCGGTCAGCGCGCCGGCCTTCACCATGTCGCCGTATTGGGCGACCGAGCCGCTCATCGGACCAGCGATGGCGATCTTCACGGTTTCCGCTTGCGCGGCGGCGGCGCCGGCGGCGAACAGCACGGCGGCGACGGAAATGGACGTAAGACGGGACAGCGTCATCTGGGAGCTCCTCGATGTTGTTTAGTCATACGGGCAAAGGCGGCATGACTTGCGCAATCGAACAGCACCCGGGGCGAGGACATGGGACACGCCCGAGACACATAGAAGACGGAACTCCAGCGGAATGTTGCGTAGCGGGGCCCGGCTCTTGCAGTCCCCGAAGGGGACGTCTGGTTCGGAAAGACATCGTGATGCGTCTTGCATTGCGCAAGCGTTTCGCCTGCCCCGCTTGCCAAATCGCTCGTTCGGAGGGATGGTCCGACAGCCATTGGCAAGGCAGCCGAAATTATATGGGCGTTTTTCAATCGTCTGTCAAAAATGCCTGTCGATTGAGGGAAAACACGTACGTTTTGGAGGTGGGTGGGTGGCGACGGGGGCGCAACCTCCGGAAGGCGGGAACGTTTGCTTCGGGTGCAATCGGGTTGCTATTTGGCGGGGAGACCGGGCGGGTTCCTTGCTGGGCGTGGCGTTCGGCGAGAGCGTGATCCGCGATGGTGCGTTTTGTGGGCGGCCGAGGAGTCGATCGCCGGAAATCAATCGACTGATGATTGTGTGAGTGCGCATCAGAACGGGCGCTCGACATCGCGGCAAATCTTACTGTTTACCTTTAACACTAAACATTTTGAAAGCTTTTTGAGATTTCCATGAAATAATGTGGCCTCGCTTCAGCAATCCAGCCAGCCTCCCTGCAAGTCGCGCCCGCCGCGCCTCACAGTCGCTTCAGGGACGCTTCGACGTCCCCCTTGTCGCTCAGCCGCCAGCCAGTGATTTGCCGTTTTTGTTCAATGCACATCACCTGCTTCGAATCACCGATGAATTGCCCAATCCGCCTCTCTTCCGCCGCCGCGATCGCGTGCGCGCTTTCTGTTTGTGCTGCCCATGCTTCCGGACGCGATACGCTGGCCGATCGGTCGGCCGGTGCCAATGTGTTTCGCTCGGAGCGTGCGGCCGCCCGGGATGATGGGCATGCGGCGCGGTTGAGCCGCAGGCGGGTGCAGTTCGCCACGCCCGCCGAACGCAGCCCGTTCGATACGCCGGATACGCGGCCGCTGCGGGTGACGAGCGATGCGCTTGTGGCGTTGCCGCCTGCTTCTTCTGAGCGTGAACCCGATGTCATCTTGCCGCCGAATCGTGTCGCGCTCGGCGCGGGCGGGAGCGATAGTTTGGGTCGCGCTGTGCCGGGGTATGAGCAGCGCGAGCGGAACTGGAATGAATACCTGCGCGCTAATGGCTCTCGGCCGGCTGGCAGCGGCGGCTCATATGCGCCTCAGCGGCCGTACGATGCGCCGCGCGGTCCGCACGGCGCGCCGAATCCGTTCGATCCGTCGGTGCCGCAGCCAGAGACGCGGACGTTCTATGACAACGGCTCAGGGACGAAATGCACGGCTACCGGCGGTGCGGGGACGTCGCGGTCGTCTTGCGATATCGCTTGGTGATGCGTGGTTTGGGGTGGCTGCCGCCGGTTACGGCTGCTCTACCCCGTCCGGCGCGCTGCGCGACGTCGCGCAGCGCGGCCGCATCCCGCGGCGTTGCCTTTTACATCTGCGTGATGATCAGCCTGCCCGGCTCAATATCGATCCTCGCCTTACGGCCCGGAACAAAACACGCATCGTTGATCAGCCACATGCCACCAATCTTCATGTACGGATAAAACGTCTCCGGCCTCGGATCCATGGTCTTCGGGGTACCCCACATCTCCTGGATCGTGACGAAACGTTCCGTCTTCGGTGGTCGTGCTTTATGATTCGGCTTAGCCATGGACAACTCCTGTTCAGTTGGCCTGCGCCGCCTATTCGGAACATGATTGATCACAACGTGACGATTTGAAACAATTCCACGAGTTCAGACTCGACGTTGTGCGCCAGGCACGATACTCGTGCGGCCAATGCTGGGTTTTTGAGTGCGCACGCTTGTGGATGTCACTTGTGCTGAGCGTGTGCCCCGTCATCCTCATTCAGCGGGAAAGTCCCCATTTTTATAGCTGCGCCACAAAACCCTAACTGGCCAGCTATCCGATTTCCCGGCCAACATGCTCTTTGCGATCAGTTCGACGTCGTCTGAAACTCTTCCCGCGATGTCGGAATTTCCCGAGGCTCGAAACGAGAGCTTGAATGCCTTCTCTCTAATAAAATCCAAGAATTTCTTGTCGCGGACTACGAGGTCGAGTCCGTCGACTTCGTTAAACGCTTGCACCCAGAGATCGCCGAATGATGCGGCATCCCTTTTTTCAAGTAAGCCATCGAAATCCATGCCAGTAAAAAAATCGAAAAATCCCGGCTTGGATATCTCCGCATCGATACTATTCAAAATCTCATTTGGCATTCCATAATCCCTGTTCCTTGTGCCGATGACACTACCGCGGCGCTAACGTCAGTATAGATCCCGCCACCCTCCGGACGGAGGACAACTGCCCTTGAGCCGCCGGATCCGCCGGCCGAATGCGTCATACTCGAAATACGTTGGTACGATCTCGATCGAACTACGATTTGACTATGAAAAATCAACAGGTTAATCGTTTGCATGATTGCTCCTTTAATTCATTATTCACGGAGAACTAAGATTGAATAGCCACTCGTGATATTTCATCTTATCACGATCCGTCACGGTACCTGCAACGAGTTCACGAGCAAAATCCTTCTGCACGTTCATTTCATGGTCGACTGGATTCGCCACATGCTCTCCAATCAACTCAAAACTCTCCAAGTAGTCGATTCGGTTTATCAGAATCTCGGCACATGCAACCAACTGTTCCACGTTGTGTTCAGCACACCATTTTCCGCCGGCCACGCGACGTCGTCCGCGACGCGGAATACTTCCTTGCCGATGGGCGCGATCAGCTTGTCGCCGCGCGGCACGACGCGCGGCGCAATCAGGTCGCTGCTGCGGTCGCCCAGAAATTGCGCAATCGCGCATGAAGGAAACGGGCGCAGGAAAACACCATGCAGTGTGTCGAGAAAACCGTGCGTAAACGCCGGCACGTCATCTTCGATGCGCATGTCGTGGCTCGCCGCCATCAATGCGAACGACTGCAACAGGCGTTCGACGTGCGGATCGTCCGAATGCTCGCCGTTGATCGCCAGCCGGGCGGCAATTTTGGGGAAGCGCTGGGCAAACGTCTGCACCGAACGGCGCAGCAGCGTCAGTTCACGCTCGAAGTGCGGCAGCAGATCCTTGGGTTCGATGGGCATCCTCGTTCCGTCCGTCGCCGCATGTGCGTATGACGATGCAGCGTTAAAAAAGCGGAACGATTTTATTGGGACCACCTATTGTTTCATTCGCGACGCATCGAACGGGCGTCATTTCTGCGATGACGAATACTGCCGATGCCGCGCCTGAATGCCGCGAACATCAAGGCTCGCCGCTTGCAAACGGCCGTTCGGGCACTTTCGCGTCAATGGTGGCGAACCGTTACAGCGGACGGCACGGCGCGCGTGTCGGCGCGTCTACCCATGCGCGGCGTACCACCTCATCGCGGCGAGACCACAATCGCCGCCCGCCGATTCTGCGCGCGCCCTGCCGGCGTCCTGTTATCGCCCACCGGATCGCGCTTCCCTTTGCCGGCAATCGCGATCTGCTTCGCGTCGAGCCCGACGTCGACCAGTTCGATCGCCACCGCCTCCGCCCGCCGCCTCGACAATTCGATGTCGTACTTCTCCGTGCCCTCGTTATCCGAATACCCATAAACCCGCACGCCGTTGATGCCCGCCGACCGCAACGTTCGCCCGATCCGTTCGACGATCCGTCTGACATCCGGCTTGAGGTTGTATCGATCGAAATCGAACAGAATCGGCCCGGTCGAACCGAACTCGAACCCCTGCCCGGTCTCCTGGAACCCGGCCGACTTCAGCGCCGTCACCTGCGTCTGCGTCAGCCCCCGATGAAGCGGCAGCGGCGTGTTGCAGCCCCCCAGCAGCATGCACAGCAGCAGCGCACTCCCGACGCACATCCGCCCCGTGCTCACAGGAAACGAGTGGTTCATTTCGCATCCCCTTCCATCGCGCCCGCTCTGCAAGCGCTTCTTTTAACCGCCGCCGCGGCCTCGCCCGCGGCGCGAGTCGATCGACATCACACCGGCCCTGCCACGCTCTCCGCCAGTTGCCACGATCCCGGCCGCGCGCGCTTGGCGCGGTACATCGCGATATCCGCCGCGCGCAGCAGGCCGCTCGCGTCGGATGCGTGATCGGGAAACAGCGCAACGCCGGCACTCATCATGGTGGCCACCACGCGGCCGTCGGACAGCTCGATCGACGGCGCCATGCCGGACAGAAGCTCGTCGGCGATCCGGCACACGCTGCCCGCTTCAGGCACCGCCGCCAGCATCACCGCAAATTCGTCGCCGCCCAGGCGCGCGACGAGATCGGCCTCGCGCACCCGCGTGCGCAGCCGCGACGCGATGCCGATCAGCACCGCGTCGCCCGCATCGTGGCCGAGACCATCGTTGATCTCCTTGAAGCGGTCGCAGTCGAGATAAAGAACCGCGACCCGCTGCCCCGTCAACGTGGCGTCGCACAGCGCCAGCGCGAGACGCGATTCGAACTGCACGCGGTTGGGCAACCCGGTGAGCGCATCGTGCGTCGCCTTGTGTTCGAGCGACGCGTTCTCGTCGCGCAGCGTGTTCTGCCAGTCTTCGAATTCGTCGAGCAATGCGTTGAAGTCGTCGCCGAGCTGGTTCAGTTCGGCGATCGCCGCCGGCTCGACTCGCCGCGCGAACGCACGCTCGCGCCGCACCGCGTGCGCGACGCCCGCCAGCGCGCGCAGCGGCGAAACGATGTTGCGCAGCAGGCGCTTCGAACTGACGTACGCACCGAACACGCTGACGGCCAGGCAGCCGAGAATGCCGCCGACGCCGCCGAGCAGGAAGCCGAAGAACTGGTGCCCGCGGCCGCGCACGACGACGTGGCCGACGATGATGCCGTCGTGCATCACCGGGACGGTCACCGGCCCGGGCAGCGCCACGTCGGCGACCGCGCGCTCGAGCCGCGCGATCCCGCTTCCGGCCGGCAGCTGCCACGTGGCGAACAGTTGCCCGTTGCTGTCGGTGACGACCACCTGCGCGACGTCCTCGTCGCCGGCGATCATGCCGATCGCCTCGTTCGCCGCGACGCGATCGCCGAACACGAGCGCCGCCTCGACCGTGTAACCGAGCGAGCGCGCGAGCAGGTTCAGGTTGTTGCCGGCATACGCGCGCAACGCGATCACGGCGACGACGATCAACGACACGGCGGCCATCGTCACGGCGACGAACGCGAGCCGCAAGTGTGCGCGACGCAGCACGCTTTGCAACGTCGGGCGCGGCACGGGCGAAGCGGGAACGGGAAGCGAGGGCCGTGTCATGGCGTCACCGGCCGTCGTGCGAGATTGAGGACGTTCGGATGCACGCGCACGCCGCTGCGCGCGACGGCATCGAGGTTGATGTCGAACGACACGCGATCGCCGTCGACGTCGAGGCAGAACATGCCGCCCGCGGTGCAGGACGGATCGTGTTCCGCGATCGTCAGCACCGGATGGCCAGCCAATGCGGCTCTCACCCGCGCGCGCTCGTCGTTGTTCAAGGCGCCGAGATAGACGACGTCGCATGCGATGCCGAGCGACGGATCGTCGAAGCGGACGCGTTGCACGTCGAGCAGCGTCGAGCCGGCCTGCAGCGTGTCGGTCAGGCCGCGCGCGTAGTCGGGGCGCCCGGTGATGCACAGATGCAGGCGCACGGGCGTCGTCGGCCAGCGCGTGAAGCTGATGATGCCGAGTACGACGTGGCGCACGGCCGCGTCATGTGACGAAATGGCGGGATCGGCCGGGCTCGCGGCGGCGGCTGCGATGAGCCCATTGTCGGCCGGGCCGTCCGTATCGGCGAACGCTCCGGCGAGCACGGCGGGCGCGGCGCCCAACACGCAAACGATTGCGAACAACGCGCGGCGCAGCGAAGTGATCCGGCCGGGCCGGCGCGTCGTCCGTGCGGCGCCCTGCGCCGCGCCCGTCGGCGTCGCTGCCGTCGCAAGACAGGCAGCCGCCGCACACACTTTCGCTTCCATGATCGCAACATCCGCCGGCATCGCTCTGGCGCTGCCTCCTGCCTCCCTCCATGCGCGCAAGCACCGAACGACGCGCACGATTTCTTCATCTTAGGTAAAAAGTCGGATCACCAAGCAGTGGGAAACACCCGCGAAGAACACCCTGAATGGCATGGATCCGGTGCCGCGGCACGACGAGGCTGGCAATCGCGTCGACCGAAGCCGATCGGGTGTCGACGCGTGCAGATTGATCAGTGGATTGGACGCCCGTGCGCGGAAAACCTCATACGTTCCCACGCGCCAGGTGAGCGCCGGCAAATCGAATGACATCTCGCAACGGCTTTCGGGTCGGCCGGAACACTGCATTCGCAACCGGAGAAGTCGCGCGTGCGGCACGCGGCATGGACCTACGGTTGCATGCGCACCGGCCCGAAACGACGCACCAGGTCGTCATCGCTTGTCGGCTTCCTCGACGAAAATCTCGAACCACGCGTTCATCACGGCCCAGAAATCCACCGGTTCGAGTTCGGTCGGGTTCTCGTGCCACCAGATCCGCCCTGCGTCGCTCCCGTCGCCGGCGCTGTTGCGCAGGTCGAGGCACAGATAGTCGCCGCCGCCATTCTGGAACACCGTCCACACGAGATCGGGATTCACGCCGAGCTGGCGCGTCTCGTCGGGCGTCAGGTCGAGCTTGTCGGTCAACGCGGTCTGGTCGCCAATCGGCAACGGGCCCATCGAGTTCGCAGGGAAGAACGTCCAGCCGTTGTGCGTGAACTGGTAGAAGCTGCGCAGATCGTCGGGTAACGCGCGCCACAGCGGCATGTCGTCCGATACGAGCTCGCCGAGCGGCGGATGGCCGATGAAGAAGTTCAGGTCGTCCTGTTCGACCGTGTACGGATACAGCAGGCACAGATCGCCGCTCTCCTTCTGGAACACGGCGGGGCGCCGCAGCTTCTCCGCGAAGAACTGCTCGACCGCCGGCAGGCGGCCGGCGACGCCCGCCCACATCTTCGCGAGCCAGTTGCCGAGCGCGGCGTCGGGCGTATCCAACAGCACGCGCCACGCGGTCGGCACCTGCACGTCGGCGGGAATCTCGTTCGCTGCAAGCCAGACCTGGCCGCGCAGCTTGAAGCGCTTCAGTTCGGTCGTGTAAGTCGTTGCGGAAAGCTCGATCATTGCCACTCACCCTTGAATTCGTCGTCGACACATTCTACTTGGGCTGATCGCCAAGCAAATCCTTGATCTGCTGCTGCAGCATCGTCCGGTTGTCGGCCTCGCGCTGCATCATCTGCTGCCGGAATCCTTCGTCGACCTTGATGCCGCCCTTCTTGTATTCGGTCCAGTCGGTGTAGGACTTCGCGCCCTTCGACGTGTTCGCCGTCTCGCTCAGGCCCGCGAAGTTGTCCGGGTTGTTCAGGACCTTGACCTGGTTGTCGAAGGACAGATCCTTGAACCCGGGCATCTCGGTGATCTCCTTCATCGGCACGATGTGATCCGCGTGCAGCGGCTTGTCGATCGTCAGGCCCGGCAGCGCGGGGTCCTTCATGCCCGGCTCGTAGTTCTCGTTGACCATCTTCTGGATCTTCGAGCTCGGCGTCTTCGCGCGCAACTGGTCGTACAGCGTGCGCGGCACGCCCTTGGTCGTGACGCGGACGTTGCCGCCGTTCGCGCCGAGGGTGTTCGGCTCGATCTCCACCTTGGTGCGGTTCAACACGTCGACCGCGTTCTTCGCGGCTTCCGTGTCGGCGCCCTTCGCGCCCAGCCCGAGCAACGCGAACCCCGCGACCCCGACCATGATGTCGCCGTAGCCGGGGCCCAGCGATTCGCCCCACGAATGGAGCGCGTTCAGGCCGACGTTGGCGCCGATCACGGTGCCCGCGAACAGGGCGGTCGCACCCAGGCCGGCCGCGAGCGCGCCCAGCCCGGCCGCGCCGAGCGCGACGAAGCCGAGCACTTCGAGGGCCGTCTCGAACATCGCTTCCGTGTCGTGAATCTCCACGACGGTGACGGTCTCGCCGCCGACGGTCACGTTGTCGCTCGCCGTCTTGATGGCCGCGCCGCACTCCATCTTCATCGACAGGCGCGCCATCGGCCTGCCGTTGACGGTCACCGTGCGCGACCCCTGCGCGACCAGCAGCCGCGTCCGCGGAAAATGATTGAACGGCAGGCCGTTGCATTCGTCCGCATAATCGACGCCGGCACGCAGCGCGGACCGACTGTTGACCGTGACGTTCGACGCCCCCTGATGCAGCATGCCGGTGGTTGGACCGGGCAGGTTGGCCGCTTTCTGGATGCCGCGGACCAGCGCGCCGCCGGCGAGGCCGCCACCCGCGACGCAGCCGCCGATGATCGCGACGAGCGCGAGCCCGCCCGTGGCCGCGGTCGCCGTCACGATGGCCGCCGCGACCACCGCGCCGACCACCGCGCCCGCGATCATGCCGAGCAGGCCGAAGCCATGCCCGATCTCGTCGCCCGCGCGGGCCGCGCGCAGGGCGGCCTCGGCACCGCTCATGACTGCGCGCCGTCCGGCCGCGCGGCGGCCTGCCGACGCAGATGCGCGTCGATGTCCTGCAGCGAGACCAGCGGCGGCACACCCTCCACGGCCGTGACCGCTTCGAGCCGGCGCAGCAGCGGGAGCCCCGAGTAGCCGCGGCTGGGCCGCAACTCGTAGCGCCCTTCCGCCTTGAACAACCCGTGGCGGCTGTGCTGGACGATGCTCGGTTCGAGCGGCGAGCCGTCGCTCGCGAAGAACACCCAGTCGTGACTTTCGACTTCGCGCGTGCTGATCCGCTCGCACACCGAGCGCAGGTCCGGATAGACGCGCAGCACGCGCGTCTTCGCCGACAGCGCGAACACATGCGGCAGGCTTTCGTGGGCGGTCGCCGGCGTATCGGCCTCATCGGGCACGGGCGGCATCACGGCGAACGACGCGAGGATCGACGTCCACGCGGGCAGATGCCGCTCGAAATCCTCCACGCGCGCATTGAGCGTGAACACCAGCATCGCGTCGTCGAGCCGGACCATCGCCTGCCGCTGCCGCAGCACCGTCTTGTCGCTACGCCATTGGTAGTCGACCATGACGCCCGGCAGCCCGCCGATCGTGACGGCCTCGCGCGCGAGCGGCTTGTAGCCCGGAAACTGGCGCTTGAACGCCGTCTGCTGCGCATCCGCGTACGCGCCGGCGTCGTCCAGCGGCGTGTCGTAGTCGCGCGTGACCACGAATGCGACGTCCTTGCGACCGGACGCGTCCGGCAAATGGAACACGTTCATCGTCTGGTCGCGCCAGCCGTCGGGCAATGCCATGCGCCCCTCGTGCAATCGGTAAACCGTCATTCCGTTTTTCCTTTTATCGATCCGTGCACACGCGTGAGGGTCGAGCGTTACTTCGCCTTTTCACCGAAACCGACGCTCGACAGGCAATCGGGGTTGCGCTCCGCGAACCCGAACACCAGTTCGCCCCAACGCGTCTCCAAGCGGAACGTCGTCTCCTCGTTCGGCGAGCGGCCCGTCGGCGTACCGGCGATCCGCATCCCGGCGAAGCGCGCCTTCACGTCGTCGCGGCCGACGCAACGGCCGGACAGTGTCAACGTCAGCGCGCCATGCGCGTCGCCTTCGTTGCTCGTACGCAGCACGACGCGCTCGATCTGCGTGCCGTCGTCGAGCATGATCGGGGCACCGTCGTCGTTGCTCCAGAACGTGAAGTATTCGTTGCTCGATTCGCTGCGCGCGAGCTTCGCGTGAAGCAGGTGTTCGACGGGCTCGCGCCGGATCGGCTGATGCGCGCCGATCTGGTCGATTACTTGCCAGAGACTGAGTTGAACGGTTGTATGCATCTTCTTCGATCCTTCCGAACACGCCGGTGTCACGCCCAGCGACAATGCTAGCAGCAGCGATGCGACGATCGCCGCGCCGCGGCCGCGCTTAGTGGGACGGGGGATAAGTACGGTCATACCAGCTTCCGTAGTACGTTTGGTAATTGACATACTGGCCGTTGACCGGCACCGACGCGTATTCGCCCGCGCCATAGACCTGGCCGATGGCGGCACGCGCCGCGTTCGCGTCGCCGTTCTTCACGAACTGGTCGTACGCGGCGTTGTAGGCCGGCGAATTGGCCGGATTGCCGGCGATCCGGATATCGGGCCCGCCGTGCGCGAGGATTTCGCGCTGCACCTTGATGTTGTTCATCGTCGCCGCGCCTTCGTCCGCCAGTTCGCTGTTGACGTAATGGGCCCTGCTCGACAAATCCGGCGCGCCCGGGTACAGCGCGTGTCCGGTTTCATGCGCGAGCCCCTGGACGACGGCCTGCGGATTCCCGCGGTCGTTGCCGTCGATCACGATCGTCGGCGGCTGGCCGTGCTTGTTCGTGGACGATCCCCCATTCGCCGGGCCGTACTGGATCTGCCAGCCGTCCTTTTGCAACCTGGCGATGTCGCGTTCGAGCGTCGGCGACTTCGCGGCGAGCTTGTCGACGTCGGCGCCGAGCCCGGTCGCCACCGCCTTCTTCGGCACGCCTTTCGCCTGCTTTTTCCCATGTGCCGGCGCGGCGGCCGCCGCGCCTCCGCCGCCGCCACGACCTCCTCCTCCGCCACCGGCCGCCGGTGCGGCGGCGTTCGGCTCGGGAGCGGCCGGATCGTTCACCGGCACGAGCGGCGGCGCCGCGGGCCCGGTCGCACCGTCGGGATTCAGGTCGACACTTTGCGAGCCCAGCACCACCACGCGCGTGCCGTCGAGCACGATCTGCCCGTCGGCCGACAGCGTGATCTTCGCCTTCCCGCATTCGAGCACGATCGACTGGGAACCCTTCACGTGCACGTGCTCGGTATCGGATTCGATCTGCACCGGACCCTTCGCCTTGAGCGCCATGTGCTGTTCCTGCGCGTGCAGGATCACCGCCGTCTTCGCCGTGTGCTGGATGTGTTCGTCCTGCGACTGCACCGAAATCGCCTTGCGCACGATGCTCGCGTGCTGGCCCTGCGTGACGATGTTCGTCTGGTTCGGGCCGTTCACGACCGTCACATGATTGTTCTGGACCGTCGTGGCCATATCCTTCTGGCTGTGGATATTGACCAGTTCCTCGCCCTTCTTGTCGTGGATCACGACTTCGCAGAACCCGCCGCCGCCGGGCGTGGAGTTGCTGTGAAAACCCATCTGGTGCGCACCGTCGGGCAATCCGTACGGCGGCGTCTGCTCCGCGTTGAACATGCGGCCGACGATGATCGGCCGGTCGGGGTCGCCGTTGAGGAAATCGACGATGACCTCCTGGTTCACGCGCGGAATCGCGACGGTGCCCCAGCCGCGCCCCGCCCACGGCTGCGACACGCGGATCCAGCAGGAGCTGTCCTGGTCGTTCTTGCCGTAGCGGTCCCACGGAAACTGCACCTTGATCCGGCCCATTCCGTCGGTATGAATCTCCTGCCCCTTCGGGCCGACGACGATCGCGCTCTGCGGACCGGGCATCACCGGCTTGTCATGTTGCCGCACCGGACGATACGGAATCTTGCTGCGGATCAGCGTCAGCTCGTTGCGGAAGCTGCCGGGCTGCGCCGATGCATCGTCGAAGTTGTTCTTCGCGTCGATCCGGATCCCGACGACCAGGAACGTGTTGTCGTCCTGCTTGGCCGGATCGAACCAGAAGTGCCCGTCGATCTTGAACTTGCGGCCGACCGTGAGCCCGCGGCAACCGGATTCGCCGCGAAATACCTTGGCCTGCCACTCGTACACCTCGAGCCGGCGCTTGGCTTCCGCCTCGCCCTCCCTGGTGTCCTTGTATGCGAATGCCGAATTGCCGTCGTACACCTCGAGCTTCGGCGCATTGCCCTGATCGGCCAGCGTCGGCAGTTCGACGTAAGGCCGGCCCTTCGGGTGTTTGTAGTCGAACGTATGGAGCGCCACCACGCCGGGCTGTGTTTCGCGGCTCGCCGACAGCGCGGTCAGGCGGTCCGCCTGCTGCACGCCGCTCGCCGCGTTGTAGGTCACGACGGGATCGTGTGCCTGGTCGGGGCAGGACGCCGAATCGTCGGCGATCACGAGCGTGTGACCGTCCTGCCGGTATTCGAAGTAGTAGAACAGCCCGTGCCGCTCGAGCAGCCGGCTGACGAAATTCAGGTCGCTTTCCTGGAACTGGACGACGTAGTCCTCGGGCTTCAGCTCCTGCTTGACATGCGTCTGGTAATCGACCAGCGCACCGTAATCGGCGAAGACCTTGTGCAGCACGTCGAGCACCGTGACCTGCTGATAGATCCGGCTGTTGACCCGCTTGCCGAGATACCAGAGCCACGGCGCCAGGTCGCCGCGATAATGCGCGATGCCGCCGTCGTTGCGCTCGAAGCCGAACCGGACCAGATAGCCGTGGATCTGCCGCTCCGATCCGTCCTGGAGCGCGATGTTGACCGTGACCGCCTGGTTCAGGACGTCCTTCAGGTCGATCGACGGATTCTGCGTGATCAGGTCCAGCGTGTAGGCGGGCATTTCCGACAGCGCTTCGCCGCCCGTGATCGCCGCGATCGACAGCGCGCGGTTGCCGGTCAGCGATGACTGGAAACGCAGCAGGCGAGTCGTCTCGCTGAACGGCAACGACGCCGCCGCGGCGGCGCCAGGCTGCGCAGCGGTCTGGCCCGGAACGAAAAATTGCGGAGCGGAAGCCAGATCGGAAAGCGGTTGCCCGGCGAGCGGGTGATCGTCGACGGGCGCCGCCGCGTCGGCCGCCGCCATCGGCATCGCCGAGGCGCCCGCACCGCGCATGCCGGCCATCGCGCCGGAAGCGAGTGGCCCGGCCAGCGGATTCAGCATGCCGGCCGCCGGGGCGGCCATCGACGCCGCGATCTGCGCCGGATTCCCGCCGGCGGCCAGCGCCTTCATGACGGCCGACGCGGTCGGTGCGATCTTGCCGACGGCGGGATTCGCCGCCGCGGCCAATTGCATCGCGCCCGACTGCAGCGCGCCGGCAAGCGGGGACGATCCCGCGGACTCGGCCAATCCGGCGATTCCTGGCAACTCTTTCATGGGCCCTCTCGCTTTCTTTTTCGATTGCCGCGGCGCATGCGACGCGGCATTACTACATGTCGGTATCCGAAATATTAATTTCGGAATGCGTCTCCGGCGAAACGCGATTCGCGGCTTTCAGGCGATCAACGCAATCGCATTCGCCAGCAGACGGACATTCGAGAAAATCGCTATCTTCTCCCACGTTTATGTCTTTTTCTTGGCGCGGTCGGCTGTCTCTCAGGGCAAGCGGCGCCATCATAACGGCCCGCCTCGGGCGAGTCCATACCTTTCAATTAAGCAGTCCCTCGAATTACGCCGGTAAGCCGGCGGTGCAGCGGGACCTGGATCTTCCGGAATGACGCAACGGGTAAATTTGGCAATTCCGCGATGCAGCATCGTACGATTTACCGATGCCCCGGATCAAATGATCAACACGATCGGCGGCTTATGACAGGGTGTCGACACGTGGTGTGCAACGCATCGAGAATCGCGGGCGCCGGCGCGCGCATGCCGTCGCCATCGACGAACGTCAGTGCCGCCCGCGCCTGGCGCCCGGTTAGAATCCGGAATATCGCGAATCGTAAGTACGCATCCGGCAAGCCGAATCGGTTTTTGCGAATCGCATGACATCGCGGGTATCCTGACGGCAAGCTGTCCGTCGGCAGCCCTCCTCCGGAATTCGCCCCGACTGCAACGTCGGTTTCCAACCTGTCTCGACCGTTGTTCATTCATACCGATGGATTTCGACGTCATCGTTCTCGGCGCCGGCATCGTCGGCGTCTGCGCCGCGCTGCACCTGCAGGATCGCGGCCGCAAGGTCGCCCTCGTCGATCGCGGCGCGCCCGGCGAAGGCACGAGCTTCGGCAATGCCGGGCTGATCGAGCGCTCGTCGGTCGAACCGTACCCGTTCCCCCGCAGCCCGTTCACGCTGATGCGTTATGCGCTGAACCGCTCGACCGACCTCTACTGGCACAGCGCGTCGCTGCCCGCGTTCGCACCGTGGCTCGCGCGGTTCTGGTGGGAATCGGCGCCGCTGCGTCACGCGGCGGCCTCGCGCGACATGCTGCCGCTGATCGAGCGCTGCATCGTCGAACACGACGCGCTGATCGCGCGGGCCGGCGCCGGTGAACTGGTCCGCGCCAGCGGCTGGCTGGAAGCGTTCCGCACGCCGGCCGCATTCGAGCGCGGCGTGGCCGACGCCGGCCTCACCGCGCGCCGCCACGGGCTCGGCATCACGCCGCTCGACGCGGCCGCGCTGCGCGCGCACGAACCGAGCCTCGCACCGGGCTTCTGCGGCGCGCTGCACTGGCTCGACCCGAAAAGCGTCGTCGATCCGGCCGCGCTCGTCAAAGCGTATGCGCAACTGTTCGTGCAGGGCGGCGGCACGCTGCTGACCGGCGACGCCGCGAGCCTCGACGCGCTGTCGCCCGGCTGGCAGGTCCGGACCGACGACGGCCCCGCGGCCGCGCCGGCCGTCGTCGTCGCGCTCGGCCCGTGGTCCGACACGGTGTTCGGCAAGTTCGGCTACAAGATCCCGCTGCGCGAGAAGCGCGGCTATCACATGCACTACGCGCCGTCCGCGCGCGGCGTGCCGTCGGCGCCGATCGTCGATCGCGAATACGGCTACGTGATCGCGCCGATGCGGCGCGGGCTGCGGCTGACGACCGGCGTCGAGATCGCGCGGCGCCGCGTGCCGCCCACCGGCGTGCAGCTCGAACGCGCGGAACGCGTCGCGCGGCCGGTGTTCGGTTTCGGCGAGCGGCTCGACCCGCATCCGTGGCTCGGCTTCCGGCCGTGCACGCCCGACATGCGCCCGGTGATCGGCCCCGCGCCCGCGCATCGCGGGCTGTGGTTCGCGTTCGGGCACAACCATCACGGGCTGACGCTCGGCCCCGTCACCGGCCGCCTGCTCGCCGAGATGATGACCGGGGAAGCACCGTTCACCGATCCGGCGCCGTATCGCGCGGATCGCTTCTGAGCGGGCGATGCCGGCCGGCACGCAGGCCTGACGGCGTCGTGCCCGCCGCCGTCAGCGAAAACGAAGCTGGCCCCGCCCGAGCTGAGAAACGGACGCGCAGCCCATCAGCCGCATGTCCCGCTCGATCTCCGTGCGCATCAGCTGCAACGCGCGCTCGACGCCGGGCTGCCCGGCGGCGGCGAGCGGAAACAGGTAATAGCGCCCCAGCCCGACGGCCTTCGCACCGAGCGCCAGCGCCTTGAGCACGTGCGAACCCCGTTGCACGCCACCATCCATCATCACGTCGATCCGGTCGCCCACCGCATCGACCACCTCGGCAAGCTGGTCGAACGCGGCGCGCGAGCCGTCCAGTTGCCGTCCGCCGTGGTTCGACAACACGATGCCGGTGCAGCCGATGTCCACCGCCCTGCGCGCGTCGTCGACCGACATCACGCCTTTCAGGCAAAACTGCCCGTTCCACTCCCGCACCATCGCGGCGACGTCGTCCCACGACATCGACGGATCGAGCATGTCCGTGAAGTAACGGCTGATCGACATCGCGCCGCCGCCCATGTCGACATGCTGGTCGAGTTGCGGCAAACGGAACCGCTCGTGGGTCAGGTAGTTGATCGCCCAGGCCGGCTTCAACGCGAATTCGGTAAGCCCCGCGAGCGTCAGCCGGAACGGAATCGAAAAGCCGGTGCGCTTGTCGCGCTCGCGATTGCCGCCGGTGATGCTGTCCACCGTCAGCATCATCACGTTCACGCCGGCCTCCCTCGAGCGGTTCATCATCTCGCGGTTGAGGCCGCGGTCCTTGTGAAAATAGAACTGGTAGACCTGCGGGCCCGGGCTGATCGCACGGGCTTCTTCCAGGCTCACGGTGCCGAGCGACGACACGCCGAACATCGTGTCGAATTTCGCGGCGGCGGCGGCGACCGCGCGCTCGCCGTCATGGTGAAACAGGCGTTGCAGCGCGGTCGGCGAACAGTACACCGGCATGCCGAGCTTTTGCCCCATGACCGTCACCGACAGATCGACGTCGCGCACGCCGCGCAACACGTTCGGCACGAGATCGCAGCTTTCGAACGCGCTCGTGTTGCGTCGATACGTGGTTTCATCGTCGGCCGCGCCGTCGATGTAATTGAAGATCGGCCCCGGCAACCGTCGCCTGGCCAGCTCGCGGAAGTCGTGGAAATTGTGGCAATCGTTCACGCGCATTCGTCACACTCCATTCGGCGCGCGAGCGGCATGCCGATCGACCGGCGCGCATCGCTCGCATCGCAGCGTTCGTTCTGTCCCGGCGGCCGATACCCTCGTGCGATGCGCACGCCGCATCGGCACGCGAAAATCCGCATCGCGTCGGCCGCGGCCGACCATGCGGCGAATCGGCTCGCGCTCAGTCGAGCGCACGGCCAAAGATGCGGATCACTTCATCGAGATGCTCGGCCATCGCGCGACGCGCGGCGTCGGGGTCGCGCGCGCGGATCGCGTCGAGGATCGCGCGGTGTTCCAGCTCCGAGCGGTGCGGCATGTCGTTCGGCATGTACAGCGACTGCAGCCGCTGGAACATCGGGTCGTACTTGTGCGCCAGCAGTTGCTTGATCATCAGCGCATACGCGGCGTTGTCGCTCGCTTCCGCGATGCGGATATGGAACAGCCGGTCGCCCGGGTGCGTGAGCGAGCCGCTGCGGTTGTCGTCCTGGTTGCGCAGGAACGCTTCGTGGATACCTTCGATCTGCGCGTCCGAGCCGTGCCGCGCGGCCAGCGACGCGGCTTCCGGCTCGATCAGCCGGCGCGCCTGCAGCAGCGCGAACGGCGGGATTTCGGTATCGAGATCGAGTGCGATGCCGAGCTCCGGATCGATCTCGACGATCGAGAACGGCGCGACCGTCCCGACCGGTGCCGGCGCGGGTTCGGGCGCGGCCGCCGTTTCAGGAAGCCGCACCTTCACGCCGTCGCCGACGCGCACGCTGACGAGCCCGCTCACCTCGAGCGCGATCAGCGCCTCGCGCACCGACGTGCGAGACACGCCGAACTGTTCGGCGAGCTCGCGCTCGGGCGGCAGATAGCTGCCCGGCGGGAAATCGCCCGACTCGATCATCGCGCTGAGCTTGTCGGCGATCTGCTGGTAGAGGCGGCGGTTCTGAATCGGCTGGATGGACATACGTTGACGCTGGTAATCGGTTTCGTTGCGGACGGCCCGACGCATCGCACAGACCGCTCGCGCCTATTCTATATGCCGCGCTTCACATCGCCCGGCACCGCGTAGCAACGCGCGGCCGTGCCGCCCCACAACGCGCCGCGCTCGGCCGCCGACAGCCGCGATTCGGCCCAGCGCTCGACGAGCGACGCCACCTCGTCATACGACGCCGCGAGCAGGCACACGGGCCAGTCCGATCCGAACATCAGCCGCTGCGGGCCGAATGCGTCGAGCGCCGCGTCGAGGCACTGCTCGATATGCCGGATGTCCTGCGCGCGCAGGCCGCGCCGCCAGTCGGCCTCGGTCACGAGCCCCGACAGCTTGCATGCGACGTGCGGCAGCGCGCCGAGCTCGCGCAGCGACGCGCGCCAGCGTGCGAACGCGGTGTCGTCGCGCCCGAACTCGGCGAGCGCCGGCTTGCCGCAATGATCGAGCACGAGCCAGTGCACATCGTGCCGCGCGCAGAACGCACGGACCGCCGGCAACTGGCGTTCGAACACGAGCACGTCGTACACGTAGCCGTTCGCCTGCAGCCACGCCACACCGCGATTGAAAGCGGGATCGGCGACGAATGCGCCGACGTCGGCTTCGTCCTGCACCTGATGACGAAAGCCGCGCAGCTTCGGGCTGCGCCACTCGGCGACGCGGTCGGCCAGCGCCGGCGCACCGAGATCCTCCCAGCCGACCACCGCCGCGATGCGCGCGTCGTCGCGCGCGAGGTCGAGCAGGAACGCCGTCTCGTCGCGCCCGGCGCGCGCCTGCACCGCGATCGACGCGCCAAGCGCCTGCGCATGCAGTTGCGGCCAGAGCATATCGGGCAGGTAGTCGCGCGCGAGCACGCCCATGCCGGGGCTGATCCACGGATAGTCGGCCGCGCGATAACGCCAGAAGTGCTGATGCGAATCGATACGCACTGCGCCCATGATCCCCTCGTGTTCAATCGACTCGGCGGCGGCGGCGCGCATCGTCGCGATCGCCGCCGGCACGCCACGCTCAGTCGTACAACACCGCCGCGATCTTCGGATCGTCGATATTGGTCTTGTCGTACCAGTAGAAGCCGGTATCGATGACCTTCGGCAGCTTCTCGCCCTTGATCGCCTTCACGGCCGCCTCGACCGTCTTGTAGCCGATCCCGATCGGGTTCTGCGTGATCGCGCCGGCCATCAGCCCGCTGCGGATCGCATCCTTCTGCTGCTTGCCGGAGTCGTAGCCGACGATCACGACCTTGCGCTTCATCTCGCGCACGCCGTTGACCACGCCGATCGCCGAGCCCTCGTTGGTGCCGAACAGCCCCTTGAGCTTCGGATACGCCTGCAGGATCGACTTCGTCACTTCGGTCGATTTCAGCTGATCGCCTTCGCCGTACTGCACGGTCACGACCTGCACCTTCGGGTGCGCGGATTTCATCCGTTCGAGGAAGCCGTCGCGGCGGTCGATGCCGGTGCGGCTCGTCTGGTCGTGCGCGACCACGGCAACCTGCCCTTCGTCGCCGATCAGCGCGGCGAGCTTGTCGGCGGCGAGCGCGGCGGCCGCCTTGTTGTTGGTCGCGGCCGTCGTTACCGGAATGTCGCTGTCCACGCCCGAATCGAACGCGATCACCGGGATCTTCTCGGCCTGCGCCTTCTTCAGCAACGGCAGCGCGGCCTTGCTGTCGAGCGCCGCGAAGCCGAGCGCGGCCGGCTTCTTCGCAATCGCGGCCGACAGCATGTCGATCTGCTTGTCGACCATCGCCTCGGTTTCCGGCCCTTCGAACGTCACCTTCACCTTGTAGTCCTTCGCGGCCTGCGTCGCGCCCGATTTCACGGCCTGCCAGAACTGATGCTGGAAGCCTTTCGAGATCAGCGGGATGTACGTCTCCTGCGCCTGCGCGCCGGCCGTGACGCCGACGGCGAACGTCAGCCCGACGATCGCGTTCAACACCTTGCTCCTGATCACTTCGCGTCTCCTTGGTTGGTATCGACTGAAATGCCGGCCCGGCCGGCGGTGCAGCGCCTGGGTGCCCGTGTTCGTTTCTTCCTGCGCGCGTGCATCAGCGGCGGCGCCGGCGCAGGATGTCCACATAGACGGCGAGGATGATGATCACGCCCGTCACGACCGTCTGCCATTCCTGCGCGACCGACATGATGCGCAACCCGTTGGTCAGCACGCTCATGATGAACGCGCCGATGATGGTGCCGACGATGCTGCCCGCGCCGCCCGACAGCGACGTGCCGCCGATCACGACGGCCGCGATCGCATCGAGCTCGTAGCCCTGCCCGAGCGCCGGCTGCGCGGAATTGAGCCGCGACGCGATCAGCAGGCCGGCGATCCCGCACACCGCGCCGCTGAACGTGTACACGGCGATCTTCCACGCGTCGACGTTCACGCCGGACAACCGCAGCGCTTCCTCGTTGCTGCCGAGCGCGAACGTGTAGCGGCCGAAGATCGTCCGATTCAGCACGATCGACGCGCCGATCGCGACGAGGAACAGGATCAGCACCGCGTTCGGGATCGGCAGCGCGGGGATCAGGTTGCCGATCAGCGAATCCTGCGCGATCGACGTGAAGCCCGGCGTATCGTTGAAGTAGATCGGCCGCGTGCCCGAGATCACGAGCGACAGCCCCTTGAGCAGCATCATCATGCCGAGCGTCGCGATGAACGGCGGCACCTTCATCTTCGCGATCACGAAGCCCGACACGCAGCCCGACAGCGCGCCGAAGCACAGCGCGGCCAGGATCCCGAGCGGCAGCGGCATCCCCCACTTCGTCAACACGACGCCGGCCATCACCGCGCAGAACGTCATCAGCGTGCCGACCGACAGGTCGATGCCGGACGTGATGATCACGTACGTGCACGCGACGGCCAGCACGCCGTTCACGGCGGTGGCCTGCAGGATCGACACGAGGTTGTCGACTTCGAGGAAGTTCGACGACGCGAAGCTGAAGAACGCGATCAGCAGCACGAGGCTCGCGAACGCGAGCAGCTTCTGCCGCGCGGCCGGGTTGAAGAAGCGCGACTTCAGGCTCGATGCGGCGGCCGGCGTGTCGCCGGTGGCCAGGGGCGGAACGGGATGCGTATCGTTGGACATGATCGTTAGGCGTCTGAGCGTCTGATTCAGGACAACACGGTCGACTCGCGCTGCGTCGCGAGCTGCATGATCTTTTCCTGCGTGGCGTCGGCCGCGCGCAATTCGCCGGTCACGCGGCCTTCGCACATCACGAGAATCCGGTGGCTCATGCGCAGCACCTCGGGCAACTCCGACGAGATCATCACGATCGCCTTGCCGTCGGCGGCCAGCGCGTCGAGCAGCTTGTAGATCTCGCTTTTCGCGCCGACGTCGATGCCGCGCGTCGGCTCGTCGAAGAACAGGATGTCGCAGTCGCGCAGCAGCCACTTCGCGATCACGATCTTCTGCTGGTTGCCGCCCGACAGCAGTCGCGCGGGCTGCGCGACCGACGGCGTGCGGATCGCGAGCCGCCGTACGTACGACTGCGCGGCGTCGCGCATCGCGCGCGCATCGAGGAACAGGCCGCGGCGCACGAAGCGGCGCATGCTCGACAGCGCGATGTTGTTCTGCACGTCCATCCCGACCGCGAGCCCGAAGTGCTTGCGATCCTCGGACAGGTAGCCGATGCCATATTTCACCGCATCGGCGGGCGTGCGGATCGTCACGGCCCGGCCGTGCACGCGGATCTCGCCCGCGTCCACCGGATCCGCGCCGAATACCGCACGCGCGACCTCGGTGCGGCCCGCGCCCATCAGCCCGGCGAAGCCGAGGATCTCGCCGCGCCGCAGCGTGAAGCCGACGTCGCGGATCGCGCGGCCGCGCGACAGCCCGCGCACCTCGAGCGCAATCTCGTTCGCGGACGTATCGGGCGGCGTGCGGCTTTCCGTATCGAGCTGGCGGCCGACCATCATCGAGATGATCGATTCCATCGACGTGTCCGCCATCGGCACGGTCGCGACATACTTGCCATCGCGCATCACGGTCACGCGATCGGCGATCTGGCGCAGCTCGTCCATCTTGTGCGAGATGTACACGATGCCGACCCCGTTCGCGCGCAGGTCGCGGATGATGCGGAACAGTTCGGCGATCTCCGCGTTGTTCAGCGCGGCGGTCGGCTCGTCCATGATCAGCGCGCGCGAGTCGAACGACAGCGCCTTCGCGATCTCGACCATCTGCTGCTTCGCGACCGTCAGCCGGCCGACCGGCGTGCGCGGGTCGAGATCGAGCCGCATCCGCCGGAAGATCGCCGCCGCGTCGCGGTTGAGTTTCTCTTCGTCGACGAACACGCCGAAGCGGCCGCGCGGCTCGCGACCGATGAAGATGTTCTGCGCGACGCTCAGGTGATTCATCAGGTTCAGCTCCTGATGGATGATGCCGATGCCGAGCGCCTGGGCGGTGCGCGGATCGGCGATCTCCACCGGGCGGCCGTCCATCCGGATCTCGCCTTCGTCCTTCTGGTACACGCCCGCGAGAATCTTCATCAGCGTCGACTTGCCGGCGCCGTTCTCGCCCATCAGCGCATGCACTTCGCCCGCGCGCAGGTCGAAACGGCAATCGTCGAGCGCCTGCACGCCCGGAAAGCGCTTGCCGATGCCGGTCAGCGCGATCAGCGGCGGGGCGGTGTTCGGGTTCAGGTCGGGTTGCATCGCGCGCGGCCCTCAGCTGATCGCACGATCGAGATGCGTATAGCCGCCATCGACGAACAGCCACTGGCCCGTCGTGTGCGATGCGCGATCCGACAGCAGGAACACGGCCGTGTCGGCAATTTCGTCGGCCGTCGTGAAGCGCCGGCCGAGCGGCACCTTGCCGGCAATCTCCGCGACCTTCGCTTGCGGGTCGTCGAAGCCGGCGATCCAGTTCTGGTAGAGCGGCGTCATCACTTCGGCCGGGATCACCGCGTTCACGCGCACGCCGTCGTCGCGCAACGCGACCGCCCATTCGCGCGTCAGCGCGAGCTGCGCGCCCTTCGACGCGCAATAGCCGCTCGTGTTGCCCTGCCCGGTCACGGCCGTCTTCGACGAGATGTTGACGATCGCGCCGCGCGCCGCCTTCAGGTGCGGCACGCAGTAATGCGCCATCACGTAGTAGTGGATCAGGTTGCGTTCGAGCGATGCGACGAACGCGTCGCGCCCGGCGTCGAGCCCGATGCTGTCGTTGATGCCCGCGTTGTTGACGAGCCCGTCGATACGGCCGAACCGCGCGATGGTCTGTGCAACGGCGTCGCGGCACTGCGCGTCGTCCTGCAGTTCGACCGTGACGCAAGCGGCGCGCGGCTGTTTCCGCGTGAGTTCGCGCCAGAAGCCGTCGTCCGGTGCGTGGCGCGCGAACACCGCCGGTATCGCGCCTTCGCCGGCCAGCCGCATCGAGATCGCGGCGCCGATGCCCGACGCGCCGCCGGTCACGATCACGACCTTGTCTTGCAGATTCAAATCCACTTCGCGTCTCCGTCGTTCATGTTGTCGCCGTGCACGGCGCGCGGGGTGCGCCCGACGCGCACAGCGCGCGCCGTCGTGCGTCGCCCGCGTCAGCCGCGGAACCGGTACTGCTCCAGCGATTCGGGCTTCATCTCGATCGAGAAACCGGGCGCGGTCGGCGGCATGTACGCCGCGTTGCGCACCACGCACGGCTCGACGAAATGCTCGTGCAGGTGATCGACGTACTCGGTCACGCGCCCTTCCTTCGTGCCGGAGATGCACACGTAATCGATCATCGACAGATGCTGCACGTATTCGCACAGCCCGACGCCGCCCGCATGCGGGCACACCGGCAGCCCGTATTTCGCGGCCATCAGCATCACCGCGAGAATCTCGTTCACGCCGCCGAGCCGGCACGCATCGATCTGCACGACGTCGATCGCGCCGCGCGCGATGAACTGCTTGAACAGCACGCGGTTCTGGCACATCTCGCCGGTCGCGACCTGCACCGGCGCGATCGCGTCGCGGATCTTGCGATGCCCTTCGACGTCGTCGGGGCTCGTCGGCTCCTCGATGAACCACGGCCGCGCGAACGCGAGCTCGCGCACCCAGTCGATCGCCGCGTCGACTTCCCACACCTGGTTCGCGTCGATCATCAGCTTGCGCTCGGGGCCGATCACCTCGCGCGCGATCGTCACGCGGCGAATGTCGTCCTCGAGGTTCGCGCCGACTTTCAGCTTCACGTAGTCGAAACCCTCGTCCACCGCCTCGCGGCACAGCCGGCGCAGCTTGTCGTCGCTGTAGCCGAGCCAGCCGGCCGACGTCGTGTAGCACGGGTAGCCGTCGCGCTCCAGCGCGGCGATCCGCGCGGCCTTGCCGGGCGCCTGCCGGCGCAGCAGCTCGAGCGCTTCGTCCGGGCGCAGGCAGTCAGTCAGGTAGCGGAAGTCGATCGCCCGTACCAGTTCCTCCGGGCGCATGTCGGCGACGAGCCGCCACAGCGGCTTGCCGGCGGCCTTCGCCCACAAATCCCATACCGCATTGACGACGGCGCCCGTCGCCAGATGGATCGCGCCCTTGTCGGGGCCGATCCAGCGCAACTGGCTATCCGACGTGACGTGCCGCCAGAAGCGGCCCATGTCCTCGCGAATCCAGTCGAGGTCGAGGCCGACGACGAGGTGACGCATCGCGTCGATCGCCGCGCAGCAGATTTCGTTGCCGCGGCCGATGGTGAACGTGAGCCCGTGACCTTCGAGCCCGTCGCGGTCGGTTTCGAGCACGACGTAGGCCGCCGAATAATCGGGGTCCGGATTCATCGCGTCGGACCCGTCGAGCTGGCGCGAGGTCGGAAAGCGCACGTCGAGGACGCGCATCGATCGAATGATAGGCATGACGAACCGTCCGTTAAAGGGAATCAGGCCTGCACGGTGCGCTGGCGTTGCTCGCCGAGCCCGTCGATGCCGAGCGTGATCACCTGTCCGGCACGCAGGTAGACGGGCGGCTTCTGCCCGAGGCCGACGCCCGGCGGCGTGCCGGTCGAGATCACGTCGCCCGGCTGCAGGCTCATGAAGCGGCTCAGGTAGCTGATCAGGTACGGCACGCGGAACACCATCGTCGCGGTCGTGCCGTTCTGGTAGCGGTGGCCGTCCACCTCGAGCCACAGCCGCAACGCGTGCGGATCGGGCACTTCGTCGGCCGTCACGAGCCACGGGCCGATGGGGCCGAACGTGTCGTTGCCCTTGCCCTTGTCCCACGTGCCGCCGCGCTCGAGCTGGTATTCGCGCTCCGACACGTCGTTGACGACGCAGTAGCCGGCGACGTGCGACAGCGCATCGGCTTCGTCGATATAGCGGCCGCCCTGGCCGATCACCACACCGAGCTCGACTTCCCAGTCGGTTTTCTCCGAGCCCCGCGGGATCTCGACGTCGTCGTTCGGGCCCGAGATCGCGCTCGTCCACTTGCCGAACACGACGGGCTCCTTCGGCACCTCCATCCCCGATTCGGCCGCGTGATCCGAGTAGTTGAGCCCGATGCAGATGAACTTGCCGACGCGGCCGACGCACGCGCCGAGCCGCGGCGTGCCGTCGACGCGCGGCAGCGACGACGGGTCGAGATCGCGCAGCCGCGCGAGCGACGCGGGGGTCAGCGCGTCGCCGGCGATATCGTCGATCACGCCGGACAGGTCGCGAATGTGGCCCTGCGCATCCAGCAGGCCCGGCTTTTCATGGTGTTTGTCGCCAAATCTCAGCAGTTTCATGTCGTTGTCTGAACGGAAAGTGAATGGGAAGGCGTGGTCGGGCAGACGCGGTCGGCTAGACGCGGTCGGCTAGACGCGGTCAGTTCGACCAGCCGCCGTCGATCAGGTGAATCGTGCCGGTGGTGAACGACGCTTCGTCGGACGCCAGATACAGCGCGAGCGCGGCCACTTCGTCCGCGGTACCGATGCGGCCGATCGGCTGGCGCGCGACGAATGCCTGGCGTACCTCGTCGGCGGACACGTGGCGCGTGCGCGCCTGGTCGGCGATGCGTTGCTCGAGCGACGGCGATTCGATCGTGCCCGGGCAGATCGCGTTGCAGCGGATGCCGCGCTCGACGAAATCGGCGGCTACCGCCTTGGTCAGCCCGATCACGGCCGCCTTGGTGGTGCCGTACACGAAGCGGTTCGGCACGCCCTTCACGCTCGACGCGGCCGACGCCATGTTGACGATCGACGCGCCGCCGGCTTCGAGCATCGCGGGCAACAGCGCGCGGATCAGCCGGTACATCGACGTGACGTTCAGGTTCAGCGAGAACGCCCACGCGTGTTCGTCGCACTCGAGGATCGAGCCGTGGTGCACGTAGCCCGCGCAGTTGAACAGCACGTCGAACGCGCGTTCGCTCGCGGCGAGCGCCGTGATGTCGCTCGCGTCGGTGACGTCGAGCCGCCGCGTGACCAGCCGGCCGCCCGCACGCTCGGCGTCGGCCTCGAGCCGCACCAGCGCGGCTTCGTTGACGTCCGTCGCCAGCACGTCGGCGCCCTCGCTCGCGAACCGCAGCGCGGTCGCGCGGCCGATGCCCTGCCCGGCCGCCGTCACCAGCGCGCGTTTGCCCTGCAATCTCATGAGCATGTCTCCGAAAAAGCCGGCCGCCAGTCGGCCGATTGGCACAAAGGACTAAAGGTCCAACCAATCATAGGAAGGGACGGCGTGTTTGTCACGAACTTGGGATTCAGTATTTACCCAGGGCTGTTCAATCCGTCGGTCGCAAGAATTCGGTGGGCGAGCGGCGTTGAAGTGCCACCCCGCGGTCCGCTCAAACCCAATACCAGCGGGCCTTCCAGCCGATCACCGGGCAACGTCCGGCGCGGCGGACAACGTAAACTGACAAAAAAGTCATGTTCGCGTCAGGGTGTCAACGGGTGGCGCACGTCATCATGGTGCTGCCGGACCGCGCTTCCGGTACATCGCCCCCCTGCCCGCGCCGGATCCCTGCGGGCACCTCCGTCCCCCGGCGATGTATCCCGTGACTGGGCGAGCAGACACGGCGCGCGGCCCGATTTTCCGCCCCGGACTTTCCGTCCGGGGCTTTTTGTTCATGGTTTTTCAAGAAAATAAGCGCGGATTGTTTCTAAATCGGCAAAAGGTAATTCGAGCCGGACAGGATGTTTTTTCCGGTCACAGACGCTTACATTTAGCGCACCACTCATGGAAACCGCTACGGATTCGCCATCGGGTAGTGACATCCACTGCCACGGCCGAAACCGCACGAGCTTTAGGAAACGGCAAAATGAAGGCCTCCAAATCCCTGCCTGCGCTCGATCCCGCCGACGTCCACGTCGAAATTCTGGAACGTTCCGATACGCTGCTCGTCGTGCGCTGGGTCGAACCCGGCCGCTGTCACTACGGCGAACAACGCTGGCGCCGCCGCTTCGCGCAGCGCACCGGCACCTGCGCGCTGTCGCGCCAGGTCATTCACCGCGGCGACGAAGTGTTCCGCCCGGCCGAGCGCCCGGCCCCCGCGAACGCCGCCGCCATGATCTCCGCCGCCGAGGTGCTCGCGCTGGCCGGCAGCAGGTAACGCCTGCCGGCCGTGCGCCGGGCTGGCGGTGCCACGCCATATGCCAGCCCTAGAAGCGCCGGTCTAATTCTCCTGCTTGTCTGCGACGTCCGTCCACACTATCGTTACATCACTCGATGTAACGATTACGTGTCGCGGCCGACCGGCCGCGCCGATGGAGGCAGACATGCATGCATGGAGCGCGCGCCACGTCCCGGCGCAAGGCGGCAAGGTCGCGGTCGTGACGGGCGCCAACAGCGGCCTCGGCTGGCAGCTCGCGGAGACGCTGGCCGCGAAAGGCGCGACGGTCGTGATGGGCTGCCGCGACGCCGCGCGCGGCGCGCAGGCGGCCGACGCGATCCGCCGGCTTCATCCTCATGCACGCGTCGAAGTCGATCCGCTCGACCTCGCCGATCTCGCGTCGATCGCGCGCTTCGCGGCCGACGTCGGCGAACGCCACGGCCGCGTCGACATCCTGTGCAACAACGCCGGCGTGATGTTCCTGCCGCTGCGGCACACGCGCGACGGCTTCGAGATGCAGTTCGGCACCAACCACCTTGGCCATTTCGCGCTGACCGGCCATCTCTTCTGCCGGCGCTGGGCGCCGCGCGCCGGCCGCGCGTCGTCACGATGTCGAGCGGCTTCAACCGCGGCGGCCGGATTCGCGTGGACGACCTGCGCGCCGCGCAGCGCTACAACCGTTATCTCGCTTACTGCGACAGCAAGCTCGCGAACCTCGTGTTCGCGATCGAGTTGCAGCGCCGCTTCGAACGCGCGGCGTTCGCCGGCATCAGCGTGGCCGCGCACCCCGGCTACGCGGCGACCAACCTGCAGTTCGCGGGCCCGGCGATGGACCGCTCGCCCGCTCGCGCCGCGCTGATGCGTGCCGCGAACCGTTATCTCGCCCAGCCGGCCGACCAGGGCGCGCTGCCGGCGATTCATGCGGCGACGTCGCCCGATGTGGCCGGCGGCGCGTATATCGGTCCGTCCGGCTGGTTCGAATCGCGCGGGCTGCCGGCGCCGGCGAGCGTGCCGCGCGCGGCGCGCAATGCGGCGTCCGCGGCGTTGCTGTGGGAAGCATCGGAAGCCGCGACGGGTGTGCGCTTTCTCAGCGCCGACGCGCCCGCCGGACGCTCGCAGCGCCGACCGTTCGACACGGCGGCCGAGGCGCGCTGAACCGCGCACCGCCCGCCGCAACATTCTTCATACTTATTACGCCCACCGAAAAGAAAGCCCGTTGAAAGACTGATTCGACGCCGCACTGTTACCAGCCAGGAAACAATTTATCGTCAAAATCAGCGTTTACCCTGAACACGCCGGTGACTAAGATTTGATCAATCGCTCAAGACATGGTGTCGAGAGCGAACTCAATAAAACACCGGAGGTCACCATGAAATCGCTCGTTTCCGCAGTCGTTGCCGCTGCCGCCCTGTCCGCTTCGTTCGGCGCGTTTGCCCAAAGCACCGTGACGCGCGCTCAAGTGCGCAACGAACTCGTCCAGCTCGAACAAGCCGGCTACAAGCCGGGCGTGTCGAGCCCGTACTACCCGAACGACATCCAGAGCGCCGAAGCGCGCGTGCATGGCGCCGACACCAGCGGCTACGGCGCGCAACCGGCGCCGCTCGTCCACTCGGGCGCACCGGCCGCCGCTTCGTCGAACGCACGCGACTCGATCTTCTTCGGCCAGTAAGC
Organism: Burkholderia sp. AU39826; assembly: GCF_020419965.1. Classification (NCBI taxonomy): domain Bacteria; kingdom Pseudomonadati; phylum Pseudomonadota; class Betaproteobacteria; order Burkholderiales; family Burkholderiaceae; genus Burkholderia; species Burkholderia sp. AU39826. The sequence continues at coordinate 119,987 of NZ_JAIZQG010000009.1, forward strand.
CGAGGCGCCCCGGCGGGCGCCGCGCGTCGCGCGATGAAGTCACGCAGTCCTGACGAGCCCCGTTCGCGGGGCTCGTGTTCTTTGTGAAACGCATACCTCCGCCGCCCGGCAGCGGGTGGCTTCGCCCGGACGCCCGGCGTCCGGGTGCTTTTTCCCCGAAAAGGCGTGCGTGAATGCGCCGTGTGCGGGGGTCAGCGCACCGCGGCCGGCACCGACCGCGACAGCACCCGCCACCGCGACAGCAACTCGTCGCGATCGACGTAGCAGCCCTGCAAGTGCCGGCGGCCCGTCGACGGCTCGAACGCCGTGCGCGCATGCAGCACGCGCCGGTTGTCGAACGCCCACATGTCGCCCGCCCGCAGTCGGCGCTGCACGCGAAAGCGCGGTTCGCGCGCCAGCGCGAGGAACCGCCGGTACGCGCGATAGACGGCCGCCACCGAGCCGGCCGGCGCATCGAGCGGCCCGCGCAGGAAGTTCGCGACACGCACTTCCGTCACGTTGCCGCGCGCATCGCGCCCGATCACCGGCGCCGAACAGCGGTAGTCGCTGTTCGCGCTCTTGTTCCAGAACTCGAACGGCGTCGACGCGAGCCGCTCGAAATCGTCCGGATGTTCGCGCCGCAGCGCATCCGCGAGCGCGAAGCCGTCGAGGAAGATGCTGTCGCCGCCCGTCGCATCGTTCGCAAGGCAATGCAGGAATTGCACGCCCGGCTGCAATTCGCGCGTCGGCAGGTCGGTGTGCGGCGGCAGATTCAGCGACGTATACGCATTGCTGTCCGGGCGCGGCTTCGATTCGACGTCGAACAGCACGCCGAAATTGCTTTCGCGGATCAGGCCGACGCGGCGCGCGATCTCGTCCACGCGGCCGCGCTCGGCCGGCACGCCCTCGACGAGCGTGAGCCCCGTGCGCTGCAATGCGCCGAGCCATGCGAACAACGCGCGGTCGTCATCCATCACGTCACGCCACGCGAACACACCGATCGCCGTTGCATCGTCGCCGGTCCATACGTGCCGCCCGTGCGCGGCCACGCGCTCGGCGCGCGACGCGTCGTCGTACGCATGCGCACGCAACCATCCCGGCGACCACGCGCTGCGGTGCCCGTCGTTCCATTCCACATGCAGCGCGCCGTCGGTTTCGACGTGCACGGTGAGCGCGGACAGATCGTCGCGCGCATCGGCGATCTCGAACACCTGTTCGCGCGTGATCGCATGCACGCACGCCGAACACGCGCAGTTGTCGCGCAGCCAGTCGAAATGAAATGGCGATCGTCGCGCGTCGCTCCACTCGACGTGCACCGCGCCATCGCCGATCGTCGCCGCCGCGATGGCCGCGTCAGCCGAAAACGTCCGCCAGTCCTCGATACGGTGTTGCGCTGCTGCCTGCATCGTTGCCTCCCGGAAAACGCCCGCTACGCGTATGGTGCGAGCAAGAACCCGCCGACCGTCCGGTGCATCCGTGCGGCCTGCGGGCTCGTCCCGAGCGCGCGCCAGCAGCCGTGCACCAGCCCCTCTCCCATCCAGTAGTGCGCGACGCCGCCGGCCGCGCGAATGCGCTCGACGTACACGCGCGCATCGTCTCGCAGCGGATCATGCTCCGCGCCGATCGCCAGCACCGGCGGCAGCCCGTCGAAGCGAGTGGCTTCGAGCGGCACCGACGCACGCAGCAGCGGATCGCCGTCGCGCAGCACGTCGCGAAGGCTGCCGCTCCAGTACAGCTCACGATAGCGGTGCACGTCGTCGAGCGTCAGCATCGGCGCGTGCGCTTCGGCTTCGCGCGCGGGCGATTGCGGTTCGAAGCCGAGCATCGGATAGACGAGCGCGATGCCGTCCACGCCGCTTTCGCCCGCATCGCGCAGCGCGGTCGCCACCGCCGCCGCGAGCATCCCGCCCGCGCTGTCGCCCGCGAGCGTCAGCGGATGCACGCAGCGCCCGAACGGCCAGCGCGCATCGCGTGCGGCACGCGTGACGGCCAGGCAATCTTCAAGCGCGGCCGGCGCACGGTGTTCGGGCGCCAGCCGATAGTCGACCGCGATCACGTCGACGCCGGTATCGGCCGCCAGTTGCGCGGTGATCAACGCATGGCTGTCGAGCGAGCCGACGACGAAACCGCCCCCATGAAAAAACAGCACCGTGCCGCGCGGCGCGCCGTGCCCGGACGTATAGCGCCGCAGCGCGATCGTGCGGCCGTCCGGCGCGTGCCACTCGGCGTTCTGCTGCACGATGCCGGCCGGCAGCGCGGCCGGCGTCCATTCGGCCGCGAAGCGGTCGTAGAGGCGGCGCTGCTCGTCGGGCGAGCGCGCCGCCGCATCGGCCGGATACCACGCGTCGACGGCCGCGACGAACGCCGCGATTTCCGGTTCGAGCATCGTGTGCGCTCCGCGGCGGAAGTGGAAGGTCGAAGATCGACGGTAAAGCGCGCCGCTAGCGCCGCGGCGGCAGCGCGATCACGCGGCCCGCATACGCGGGCGCCGCGCAATCGCGCTGCAACGCATGCAGTTCCGCCACGCGCGCGGCCACGTCGTCGTCGAACGGCGCCGATTTCGCGCCGTCGCGCGTATCGACGTGCAGCAGCATCTGCTCGCTCGCCGATACCGCGTCGTCATGCCCTTGCGCGAACAGTTCGAGATACAGGTGCAGCCGCTTCGCGTCGTGCGCGAGCACGCGCGCATCGACGCGCACCGGCGTGCCTTCCTTGATCTCGTGCAGGTAGTTCACGTGCGCTTCGAGCGTGTAGACCGAGCGACCCCGCGTGCGACGCGCGGCGTCGTCGAGGCCGATGCGATCCAGCAACGCATCGGTCGCGAAGCTGAAGATCAGCAGGTAGAACGCATCGCGCAGGTGGCCGTTGTAGTCGACCCAATCGGGCCGCACCACGTCGCGGTAAATCGTCAGCGGGGTATCGCCCGTCATCGCCTGTCCTTTATTCCTCGAATCGCATCCCGTGCCGCGCCTTCACCGCGGCGATCGCCTTCAGCACCTCGGTGATGCACTCGTCGCGATAGCGTTCGAGTTCCTTGATGCTGCGCGCGCCCTGCTGTTCGGTCGTGCCTTCGACGACGCTGTCGATCAGCGCGTCGGTGAGCTTCGGCGCGACCAGCTTCGTCCATGGCAGTTCGAGCGCGGGGCCGAACTGCTGCATGAAGTGTCGCATGCCCGCGTCGCCGCCGGCGAGCGTATAGGTCAGGAACGTGCCCATGAACGACCAGCGGATACCCGCGCCGAAACGGATTGCGTCGTCGATCTCGCCGGTCGTCGCGACGCCTTCGTTGACGAGATGCAGCGCCTCGCGCCACAACGCTTCGAGCAAACGATCCGCGATGAAGCCCGGCACTTCCTTGCGCACGTGCAGCGGCCGCATGCCGAGCCTGCGGTAGATCTCCATCGCGGCTTCGACCGCTTCCGGCGACGTGCGCGCGCCGCCGAGCACCTCGACGAGCGGCAGCAGGTAGACCGGATTGAACGGGTGGCCGACCACGCAGCGCTCCGGATGCGTCGCACGCGCGTAGAAGTCGGTCGGCAGCAGCCCCGACGTCGACGACGCGATGATCGCGTCCGGCTTCGCCGCGCGGCTGATCTGCTCGTGCAGTTCGAGCTTCAGCGCCTCGCGCTCGGGCGCGCTTTCCTGGATGAAATCGGCATCGGCGACGCACGCTTCGATCGTCGACACGAACCGCAGCCGCGCCGGATCGGCGCCCGGCGCGAGGCCGACGCGCTCCAGCGCGGGCCACGCGTTCGCGACGTTCGCGCGCAGCCGTGCTTCGGCGCCGGGCGCCGGGTCCCACACGACCACGTCGAGACCGTGCGCGAGCGCACGGCAAATCCATCCGCTGCCGATGACGCCGGTGCCGATCGCGGCGAACGTCTTGATGTCGGTCTTCACAGCCATGTCAACGCATCCTTCGAATCAGGGGAAATCGATGGCGGCCGCGCGTGGACGCACGCCGCCGTGTCATGCCGGTCAGTGGGTGAAAAAACTCACGCGAATTCGGCGATCGCGCGGCGTTCGAGCGGACGCTCGCCGCGCGCCGGCAAGCCGAGCTTGCGGCGGCCTTCGGCCGGCGTCAGCACGCGCCCGCCGAGCCGTTCGATGATTTCGCGCGCGCGCTCGACGAGCGTGCCGTTGGTCGCATGCACGCCGCGGTCGAGCCAGATGTTGTCTTCGAGTCCCACGCGTACGTGACCGCCGAGCAGCATCGCCTGCGCGACCATCGGCATCTGCATGCGGCCGATTCCGAAGCCGGCCCAGTGCGCACCCGGCGGCAGGTTGTCGACCATCGCCTTCATCGTGCCGGTGTCGGCCGGCGCGCCCCACGGGATGCCGAGGCACAGCTGGAACAGCGGCGGATCGTCGAGCAGCCCTTCCTTCAGCAACTGCTTCGCGAACCACAGATGGCCCGTATCGAAGATTTCCAGCTCAGGCTTCACGCCGAGTTCCTGGATGCGCTTCGCGCCGGCGCGCAACTGCGCGGGCGTCGACACGTAGATGTAATCGCCGTCGCCGAAATTCAGCGTGCCGCAGTCGAGCGTGCAGATCTCGGGCAACAGTTCCTCGACGTGCGCGAGACGCGTGAGGCCGCCGACGAGATCGGTGCCCTTGCCGAAGCGCATCGGGTCCTCGCCGGGGCCGATCTCGAGATCGCCGCCCATGCCGGCCGTCAAGTTGATGATCACGTCGACGTCGGCCGAGCGGATGCGGTCGACCACCTCGCGATACAGGTTCGGGTCGCGGCTGCCGCGCCCCGTTAGCGGATCGCGCACGTGGCAGTGGGCGACCGTCGCGCCGGCCTTCGCGGCTTCGATCGCGGCGGCCGCGATCTCCTTCGGCGTGACGGGAATCGCCGGATGCTTGCCGACCGTATCGCCAGCGCCGGTGACGGCGCAGGTGATGATGACTTCGTGATTCATGCTGGATGCCTCGCTTGATTCGGGTTGTGTCGCATTGCGGGTAGCGCGCGGGCGCCGGCCATCACAGACCGAGATACGCCTTCACGGCTGGCAGGCCGTCCTTGCCGTCGAACGTCTTGACGCCCGCGAGCCACGGATCGAGCACCTGCGGGTTTTTCTTCAGGTACGCCTTCGCGGCCTCGGCCGGCTTGGTCTTGTTCATCACCGACTGCATCAGCTGGTTCTCGAGCTGCGTCGAGAAGCGCAGGTTCGTCACGAGCTTGCCCGCGTTCGGGCAGCGCGCGATGAAGTCGGGCGCGGTGAGCGTGTACACGCGCGCCTCGCCGTAGTTCGGCCCGAACGCCGCGTCGCCGCCCGACAGGTAATTCATGCTGAGCTGGATGTTCATCGGGTGCGGCTCCCAGCCGAGGAACACGACCCACTTCTTCTCGCGAATCGCGCGCTCGACCGTCACGAGCATCCCGGCCTCGCTCGATTCGACGAGCTTGAAGCCGCCGAGCCCGTACTGGTTCGTGTCGATCATCTTCTGGATCGTCGCGTTCGCGCTGCTGCCCGGCTCGATCCCGTAGATCTTGCCGTCGAGTTCCGCGCGGTGTTTCGCGATGTCGTCGAAGGTCTTCAGGCCGGCCTGGTATGCGTAGCTCGGCACCGCGAGCGTCGCCTTCGCGCCGGACAGGTTCGGCGGCTCGACGACGTTGATCGATTTGCTGTCGAGGAACGGTTGCAACTGCTTCTGCTGCACGGGCCACCAATAGCCGAGCGACACGTCGAGCTGCTTGCTCTTGAGGCCGGCGAACGAGATCGGCACCGATGCGATCGTCGTGGTCGGCTTGTAGCCGAGCGCCTCGAACACGGTCGACGCGAGCGCGGTGGTCGACGTGATGTCGGTCCAGCCGATATCCGCGAAACGCACGGTGCGGCAGGTCGCGGCCTCCGTCTCGGCCAGCGCGGCCTGCGTGAACGCGCCCGTCGCCAGCACGGCCGCGGCAAGCGCGGCGATCTTCGTCGACTTCATGGTTCGATTCCTCCCGGTTGGTCTCGCGGCAGCCGGTGCGCGAAGTGTGCGCCGGCCTGCATCGTGGGAGTAAAAGTAACGAGCCATATTCGCCGCGAGAAGACCGGCGGCGACCTGTTCTTGCCTGTTTGCGACTATGAGTGGAAACCACTAGGTTTCGTCCGAGGCTTGACGGACGGGGGTTTGGGGTTTTTATGGAGATCCGCCGGATTGCCCGGATGCGGCGCGCACCTTTCGATTCCGTCACGGTGTTGCTGACGGATTTCCGACGCGTTGCCGGATGCCGTGGGCCGGCCCTATGCTGGCAGTCGCCGGGCGTTCGCGCGCGGCGCGCCCCGTCGCCGTGCCGCACCGGGCCCGGACGTCGCGCGTCGCTGGAACGAATGCAGACGGACACGGCCGCCCGTCGCGACGTCAGTCTTCGATCTTTCCGCCAAGGAACACCATGATGCTTGCCGCTTTCTTCGTCGTCGCCCTTGTCGCCCTCATCGCGCCCATGTACCGCGGCGTGATGCACGGCGCGGATGCGAAGCTTCGCGCGCGATTCGATGAGGAGGCCCCGCGCGGCGATGCGGCACGCCAGTTGATGCGCGACGCGGGATACAACGTCTGATCGGCATACCTGGCATCGCGCGGCATTCGGCGAGCGCGATCCGCGTCGCCGGCGCGGCGTGCGTCATTGTCGGCGGGGGGCTGATCCGCGCGTGACGGCCGCGCTTGCGTTCCCGATACGCCGGAAACGCACGCATTCGCCGCGACGCTCACGCGTAGTTCATCATCACCGACTTGCTTTCCGTGTACTGATCGATCACCGCGCGGCCGAGTTCGCGGCCGAAGCCCGACTGCTTCATCCCGCCGAACGGCAACGCGTTGTCGAGCAGCGAGTGGCAGTTGACCCACACGGTGCCGGCCGCAATACGCGGAATCAGCTTGTGGATCGCCGCAAGATCGTTCGACCAGATGCTCGCGCCGAGGCCATACGGGGTGTCGTTCGCGAGCCGTACGGCCGTGTCGGCGTCGTCGAACGGCATCGCGACGAGCACCGGCCCGAAAATCTCCTCGCGCACCACGCGCATCGCATGCGTCGTATCGACCAGCACCGTCGGTTCGACGAAGAAGCCGGGGCCGTCGATCGCGCGGCCGCCCGCCGCCGCGCGCGCACCGTCGCCAAACCCCGAGTCGATGTAACCGCATACGCGCTCGCGCTGCTTCGCCGACACGAGCGGGCCGACCTGCGTGGCCGGGTCCATCCCCGGGCCGATCTTCAGGCTCGCGGCGATCTTCGCGACGCGCTCGATCACGCCGTCGAACACCTTCGAGTGGATGTACGCGCGCGACCCGGCCGTGCACACCTGCCCCTGATTGAAGAAGATCGCGTTCGCGACGCCCCGCGCGGCCTTGTCGAGATCGACGTCGGGCAGCACGATCACCGGCGACTTGCCGCCGAGTTCCAGCGACATCCGCGTCATGTTGTCGAGCGCCGCGTGGCCGATCGTCTTGCCCGTCTGCGTCGATCCGGTGAACGCGATCTTGTCGATGCGCGGATCGCGCGACAGCGCCGCGCCGGCCGTGTGACCGTAGCCGGTGACGATATTGACGACGCCGTCCGGGAACCCGGCCGCCTGGATCAGCTCGCCCAGCCGCAATGCGCTCAGCGGCGTGTCCTCGGCGGGCTTCAGCACGACGGTGCAGCCGGTCGCCAGCGACGGCGCGATTTTCCATGCGGCCATCAGCAGCGGGAAATTCCACGGAATGATCGCGCCGACCACGCCGACGGGCTCCTTGCGCGTATAGGCGAAGATCTCGCTGTCCGGCAGGTACGGCATGCCGGCATCGATCACGCTGCCTTCGATCTTCGTCGCCCAGCCGGCCATGTAGCGGAAGCACTGCGCGGCCATCGCGACGTCGAGCCCCTGCGCGACCATCACCGGCTTGCCGTTGTCGAGCGATTCGATCTCGGCAAGCTCGCGCGCGTGGGTTTCGATCAGGTCGGCGAGCACGAGCATCAGGCGCTCGCGGTCGGTGGTCTTCGCGCTGCGCCACGGGCCCGCATCGAAGGCGCGGCGCGCGGCATCGACCGCCTGCTGCACGTCGCGCTCGTCGGCTTCGGGCACCCGTGCGATCACGGCGCCGTCGGCCGGGTTCACCACATCGAGTTCGCGACCCGACGCGGCATCGCACCATTCGGCGCCGATCAGCATCTTCTTCGGCTTCGCGAGAAACGCGCGCGTTGCGTCAAGCAGTGCAAAGGTTTCGTTCGTCTCCATGTTCACGTTTCCTTGATTCGTTGAATGAGTCGGTCAATAGCGATCCGTGACGCCGTCGATCCCGCGCGCCTGCAACGCGCGGACGAGGCCGGCGCGCACGGTCGCGACGTCGGACAATGCGGGACGGCGGTGCGCGGCGACTTCGGCGGCCGTATACGGCTTGAAGTCGCGCGGCAGCGCATCGCGGTTCATCGTCGTCAGCACCCAGTTGAGCACGTCGGCCAGCTCCCGATCCGACAGCGCCGAGTTCGACGCGCCGGGCACGCGCATCACGTACTCGCGCCCGGCCGGCAGGTGCGTGAAATAGCCGAGCGAATTCGCGAGCGGCGGCACCTTGCCGGGAATGCCGCCACCCGTGGCCGTGTGGCAACCCATGCAGTTGAGCACCCAGTGCTGCCGCGCGAGCGCGGCATCGGCCGCGCCGTCGGCCCGTGCGGGCGCGGACGCGACGAACGCGCAGGCCGCGGCGCCCGACACCAGCAGCCTGCACGACAGGCGATGCACCACGCCGCAGGACCGCGACGACGGCGCGCACCGCGTGCCCTGCATGGACGCGCGAATGCCGTTCACAGGCCGAGCCCCTTGATCACCGCCGCGCGCTGCGCATGCACGGCCGCGCCGTCCATCGGCTTCGCGCGCGCCGCGCGGATATCGGCGGCCGTGAACGGTTTCTCGTCGCCGTGCTGCGCGTTGAGGTCGAACACGACGTAGTTGAGCACGTGCGCGATGTCGTCGTCGCTCGCGCTCGCGAACGACGGCATCTTGAAGTTGTAGCGCTTGCCATGCACGTCGATCTCGCCAAACATCCCGTGCAGCAGCGTCGCGATCAGTTGCGCTCGCCCCGCTTCCGCCGCCGCATACTTGCCCGGATACTCGGTCAGCGGCGGCGCGAGGCCGTCCTGCCCTTTCCCGCCCGCCTGGTGACACACCACGCACTGTGCGTCGAACAGGCTTTTCCCGGCCGGGTAATGGACGGTTGCCTGTGCGCCCGCCGCGGCGGGCCACGCGAAGGCCGCCACGGCCGCCATGCACGCCACGACGATGTTTCCTGCCTGCTTCACTTTCATTGTTTTGCCGCTCCCAGCAGAACCGAAACCGAACAGTGGTAATTCGAATTACCGTTCGCCATGCACCAGTTGATGTCGTTGTTCAGCGACAGCTTGTACAGCGGCTTCTCGCGCTCGTTGCGGTTGCAGAAGCATTTGCCGCACGAGGTCTTGCCGCAGCAGTCGTTGTACGACACGATGTAGTCCGAACCATCGTGCGGATTGCGGCAGGTGCCGATCCACGTGATCGGAGAAGGCGTCGTGCCCGGCGGACAACTGCTCGACGTGCCGCCGCAGCAGCTGCAGAGCCAGCCGTCGATCGCGCAGTATTTCCAGTAGTCGCAGCTCGTCGGGTCGTCGCTCGCGCCCGCCGCGGCGGCACCGGATGCGCCTGACGCCCCCGACACCGCCTCGGCCGCATACGCGGTACGGTCGACGGGCAGCAGCGGCAACAGCGCCGACCCCACCAGCACCTTGCCGAGCTTCGCCATCGCGCCGCGCCGCGAGCTGTGCTGCGCGACGCCGCGCGCCGACCGCTCGAACCATGAATCAAACACGCCCATGTCGTCGTTCTCCAATGACGTTGAAAAAGGTTCGGCCGGTCATGCGTGCCGCGCGTGCGCGTCGTGGGCATCGTGGCCGTGATCGCCGTGCACGAACTGCTGCAACGACGCGACGCCGCGCTCCTTCGCCTCGAACAGGCTCTCGAGATGCTCGCGCGTGTTGACGAGCCCCTTCGCGCGCACGGTGCCCGTTTCGTCGAGCAGGACCGCATACGGCAGCTTGCCGATCTGATAAGCGAGGCCGAGCTCCCGCGACAGCACGTACGGGAAGCGCCCGAGGTCGTGCTTTCGCGCGAAGCGCGTGTGTTCGTCGGCATCGCCGTCGCTCGCGAGCACGATGTTCACCGGCGTCGCCTCGCTGGCCTGCAGCGACGGCAGCAGCGGCAGCAGCTTCTTGCAGACCGGGCACGTCGGCGACAGGAAGAACAGCAGCGTGGCCTTGCCCGCTGCATCGATGCCGCCGACCTTCACATGCGACCCGCGAATGTCGGTCAGTTCGAACGTCGGCGCGATCGCGCCGACCGCCGGCCCCTTGTCGATCATCAGCGCGCCGGCCGGCATGATGCGTTCGTACAGGATGCCGATCTGGCGCACCAGCGCGAGGCAGATCGCGCCGAGCGCGAGGACGGCCACCCACAACAGGGCGGTGGAAACGGTGAGAGCGGTTTGCATCATGAATTCCTCAGATGAGAAAGGCGCGGGACGTTGGCGAGCAGCACGTCGACGGTGAGCAGCGCGCAGACGATCAGCAGCACAGAGAAGAACAGCGTCAGGTAGTCGAGCCACACGATGGCGCGCACGCCCGGCTCGACGAAGGCGGTCGCCGCCAGCGCGACGAGCAGCAGCACGCGGCCGACATGCAGCCAGCCGATGCCGCGCGGTGCGTCCGCACGCGCGGCCGTGAAGCCGGAACAGCCGCAGTCGATGTCGGTGCGGCCGCGCAGCAGATTGATCGCGAGCCCGGCGGCAAACGCCGCGAGCAGCGCGATCAGGCCGCTCGCGCCGGCCGCGCGTGTGTCGGGAAACAGCAGCGCCACCGCGGCGACCACTTCCGCGAGCGGAATCGCGAATGCGACGGGCCCGGTCAGCGCATCGGGCAGCAGCCGGTAGCCGGCAAGCGCCTGGCGGAACGCGGCGGGCCGGCGCATCTTCGCGAAGGCGCCGAGCAGCACGACGGCGGCCGCGCCGGCCTGCGCGCTGGTGGCGAGTACGGGATCGAGTGTCATCGCGGCCTCACGGGTTGACGAGCAGCGACGACGTATTGCCGACCTGCTTCTCGACGTGCCGCAGCGCGCCGGTGCGCGCGTCCATCACGACGAGGTCGGAGGTCGCCGTCAGCCCGTAGAAGAGCGGCTTGTCGTCTTCGCTGACCTGAATCGACACGAGCGGCTCGACCTTCATCTGCGCGAGATCCCAGCGCGCGACGCGCTGTTTCGTCTTCAGGTCGTATACCCACACCTGCGTGCCGGGATCCTTGTGCGAACCGTCGGCGCCCTTGTGCATCAGCACGTAGTAGCGGTGCTGCTTCGCGTGCACGGCCGTCTGCTGCAGGCCGCCCGGGCGCCAGCCCTCGGCGCGCTCGGCGTCCGTCAGCAGCGGCCACGGCTTGCCGAACGCCGGCTTGTCGCCGCTGAAATCGGCGCTGCGCACGTTGCCGCCGTAGGTGGTGAACAGATAGCCGCCGTCGTACCGCGACGCGTTCACGAACGCTGGATCCCTGTCGACGTCGATGAACGCGTCCGACATCGTGCGCTTCGCCTCCTTCCCGTTCGCGTCGAGCGTGACGGTCAGCGCCTTGCCGCTTTCGCACAGCGCGGTGAAGCGGTCGTTACCCGACGGATAGGCGAGCACGCACGCGGCCATGTCGATCTCCGACAGCACCTGCTTCGAGACGGCGTCGATCACCGTCACGGACGCGGCCGGCGTGATGTTCGCGACGTACAGCCGCTTGCCGTCCGCGCTGAACGCGGTGTTGTAGGGCGACGGCACGTGTTGCGCGTGCTTCGCCGGAATCACGATCTCGCCCGCGTGATCGAGCGTCGTGTTGTCGATCATCTCGACGACGTCGGTGCGCGTGCCGTGCGAGCCGCGCGAGAAGTAAGTCGTCGCGACGAAGCTCGTCTTGCGGTCCGGCGAGATCGCGAAACCGGGGGCGAAGCCGCCGTCGATCTGGCCGAGCAGCTTCTTTGCATCGGCGTCGTACACGTGGATGCGCCCGTCGGTCATCGACGGCATCGAGATGTCGACGACATAGACCTCGTGCGGATGCCACGGCGGCATCTTCCGCACGACCAGCTCTTCGGGTTTTTCCGTCGCGTTCGCGCTGCCGGCCCATGCCGCCGCCAACGCCAGCGTCGCCGCGAGCGCCGCGGTTCGTCGCCTTGTCCTCATGCCGCCTCCAGTGGGGAATTCACGTTGTGTGAGGCGACTGTAGTTCGACAATAAATGCGTCCAGCACCCGGACCGGCAACGCGTACGTGCCGATTCGGGATATCGGAAATGTGCGTGAAAGCCTCGCGGCGGCATGCGTTGCGCCCCTCTGAAGCACGCGCACGAAATAGCGCTGGCCCGTATTGCGTCGACCGCCCGGTCGGTTTAATCTTGCGCGGTCCGAACGATCGCCGGAGGTGCCGTGCTCGCGTTTCATCAGAGGTTCGACGACGCAGACCGGCATGCGGAGGCGCTGCGCGGCTGGAATCAGCGTTACGACCAGATAGGCTCCGGTGCGTATCGCAGCGCGGTCAAATACGCGGTGCTCGATGGCGTCCAGCTCTTCCAGGAAGCGGCGAACGTGCGCATCATCCAGCGCGGATGTTTGCCGCACGGCCATACGGTGTTCGGCATGCCTCTGACCGGCTCGGGCACCTTCGCGTTCGGCGACGCGCGCCTCGAACGCGGCACGATCGTGATGGCGCGCGGCGGCATACCGTTCGAACTCCATTCACCCGACGACATGTCGCTGATCGGCGTGGTCATCGAACCCGAATTGATGCAGCAGATCGAAGATGCCGCCGACGTCCGGCTGGACGCACGCGCGCTGCGGCGCGGCGTCGTCGAGGTGCCGGTCGCCGCGCACGAACGCGCGAGCGTGCAGCTCGCGACGCTGCTCGAACGCGTGCTGTCGGCGCCCGACACGTTCGATTCGGCCCGCGCGCAGTGCGCGATGCGCGCCGACGTCGGCAACGTGCTCGTCGATCTCCTCACGTACCGGATGCCCGAGCCGTCGAACCGGCTCACGCACGCCTGCCACGCCGACATCGTGCGCCGCGTGCACGACTACGTGATCGAGCACCCGGAAGCGCCGGTCGACATCCTGAGCCTCTGCACGCAATTGCGCGTGAGCCGGCGCACGATGCAGAACAGCTTTCAGTCGGTCGTCCAGACGAGCCCGCTCAACTACACGCGCTCGCTGCGCCTCGCGCAGGTCCGGCGCCTGCTGCTCGACACGCGGCAATCCGACCTGCCGATCAGCGAGGCGGCCGCGCGCTGGGGCTTCATGCATCTCGGGCATTTCGCGAACGCGTACAAGGCCCAGTTCGGCGAATTGCCGTCGACGACCGTGCGCCGGACGGCGCATCGTGCGAAAACGCGCTGAGCGCCGGCAAAACCCGCGATAATCGGGCTTGAACGTCCGGCGAGCGCGCCGGGCGCGGCCCGCTCGCCGCGTCGCGCGGTGCGCGACGTCCACCCGCTTCCACCCACGCTCCGATGCCCGAGGACTTCCACTTCCTGCTGCTGCCCGGCTTCTCCGCGCTCGGCTTCATGTCCGCGGTCGAGCCGCTGCGCGTCGCGAACCGCTTTCGCACCGAGCTCTATCGCTGGCACGTGATCAGCGCGGACGGCGCGCCGGTCGCCGCGAGCAACGGCATTCCGGTCGCCGCCGAAGCCGCGTGCGCGGACGTCCCGCGGGTCGATACGGTGTTCGTCGTCGCGGGCTTCGATCCGCTCGTGTGCTACACGCGTACGCTCGGCGACTGGCTGCGCCGCCAGCACCGGCATGGCGCCACGCTCGGCGGCATCGATACGGGCAGCTTCGTGCTCGCGGAAGCCGGGCTGTTCGACGCGTCGCAATCGCTCACGCTGCACTGGGAAGCGCTCGCCGCGTTCCGCGAGCGCTACCCGGGCCTGAACGCGACGCAGGAGCTGTTCGAGATCGACGACCGGCGCATCACTTGCGCGGGCGGCACCGCGTCGATCGACATGATGCTCGACCTGATCGGCCGCCGGCACGGCGCCGACCTCGCGGCGGCGATCTCCGAGCAGTTCGTCGTCAGCCGCATCCGGCAGCGCTCGGACAGCCAGCGGCTCGAGATCGCCGCGCGCTACGGCGTGCACAACCGCAAGCTGATCCAGGTGATCGGCACGATGCAGCGGCACATGGAGAACCCGCTCGGCTCCGACGCGCTCGCGCAGGAGGTCTCGATCACGCGGCGCCAGCTCGAACGGCTGTTCAGCGCGACGCTGAACGACACGCCGACGCGCTTCTACCTGAACCTGCGCCTCGATCGCGCGCGCGAGCTGCTGCAACAGACCGACATGAGCATCACGTCGGTCTGCGTCGCGTGCGGCTTCGAATCGCCGTCGCACTTCTCGCGCACCTATCGCGCGCGATTCGGGATGAGCCCGCGCAGCGACCGGCGGGCAACGCGCTGATCGTCGCGGCTTTTGACTACAATCCGGCGCGGTATTGCGGGTTCCGACAGCGTTTCCCGCCGTTCGCTCAACAATGCCGGCGATTGAACGGCCAACCGAAGCGGTCGTCGAAAATAATCTGGAATGTCGTTGAAAATATTCTGTAACATACCAAACAAAGTTAGATAGGGAGCCTAACGACACGCTTGCGTCATCTCCACGCGCGTCGGGTCGTGCAGGCTGCCAACCGATATCCGATATCGATCCGAGGGGTATGACATGACGATGCTCGATTCGCCGTCGCCGCACCTGCCTGCCGTTCGCTTCTCCTCCGCTTCGCCTGCCCGCTTATTTTCGACCTGACAGTTAGGTTTCCTTAGTCAGTCGAGACTCCCAGCACCGCTTCGCCGCACCGGTTCCATCGAACCGGCGCGCGGGCCGTGTCGTGCCTGCTCGCCACGAGCGCGCGGGCGTGTCCAACCGTTGAGATGAGGATCACGTATGCAGACATCACGCAAAGCATTGCCGCTCGCCCTGGGTCTCGCGCTCGGTTTCGGCATCGTCGGCGGCACCCTGGCCGATACGAAAGTGTCGAATCCGCAGGCCGCGAGCCTGCGCGAAAGCCTGACGCGCGGCGTCGCGCCGCCGCCCGCGAAGGCCGATACGGCCACCGGGCAATTCCGCGCGGACGGCGTCGCCGTCACGCTGTACAACCCGGCCTATCGCGCCAGGAAGGCCGCCGCGACGCCCGCCGCCACCGCGCGCGACTTCATCGCGTCGCAGGCGGCGCAACTCGGGCTCGACGCCACCGCGCTCGCGAGCCTCGTCGTCACGTCGGAACGCGACGACGCCGACTTCACCGTCGTGCGCCTGCAGCAGCAGGCCGCCGGATTGCCCGTGTACGGCAGCGACATCGCGGTGACCGTCGCGAAGGACGGCCGCATCCTGTACGTCGCGAGCAACACGATCAACGGCGTGGTCGCGACGACGCGCAAGTCGCAGGCCGTCGACCAGCAGCAGGCGCTCGAGCGCGCCCGCGCGTATCTCGGCGTGAGCGGCTTCACGCATCTGGATGCGCAGCTCGTCGCGTTCGTCGACAAGGCCGGCACGCATACGGCATGGAAGGTGCGCGGCCGCCCGCAGGACGGCCCGAAGGGCGACTGGGAGCTGCTGATCGACGCGGGCAGCGGCGAAGTGCTGCGCGCCGAGGACAAGGCGTTCTACGCGACCGACGGCACCGGCTTCGTGTTCCGCCCCGATCCGCTGTCGCCGACGAAGAGCAGCTACGGCAGCACGGGCTACAAGGACGGCAACGACACCGATTCGACGCAGCTCACGGCCGCGCGCGTGCGCGTGACGCTGAAGGATGTCGCGCAGTCGGGCACGCGCTACACGCTGACGGGCCCGTACGCGGCATGCGTCGATTTCGACGCGCCGCTCGACAAGGCCTGCCCGTCGCAGTCCACGCCCGCGTTCGAATTCACGCGCGGCAACCTGTATTTCGAGGCGGTGAACGTGTACTACCACATCGACACGTTCCTGCGTTACGTGAACCAGACGCTCGGCATCAAGGCGCTGCCGTACCAGTACACGGGCGGCGTGCAGTACGACCCGCACGGCGAATCGGGCGACGACAACTCGTCGTACTCGTCGAGCAGCGGCCGACTGACCTTCGGGCAGGGCGGCGTCGACGACGCGGAAGACGCGGACGTCGTGATCCACGAGCTCGGCCACGGCATCCACGACTGGGTCACCAACGGCGGCCTGTCGCAACAGGAAGGCTTGTCCGAAGGCACCGGCGACTATCTCGCCGCCGCGTACAGCCGCGACTTCAACCAGTGGAGCCCGTCGGACGCGCAGTATCACTGGGTCTACAACTGGGACGGCCACAACGAGTTCTGGGCCGGCCGCGTGACCAACTGGAACGTCGGGCGCACCTATGCGCAGGCGCGCGGCGCGGAGATCCACACGGCCGGCCAGTACTGGGCGTCGTGCAACCTCGTCGCGCGCGACGCGATCGGCGCGCAGGCGATGGACAAGGCGTTCCTGAAGGGGCTGTCGATGACCAACAGCTCGACCAACCAGAAGGCCGCCGCGCAGGCCGTGCTGACCGCCGCATCCGCGCTCGGCTACAGCAGCGCGCAGCTCACCGCGATCGGCAACGCGTACAACAAGAGCTGCACGTACGGCGTGACCGTTCCGCAGAAGTCGTAATACCGCAGCAGGCGGGAGCACATCGCACGACCTGCGGCGCGCTCCCTTCATCGACATCGCCATCCTCACGAGATCGAACATGCCTACTCTGACACCGACCCGCCTGAGCGCCGCGCTGGGCGGCATGCTGCTGACCGCCGTCGCGCACGCGACGCCCGTCTGGATCACGCTCGGCGACACCGCGTTCCGCCAGCTTCAACGCATCGATGCGTCCGCAACCGCGCAGTACAGCACGACCGTCGATGCCGGCAAGGCGGCCGACGGCACCGCGCGCCGCGAAACCGTTCACGTCGTCGAGATCGACGATGCCCGGCTCGGCGAACTGGCCCACGCCGTCCACCACACGCGCGGCCACGGGCCCGGCTACGTCGTCCACGATTCGTTCGACGACGCGTGGCAGGCGCTCCAACCGTTGCCGGCGACGCTCGCGAAACAGGCCGCCGCCCCCGCGTACACGGTGTCGAACGTGCCGCAGATCGGCGCGTGGATCCAGCAACTGCAGGCGAGCAACATCGTCGGCACGATCACGTCGCTGTCCGGCTTCACGAACCGCTACTACACGACGTCGCACGGCGTTGCGGCGTCCGACTGGCTCGCGCTGCAGTGGAAGCAGCTGGCCGGCTCGCGCGCCGACATCACCGTCGAACAGTTCGCGCATACCGGTTTTCCGCAGAAATCCGTGATCCTGACGATCCGCGGCAGCGATCCGGCCGCGGGCACCGTCGTGCTCGGCGGCCACCTCGATTCGACCGTCGGCCGCACGACGGAGAACACGCGCTCGCCCGGCGCCGACGACGATGCGTCGGGCATCGCCAGCCTGACCGAGGCGCTGCGCGTGCTGCTCGCGAACAACTACCGGCCGAAACGGACGATCAAGTTCGTCGGGTACGCGGCCGAGGAAGCCGGCCTGCTCGGCTCGAAGGCGATCGCGAAGCAGTTCCGCACGCAGAATGCGAACGTGGTCGGCGTGCTGCAGCTCGACATGACGAACTACAAGGGCGATCCGAAGGATATCTACCTGATCACCGACTACACGAACGCGGCGCAGAACACCTACGTGAAGAACCTGGCGGCGACCTACCTGCCCGAGCTCGCGATCGGCACGTCGCAATGCGGCTATGCGTGCTCGGATCACGCGTCGTGGAACGCGCAGGGGTATCCGGCATCGTTCCCGTTCGAGGCCGACCAGAACGACAGCCCGTACATTCACACGGTGAACGACACGCTGGAAAACTCGGATCGACAGGCGAACCATGCGCTGAAATTCGGCAAGCTGGCGCTGGCCTATGCGGTCGATCTCGGCGGCATGGCGGGCGCGACGATCAAGCGCTGAGCGTTCGTCGTCGAGCGGCTTTCTCGTTCGGCAACGAAACGGGCGTTCACCCGCGCGGGTGCGCCCGTTCGCATGCCTTTGCTCCGACCGGCTAGAATCGTCGTTCGACCACTCGCTACACGCTCGCCCACCATGACCGAATCCACCCGCTCCATCGACGACCTGTCGCCCGATCGCGTCACGACCGCGTTCGACCTGCCCGGCCATACGACCGTCCGCTCGCTCGGCGTCGCGCAGGGTATCGTCGTGCGCTCGCGCTCGATCGTCGGCTCGTTCGGCGCGTCGCTGCAGACGATCTTCGGCGGCAACATCACGCTTTATACGTCGCTGTGCGAGAAGGCGCGCGAACAGGCGTTCGACAAGATGCTCGCCGATGCGCGCAAGCTCGGTGCGAATGCGATCGTCGCGATGCGCTACGACTCGACCGAGATCGGGTCGGGCGTCACGGAAGTCATCTGCTACGGCACGGCCGTGCGCGTGACGCAGGACGCGTGACGGGATCGCGCATCACGCGTCACGCATCGCGTTCGAGCGACTTCATGTTCGTGAGCTGCGGAAACAGCCGCATCCACGCCAGCGCGACGGCGATCGTCGCCACGCCGCCGACGACGATCGCGGCCGGCGCGCCCCACCATGCCGCCGTCACGCCCGATTCGAATTCGCCGAGCTGGTTCGACGTGCCGATGAACAGCGAATTGACCGCGCTCACGCGACCGAGCATGTCGTCGGGCGTGCGCAGTTGCACGAGCGACAGCCGCACGACGACGCTCACGACATCCGATGCACCAAGTGCCGCCAGCGCGACGAGCGACAGCACGAAATGCCTCGACAGCCCGAACACGATCGTCGCGATGCCGAACGCGATCACGCCGCCGAACATCGCACGA
This sequence comes from Burkholderia sp. AU39826, assembly GCF_020419965.1. Classification (NCBI taxonomy): domain Bacteria; kingdom Pseudomonadati; phylum Pseudomonadota; class Betaproteobacteria; order Burkholderiales; family Burkholderiaceae; genus Burkholderia; species Burkholderia sp. AU39826. Next base: position 138,848 of record NZ_JAIZQG010000009.1, read on the forward strand.
CCCGGCCGCCCCTTCAACGGGAAGCGCGTGAGCCACAGCGTGCCCGCGAGCGCGCCGACCGCCGGCGCCGCGCGCAATGCGCCGAGCCCCCACGGGCCGACCTGCAGGATGTCGCGCGCATAGATCGGCAGCAGCGCGGTTGCGCCGCCGAACAGCACGGCGAACAGGTCGAGCGACAGCGCGCCGAGAATCGCCGGTTCGCGCCGGATGAACGCGATGCCCGAAAACACCGAGCGCAGCGTGACCGGCTCGCGGGCGGGCGGCGCCCCGCGCAGCGGAATCGTGCCGCTCAGCACCGCCGCGATCGCGAAGGCCGCGACGCTCGTGCCGAACGCGACGGGTGCGCCGACACCGTAAAGCAACCCGCCGCACGCGGGCCCGAGGATCTGCGCGGCCTGGTTCGCGGACGTCGACAGCGCGGTCGCGCGCGGCAGGTCGGCGCGCGGCACGACGGCCGGCAGCAGCGACGACACCGACGGCGACTCGAACGCGCGGGCCGTGCCGACGACCGCCGCGAGCGCATACACGGCCGGCGCGGCCAGCCACCCTTGCAGCGCGCCGAGCAGGAACACGCCGGCGGCCAGTGCTTCGACGCTCTGGCAGATCGTCGCGATGCGCCGGCGGTCGTAACGGTCAGCCACCTGCCCGACGACGAGCGTCAGCGCGAACATCGGCACGAACTGCGCGAGGCCGACGAGGCCGAGCGCGAACGCACTGTGCGTGAGCGCGTACACGTACCAGCCGATCGCGACCGACAGGATCTGGAAAGCCAGCGACGACATCACGCGCGTACCCCAGAAGCGCTGGAACGGTGCGTGGCGGAACAGGTTGGCGGGTAACGAGGATAAAGGACTGGAATCGGGCACGGGGGTGGTCATCGGGGTCTCGGCGGTCGGCGGTGCACACCGCAACCGTTCGGGAAACGACGACACACGCGAATGCGTGCGTGCGGCAACGGTGCAGGCGCGGCCAAACCGCGATGATATGCCAACCGCCGAAAACCGGCCGGCCGCCGGCCACGCGCCCCGTCGAGCCGCGGCATCGCACAAAAAAAAGCGCGAACCACGGTTCGCGCCAAAGAGAGACCTCGCTGAAGACGTCACATCACTACACTGCACCCACTCGCTCAGAACGAATGCCGCATCCCGATCCGCACGTCGGCCTGCGTCTGCGTCGTCGACGGCGTGAAGCTGTAGCCGATCACCGCATCGACGCCCTGCGACGCGCGCAGGTAGTCGCCGGAGATGTACACGTCCGTGCGCTTCGACAGCAGGTAATGCAGGCCCGCCGTGCCCTGGTTCCAGTGATGGCCTTCGAAGCGCGTGTGCTGGTAGCCTGCGATGAAGCTCAGCGCCGGCGTGAACTGGTACAGGCCGCCGCCTTCGTACACCTGCATGTGCGACGACTGGCCGAAGCCCTTGATCGTCGTGTACGAGTAGTTGGCATCGAGCGTCAGCTTGCCGATCGTGTAGCTCGTGCCGATGCCGAACGTGCCCTGGCTGTCGACACCCATCGGCGTGTTCGCGAACAGGTCGGTACGTGCGCCGGTCGCCGGATCGACGGTGACGGTCTGCTGGCCGAGGAACGTGTGCGTGCCGATCATCGCATACGGGTCGAACGCGTAGATGCCGTTCGGGTTGTTCAGGCGCGTGTACGCGGCGCCGATCGAGAAGTCGCCCTTCGTGAAGCTCGCGCCCGCGCTCCATGCGCTGTTGCGATGGAAGTTGCCCGCGACGTTGCCGAACGAGTACATCGCGCCGAACTTGAAGCCGCTCATGTCGTTCGACAGGAACTTCACCGAATTCGGCAGGCGGTCGCCGTTGAAGCGGTCGAAGTCGCCCTGGTGGATTGCGTAACCGCTGCCCCAGGCCGAGATGTTGTAGATCGACACGAGTTCGTTCGTGATGTCGAGCTGGTTGCCGAACGACAACGTGCCCCAGTCGTTCTGCAGGCCCACATACGCCTGCCGGCCGAATTCCGCGCCGCCGAAGCCGAGTTGCCCGTTGCCGAGACGGAAGCCGCTCTCCAGCACGAACACCGCCTTCAGGCCGCCGCCCAGGTCTTCGGTGCCCTTGAGGCCGAAGCGGTTTCCGTACGCGACGCCGTCGTCGAACTTGACCACGTGCGAGCCGCCCGTGTTGTTCACGTACGTGATACCGGCGTCGAGAATCCCGTACAGCGTCACGCTGCTTTGCGCGTGTCCGACGGCGGGAATACAGGCCGCGCATGCAAGCGCGGCGGCTACGGCAACTTTCGTGTGCTTCATTGTCGACCACCCTCCCTGAACCATTCGATGGATAGAATCTCGTCCCGGCGCGTGCCGCGATGCGCCGGTGGATTCGAATTCAGACCGCCCCGCTGGCTTCGGTATTTCGTTTTCCGCAATAACGCAGCCATTGGCGAAAAATACAAACCCATATTTCGGGTCACCCGTCTGAAGGCGACACTAAATGGTCACGATGCGACGGGTCGGGAAAACACGTAGACAGGCGGCACGGCGAAAACCGGCCGCCCGGAGGGAGGCGATCAGCGGCCGTCGAGGGCCGCACGCACGGCCGGCAGGCCCGGCGCGCCGGCCGCGGTCGTCACGCCGTCGAGCCAGCCGGCGACCAGCGCGGGCTCGGCTTTCAGCGCATGCTGCGCCGCGAGCGCGGGCGGCGTCTTGTTGTCGAGCATGTCGGCGATCATCCGGTTCTCGACGTCGACGGAGAACGTCATCTGCCGGAACAGCCGCGCGAGGTTCGCGCACTGGCCGGCGAACCCGGCACGCGCGACCGTGTTGACCGTCGCACCGCCGTAGTTCGCGCCGAAATACGCGTCGCCGCCCGACAGATACGTCAGATGAAACTTCGTGTTCATCAGATGCGGCTCCCACGCGAGAAACACGATCCAGCGCTTGTCGCGCACCGCGCGCTCGACCTGCGTGAGCATGCCCGTTTCGCTCGATTCGACGAGCGACCAGTTCGCGGACCCGAGCGCGTGGTCGGACAGCATCCGCTTGATGTTCTGGTTCGCGGGCGCACCGGGCTCGATCCCGTAGATCTTGCCGTCGAAGCGGTCCGCGTAGCGCGCGAGATCGGCGAACGTATGCACGCCGGCGGCGGCCACATAGTCGGGCACCGCGAGCGTGAACTTCGCACCGCTCAGGTTCGCATGCAGCACGTCGATCGATTTCTCGTCGACGAACGGCTTCACGAGCGGCGCCTGCGCGGGCATCCAGTTGCCGAGGAACACGTCGACCTGGCCTTTCTTCAAGCCCTGGTACGTGATCGGCACCGACAGGTTCGCCACCGCCTGCCGGTAGCCGAGCGCCTTCAGCACGACGCCCGCCATCGCGTTCGTCGCATCGATGTCGGTCCAGCCGGGCGCCGCCATCTTCACGTCGCCGCACGTGCTCGGATCGGCGGCAGTCGCAGGCTGCGTCGCCGCCACGCACGCGGCGGCGGCGAGCGCCGCGCCGATCCTTCGGATTGCTGCATCGCATTGCCGTTTCATCGTCCGCTTCCTCCGTCGTTCGTCAATGTTCGCACTGCCGGACGTTCAGCGCCCGACGCGCGGAAAACGCGCCATCGCCTCGAGCGTGTCGAGTTCGATGTGATTGCGCATGTAGCGCTGGCTCGCGTCGGTAAACGGCTGCCAGTCCCACGCGTGGATGCGGCCCTGCGTCGTCGCCGCGTAATGGAAGCGCCGGCGCCGCTGGCTCGCGCGCACCTGCCGGTCCAGCTCGGGCAGGTTCCAGCGCTGCCCGGCCTCCGCACGGAACGCGGCGAGCACGTCGGCGGCTTCCGGCCGACCGGCCAGATTCGTGAGCTCGCGCGGGTCGTCCGACAGGTTGTAGAGCTGGTCCGGATCGGCCGGGCAATGCACGTATTTCCAGTCGCCGCGGCGGATCATCACGATCGGCGCGAGCGCCCCTTCCGCGAGGTATTCGCCGAGCGCGACGTCGTGCGCGGGCGTGCCGTGCAGGTGCGGCACGAGGCTCGCGCCGTCGACCGGGTCCGGCCAGCCGCCGGCGGGCGCCGCGCCGGCCAGGTCGACGAGCGTCGGCAGCAAATCGACGTGCGACACGGGCCCGCGCACGCGCGCGGCGCCGAAGCGGCCCGGCGCATGCACGATCAGCGGCACGCGGCAGCCGCCCTCGAAGAACGTCATCTTGTACCAGAGCCCGCGCTCGCCGAGCATGTCGCCGTGGTCGGACGTGACGATCACGATCGTGTCGTCGGCGAACCCGCATTGCTCGAGCGCGGCCAGCACGCTGCCGAACTGCGTGTCGACATAGGACGTCGCGCCGTAATACGCGCGGCGTGCGGCGCGGATCTGCGCGTCCGTCGGCGGCGTGCGGTCGTTCTCGCAGACGAAGCGCAGCCGCTGCGAATGCGGATCGCTTTCGGCCGCATCGAGCCGCACGGCCGGCATGTCGATCTCGTCATCGTCGTAGCGATCCCAGTATTCGCGCGTGATCGCATACGGGTCGTGCGGATGGGTCAGCGACACGACCATGCAGAACGGCCGCGCATCGTGTCCGGCCGCACGCTCGCGCGCGACGTCGTACAGCTTCTGCTTCGCGGCGAACGTCACTTCGTCGTCGAAGTCGAGCTGGTTCGTGCGCACGCACGGGCCGGCGTCGAGCACCGAGCTCATGTTGTGATACCAGCTCGGCCGCTCGGTCGGGCTGTCCCAGTCGGGCACCCAGCCGAAATCGGCAGGATAGATGTCGGTCGTGAGGCGCTCCTCGAAGCCGTGCAACTGGTCGGGCCCGCAGAAGTGCATCTTGCCGGACAGCATCGTCCGGTAGCCGCCCGCGCGCAGGTAGTGCGCGAACGTCAGCGTTTGCGCGGGCAATTCGGCGGCGTTATCGTAGGCGCCGATGCCCGACGGCAGCTTGCCGGTCAGCAGCGAGAAGCGCGACGGCGCGCACAGCGGGCTCGCGCAGTACGCGGCGTCGAACACCACGCCTTCGGCCGCAAGCCGGTCGAGCGTCGGCGTGCGGGCGACGCGGTTGCCGTACGCGGGCAGCGCGAACGGCGTGAGCTGGTCGGCCATCAGGATCAGGATGTTGGGTGTCGGGTTCGTCATCGGCGATCGTGGGAAAAGCGGTGTTCGAATGGAACGGCTCGCCGCTCGGGCAGCGAGACGTCCGGCATGACGGAGGCGGCCCGCGGAAACTGCCGCGCGCCGGGGCCGCGCTGGCTAGAATCGCGGAATCCGTTGCCGCCGGCGCGTGAAGCGCATGTGCCGTACCGTCCGCTGCACTATCGCCCGCCCGAATTCGTGCGGGTAGGCGTCCGGCCCTTATGGGGCCATTAGAGGGACTTATGTCGAAACCCGAACCGTTACCGTCGATGCAGGCGCTGCGCGCGTTCGAATCGGCCGCCCGGCTCGCGAGCTTCACGGCCGCCGCGCGCGAGCTCGGCTCGACGCAGCCGGCCGTGAGCCAGCAGGTGTTCCAGCTCGAAGCCGAACTCGGCGTGCCGCTGTTCGAACGCAGCCCGCGTGGCGTCACGCTGACGGCCGACGGCGAGTGCCTGTACGAAGCCGTGCGGCTGAGCCTCGACACGCTGCGCGGCGCGACCGCGACGCTGCGCGCGCGCCGCGAGCACGGCGCGCTCACGATCGTCACCGACTTCGGTTTCGCGACCTACTGGCTGATGCCGCGCCTGGCCGGGCTCAAGCGCGTGATGCCGGACGTCGACGTGCGCGTCGTCACGTCACAGGATTACGACGCGCAACGCGACCACGGCGACATCGCGATCCTGTTCGGCGACGGCCACTGGCCGTCGTGCACGGCCGCGCGGCTGTTTCCGGAATCCGTCACGCCCGTGTGCTCGCCCGCGTTTCGCGACGCGCACCGGGGCGTCGCGCGGGCCGACCACCTGCTCGCGCTGCCGCTGCTGCACGTGCAGCCGACGCGCCCCGAGCGCTGGCTGTCGTGGGCGGGCTGGTTCGACGCGCACGGGCTCGAACCGCCGGCCGCCGCGCGCGGCGTGACCTTCAACAGCTATGCGCTCGTGATCCACGCGGCGCTGCTCGGCGAAGGCGTCGCGCTCGGCTGGTCGCCGCTCGTCGACGAACTCGTCGCGAGCGGCCAGCTCGTGAAGCTCGTCGATGCGCCCGTCGTCACGTCGCGCGGCTACTTCCTGGTGCGGCCGCCGCAGCGGCCGGAGCCGGACGCGACCCACGTGTTCCGGCGCTGGCTGCTCGACGCGTGCGCGGGGGCCTGACACGGCCCGCACCCTGCGGCCCTCGCCCGCCCGCTGGCGCACCGATACCAGCCACACGGCGCGTTGGTTCTATCCGCCGCGAAATCGTCCTGATTTACTTGAGCCTCCCGCTACCCACGCGGCGCGGCGCTGTCGTGCGCCGCCGCGCGGCCGTACGCCCCCTGCCATCCGAGGAGTCTCATGACCGCCGAGCACCGCCCCGATCAATTCGTCCTGACACTGTCGTGCCCGAGCGCGGCCGGTCAGGTCGCCGCCGTCGTCGGCTTTCTCGATCGCCATCGCTGCTATGTCGATGCGCTGAACGTGTTCGACGACGATCTCAGCAACCGCTTCTTCGTGCGCTGCGTCTTTCATCCGACGGATGAGACGTTGCAGATCGACGCGCTGCGCCAGGAATTCGCGCCGATCGCGGCCGGACTCGCCGGCCACGATGGCGGCATCCAGTGGGCGATCCACGATGTCAACGCGCGGCCGAAGGTGCTGATCATGGTGTCGAAGCTCGAGCACTGCCTCGCGGATCTGCTGTTCCGCTGGCGCATGGGCGAGCTGAAGATGGATATCGTCGGCATCGTGTCGAACCACCCCGACTTCGAGCCGCTTGCCGCGCAGCATGGGTTGCCGTTCCGACACTTCCCGATCACGGCGGAGACCAAGGCGCAGCAGGAAGCGCAATGGCTCGACTTCTTCGAATCGAGCGGCGCCGAGCTCGTGATCCTCGCGCGCTACATGCAGGTGCTGTCGCCGGAGACGAGCGCGAAGCTCGCGAACCGCGCGATCAACATTCATCACTCGTTCCTGCCCGGCTTCAAGGGCGCGAAGCCGTATCACCAGGCGCATGCGCGCGGCGTGAAGCTGATCGGCGCGACCGCGCACTTCGTGACCGACGATCTCGACGAAGGCCCGATCATCGAGCAGGTCGTCGAGCGTGTCGATCATGCGCTGCGGCCGGAGCAACTGCTTGCGGTGGGGCGCGATGTCGAATCGCTGACGCTTGCGCGCGCTGTGAAGGCGTTCATCGAGCGGCGGGTGTTTCTGAACGGCGACCGGACGGTGGTGTTTTCGTAAGCTGGCCAGGGCGTGTTCGAACGCGGGGGAAACGAACAAGGCCCGACCGGCGTGGACCGGTCGGGCCTTGTTGTCGTCTTTGTCGTCGTGGGCGCTTCGCGCGATGGCCCCGTGTGCGGTTTCCGGAGCCATCGCGCTGCGACACGCAGGCATTACCGCATCACTTCACCCAAGCAAAGTAGTACGACAACCAGATCGTGAGCGCCGCGCCGATCAACGCCGCATACGGCATCAGGCTCAGCCAAGGCGCGCGCTTCGGCACTTCGAGCTCCATGTCGCGCTGCATTTGCGCGGGGAAGCGGCCGCGGTCCTGCCAGTAGTGGCGATACAGGAACACCGGCACGATCAGCAGCATCGCGATCAGCCCGTTACGCAACGTGCCCTCGCCCTGCAGGTTCGCGCCCGCGCCAACATAGACGAGGTTCGCATAGCCGCAAATCGAGCCCGCGACGAGCAGCCACGTCGGGCAGCGGAACGGCCGATCCCAGTTGCCGCGATCCATCCGGTGGATCCAGCCCGACTGAAGATTCAGGAATACGAACAGCATGTAGCAGACGTTCGAGATCGACAGCACCGTCATGTAGTCCGACATCATCAGCAACACGAGGTTGAAGCCGAGGTCGGTCCACATCGCGCGCGTGGGCGAGCCGTGCTCGTTCACGTGCGACAGGTACTTCGGCAGCCAGCCGTCGACCGACGCCTGGTACAGCGTGCGCGACGAACCCATCATCGACGTCATCACGATCAGCAGGATCGACAGCATCAGCATCACGACGACCGCATTCGCGACCCACGCGCCACCGCCGACGATCTTCGCCATCGCGGCTGCGACGCCGGTGCCGTCGCCGATCGCCGGATCGAGCATCGCCTGCGTGCCGAGCGCGCCCTGGAACGCCATCGGCACGAGCGTCATCACGACGAGACACAGCGCGCCCGACCAGAAGATCGCCTTCGCGGTATCGCGCCGCGGATCGCGGAATTCACGCGTGTAGCAGACGGCCGTCTCGAAACCGTACGACGCCCAGCCGGCCATGAACATCGCGCCGAGCGCCATCGTCACGCCCTGCCCGTTCCACGCGCCGAAGGTCGCGGCCGTGAGGTTGCCCTGCGCGTCGTGACCGAGCGGCAGCAGTGGGAGCAGGTTCGACATCGGCACGTCGCCGGTGACGAACGGCACGATGCCGACGATCAAGAGCGGCGTGAGCGACGCGATGCCGAGAATGCGCTGCGTACGCGCGGCCTTCGACGCACCGCTGTGCTGAAGCTTGAACGTGATGAGAAGCAGAATCGTCGCGATGATGAACGTCGCGTTGATTCGCAAAGACAGACCGGGCTTGATGAACCCGAGATCCGCAACCTTGAGCTGCCAGTGCAGCACCGCCGCATTGGCGGGAAAGAGACTCGTGAGCGCATAGCTTGCCGCGAGGCCGCAGCCGAGCGCGAGCATCGGCGACCACGCGAGCCAGTTGCACCACACGGACACCGGGGCAATCAGCTTGCTGTAACGAACCCAGCCGATCGCGCCATACACCGACGCGCCGCCCGATTTATGCGGAAATAGCCCGGATATTTCCGCATAAGTCGCGCTTTGAACCAGCCCCATCGTGATCGCGGCGATCCAGATCGCCCACGCGGGCTGGCCGATCGTCGCGCATACGCCGCCGATCGTGAACAGCACGCCTGCCGGCACGCCGCTCGTTACCCAAAAAGCGTCTTTCCAGGTCAGGCCACGATGCAGCGTGTGGCCCGTCGAATCATGTGAGATGGTTGCCTCGACATCACTGGTGCGATTAGCACGCAGTCCTGCTTGACTCATCCAATTCCTCCTCTCGATCAGCGTAAGCGCTTCAACGTTTACGCTGCTCCGATACAAAGCGGGATGACTCCGCACAAGGGCGCTAGTGTAACAACTTACGCGCTTTTTTGCAGAATCCGAAAAAGAATTCCGGGATATGGCTGCATTTCATCCTCATTGTTTCGGATTCCTGCATGCTATTCCCGGCGTGTTTTTATGATGATTCGTACGACGTATGTCGGGAGACTTACTGCGCGCCTTCCGTCCACGCATTCACGCGGTCGGCATGCGCCGCGATCCACGCATCCGCGGCCGCTTCCGGCTTCGAGCCGTTCTGGATCGCCAGCATCACGCTGTCGATTTCACCCGGCTTCCACTGGAATTTCTTCAGGAACGCGACGACCGGCTTCGCCTTGGTTTCGAGGCCCGGATTCACGACGCTGTCGACGTGCTCGGCGCCGCCGAACACCTTCTTCGGATCCTCGAGGAAGCGCAGCTTCCACTTCGCGAACATCCAGTGCGGCGCCCAGCCGGTCACGATCACCGGCTTGTTCGCGCCGACCGAGCGCGACAATTCGGCCGTCATCGCGCTGCCCGAGCTCGGCATCAGCGTGTAGCTCAGCCCGTAGTTCTTGATCGCTTCGTCGGTCTTGCGCATCACGCCCGCACCGGCATCGATGCCGACGATGCGGCCGCCGAAGCTGCTCTTCTCGGCGTTCAGATCGTCGATGCTCTTCGCCTTCACGTAATCGGGGACGATCAGGCCGATCTTCGCGTCGGGAAAGTTCGCGCCGAGGTCGACGACCTTGCTCTTGTATTCGCTCCAGTAGGAGCCGTGCGTGACCGGCAGCCATGCGGACAACGTCGCATCGAGATCGCCGCGTGCGACGCCCTGCCACATGATCCCGGCGGCGACCGGCACGAGCTTCACCTCGTAGCCGAGCTTCTTCTCGATCACGCGCGCGGCGACGTTCGACGTCGCGACGCTGTCGTCCCAGCCTTCGACGTAACCGATTTTCAGCGTCGGCTTCGTATCGGCGAGCGCCGATGCGCTCAGTGCCGCCATCGCCGACAGTGCGCCGGCCCAAAACAGTTTTCCGAACAATTTCATGGTCGATCTCCTTGGTCTGCGCACCGTGCGCGTTGTCTCTCTAGGTTCTTCAACCACAAATCCGCGGTATCGTTGTTTTCCGACAGATGCTTGTCCGGACGCGACGCGCCCGGACAGCCGATGGCGCCTGCGACTACTTGTCGATCACGAGATCCGACAGCGGCTTGCTGCAGCACAGCAGCACCATCCCCTGATCGATCTCGCGCTGGCGGATGCCGCCGTTGTGTTTCATCTCGACCTGCCCCGACACGAGCTTCACCTTGCACGTACCGCACATGCCCTGCGTGCACGATGCCGGCAGCCGCACGCCCGACTGGCGCGCCGCGTCGAGCACGTGCTGCTCCGAGCCGCACGAAATCTCGCGATTGCTCTTCGCGAAGCTGACCGTGTACTGCTTCGTGCCGGCGGCGTCGCCTTCGGCCGGCGGCGCGAGATCGGCCAGCAGCTCGTCGCTCGCGGTCTGCGCGAGCGTCTCGAACGAGAAGCTTTCCTCGTGATACTGCTTGCGATCGAAGCCGGCTTCGTCGAGCAGGTCGCGCACCGCCTTCATGTACGGTGCGGGGCCGCACGTGAAGATTTCGCGTTCCATGAAATCCGGCGCGATCAGCTTCAGCAGCGGCAGCGTCAGGAAGCCGGTGACGCCCGGCCAGTTGGTGCGTGCGCCGACGCGCTCGACGACGAACGACGTGCGGAAATTCGTGTGGTTCGACGCGATCAGGTCGAGCTCGCGCGCGAAGATGATGTCGTCCGGCGTGCGTGCGCTGTGCACGAACAGGATGTCGCGATCTTCCGCGAGATCATGGTGTGCACGGCTCATCGACATCAGCGGCGTGATGCCCGAGCCGGCCGACAGGAACAGGTACTTGCGCGCCGGATGCCTTGCACACGTGAATTCGCCGGCCGGGCCGAGCACGCGCACCGACGCGCCCGGCTGCAGGTTGTCGTGCAGCCAGTTCGACACCTTGCCGCCCGGCACGCGCTTCACCGTGATCGACACCGTGTGCGGCCGCGCCGGCGACGACGAGATCGTGTAGCAGCGGTTGATCGTTTCGCCGTCGATGTCGAGCTCGAGCGTGAGGAACTGCCCGGGCTCGAACGAAAACGTGCGGCCCTGCGGCGAACGGAAGAAGAAACTCTTCACGTCGTGCGTTTCCTGCCGCACGTGGCAGCACACCAGCGTTTCCTCGACGTCGCTCGTCCAGCGCTCGGGCAGCGCGTTCCAGAACGCCGGGCGCGTCACCCGGCTGTCCGCCGGCTCGAAATTGGCCGCATCTCGCATCATGTCAGCCTCCGCAGGGCCGCCCCAAGGAGGCTGACCGCCCCCGCGGGGGGCAGTGAACGAAGTGAACGTGAGGGTCGTTTCATCAGTTGCTCCGCTTGCTGTTCCGCTGACGACTACGCGCCGGTTTGTTCGGCGAGCCGGCCGATGTACCAGGCCGAGAATTTTTCGACGAGACCTTCCGTGTACGGCGAATACGGGCCCGGCTCGTACGCACTGCTGGTCGCGCCGCGCTGCGAGAATTCGACGAGCGCGCGATCCTGGTCGTTGGTCGCGTTCCACACGGCCGTGAGGTTCTTCACGTCGTAGTCGATGCCTTCCTTCGCGTCCTTGTGCACGAGCCACTTCGTGCGCACGAGCGTCTTGCCAGCCGACAGCGGGATCACCGAGAACGTCACGATGTGATCGCTCATGAAGTGGTGCCACGAGTTCGGCTGCGTCCAGAACGACAGCCCGCCGAGGTCGGCCTTGTCGAAGCCGCCGAGCAGCTTCTTCGACGCGACCTTCGCGTCGAGCGTCTGCGATTCGCCGTGGCGGTCGAGCGGCAGGCGCTGCGTGCGGAAACCCGTCACGTCGAGCAGCTTTTCGATTTCGGCGGACGGCAGGCCCATCTCCGCCCACTCCTTGCCGCGGCGCACGCAGGTCTCGGCGAAAGCGTCCATGCCTTCGGCGTTCGCGTCGGAACGCTGGTAGCCGAAGCCGTATTCGTACAGCGAGATCGTCAGCTCCGGATGGTTCGCGACGCAGTGATAGCACTCGCGGTTGTTCTCCATCGTGAGCTTCCAGTTGCCTTCCTCGATGATGTCGATCTGCGCGGCGATCTTCGTGTTCGGCAGATCGTGCGGCAGCAGGTACGGTTCCATCTCGGCGCGCATCTGCGCGAAATCGACGGGCGGCTCATCGGCGAGGCAGATGAAGATCAGGCCCGCGAGGTTCTCGACGTGCACCGACTTCAGGCTGTGCTTGCAACGGTCGAACTTCTCGCCCATGTGCTCGGCGAACATCAGTTGGCCCGTCAGGTTGTAGGTCCAGCTGTGGTACGGGCACACGATGTTGCCGACCGAGCCTTTATCTTCGTTGCACAGGCGTGCGCCGCGGTGACGGCACACGTTGTGGAACGCGCGGATCGCCATGTCGTCGTCGCGCACGATCAGGATCGAATCGTTGCCCAACTGCACGGTCACGTAATCGCCCGGCTCGGGAATGTCCGGTTCGATCGCCACCTGGATCCAGTGCTGGCGGAAAATCGCCTCCATGTCGAGCGCGAAAATGTCCTCGCTCGTGTAGAACGGCGCTTCGAGGCTGTAGCCTGCCTTGCGGCGTTCGATCAATGCACGAATGTCTGCCGATACTTTCATCGTTTGCTCCGGATTCCTTGCATCCCTGGGTTCTTGCCGACAGGCATCAAAATCAGTAGTCGATGAGCTGATGCTCGCGCAAATACGCAAGGATCACTTGTGCTTTTTCGACCGAACTCCCTTCATTTACGACGTTGCCGCCACGGCTTTCGGTCGTCGTCGCGGACAGCATCCGGGCATGCCCGGAGCGCTTCTCGGCGGCGACCAGTTTTACGGGTTTACGCTCGACCGGGCCGACCGTCCACGCGGTCGCGTCGGCGTCCGCCCCGCTCGCCGCGAGCGCCGGCCGGATCGCGCCGGCGCGCAGCCGCGCATAGGCATAGCGCGGCTCGACACCGGCGAGCGGATGGACGGCCACGACGGCCGGCAGCGCCGCGTCGACACGTCGCCGCAGTCCTTTCGGCAAAAATTGCCGGACTGCCACGCGACCGCCATCGACCGTCACGTCGACGGCCGAGCCGACGAGCGGATAGCCGAGCGCCGCGGCGACGCGGTACGGCAGCATCCCGGTGTCGTACGCGCCCTCGGCGCGCGTGCCGGTCAGCACGAGGTCGTAGCCTTCGATGCGCGCGGCGAGCGCGTGCACGGCATCGTCGCCTTCGCGGCAGGCCAGCACTTCGACCTCCCGCGCGCCGAGCGCCAGATACTCGGCGAGCGCGGCGTTCGCGGGGTCGCCCGCGTGGATCACGTCGAGCGTCGCGCGATGTTTTTCCGCGAGCTGGCGGCCGGTTTCGAGCGCGGCCGCATCGTTGCGGCTGTAGCGCGCGACGCCGCTGACCGGATGCCGGCCGACGGACACGAGCACCGCGATGCGTTGCAAGGGACGAGGGGCATTCATGCGGCGACTCCTTCGGGTTCACGGGTACCGACCGCGGCCGGCGATTCGCCGCGCGCGGCCCGCGCGGCCTGGACCTGTTCGATCAGCGCGGCGATCGTCGCCTGCGCGTCGCCGACCACCGTCAGGTTCGCGCGCTTGGCGATCGGCGCGCTGCCGTCGAGGTTCACCGCGATCACGTGGCGGCAATCCTTGATCCCCTGCAAATGCTGCACCGCGCCCGAGATGCCGAACGCGATATACACGCTCGCCTCGACCGTCTTGCCGGTCGCGCCGACCTGCTTGTCGCGCGTGAAGTGGCCGTTGTCGACCGCGACGCGGCTCGCGCCGATCGCCGCGCCGAACACGCCGGCCAGCCGCTCGAACGCAGCGATGTCGGACACGCCGTTGCCGGCCGACACGATGAAATCGGCTTCCTCGAGCGCGACCTGGGCCGCATCGATTTCGTCGAGGCCGAGATCGCGGTATGGCTGCGCGGCGTCATGCACCGGGCGGATGAAATCGGCAGCCACGCGTTCGCCGGCGCCGACGAACGGCAGCTTCGCCTCCACCGCGTTCTGCGCGAGCAGGATCACGTCGGGCAGCGCACGGGTCGCGAACGCGCGCCCGGCCTGCGCGTACGCGCCCACGTGCTTCGCGTCGATCTCGACGACGTGGGTCGCGACGCTCGCGCCGGCCGCCGCCGCGTAACGGCGGCCGAGATCGCCGTCGCCGGTCGCGTTGTCGGGCACGAACACATGCTTCGGGGCGAGCGCGGCCACACAGGCCTGCAATGCTTGCAGTTCGCTTTCGGGATCGAACGCGCGGCGATCGAAGCCGGTCAGCTCGAGCAGCTTGTCGACACCCAGTTCGGCCACGTCGTCCTTGAGTTCGCCGAACGCGAGCAGCGCGACTTCGGTCTGCGCATCGGCAAGCACGGCCGCGGCGGCGATCGCCTGCCGCGAATGGTCGTCGAGCGCGCCGCGTTCGCCATGGGCGACCACCAGCATCACGTGCTTCGGATCCTGCAGCGCGCGGCGCGGCTTCGCCGCCGCGGCGCCATGACCGTGCGCGGACCACTGCGCGGCGTTCGCATCGGCGCTGCCTTCCTCGCCGAGCGTGATGCGCTTCAGGCCGGCGGCCGTGATGATGAACGGCCGGCGCGGATCGATTCGTTTGATCGTATTCATCGATTCACTCCAGCGAGGCGGCGACGAGTTCAGCGACGTCGAGCACGTCGGGGCGCGGGCCCACGACGCCTTCGAGCATGGCCGTGCAGTTCGGGCACGCAACCGCGACCACGTCCGCGCCGATCGTGCGTGCGTCGGCGATGCGGATGTCCGGGATGCGCTGCTTGCCGGGGATGTCGGTGAGCGGCGCGCCGCCGCCACCGCCGCAGCAGCGGCCGCGCATGCCGTGGCGCTCCATCTCGACGACCTGGATGCCGATCGTCTTCAGCAGCTTGCGCGGTGCTTCCGTCTCGCCGTTGTAGCGGCCGAGGTAGCACGGGTCGTGATACGTGGTGCGCTTCTCCTGCAGCGCCTCGACCGCCTTCGGCGCGATCTTGCCGCTGTCGGCCAGTTCGGCCAGATACGTCGTGTGATGCTTGACCGTCACGCGCAGCCCGAGCGCACGGTATTCGTTGCGCAGGCTGTGCATCACGTGCGGGTCGGCCGTCACGATCTGCTTGTACGACAGCGTGCCGAGCGTGCCGATCAGGCGCTTCGCCATCTGCTGGAACGTCGCTTCGTCGCCGAGCCGGCGCGCGACGTCGCCCGTGTCGGTCTCGGTCGGGCCGAGCACCGCATAGTCGACGCCCGCCTTGTTCAGCACCTTCACGAACGCACGCAGCGTGCGCTGGTAGCGCATGTCGAACGCGCCTTCGCCCGCGACGAACAGCACGTCGACCGGCTTGCCGGGCTGCGCGACGGGTGCGCTCAGGTCGACCGACCAGTCGTAGCGCGCGGCCGTGTCGTAGCCGCCCATCGTGCCCGTCTCGCGCAGGTTCGCGAGTACTTCCTGGCCCTTGCCCGGCACCGTGCCGTGCACGAGCGTGCGGTTGCGGCGCATGTCGACGATCGCGTCGACGTGTTCGATCAGCATCGGGCATTCCTGCACGCACGCGCGGCAGGTGGTGCACGACCACAGCGTCTGTTCCTCGATCAGGCCCGACACGATCGGGCCGTTCGGCTCGCCGCGATGCTGGCCGACAGGCAGGCCCGGCGTCGGGCTGCCCGCGTACGCCGCATCGGTGCCGCCGGCCATCCCGACGACGAGATCCTGGATCAGCTTCTTCGGGTTCAGCGGCTGGCCCGACGCGAACGCGGGGCACGCGGCTTCGCACTTGCCGCACTGCACGCATGCGTCGAAGCTCAGCAACTGGTTCCAGCGGAATTCGACCGGCTTCGCGACGCCGTACTCCTGATGCTCGATGTCCGGCAGCTTCAGCGCGGTCGGCGGCGTGGCCGTGCCGTTGCCGGTGAACGATTCGCGGGTGGCCGCGAAACGCTCCTGGCGCGGGTGAAACGCGAGGTGCAGCAGGCCGGCGATCGCGTGCTTCATCGGGCCGCCTTTCGCCGCGCCGACCGTCATCGTGAACGCGCCGATGCCGATCAGCAGCGCGCAGAGCACCGCGAACGCACCCGACATCGCGCCGGTCGGCACCAGCATGAACAGCACGAGGCCGAGCGCGAACGAACCGAGCAGCCAGGGCAGCGTATTCCACGGGCCGCGCGACAGGCGCGCCGGCACGTTCTTCGCCGCGCGGCGACGCCACACGAACACCGCGCCGACCAGCATCGCGAGCGCCGCGAGGAAGATCAGCTTGTCGAGCCACGGCGAGTAGATCGCGAGGCCGTAGTTGACGAACACCAGCGCGAGCGCGCCGATCGCGCCGCCGGCGGTCGCGACGTGGGTCTTCGCGATGTACGGATCGCGGGCGACCACGTGGTGCAGGTCGACGAAATAACGCTTCGGAATCGCGAACAGGTTCGCGACGCCAAACGCGCCGGGCGCGGTGGCGCGGCCCAGACGCCAGTAGGACGAGCGCTTCGCGACCGCGAACGCGAGCCCCGCCACCGACAGCCACAACAAGGCGGTAATGAGGAAGGACGGATTCATCTTTTAGAAATCCTTCACGAGACGCAGCGAGTCGTAGATCGCACCGTGGACGTTGTGCATCGAGATGCAGTCGCCGACACGGAACAGCAGGAAACGGCCGTTGCCGAGTTCTTCCGACAGGCACGGCTGCGGCTCGGCCGCGAACAGCGTGTGCGGATCGATCTGGCCGCGGTTCACCGATTCCGGCTTGAGCTTCCAGTACAGCTCGTCGTTCGGCGACGAGCCGTTCTCGATCACCACCTGGTCGACCGCGCGCTCTTCCAGTTCTTCCGTGTACTCGTTGCGCAGCACGGCGATCATCTTGCCGTTCTCTTCATAGACGCGATCGAGCATCGTGTTCGGCGTCGGGATCACGCCGAACGCGTACAGGCGGCGATAGAAGATCGGGAACGTCGTGCCGCCGCAATCGTCGGCGACCTTCACGTCCGGCGTCACCACCTCGACCTTCGAGCCGCGGCTCGCCATGAAGTCGGCCACGCCGGCGCCCGCATGCGTGCTCACGCCGTCGAACAGCAGCACGTTCTGCTTCGGCTCGACCTTGCCGGTCAGGATGTCCCACGAGCTCACGGCAAGGCCTTCGGCCACGCCCCACGCCGGCACCTGCCACGTGAAGCTCGAACCGCCGGTGGCAAGCACGACGATGTCCGGCTTCTCGGCCATGATCATCTTCTCGTCGGCGGCCACGCCGAGACGCCGGTCGACGCCCAGGCGCTTCGTTTCCATGTCGAACCAGCGGATGATCCCCGACATCTGCTCGCGCTGCGGCGCCTTCGCGGCGATCATCACCTGGCCGCCCACTTCCGCGTTCTTCTCGAACAGCACGACGTCGTGGCCGCGCAGCTTCGCGACGCGCGCGGCCTCGAGGCCCGCCGGGCCGGCGCCGACCACCACGACCTTGCGCTTGGGGCCGCGCGACTTCTCGATGATGTGCGGCATCGTCGCTTCGCGCGACGTCGCCGCGTTCTGGATGCACAGCACGTCGAGCCCGTTGTACTGGCGATCGATGCAATAGTTCGCGCCGACGCACTGCTTGATTTCGTCCTCGCGGCCGTCGCGGATCTTGATCACCATGTGCGGATCGGCGATCTGCGCGCGCGTCATGCCGACCAGGTCGATCATCCCGTTCGCGAGCAGGCGCTCGGCCTGCCCCGCGTCGCGGATGCTCTGCGCGTGCATCACCGGAATCTTCACGACCGACTTGATGCCGGCCGCGAGATGCACGAACGGCTCCGGCGGCAGCGCCATCGGCGGCATGCAGTTGGCGATCGTGTTGTGCGTATCGCCGCCCGAGCCCACCACGCTCAGGTAGTCGATCAGGCCCGTCTCGGACATTGCCTGCGCGATTTCCTTCAGCGCTTCGTGATCGAGGCCGTCCTCGTGGAATTCGTCGCCGCACATGCGCAGGCCGACGCAGAAATCCTTGCCGACCGCCTCGCGCACGGCCGTCAGCACTTCGATACCGAAGCGCAGGCGGTTTTCGAGGCTGCCGCCCCATTCGTCGGTGCGATGGTTCGAACGCTTGCTCCAGAACTGGTCGATCAGGTGCTGGTGCGCGGCGGAGATTTCGATGCCGTCCATGCCGGCCGCCTTCACGCGCTTCGCGGCCGCCGCGAAATCGCCGATGATGCGGCGGATTTCCTCGATCTCGATGATCTTCGCGTTGCCGCGGTGCACGGGTTCGCGCACGCCCGACGGCGACATCAGGTGCGGCCAGTGCTCGCCGTGAAACGACGAGCGGCGGCCCATGTGCGTCGCCTGGATCATGATCTTCGCGCCGTGCTTGTGCATCGTGTCGGCCAGGCGCGTGAGCGGATCGATGATCTTGTCGGTCGACAGGTTCACCGATTTCCACCAGCCTTGCGGGCTGTCGATCGACACCGGGCTCGAGCCGCCGCAGATGGCCAGGCCGACGCCACCCTTCGCCTTTTCTTCGTAGTAGCGGATATAGCGGTCGCCCGGCAGGCCGCCCGGCTCGGCATACACCTCCGCGTGCGCGGTGCTGACGATCCGGTTGCGCAGCGTCAGCTGGTTCAGCTGCATGGGTTTGAACAGGTGGGGATAACGCATCGCTGGCGACCTCTGGCGTTCGAATGTCTCGTGTTGCGGGTGTTGTTCTGCTTCAGTGAATCAATGCGTCAGTGCGCGATCGGCGACACTTCGAAGACGCAGTGGTCGTGATGCTCGGCCGCGCACTGCACTTCCTTCGATTGCGCGCGCGGCGCATGCTTGCCTTCCGGCGTCGTGTCGTTGACCCAGTCCATCGCGCCCGCGAACCAGCCCGCGAACATGTAGCAGAGCTTGCCTTCCTTGCCCGGCTGCTGGAGCACGAACGACGAGTGGCGCAGCTCGATCTTCGCGCGTGCGCTCGCCGGATCTGCCTCGATGATCGAGAACAGCCCCCAGCCGCGTTGCGACAGGCGCTTCAGGTAATGCTCGAACACGGCCATGCCGGTGATGCCGTGCTGCTTGGCTTCCTTGTCGCACCAGTGGTAAGCCGACTTGTAGCCGGCCTTGTAGAGGATCTCGGCATACGCTTCGACGCCGAGCGCTTCCTCGACGGCGACGTGGTTGTTCGTGAAGAAGTGGCGCGGCACGTACAGCATCGGCAGCGCGTCGGTGGTCCAGACGCCGGTATCGGGATCGACGTTAATCGGCAGTTGCGGTTGCATCGTGGTGACTCCGTGAGGAAAGTGGCCGCGCGGCTCGGCGCGCAGGCGCGACATCGTCCGCGTGCCCGCGCGGCAAGCGCTGGCACGTCCCGATTTTTTTATGTTGAAACGAAGGGAGCGGTTCGGCTCGGCGGGCGCTTACGCGCCCCACACGTCCTTGAACACGCGTACCCAGTTCTCGCCCATGATCTTGCGGATGCGCGACTCCTTCCAGCCGTGACGTTCCATCGCGGCGGTCAGGTTCGGGAATTCGCCGATCGTGCGGATGCCGTCCGGGTTGATCACCTTGCCGAAGTTCGTCAGCTGGCGATAGCGGCCCTTGTCATGCGTCAGCATGTCGAAGAATTCCTTCGCGAAATCCTGCGTGAAGTCCGTGCCGATGCCGACCGCGTCCTCGCCGATCAGGTTCACGACGTAGTCGATCGCCTCGATGTAGTCGTCGATGTTCGCTTCGATGCCGCGCTTCAGGAACGGCGCGAACATCGTCACGCCGACGAAGCCGCCCGCATCGGCGATCTCCTTCAGTTGCGCGTCGCTCTTGTTGCGCGGATGCTCCTTCAGGCCCGACGGCAGGCAGTGCGAGTAGCAC
This sequence comes from Burkholderia sp. AU39826, assembly GCF_020419965.1. Lineage (NCBI taxonomy): Bacteria > Pseudomonadati > Pseudomonadota > Betaproteobacteria > Burkholderiales > Burkholderiaceae > Burkholderia > Burkholderia sp. AU39826. The sequence goes on from NZ_JAIZQG010000009.1 coordinate 158,869, forward strand.
ACCGGCTTCTTCGAGAACGCGATCGCTTCCGACGACGTATTGCCGCCCACGTGCGACAGGTCGACCATGATGCCGACGCGGTTCATCTCGGTGATCACTTCGCGGCCGAAATCCGACAGCCCGCCGTCGCGCTCGTAGCAGCCGGTGCCGACGAGGTTCTGCGTGTTGTAGCAAAGCTGCACGACGCGCACGCCCATGTCGGCGAACGCCTCGATGTAGCCGAGGTTGTCCTCGAACGCATGCGCGTTCTGGAAGCCGAGGATGATGCCGGTCTTGCCTTCCTTCTTCGCGCGGAAGATGTCATCCGTCGTGCGCACGAGCGTCAGCAGCTCGCCGTTGTCGCGGATCTTCTTCTTCATCACGCCGATGTTGTCGACGGTCTTGGTGAAGTTCTCCCACACCGACACCGTGCAGTTCGCGGCCGTGATACCACCCTTGCGCATGTCCTCGAACACCGGCTTCTCGAACTTCGAGATGTTCAGTCCGTCGATGATGATGCTGTCCTGATGCAGCGTGCTCATATCTGCTCTCGCTCGTGTGACTGTTCTTGTGGGGTCGATCAGTAGATCGGGAAGCGCTCGCAGAGCGCGAAGATCTCGCGGCGCACGCGCTGCTCGGTTGCCGGGTCGCCCTCGGGGTTCGCCCGCAGCGCGTCGAACACTTCGAGGATCAGGCGGCCGATCTCGCGGAACTCCGCGACGCCGAAACCGCGCGTCGTGCCGGCCGGCGTGCCGAGGCGAATGCCCGACGTGACGGTCGGCTTCTCGGTGTCGAACGGGATGCCGTTCTTGTTGCAGGTGATGCCCGCGCGTTCCAGCGCCTGCTCGACCGGCGCACCCTTCAGGCCCTTCGGGCGCAGGTCCACCAGCAGCAGATGGTTGTCGGTGCCGCCCGTGACGAGATCGACGCCGCCGGCCTTCAGCACTTCGCCGAGCGCCTGCGCGTTCGCGAGCACGTTGTCGATGTAGGTCTTGAAATCCGCATGCAGCACTTCGCCGAACGCGACGGCCTTGCCGGCGATCACGTGCATCAGCGGGCCGCCCTGCAGACCGGGGAACACGGCCGAGTTGATCTTCTTCGCGATCTCCTCGTCGTTGGTCAGCACGAAGCCGCCGCGCGGGCCGCGCAGCGTCTTGTGCGTGGTCGACGTGACGACGTGCGCGTGCTCGACCGGGTTCGCGTGGCGACCCGCGGCGATCACGCCCGCGATGTGCGCCATGTCGACCATCAGCTTCGCGCCGACGCTGTCGGCGATCGCGCGAAAGCGTGCGAAGTCGAGCGCGCGCGGGTACGCCGAGAAGCCGGCGATGATGAGGTTCGGCTTGTGCTCGTGGGCGAGCGCCTCGACCTGATCGTAGTCGATGCGCAGCGTGTCGCGGTTCACGCCGTACTGGACCGCGTTGAACCACTTGCCCGACAGTGCCGGCTTCGCGCCGTGCGTCAGGTGGCCGCCGGCATCCAGCGACATGCCGAGCACCGTGTCGCCCGGCTTGGCCAGCGCGAGCATCACCGAGCCGTTCGCCTGCGCGCCCGAGTGCGGCTGCACGTTCGCGTAGCCGGCGTTGAAGATCTGCTTCACGCGTTCGATCGCGAGCGCCTCGACCTCATCGGCGAATTCGCAGCCGCCGTAGTAGCGCTTGCCGGGATAGCCTTCCGCGTACTTGTTGGTCAGTACCGAGCCCTGCGCCTCGAGCACGCCGCGCGACACGATGTTTTCCGACGCGATCAGCTCGACCTGCGACTGCTGACGCTCGAGTTCCTTCAGGATGGCGCTGCGCACCGGCGCGTCGCGCTCGGCAAGGGGCTGCGAGAAGAAAGGCTGGGTGTTCGACATAGTGCGTCCGTGACGAAGAATAAAGGGCTGCAACCGAAGCTCAGGGCCCGCCGTGCCTGGGTTTGCCGCTCGTCCAGTGCAAGGCTGCCGACGGCTCTATTCTTGTCGTTCGGATTTTCGGCGGATTGATGAATTTAGACGCGTTCTTTGCCTTTTCCGCCATGCGCGTCCGTTTTATACAAGTGACCGGTCGTGCTTTTCGGTACGGCCGCTCGAAACGGCATTGGACGTTCACCTATGGACACGCACACCGGCAGTGCGTTTGCCGCACGTTCGAGTGCGCCGTCTCCCGGATACGGTGCAGTGCAGCAACGCGCCGATGCCCAGACGACGTATGGGGCTAGGGTTTAGCCGTATGGCACGCTTGTTGCACTCGCTCACACAATACCGCAGCCCGATTCGTGCCCCGGGCCAAAAGCTATTAGAGATTCAAGGAACGCTCCCCATGTCGCCCGACCGCACAGCGTCGCTGTCCCACTTCGCGTTCATGCCTTTACCGAACTTCACGATGATCGCGTTCACCAATGCGATCGAGGTGCTTCGGATGGCGAACTACCTGAGCGGCCAGCCGCTCTATCGCTGGTCGGTGATCAGCCCGGACGGCGGCCCGGTTACGGCGAGCAACGGCCTGACGGTCGACACGGGCCCGGCCGAGTGCGTGGGACAACCCGACATCGTGTTCGTGTGCGGCGGCGTCGACGTGCAGCGCGCGACCACGCCCGCCCATCTGTCGACACTGCGCCGCTTCGCGCGCTCCGGCATCCCGCTCGGCAGCCTGTGCACGGGCACCTATGCGCTCGCGAAATCGGGGCTGCTCGCTGGCTACGCGTGCGCGATCCACTGGGAGAACATGTCGGCGCTGAAGGAAGAGTTTCCGGACACGCGCTTCCTGAAGGAACTGTTCGTGATCGACCGCGACCGCATCACGTGCACGGGCGGTGTCGCGCCGCTCGACATGATGCTGAACCTGATCGCCGCGCGCGTGGGCACCGCACGCGTCACGCAGATCGCCGAGCAGTTCATCGTCGAACACGTGCGCGATACGAGCGCACAACAGCGCATGCCGCTCGTCGCGCGCCTGGGCTCCGCGAACAAGTCGCTGTTCGAAGTGATCTCGCTGATGGAGAACAACATCGAGGAGCCGCTGTCGCGCGAGGAGCTCGCGCGGCTCGCGAACATGTCGCAGCGGCAGTTGCAGCGCCTCTTCCGCGAGCACCTCGGGATGACGCCGACGCACTACTACCTGACGCTGCGGCTGCGCCGGGCGCGCGAGTTGCTGCTGCAGACCGACATGTCGATCATGCACATCACGATGGCGTGCGGCTTCCAGTCGGCATGCCACTTCAGCAAGAGCTACCGTGACGCGTTCGGCGTCGCGCCGACGCGTGAGCGGCGCAAGCAGGTGGCGCCGCTCGCGCAGGGCGCGGCGAGTGCGGGGCCTGCGTTTCCGGCGCATGTGCTGCATGCGTGAAGCAGGTACTACCTGAAAAAAAAAGCGGCCTCGAAGGCCGCTTTCCGTTTGCGCTTACGATCCCCACACCTGCATTTCGTCGAGCGAATACCCCCACTGCGTCGCCCGCTTCGTGCCGAGCATCCGCACGTAGCGGCCCTGCGCCTTCAGGTTCGGCAGCGTCACATGCCCGTACGACACGCCGTTGCTCGTCGAGTAGATCGTCGTCCAGTTCGCGTTGTCGTTCGACGTCTGGATCTGGTAGACGAGCGCACCCGCATCCCAGTACAGATCGATGCTGCTGATCGCCTTCGTCGCGCCGAGATCGACCGAGATCCATTGTGGATCGACACCCGCGCCTTCCGGCGAATCCCAGCGCGTGCTCGTCGTGTTGCCGTCGAACGCCTTGTCCGGCGTCAGCGACGCGTTGTAGCTCGCCGACGCCGCGGCCGGCCGCCCTTGCGACAGCAGCGTGCGTGTAACGGCCGGGCCGCCGTAGTAGTTCGCGCCGAGCTTCGCCTTCGTTGCGTCGGCATTCACGCCGAACTGCGACAGGCTCCAGCGCTGCCCGGTCGTCACGTCGCCGACGTATAGCTGATAGCCGCCCGCCGTCGTCGACGAGAAGAACAGGTAGTTCGTACCGCTGACCGGCGCCGGATCCGAGTTGTTGCTCATGCAGTCGTTGAGCGCGAGCGCGCTCGGCGTCGAGGCCGGGTCGGCCGTCTTCGCATAGATCTGGTCGGCCCCGCCGCTGTCCTTCCAGCGTGCGTAGTACACCATGCCGTCCGCACGCACGGTCGGGTAGTACGTCTGCAGCCCGGCCGGACGATCGAACACGGCGGTCGCGCCGGTCGCGAGCGTGCGCTTCATCAGCCCCATGTTCGCGCCGGTGCCGGTCGCGTAGTACACGGCGCTCGCGTCCGGGGCGAGGAACGGCATCGAGTACTCGGCGCCGGCCGGTGCGTTCGTCAGGCTCACCACCGACGTGAACACCGGGCCCGCGCTCGTGTACGACAGCGTCGCCTGCTTGACGTCGCCGTTCTGCTTGAACACGAGCGTCTTGCCGTCCGTGCTGAACTTCGGATCCTCGTTGCGCGTGGCGCCCGTGCTGTGCGTCATGTTGACGGGCGGCGTGCCCGCGCCGAGCTGCAGCATGAACACGTTCCATGCGCCGTTGCTGATGCCCATGAACGCGAGCCACTTGCCGTCAGGGCTGAACACGCCGTTCATCGGATCGGTGATGCCCCACGCGCTTTTGCTGAGCTGCGTCAGCGTATGGGCCGAGAAGTCGTAGAGGAAAAGCTGGCTCGTGCCGTCGCCGTACTTGACGTAGCTGTGATAGACGAGCTTTCCGGTGAGCGCGGCGGGGAACGTCGCGTTCGGCTGGGCGGCGGGATTGTTGACGCAGGCTGCGGCTGCGACGCCGCCGAACAGGTTGAGGGCGATGCCGGCCACGAGGCCGGCGACGAGGGTCTTCAGTTTCACGCTGGATGCTTTCGGGTAAGGTAAGGACGCCGCAACAAAGGACTCGCGCGACACGCGCGGGCGTCACGGATTCGCGGTCGGGCAGCGTGAATTCCGTATCGGTCGGACAGCGGGAACAAAGCTTGCGAGAGGATGCCCGCTTGTCAGACGAAAGAACAGGATCAGAGCGCTCACAAAACATGCGGATCAGCGATATGGGGCGCGCTTGCACGTGACGGCTGCCGTACTACTCTTTGTCATCGAGGTCCAACGGCCGGAGGGCACGCATGAAGCGCTATGCGGTGCTGGCAAAGACGATCGCCGACGCCATCCGGCGCGGCGATCTGGCGGCCGGCGCGCGCATCCCTACCGTGCGCGCGGCATGCCGCGCGTATCGCGTGAGCCCGTCCACGGTGTTTCGTGCGTACTACGCGCTGGAAAGCGAGGGCCTGATCGTCGCGCGGGCGCGCTCCGGCTATTTCGTCGCGAATCTCGCGGACAAGCACGTACGGTTCGGCCGCGATCCGCCGCGCAAGCCGGCCGCCGTGCAAGCCGACGACGATGACGCGCTGCCCCGCCTGCTCGATTCGCTCAAGTGCGACGACATCGTGCCGCTCGGCTCGGCATTCGCGAGCTATTCGCTGTTTCCGATGAGCAGCCTGTGGCGTCACGTGGCGTCGGCCGCCCGGCACATGGATCGCACGAAACTGCTGGAGGGCCTGCCGCCCGGCTACGACCCGCTGCGCCGCCAGATCGCGTTGCGCTACCTGAACGCGGGTGCGTCGCTGCCGCTGGAGGAAATCGTCATCACGACGGGGGCGATCGAAGCGCTGACGCTCAGTCTGCAGGCGCTGACACGTCCGGGCGACATCGTCGCGATCGAGCGGCCGGCATTCCACGCGGTGTTGCAGGCCGTCCAGTGCCTGCACCTGAAGGCCGTCGAGATTCCGGTCGACCCGCGCACGGGCCTCGACCTCGACGCGCTCGCCGAGGCGCTCGATACGCATCCGGTGCGCGCGTGCTGGTTCATGACGTCGCTCCACAATCCCACCGGCGCGACGCTGACCGACGAGCGCAAGCGCGCGCTGATCGACCTGCTCGCGTCGCGCGGCGTGCCGCTGATCGAGGACGACGTGTATGGCGAACTGCAGTTCGGCACGGCGCCCACACGCCCCGCGAAACTGTACGACGATAACGGGCTCGTCCTGCATTGCGGGTCGTTCTCGAAGTGCCTCGCGCCCGGCTTCCGGATCGGCTGGGTCGCGGCCGGTCGCTTCGTGGGGCAGATCCGGCAGGCCAAAGGCGCGAGCGCGCCGGCCGCCGACGTCCCCGCGCAGATGGCGATTTCGAGCTACCTGCGCGACGGCGCATACGACCGGTTCCTGCGCAAGCTGCGGCGCAATCTCGCCGCGCACCAGGCGCAAATGTTGTCGGCCGTGCGCGCGTATTTTCCGGCGGACACCGAAGTGTTCGCGCCGCGCGGCGGGTATTTCCTGTGGATCGAATTGCCGCCGCACGTGGATGCGATGCACCTGTTCGGCGATGCGATGGAAAGCGGCGTCAGCATCGCGCCCGGGCCGCTTTTCTCCGCGACCGGCGGCTTTCGCCGCTATGTGCGACTCAACTACGGACGACCGTGGACGCCGGCCGTCGAGCGCGCACTGGAGACGCTCGGCACGCTCGCGGCGCGACAGCGGCACGGCAGTTAGCACGAAACGAGCGGCACGCGACCCGCGACAATCGCCTTGCGTTTCGCGCGCGGGCGACAAACAATGAAGCGGAAGGCAGCCGCGGACGAACGGTTCCAAGCGTCCGATGTTATGGAGAATCTCATGAACGCCGCATGCGAACGACCGTCGATGTGCAGCCCGACGATAGCGTTCATCGGTTGCTGACGATGCGCGTCCTGCCCACTCGAAGCGTCCGCGCGCGCGATGCGTGGCGTGCCGTGCTGAATGCGCGCGCCGAATCGCGGCACGCGACGTGCTGCCGCTGCCGCGAATGCGGCTTCGTCGCGTTCCGCGCACTGGAGCACTGCCCCGTCTGCGGTCAATGGAACGGGCCGTTCGAGCCGATCGATCGCCGACCGGCCGACGCACACGCCGCGCATGCGCCGCGGTCATTCCACACGTGGTCGTCGCGCGTCGCCCGCGCGCTGCGCAACGCGGCTTTCCAGCGGCCGCGCGCGTCGAGCGCGCCGATCCTGAGCATCCTCACGGTCGTACTGCTCGTCGGCGGCTACGTGACGGTCGACCAGACCTGCAAGGCCGATCCCGTTTGTCGCGGGTCCGGTGCGCCGGCCGCCGTCGCGACCGAAACCGGGTTGCCCGCGTCGAACGATCCGTTCCTGCCGGTCTTGCCCGCACCCGTCTACCCGTTCCATTCGCCTGATGCAACGCAAGTGGCGGCCGATCCGCAACAGGGTGCCCCGGTCGCCGTCAAACCCGCTCGCCCGATGGCGGTTGCGCAGGCCGCGCCATCGTTGCGCGTACCTGACCGGACGCGCGCCGGCGCAATCCGCGGAGCCGACTGGAAAGGCAACCGCGACACCGCCCATCGCACGCGCGCGATCCGCCGCGTCAGCGCGCACACCGGGCGTGCACGTCGCGTCGCGGCCAGCCACGCCGAAATCGCGAAGCTCTATCGCGGCCACTGAGCGTGGCCCGGGCCCGCGCGCGACGACGATCGCCGCGACGCCGCACGATCGGGGTCGCCGGTCGCCGCGTTGCGCTGCCCTTCGCTCCCGCAACGAAAAACGGGCGGCCCGTTTCCGGAGCCGCCCGTTCTCGCGTCACGCGTCGCGTGTCGAACGCCAGCGCATCACGCCGCCAGCAACCCGTGCGGATCGATGACGAATTTGCGCGGCGCGCCGCCGTCGAACTTCTTGTAGCCTTCCGGCGCCTGGTCGAGCGAAATCACTTCGACGTTGACGATCTTCGCGATCGGCAGCCGGTCGAACAGGATCGCCTGCATCAGGTTGCGGTTGTACTTGAGCACCGGCGTCTGGCCCGTGAAGAACGAATGCGACTTCGCCCAGCCGAGGCCGAAGCGGATGCTCAGGCTGCCGTGCTGCGCGGCCTTGTCCTTCGCGCCCGGATCGTCCGTCACGTACAGGCCCGGGATGCCGATCGCGCCGGCCGGGCGCGTGATCTCCATCAGCGAGTTCAGCACCGTCGCGGGCGCTTCCTCCGAATGGCCCGACGAACCGTGGCCGTGCGCCTCGAAGCCGACGCAATCGACCGCGCAGTCGATCTCGGGCACGCCGAGGATCTGCTCGATCTGCTCGCCGAGCGACGCGTCCTTCGACAGGTCGACCGTCTCGAACCCCATCGCCCGTGCGTGCGCGAGGCGTTCCGCATTCATGTCGCCGACGATCGTCACGGCCGCGCCGAGCAGGCGCGCCGATGCGGCCGCCGCCATGCCGACCGGGCCCGCGCCCGCGATATAGACCGTCGAACCGGGCTTCACGCCCGCGCTCACCGCACCGTGATAACCGGTCGGCAGAATGTCGGACAGGCAGGTCAGGTCGCGGATCTTCGCCATCGCCTGATCGCGATCCGGGAATTTCAGCAGGTTGAAATCGGCATACGGCACGAGCACGTATTCGGCCTGGCCGCCGATCCAGCCGCCCATGTCGACGTAGCCGTATGCGCCGCCCGCACGCGACGGGTTCACGTTCAGGCACACGCCCGTATGCGTGTCCTTGCACATCGCGCAGCGGCCGCACGCGACGTTGAACGGCACCGACACGAGATCGCCGATCTTCAGCGTCTCGACGTCGCGGCCCACTTCGACCACTTCACCGGTGATCTCGTGACCGAGCACGAGGCCGATCGGCGCGGTCGTGCGGCCGCGCACCATGTGCTGGTCGGAGCCGCAGATGTTCGTGCTGACCACCTTCAGGATCACGCCGTGGCCGATCGCGCGGCCGGTCGGGTCGACCATCTTCGGATAATCGATTTTCTGGACTTCGACCTTGCCCGGCCCAAGATAGACGACACCTCGATTGCTGCTCATCGTATTGTCTCCATGTCTCGTTGGATGGCGCGGCGGCGCGCCGGCTCATGCGGCGCACACGCAACGTGCTGTTCGAGAGTAGTCCGGGAGGCAGGGGCGCCGATGTCTCAAACGCGACATGCGTTTGATCGGCGCCGACATCGATGGCGGAAATACGAAAGTCGGGCGGGAAACGACGGGGACGCCCCAGGTGCGAAACGCACCGGGGTCGGACCAGCCCTCGCGGCCTGCCGCCGCCGCGACGGCGGGCGCTACCCGCGCTGATTCTCGCGGATGATCGCGGCGGCGGCGGCCTCCGCATCGCTCGCGACGCCGTCGTGCACGCGCGTGCTGACGGCCGGCGTCGGCGGCTCGCTGTCGAGCGCGTGGCCGTTGCGGTCGTGCGTGTCGACCGTCGCGCGCATCGACAGCCCGACGCGCAGCGGATGCGCGGCGAGGTCGCGCGGATCGAGCGCGATCACGACCGGCACGCGCTGCACGACCTTGATCCAGTTGCCGGCCGCGTTCTGCGACGGCAGCATCGAGAACGCGCTGCCCGTGCCCGCCGAGAAGCCCTGCACGCGGCCGCGATAGGCGACGCGCGAGCCGTAGAGATCCGACACGACCTCGACCGGCTGCCCGACGCGCATGTGGCGAATCTGCCCTTCCTTGAAATTCGCCTCGACCCACAGCCGGTCGAGCTGCACGATCGACATCAGCGGCACACCGGGCCCGACTTGCTGGCCGACCTGCACCGAGCGCTGCCCGATCGTGCCGTCGACCGGCGCGACGATCGTCGTGCGCTTCAGGTTCCGGTACGCGAGCTTGAATTGCGCGGCCGCCTGCACGACGGCCGGGCTTTCGTCGACGGGAAGCTTGCTGCCGAGCGCGCGCGCCGCGTCGAGCTGCGCCTGCGCGGCCGCGAGGTTCGCCTGCGCGCCGGCCACCGCCGCGCGGGCCCGCGCCAGTTCTTCCGGCGCGACGATTTCGACCGATGCGCCCGAGCGCGCGGCCAGCGCGCGCTGCGCCAGCGACAGGTCGGCGCGGCGCGCATTCACGGCCTCGACGTACATCGTGTTCGAGATTTTCGCGTTCGCGACCTGCCGCACCGCCTGCGCGAGCTGCGCCTTCGCCTGCGCGAACGCGACGGACGCCTCGGTGTCATCGAGCTTCACGAGCGTCTGCCCCGCGCGCACGGCCTGCGTATCGGCGACCTGCACGTCGGTCACGGTGCCCGGAATCTGCGCGGTGACCTGCACGATGCTGCCCGCGACGTACGCGTCGTCGGTGTCTTCGTCATAGCGGGCGCTCGACAGCCAGTACGCGACCCACGCGATCGCGGCCAGCAGCACGATCGCGAGGAACACGGTGAAGCGCTTGCGGCGCGTCGCGCGGCGTGCATCGAGGGCCGGGTCGTTCACCGCGGCCGGCGGCGCGGCGGAATGAAGGTTGTCGTGGTGCATCAGTTCATCAGTCGCTCTGCGTGACGATCAGACGATCGTGCTGGAACACGGGAATCGCGGGCATCGGCGCCGGGCCCGGCATCGGACTCGCCGAGGCCGTACGTGCGAGAACGGGGGTGCCACGCGGCGTCGCGTCGGAGTGGGTCGCACCGACCGTGGACGGGCGCGTGGTGTCGTCGCGTCGTGCGGATTCAGGCGCGGACACGGCCCTCGTCGTGGCGATGGCCGGTGAAACCGTGACGCTCCGCGCGGGCGAGTCGTTCGACGGGCCGGCTACCGCTACCGGGTTCGCGGCCACGGCGGCCGGCGCGCCGCGTCTGGCCGCCGCCCCGCCACGCGCCCGCTGCACGGCCGGCGCTCGCGCCTGCACGACCGTCGCGTCCGCATCGAACCCGCCGCCCAGCGCGCCGATCAGCCCGACGCGCAGCGTCCGCTGCTTGCCGAGCAACGCGATCATTTGCGCGCGCTCGTCGATCAGCGTGAGATCCGCGACATCGACGTCCTTCTGCATCAGCACGCCGCGCCGATGCCGGTCCGCCGCGATCTGCACGATCTTCTGCGCGGCCGCGACCGCATCCTGCTGCTGCGCGACGAGCGTCTGCGACGTCTGCAGCGACGTGACGAGTTGCGCGACCTGCCCGAGCGCGTCGTCGACGGTCTTGTTGTACAGCCCGATCGCGACGTCGGCCTGCGCGACGTCCGCGCCGAGCTTCGCCTTCAGCCGGCCGCGATCGAAGATCGGCAGCGAGATCGCGGGGCCGACGGAGCCGGCGAGCGAATCGCGCGAGAACAGCGACGCGGGCGTCAGCGCGAACACGCCGCCGAGCGCGACGAGGTTCACATCCGGATAGAACTGCGCGCGCGTCGAGTCGGCGTTCGCGAACGCGGCCTCGACCCGCAGCCGCGCGGCGACGATGTCGGGCCGGCGGCCGAGCAGATCGGCCGGCAGCCGGGCGGGCAGCGCGCCGCCCGCGAACGCGCCCACGCGCGGCCGCTGCAGCGCGAGCCCGCGCTCCGGGCCACGGCCCGACAGCACGCCGAGTTGCAGTTGCGCGAGCTTGATCTGCTCGTCGTTCAGCGCGATCTGTTCGAGCAGGCGGCTGCGCTTGATCGCCGCGTCGCTCGCGTCGTACGCATTGTCGAGGCCACGCGCGGTGCGCTCGCGCAGCACGGCCGTCACGCGCTGGCTGATCTTCAGCTTCTGCTGCAACAGGTCGCGCACCGCGTACGCCTGGTCGAGCTGGCAATACACGGTGACGATCGCGACGGCCAGCGTGAGCCGCACCTGTTCGGCCTCGACGCCGGCGGCGTCGCGCAACGACATCAGGCTCTTCGTCGCCGCGCGGTTCTTGCCCCACAGGTCGAGCTGGTAGTTCAGTCCGACGAAGATCGACGACGGCGACACGTTCGGATCGCCGAAAATCTGCACCGGCACGCGATAGCCGCCGGCCGTCACGTCCGCGATGTCGCCGGGCTTCGGCATCCGCGCGCGGCTGATCGTCGCGCCGGCCGTGCCCGTCAGCCCGGTCAGCGAATCGAACTGCTGAAGCTGCGCCTGCGCGATGCGCAACCGCGCCTGTGCAACCTGCACATCGGGACTGTTCCGCGACGCCTCGGCCACCAGGTCGTCGAGCTGCGGATCCTGTAGCTGCTTCACCCAGTCGGGCGCCGGCCACGCGCCGTTTGGGCCGGGGCCGGCGGTATGCACGAGCGCATCGTCGGCCGGCGCGCGCAGCGACAGCGACGGCAGGAAGCCCGACGGCACGCATCCGCTCAACGCGAGCAATGCCGCGGCGGCCGCGATCATCGCGCCGCCCTTCACGCCACGCGGCGAACCCGCCGCTTGCTTCATCCGACGCATCGTCACCCCTGCCGAACGCGCTGCGCCCGCGCGGCCAGACGCGGCCGCGTGCGCTCGAGCGGGCCGAGCCGGCCGAACAGGCCGTCCGCGACGCCGAACAGGATGCCGGCCAGCTTCGCGCGCTTGTCGCGCTCGACGAGCGCGATCTGCACCACCTGCCACACGGTCAGCAGGTTCGGCACGAGCGCCACCGGAAAACGCAGCCCGTACTGCATCCCGAGCTGCACCGCATTGCGCGCGCTGTAGTAGCGCCGTTGCCACGAATGGTTCATCGACGTCATTTCAAAAGGGCCGATCGCATGCCGCCGTTTCGCGCCGATCCGGTGCGACAGCACCAGCGACGGCACGACATAGAGCGGCACGTTGCGCGACAGCGCGCGGAAGCTGTATTCGGTATCGACGTGATCGATGAACAGCGTCTCGTCGAAGCGGCCAAGCACGTCGAACGCATCGCGCGACACGACGCAGCCCGATGAAATCAGGAACGCGCAGCGCTGCATCGGCGTGCCCGGCTCGATGCGCAGGCGGCGCAGGCCGATGCCGTTCGTCGCGAGTTCCGGCAGAAAGCTGCGCGCGTTCTCGTCGAAGATGCGCGGGCCGGCGAGGAACGCGCGCCCGCCAAGCCCCGCGCAAACCTCGCGCATCGTCGGGAAATACGCGGCCGGCACCGACGAATCCTGGTCGAACAGCGCGACCGCATCGACGCGGTCGCGAAACAGCGCCGCGAGCCCCGCGTTGTACGCGCCCGCGATGCCGCCGCGATTGCCGTGATGCAGCAGCGCGATGCCTTCACGCGCGCACAGGTCGCGCACCCGTGCATCGGCCTGCGGCGTGTTGTCGAGGACGAGCAGCGCATCGCACGCGTGCCGCCACGCGCGCAGCGCGTCGAGCTGTGCGTCGCTGGGGTGATACAGGATCACGAGCGCGCCGAGTGTCGTCATGGTCTCTCCTCAATGTCCGAACGATGCGGCCGCGCCGCGTTTCGGCCGCGTCAGCCACATCATCGCGGCGAGCGCGAGACACGTCATGCTCGCCATCCAGAACATGTCGTTGGTCGCCATCATGTAGGCCTGCTGCATCACGACGTGATGCAGCGTCGTCAGCTCGCGCACGCCGTCCACGCCCATCGCGTTCAGCGCATGCACGAAGCGTTGCGTGTTCGCCGACGCATGCGTGACCGATTGGGACACGACGTCGTAGTGATAGGTCGCGCGGTTGTCCCACAGCGTCACGCTCATCGCGGTGCCGAACGCGGCCGACAGCGTGCGCAGGAAATTCGACAGGCTGGACGCGGCGGCGAGCCGGTCGTCCGGAATGCGCGACAGCGTCGCGGCGGTCAGCGGAATGAAGAAACACGGCAGCCCGATCCCCTGGATCAGCCCGGGTGCTGCGATCTGCGCGAACGTCATCTTCAGCGTGAAATGCGCGTCCCACGCGAGCACGACCGCGAACACGAGGAAGCCGAACGTCGCGAGCACGCGTGCGTCGAAGCGGTGCGCATGCAGCCCGACGAGGATCGAGAATACGAGCGCGAGCACGCCGAGCGACGCGGTCGCGAGCCCCGCATGAAACGCGTTGTAGCCCATCACGGCCTGCATCCACAGCGGAAACACCACGCCGACCACGGAGAAGCTCATCATGCCGAGCGAGATGATCAGCACGCAGAACGAGAACGTGCGGTCGCGAAACAGGCTCAGGTCGACCACCGGATGCGCTTCGCCCGCTTCCCAGATCAGCAGCGACACGATCGCGAGCGCCGCCACCACCGCGAGGGTGACGATCAGCGGCGAATCGAACCAGCCGCGGTCGTGGCCGAGATCGAGCATCGCCTGCAGCGAGCCGACGCCGATCACGAGCAGCACGATGCCCGGCACGTCGATCGGGCCGGCCGCGCCGCGCTGCGCGTCGGGGCGCAGCATCGCGGTGCACACCGCGAACGAGAACAACCCGATCGGCAAGTTGATCAGGAAGATCCACGGCCACGAAAAGTTGTCGACGATCCAGCCGCCGACCACCGGCCCGAAGATCGGCGCGAGCAGCACCGTCATCGCCCACAGCGCGAGCGCGATCGTACGTTTGGTCGGAGGAAACGTGCGCAGCAGGATCGTCTGCGACAGCGGCACCATCGGCCCCGAACACAGCCCCTGCAGCGCGCGGCAGATCACGAGCACGTGCAGGTCGCGCGCGAGCCCGCACATCAGCGACGTCAGCGTGAACAGCAGCACCGCGCCGACGAACAGCCGCAGTTCGCCAACGCGGCGTGCGAGCCAGCCGGTGAGCGGCACGGCGATCGCGGCCGCGACCGAATACGAGCTGATCACCCACGTGCCCTGGCTGTTCGATACGCCGAGACTGCCGGAGATCGCCGGCACCGCGACGTTCGTCACGGTCGAGTCGAGCACTTCGATGAACGTCGCGAGCGACAGCGCGAACGTCAGCAGCGCGAGCCGGATGCCGCGCACCGGCTGCGCGGCCGGCGCGGGCGGCACGTCGAACGCCGGCGGCGCGGCGGCCCCGTCGTGAAGCGGCGACGCGGCGCTCATGCGCCGGCCACCGCGACATCGGCCCGCGCGGCCGCTCGTCCGCGCTTCGGCACGAACCGTTCGATGAAATCGGCGGCCGCGCCGCAGCCGTCCGGCGCGGCCGCGAGCAGCGCACGCGTGCGCTCCGCATGCACCGCGAACGCGGGTTCGTCGAGCACGCGCGCGAGCGCCGCGCCGAGCCGCGCGCCGTCGAGCGGGCCGTCGACACGCACGCCGCAGCCGTTCGCGACGACGCGTTGCGCGTTGTCGAACTGATCGTGCGCGAACGGCGTGACGACCTGCACGATGCCGGCTTCGCACGCGAGCGCCGCCGTGCCGATCCCGCCGTGATGCACGAGCGCGCGGCAACGCGGCAGCAGCGTGCGCATCGGCACGAAGCGGCGCACGAGCAGCCGGTCGCCGTCCTGCGCCGCATCGTGCGGTGTCAGCAGGATCCCGCGCGCGCCGGTCGCGCGCAGCGCCTGCGCCACCGCGCGCGCATAGGCCGCATGATCGACGAGCGTCGAACCGGCCGTGAACACGACCGGGGCTTCGCCGGCCGCGAGAAACGCATCGAGTGCCACATCGTCGTCGGGTGTCGCGATATCGTTGAACAGCGGAAAACCGCTTTGCAGATGATTCGACGGCCAGTCGGGCTGCGGCGGCGCGAACCAGCCGGGAAACAGACACAGCACGCCGTCGGTCGAATGCAGCCAGCGGCCGAGCACGCGCCGCGCGGGCGCAAGCCCGAGCCCGCGGCGCACCGCGTCGAGCGCCGGGCCGCACACGCGGTCCAGCACCTGGCGCTCGATCAGCGTCATCAGCGCCGATTTCACCGGCAACGGCCAGCGCGCGGGTATCGTCAGGCGCGGGTGGGTCGGCGGTGCATGCGCGGACAGCAGCGTCGACGGCGACACCTGCACCGACACGTACGGCGTGCCGTGCAGCTCCTGCATGAAGCGCGCGGAGAACGCCCACAGCGTGCCGACCAGTACCGTGTCGGCATCGGTCAGCGCGCGCAGCGTGTCGTAATGCGGGCGCAGCGTCGGCGCGATCACCTGCCACAGCGTGCGGAACGACGTCCGCGGATCCCACAGCGCCGGGTTCGCCATCGCCGCGTCGTAGTCGGCCGCGGTGCCGACCGGCACGAACGCGAAGCCGCAGCGGCGCACGGCCGCCTCGAACGGCGCATGCGTGCAGAACACGACCTCGTGGCCGCGCGCGGCGAGCGTGCGCGCGATGCCGAGCAGCGGATGCACGTCGCCCGCCGAACCGATCGCGGTCACGATCATCTTGGCCATCGCGCGCCTCGCGGGGTCAGTAGAAGCCGGGGATCAGCGCCGCGACCTCGCGGCGGTACTGCGTATAGGCCGGCCCGAAATGCCCGGTCAGCCAGCTCTCCTCGACGCGCACCTTGTACGCGAGCGACGCGAACACCAGCAGCACGCCGATCGCGCCGCGCCATTCGCCGCCGATCAACGCGGCGCCGACCAGCGCGATCAGGCAGCCGGTGTAGATCGGGTGACGCACGAGCGCATACGGCCCCGTACGGACGAGTTCGTGGTTTTCCTTCAGCGTGACCGACACGCTCCAGTTCGTGCCGAGGTGCAGCCGCGCCCACACCGAGAACAGCAGGCCGGCCACCAGCACCGCGAGCCCGCACTGCGCCTGCAGCCCGAAGCGCTGCCAGTCGGGCGTGAGCGCCTGCCACGACGGATCGGGCAGGATGATCAACGCGCCGCCGACGATCAGCGGAATCGACTGCAGCGTGCGCGAGCGCGACGCCTCCTTGCGCACGGTCGTCTTGACGCCCTGCGACGTGGCGATCCAGTACGCGAGCCACGCGGCCCACGGAACGACGATGGCGATGGTCTGAACGATATTCACGGCTGGCCTGCCTCGTTGGGATGGGAATTCGGATGCGCGGGACGCGCCCGCTGCACGACGGATGGCGTCACGACGAAAGCGCATGCATCGGCGCGGGCACGCACGCGTGCGCGGCGGCACGTGCGACGCCGGCCGCGGCAGATGCCTCGCCGCAGAAGAACTCGAGCAGCGCGGTACGGGTGGATTCGCGCTGCGCCCGGCCTTCGATGTCGAGGAAGTGGCCCGCGTCCGGCACCGTCGCGAACCGCGCGCGCGCCACGTGCGCGCCGAGTTGCCGCACGTCGGCCGGCGTCGTGTATTCGTCGCGCTCGCCATTCAGGAACAGCAGCTCGCAGCCGATGTTCGCGAACTCGCTGAAATAGCGCTCGGGCTGCAGCGACAGGATCTGGTCGACGTGGAACGCGACCTGGTCCTGCTCGTCGCGCGGCAGGCGCGTGAGATACCGGTAGTTGTACAGCTTCATGATGCGCGGCAGATAGCGGCCGACGGTGTCGTTCAGCAACTGCGCGGCCTTCAGGTTCTCGCCCGCCGCGATGTGGTCGCGGGCGCGCGTCACGTAGTCCACCATCGCGTCGTTCAGGAACGGCGAGAACGAACAGATCGCCGCGCGCCGCACGCTCGGGCAGCCGCGCGCGAGCGCGAACAGCGACGCGACGCCGCCCCACGACACCGACACGAGGAACGCCGGCGCGAAGCGCTCGACCAGGTACTGGAGGATCGCGGCTTCGTCGTCCTTGGTCAGGATGGAGCAGCCGGGGTTGTGCTGCCGCGACTGCCCCGCATACGGCAAATCGAAGCAGATCGTGTTCATCCGCTCGCCGAGATACTGGACGGTCTGGCCGAACGACGCGGTCGTCGCGAGCGCGCCGTTGACGAGCATCGCCGTGTCGAAGGCCGGGTCGAACACGTTCCGTTCGACGTAGACCTTCAGACCATTCGGCAGCGGGACCACGTGTTTTTCGGTCGGCATCGTCGTTCTCCGGTGAGTGCGGCGTCTCGACGTCGCGGCATGCTGCAGGTGCACAATGGTCGGCGCCATTCATTCCTCGTGGTGCGGCGCCATACTAATACGGTCGACATTGCCCACTCAAGTCATTCCAAAAATCCCTCTACTCGACCATGAAATACGCCGAATTCAAATTGATTTATCGATTTCTATGGTATGCGGAATCCATCCGAGGACGATCGCAATCGTTTGCGGGTAACGCTCCCTAGCGCCGACAAATTGATATTTGTACTTATTTTTCAATTACTTATTTAGTTTAAATCGCCGAATTAAAACGGCTTTCACAAAACCGCGCGCATTCACAATCCGATTTGGCAATTTCACATCGTGAATAATATTACAGACCTCGACATTCTTTCGTCTTGTAATGAAATCGAGCGCAGAAACGGTCCTCCGCATTGCATCATTTTTTCACGGCGCGTTTTAAACAGATTCAAATTTAATTAACCTTCTTTCAATTCGTTTTTCCGCATCCGCACATGGCTCCGGGCGTGACGAGTCGTTCCGTTTGGAACAGGGCCCGCCGTTCAGCCCCGATTTTTTGTTGATTGAACAATCAATAAAAAACCGCTAAGCTCTCGACTTCCATCAACGGCCCGTCCGGGCGAAGGGGAGTCGCGATGCCGAAAGTCGGAATGCGGGAGATACGCCGCGCCCAGTTGATCGATGCCACGCTGCGCTCGATCGACGAAGCGGGCCTGCCCGGCACGACGCTCGCATCGGTCGCGCAACGCGCGAACATCTCGACGGGCATCGTCAGCCATTACTTCGGCGACAAGGACGGCCTGCTCGAAGCGACGATGCGGCACGTGCTGCGCGACCTGTGGTCGGCCACCACGCGCCGCCGCGCCGCCGCACGCAAGGACCCGCGTTCTCGGTTGCGTGCCGTCGTCGCCGCGAACTTCGACGACACGCAGGTCAGCGCGCCGGTGATGAAGACATGGCTCGCGTTCTGGTCGCAGAGCATGCACGACCCGATGCTCAAGCGGCTGCAGCACGTCAACACGCGGCGCCTCCATTCGAACCTGTGCGCCGAATTCGCCAAGGCATTGCCGCGCACGAAAGCGCGCGAAGCCGCCAGCGGCCTCGCCGCGCTGATCGACGGCCTGTGGCTGCGCGGCGCGCTTGCCGGCGGCCCGATCGACACCCGAGCCACGTTGAAGCTCGCCCACGATTACATCGACCTGCTGCTCGCGTCCGACTGACGCGCCACGCAGTCGCCTACCAGGAGATCCTCATGTCCGTATACGGTTTGCAGCGCCTCTACATCGGCGGCGGTTACGTCGACGCCACCAGCGGCAAGACTTTCGACACCTTCGACCCGGCCACCGGCGAGCTGCTCGCGCAGGTGCAGCAGGCGAGCGCGGCCGACGTCGACCGCGCCGTTGCGTCCGCGCGGGAAGGCCAGCGCGAATGGGCGGCGATGACCGCGATGCAGCGCTCGCGCATCCTGCGCCGCGCGGTCGACCTGCTGCGCGAGCGCAACGACGAGCTCGCGGCCATCGAAACGCGCGACACCGGCAAGCCGATCGGCGAGACGCTCGCGGTCGACATCGTCACCGGCGCCGACGTGATCGAGTACTACGCGGGCCTCGCGACCGCGATCGAAGGGCTGCAGGTGCCGCTGCGCGCCGAGTCGTTCGTGTACACGCGCCGCGAACCGCTCGGCGTGTGCGCGGGCATCGGCGCATGGAACTACCCGATCCAGATCGCCTGCTGGAAGACGGCGCCCGCGCTCGCGGCCGGCAACGCGATGGTGTTCAAGCCCAGCGAAGTCACGCCGCTGACCGCGCTGAAGCTCGCGGAAATCTATACGGAAGCCGGCGTGCCGGCCGGCGTGTTCAACGTCGTGCAGGGCGACGGCTCGGTCGGCGCGCTGCTCACCGGCCATCCGGACATCGCGAAGGTGTCGTTCACCGGCGGCGTCGAAACCGGCAAGAAGGTGATGTCGCTCGCCGGCGCATCGTCGCTGAAGGAAGTGACGATGGAGCTCGGCGGCAAGTCGCCGCTGATCGTGTTCGACGATGCGGACCTCGACCGCGCGGCCGACATCGCGGTAACCGCCAACTTCTTCAGCTCGGGCCAGGTCTGCACGAACGGCACGCGCGTGTTCGTGCACCGCTCGGTGAAGGACGCGTTCACGCAGAAGGTGCTCGAACGCGTGAAGCGCATCCGCGTCGGCAAGCCGACCGACGCCGACACCAACTTCGGCCCGCTCGTGTCGGCCGCGCAGCTCGACAAGGTGCTCGGCTTCATCGAAAGCGGCAAGGCAGAAGGCGCGAAGCTGCTCGCGGGCGGCACGCGGCTGACCGACGGCCACTTCGCGAACGGCCAGTACGTCGCGCCGACCGTGTTCGGCGATTGCCGCGACGACATGAAGATCGTGCGCGAAGAGATTTTCGGGCCGGTGATGAGCATCCTCGATTTCGAATCGGAGGACGAAGTGATCGCCCGTGCCAACGACACGCACTATGGCCTCGCGGCCGGTGTCGTGACCGAGAACCTGTCGCGCGCGCACCGCACGATCCATCGCCTCGAAGCGGGCATCTGCTGGATCAACACGTGGGGCGAATCGCCGGCCGAGATGCCGGTTGGCGGATACAAGCAATCCGGTGTCGGACGCGAGAACGGCATCACGACGCTCGAGCACTACACTCGAATCAAGTCGGTGCAGGTCGAGCTCGGCCGCTACAACCCGGTGTTCTAATACAAGGAGAGCCGTCATGACGACACGCGAATACGACTACATCATCTGCGGCGCAGGTTCCGCGGGCAACGTGCTCGCGACGCGCCTGACGGAAGATCCGGACGTCACGGTGCTGCTGCTCGAAGCGGGCGGCCCCGACTACCGCTTCGACTTCCGCACGCAGATGCCGGCCGCCCTCGCCTACCCGCTGCAGGGCCGCCGCTACAACTGGGCATACGAGACCGATCCCGAGCCGCACATGGACAACCGCCGGATGGAATGCGGCCGCGGGAAGGGGCTCGGCGGCTCGTCGCTGATCAACGGGATGTGCTACATCCGCGGCAACGCGCTCGACTACGACAACTGGTCGACGCACAAGGGCCTCGAGAACTGGACGTATCTCGACTGCCTGCCGTACTTCAAGAAAGCCGAGACGCGCGACGTCGGCCCGAACGACTATCACGGCGGCAGCGGCCCCGTGTCGGTCACGACCAGCAAGCCGGGCGTAAACCCGCTGTTCGAAGCGATGGTCGACGCGGGCGTTCAGGCCGGCTATCCGCGCACCGACGACCTGAACGGCTATCAGCAGGAAGGCTTCGGGCCGATGGACCGCACCGTCACGCCGAAGGGCCGCCGCGCGAGCACCGCGCGCGGCTACCTCGACCAGGCGAAGATGCGGCCGAACCTCGAGATCGTCACGCATGCGCTCGCCGACCGCATCCTGTTCGACGGCAAGCGCGCGTCGGGCGTCACGTACCTGCGCGGCACCGAGCGCGCGACCGTGCATGCGCGCCGCGAAGTGCTCGTGTGCAGCGGCGCGATCGCGTCGCCGCAACTGCTGCAGCGCTCGGGCGTCGGCCCCGGCGCATGGCTGAAGGAACTCGACATTCCCGTCGTGCTCGATCTGCCCGGCGTCGGCCAGAATCTGCAGGACCACCTGGAGATGTACATCCAGTACGAGTGCAAGGAGCCGGTCTCGCTGTACCCGGCGCTCAAGTGGTGGAACCAGCCGAAGATCGGCCTCGAATGGATGCTGAACGGCACGGGCCTCGGCGCGAGCAACCACTTCGAGGCGGGCGGCTTCATCCGCACGCGCGACGACGACCCGTGGCCGAACATCCAGTATCACTTCCTGCCGGTGGCGATCAACTACAACGGCTCGAACGCGATCGAGATGCACGGCTTCCAGGCGCACGTCGGCTCGATGCGCTCGCCGAGCCGCGGCCGCGTGAAGCTGCGCTCGCGCGACCCGAACGATCACCCGAGCATCCTGTTCAACTACATGGCCGAAGCGCTCGACTGGCGCGAGTTCCGCGATGCGATCCGCGCGACGCGCGAGATCATGCGGCAGCCCGCGCTCGACCGCTATCGCGGCCGCGAGCTGAACCCGGGCGCCGACTGCAAGAGCGACAAGGAACTCGACGCATTCGTGCGCGCCCGCGCGGAAACCGCGTTCCATCCGTCGTGCTCGTGCAAGATGGGTTACGACGACATGGCGGTGGTCGATGAAGAAGGCCGCGTGCACGGGCTCGACGGGCTGCGCGTCGTCGATGCGTCGATCATGCCGATCATCACGACCGGCAACCTGAACGCCCCGACGATCATGATCGCCGAGAAGATCGCCGACAAGATCCGCGGCCGCACGCCGCTCGCGCGGGTCGACGTGCCGTACTTCGTCGCGAACGGCGCACCGGCGCGCAATGTCGCGAAGGCCGTGCGGCAACCCGAGACCGTCTGATCGATCCAGCGCCCGCACCGGGCGCCGCGATACCCTCCCCCGCGGCTCGCGGCGTTCTCGCCCCGAGCCGCGTTTCATTGCGTCTTCCCGATTGCGCCGCCTGCCCGGGTTACGGAAACGCCTCGCATCCGTTTCGCACGCACGATCGGGTTCCTGCGCGACGTCAGGCTCATCGCGTCGCGCAGGCGCTCGAATGCCGCATCGTCCTTCGGCCAGAAGCGGCTGACCGCCGGCCACGCGAGCACGTGATCAAGCCATTCCCGCCATGCGTCGCCATGGAAGCCGCGGCCGATTTCCCGCACCGTATCCGGCGCGGCGATCATGACGCCCGCCAGCAGGTAGTAGGCCCAGAAACTGCCGGCGCCTGTCAGTCGATCGAGCCGGCACACGGATAGCGCGGCGAACAGCCCGTCCACCGACGCAAGATCGGCGCGGTGCGTGCGGATCGCCCGCGCGACGAGGTTGTGCCGGCCGCCGTACGCCTGAACCGAAACGCCGTTGCCTGCGGCTAGTTCTGCCGAAAACATCGCGAATGCGGCCATCTCGTCGATGCGCGCCGCGTCGTCGCGCGGGCCGCATGCGCGCAGCACGATCGCGTCGATGACGGCGCCGGGACGAGTCGGTGCTTCCGTGCTCGTTGCCACGACCGCGGCGAGCCTGTCTCTCAGGTTCTTCGCATTGGGTGTCTCGCGCTGCCCGTCGGGTTCGCTCGCGAGGCGTGCGCCCGCGTCTTCGCCGCTGCATTCGACGCCATCGGCAATCCGTTCGAGCGCGGCCCAGCCGACGTCCGGATCGTCGAATGCGCAGGCATCGATCAGGCCGTGCGCGGTGTCGAATACGGCACGCGAGCCCGGGCAGCGACGTTCGGCTTCGGCGAGTTGCCGGACGGAAGGCACGTGCGAGCACGCGCCGAACGGATCGGCCGGGTCGCATGCGCAGCCGCCGCCATCGGTCGCGATCCACGGGACGAGCCGGTGCAGGACCGCGGTCGCTTCGCGGGAGAGGCTCGCGCCAGTTCCCGCACGTCGCGCGTGCGACGCGACGACGGCCGGGTCGCCGGCGTCGCTCGCGGTCATCGCGCAGGCCGCCGTGTCGAGATGGTCGATCAGGTACTGCAGCCACGCGGCCGTGCGCAGCCGGTCGGGCGTCGCGCCGTGGGCATCGCCATACTTTGCTGGATCGGTAAGCATGGTTCCGGCCAATTGGAATAGTCTCGTTTCAATCGAATCGGGAGGCGCGATGCGTCACGCCTGCCCTGCAGGTCCGCCCGTGCCGGATCTCGACACGGGCGGCCAACCGGTCGTCACGCGGATAAGCGCGACGACGCGAACACATCGAGGAAGCGAAAGCGACAACCCGCGTGCGAACCGCCCGATCCTCACGCACGGCCCTCCCGCGCGGCGGGTCCCCGCTTCGATCGCGCGCCGCTTACTGCACGTGGAACTTCGGCGACGTCAGGATCGTGCCGCCCACCGTGCAGTCCGGCGTCAGCGTGGCGTTGTTGAACGTCAGCGACGAGTTCGCGTCGCTCCACGCCATCACGACCTTGCTCGGCCCGCACGTGCCGAGCAGCGTGACGTTCACCTTCACGTTGTTGATCGACAGTTGCGTCGTGCTGTCGGCCTGCCCCGTCCACGGCGACGTGCTGCTCGCGCTGCCGCTGATCAGGCCGCACGTCGCGCCGCCCGTGAACGTCGTCGAGGTGATGTTGACGATACCGGTCGACGTGATGGTGCCGTTGAACGTCGCATTGCAGGATGCGGTAATCGATCCCTTGCTGAGGTTCGTGAGCCCCGTCGCCGAGAACGGCTCGCCGTTCGGATTCATCGGTTGGCCGTCGGCGCGCGACACGGCGACGGCGAAAGCAGGCGCGGCCGAAACCGCGGTGAAAGCCACTGCAGCAACAAGCGATACGATTTTGCGAATGCTCATTTGAACTGCCCCCTCTCTTCACAAATGGCGGCACGCCGCCAGGAACGCGACCTTCCGGCCGGAACGATCCGGCCGGTTGGTCACAGGAAGCCGCCGGCACGCGTCATGCGCGCCGCTCGGCTCAGAACTTGTAGGAAATCCCGACGAACGTGATCAACGGGTCGGCCTTCAACCGCGTGCGCGTGGTCGCGAGCGTCGAGCCGTCGGCCGCCTTGATCACGAGCGACGAGTAGGTCTTCAGCGGCATGTACGTCAGCGTCGCCGTGAGTCCCCAGTGCTTGTCGATCGCGTAGCTCGCGCCGACGTTGTAGACCGGCGTGAACGACGACGACGCCTTGCCCTCCACCGACGTCGCGCCCGGCTTGCCGGCGCCGGCCGCGAGCACGCTGCCGAGGTTCTCGTTGATGTCCTTCGCGAAGTTGCCGTTCAGTTCGATGTTGCTGAACCAGCTGTAGGCCACGCCGATCCCGACGAACGGGCGAAACCTCGCCGTCGGCGAATTGAAGTAGTACTGCAGGATGATCGTCGGGCTCCACTGCCGCGCATTCTTCACGGCCGGCTGGTTCGCCGACTTGTCCATGTCGACGTTGCCGAGCGCGCCGGCCGGGCCCGGCGGCTTGATCACGCCGTGGCCCGTCAGCGTGAACTCGGGCGGCACGCCGAGCACCGACGTCACCGCGATGTGGTCGGTGAAGAAGTGCGTGAGCGTGAGGCCGACCGTATCGGCGTTGTTGACCGTCAGGCTCGTCCCCGGCGACGTGAACGAACCGGGCAGACGCAGCGGCCCGTTGATCGGCATGTTCGCGAGATTCGTCGTGAGCCCGTTGGTCGAATCCTGCGGCATGATGTGCAGCCAGCCCAGCGTCGCGACGTTGTCGCCCGCCTGCTGGGCCGATGCGAGCGTCGACGCGCCTGCGACGACACCCGCGACAATCAGCTTCTTCATGAACTCTCCCCCTCGTTCCGTCGGGGCGCCGCGTAGTCGCGCGCGGCGCCGCCATGTCTCCATCCACACGCGGTCACTGCACGAACGCGCCGACCGTGAAGTACGGGTTGCGCGTATCGGCCATGTCGAGGAACCCGAACACGCCGCCGGTGAACACGAACTTGCCGGTCGCCGGCCCCGACGCCGCGTCCGCATGCACGGTCGTCACGACGCCCGGCACCTTCTGCGTGTAGTCGAGGTTCAGCGCGCGCGTGAGCGCGGCCTGCGACGCGTTGAACGGATCGAGCAGCGTCGCCTGCGCACCGACGAGCGCGGTCGCGCGGTAGTTGAACGCGCTGTCCACGCCCGTGTACTCGCCGTCCTGCGAACCCTGCGCGATCGCCGTCCGCGGGCTCAGGAACGAGATGCCCGATTCGTCGTCCGCGCTCGGCGGGCCCTGCGTGAGGTCCGCGTTCGCGGCGCCGGTGCGGATGAAGATCGGCACGAGCTGGTTGCGCAGCTTGCCGACGATCAGGATCCCCTTGCCGGCCTTCGCCGGATCGAGCGCGGCGAGCGTCGGCGGAATCTGCGGCTGGTAGTTCAACGACTGGAACGCCGGCGCATCGGGGCGCAGCGTGAACGGCTGGTTCACGGTCGCGCTCGACGCAAGCGGCTGCCCGCCGTTCTTCTTGCCGAAGTTGTCGGTTTCCGTATAGCTGCCGTCCGCGTCGATCGTCACCGTCTGGTCGAGCGCGACCGGCTGGAAGTTCTGCGACGGCACCTGGTGATAGCCGAGCTGGTTGTACGTGCCGGCGATCTTCGTCAGATCGGTTTCCAGCGACGAGAAGCTGATGAACGGGTAGTACGGGAACGTCGTCTTCGGAATCTTGCCGACGCCGATCACGCCGTCGAACTGGATCGTCGCGCCGGGGATCGCGCCGCCCAGCACGCCTTCGCCGAGGAACAGCCGCGCGGGCCGGCTCGGGTCGAGGCTCGCGTTCTGCATCCGGAACGTGCACTGGTTCAGCTTCACCGTCGGCAGCCCCGTCTCGTCGGCCAGCGTGCCGTCGACCACGTTCGCCGGTGCGGTGTCCCGCGTCGGCTGCACGGTACCCGCGGCGGTCGGCACCGGCGATGCGAGGTAGGTCATCCGGTACGTCATCTTCGTCGTGTCGAGCTGTACTTTCACGAGCTCGCCCGACCCGGAGCCGCCGACGAACACCGTGTTGTAATCGATCGTCTGCGGGCACAGCCGGACCACCGGCGCGGGCGGCGGGTCGCCGTCGCCGCCGCATGCGGCCAGCACGGGCGCGAGCGACGCCGCGGCCATCCACTGTTTCACATTCATAGGAATCCTCTTGAAATTCGACTCGCCGGCGGCGACGCGTGCGCCGCCGGTGCTACGTGTTCAATGCGGGGTTACTGGACGAACGCGCCCACCGTGAAGAACGGATTGACCTTGTTGTTGTTGACGACCATCGCGTAGACGTTGCCGGCCGTCACGAGCCAGCCCGTGTCGCCCTTGCTGAAGATCGCCACGTTGCCGTTCGCGCCCTTCGCGTTGAAGTCCTGCGTGGCGGTCACCTTGATCTTGCCGGGCGTGGCCTGCGCATAGTCCAGCGTGAACTGCGAGGTGACCGACGACGTCTGCGGATCGATGAACGCCGCGGTATTGCCCTGGAACAGCGTGGACGTATAGTTCGCTGCCAGCGTCGACACGGCGGTACCGTCGTTGCAGCTTCCGGCTTCCGACATGAACACGCCGTTGACGAACGCACCAGGAAGGTCCGGGTGCGGGACGGACGGATCGAAGCTCGGCCGCGCCAGCGCGATCGCGTTCGGCTGCCCGTTGGAGGTCACGATGCCGCATGCCGATGCGCTGGTCGCGCCGATGTAGCCGCCTTTCAGCGAATTCGCCGCGATCGCGCTGGCCGACGACAGCATCGAGATCCCGACTTCGGCATCCGCGACCGACGCGAGCAGGTTGGTCGGATCGACGTGCGTGTAGCCGACACGAATCACGATCGGCACGCGTACGCCGTTCAGCTTGCCGACGATCATGATGCCCTTCGCCTGACTCGGCGCAATCACGAGCGATGCGCCCTGCCCCGCGACCGGATACACGAGCGTGCCGAACTGGTCCGGGACCGCGCTGCTCACGAACACGTTGTCGGCCGACCCGTCCGCGTTCTTGCGCAGCACCCACGGCGACCCGGTCGTCTGGCACGAGTAGTCGCTGCCCTGGGTAATCGTGCATGAGCCGTCCGCATTGAGCGTCTGGTTCCAGTTGACGACGTCCGGCTCCCAGCCGACCGGCCCGCTCGAGCTCTGGCCATTGCCGCCGAGCGGCGACAGATGAATGCCGACCTCGTTGTAGTTCCCCGCGACCTTCGAGAAGTCGGTTTCCGTTTCGACGAAGCCGATGAACGGATAGAAGTCGAACGTGCGCGACGGCACGGTGCCGAGGAACAGGCCCGGTACGATCTCGATGCCCGGGAACGCGATCGTCGCCCCCGGAATCCCGCCGCCCACCACGCCGTTGCCCACGAACAGCATCGGCGGATCCGCACGGTTGATCGTCACCGCATACGCGCCGTCGCTCGTCGCGCCGCTGTCGAGCACGAACGCGCAGCGGTTCTGCTCGGCCGTCGGAAGATTGGTCGGATGGTGGAACGCGCCGCTGATCGTCAGGCCCGCGCGCGTGTCGTTGACTTGCCCTGCCGAGGTCGGCACCGACGATTCGATGAACTGCATCTGATACGTGAGCTTCGTCGTGTCGAACTTCACCTTCACGTACTCGCCGCTGCCGGCGCCGCCCGTGTACGTCGTCGTGTAGTCGAGCGCGTCCGGACACAGCTTCGTCACGACGGGCGGCGTCGTGTCGGCGCCGCTCGGCCCGCATGCGCTGCCCGAGCACTGCGGCACGGTGATCGGCCCCGGATCGTCGCCGCCGCCGCAACCGGCGACGAACGGCAGCGCCAGCACCGCCCACGACAGGATCGCCTTCCGCCATTCAGGAATGCAAATCATCAACCCCTCCTTTTCAGGTACGACAAGTCTCGTCCGGCCGGGCTGCATGGCCCGCCGGTTGGTATCGCGCCGCCGCACGGACGCGCGGCGCATGATGGTGCGCGCATCGCCGCCGCGATGCCGTTCACGCACATGCGGCACACGCCGCGGCGGCGGACAAGCGCGCTCCCGCGGCGCCGTCATGCGGCACGGCGCCGTCGGAACGATCGAAACGGAAAGTGGCTTGCCGCTACGGCTTTGCCGCTACACGGCGAGGCGACGATGCAGGCACGCGATCCGCGGCGCGCCTGCATTCGGCGAAAAATCGGGAAACGGCAGTCCGGCTGGCCCGGCGGATAGGCGTCTCATGATGTGGTCTCCATACGTACGCTTGATTCGTTATCGTGATGCGTCGTTCGTCGAGACTATGATCGGACCATTCCCACAAGTAAATGGATGCAGAGTTCCAAACGAATGAACCCGCGCAATCCTAGCGTTTGTACGGTATTTAACAGATTTTCAAACGGCCTTCATTTTATTTGCTCAGACAAATACCCGGCCCGTGGAACGCGCGTTTGAACGGCAGCCGCCAATCCTCGCCGAGCCAAGCCGGCCGGCCCTGGGCGGCACGCACGCATGCTGCGGCGCAACTCACACGTCGATGATCGCGAGCGTGCCGTGGCTGCCGGGCAGCACCGCGTGGCGCGTGCCGGCGTGCGCGAGGTACATCTGCCCGGCCCCGACCACGACCGTTTCTCCGTCGACCTCGAGCATCAGCGTGCCGTCGAGCACCAGCAGCCCCTCGTTGTAGTCGTGCACTTCCGCTTGGTAAGGCTGCGCATCCATGCGCAATACCTTGATCCGGGCCGGCCCCACTTCGCCGACGATCGTGGATTTCCATGCGGCGGCCTGTGCGTCCGCCACGGATTTGAAATCGACCAAGGACATGCGCGCCGCTCCCTATCACGATGAAAGAACGCATTATCGCGAGCGCCGCATGTGCCGTCCCGGTACGGCGCGAGGGCCGGCAGGCAGCACAGTCGGTCGGCATGTCGGGCAGCCACGCCGGGCGCGGCCCGATACACGGAAAGAACCCCGATTGTTCGCATCTTTCAACTAAAACATCGAATCATTGGGAAATCCGCACGTAATCCACGCAAATCCGGCACCGACGCTGCCCGACTTTTCCATCAGAATGCATTTCGATGTGCCGATTGCTAATATGGCGGTCCCGCGATCCCGCACCACCCTGCCGTTCGACATGACGCCCGTTCGCCATGCCGTTCCCGGTCCCGGCCGCTGCGCAGCGGCGGCGGCGCCGGGCACGCGCGGCGCCCGCCGTCGCACCGGGCGGCCGTGCCATCCGTGAGCATGCAACCGATCCTTTCCGTCTCCGACCTCTCCAAGACTTACGCGTCCGGCTTCCAGGCGCTGAAGCACGTGACCCTCGACATCCGCCCCGGCGAGATCTTCGCGCTGCTCGGGCCGAACGGCGCCGGCAAGACGACGCTGATCGGCTCGATCTGCGGCATCGTCACGCCGACCGAAGGCCGCGTGACGGTTGGCGGCCACGACATCCGCGATCAATACCGCGCGGCCCGCGAAATGATCGGCCTCGTGCCGCAGGAGCTGACCACCGACGCGTTCGAAAGCGTCTGGGCCACCGTGTCGTTCAGCCGCGGCCTGTTCGGCAAGGCGCCCGATCCCGCGTACATCGAGAAGACGCTGAAGGCGCTGTCGCTGTGGGACAAGCGCGACAACAAGCTGATGACGCTGTCGGGCGGCATGAAGCGCCGCGTGATGATCGCGAAGGCGCTGTCGCACGAGCCGCGCATCCTGTTCCTCGACGAACCGACGGCCGGCGTCGACGTCGAGCTGCGCCGCGACATGTGGAAGCTCGTCGATTCGCTGCGCGAAAGCGGCGTGACAATCCTGCTGACCACGCACTACATCGAGGAAGCCGAGGAGATGGCCGACCGGATCGGCATCATCCTCGGCGGCGAGCTCGTGCTCGTCGAGGAAAAGCGCGAGCTGATGCGCAAGCTCGGCAAGAAGCAGCTGACCGTGCAACTCGAGCACCCGCTCGCGGAGGTGCCGCCGGCGCTCGCGCCGTTCGGGCTCGAGCGCGCGGAAGACGGCGCCGCGCTCGTCTATACGTACGATTCGCAGCGTGACGACGCGAGCATCGCGAAGCTCATCAACGCGCTCGGCTCGGCCGGCATCGGCTTTCGTGACCTGCATACGACGCAGAGCTCGCTCGAGGACATTTTTGTCAGCCTGATCGACAACCGCCGCAACGGCGTGCAAGGAGCCTGACGCATGAACTGGCATGGAATCCGCGCGATCTACCGCGCAGAAATGGCCCGCACGCGCCGCACGCTGATGCAGAGCATCATCGCGCCGGTGATCTCGACGTCGCTGTATTTCGTCGTGTTCGGCTCCGCGATCGGCTCGCGCATCAGCGACGTGAACGGCATCGGCTACGGGTCGTTCATCGTGCCGGGCCTCGTGATGCTGTCGCTGCTGTCGCAGAGCATCTCGAACGCGTCGTTCGGCATCTACTTCCCGCGCTTCACCGGCACGATCTACGAGATCCTGTCCGCGCCCGTGTCGTACTGGGAGATCGTGATCGCGTACGTCGGCGCGGCCGCGTCGAAGTCGATCCTGCTCGGCGTGATCATCCTCGCCACGGCCGGCCTGTTCGTGCCGCTGCACATCCTGCATCCGGTCTGGATGGTGCTGTTCCTCGTGCTGACGGCCGTCACCTTCAGCCTGTTCGGCTTCGTGATCGGCATCTGGGCCGACAGCTTCGAGAAGCTGCAGCTCGTGCCGCTCCTGATCATCACGCCGCTCACGTTCCTCGGCGGCAGCTTCTACTCGGTCGACATGCTGCCGCCCGCGTGGCGCGTCGTCACGCTGTTCAACCCGATCGTCTACCTGATCAGCGGTTTCCGCTGGTCGTTCTACGGGATCGCCGACGTGCACGTGTGGATCAGCCTCGCCGCGACCGCGCTGTTCCTCGTGATCCTCCTCGCGGTCGTCGCGTGGATGTTCCGCACCGGGTACAAGCTGAAGAACTGACGCACGCGTGCGTCGCGCGCGCCGCCCGCCGATGACGCATTTCGGCAAGCGGGCGGCGCTTTTCCTCTGATGCGGCAGTTTGTGGTCGCGTCTACTGAACGTGAAGCATCGGGGCCTCGAGCATGCGCTGCGCGGCCCCTTTTTCATTTCAGAGGACGCCATGCCCGCCGCCACCGCTCCCGCCTCCGCCGCCGCCCGGCTCGAACGCCTGCCGTTCTCCGGCTATCACAAGCGCATCTTCTTCATCATCGCGATCGCGTTCTTCTTCGACTCGGTCGACCTCGGCACGATGACGTTCGTGCTCGGCTCGATCCGCAAGGAGTTCGGGCTGTCGACGGCCGCCGCCGGCCTCGTCGCGAGCGCGAGCTTCTTCGGGATGGTGCTCGGCGCGGCCGTGGCCGGCCTGCTCGCCGACCGGTTCGGCCGCCGGCCCGTGTTCCAGTGGAGCATGGTGCTGTGGGGCGCCGCGTCGTACCTGTGCTCGACCGCGCAGAGCGTCGACGCGCTGATCGTCTATCGCGTGCTGCTCGGCATCGGGATGGGAATGGAGTTTCCGGTCGCGCAGACGCTGCTGTCCGAATTCGTGCCGACCGAGAAGCGCGGCCGCCTGATCGCGCTGATGGACGGCTTCTGGCCGCTCGGCTTCATCACGGCCGGCATCGTCGCGTACTTCGTGCTGCCGCAGTTCGGCTGGCGCACCGTGTTCGCGCTGCTCGCGATTCCGGCCGTGTTCGTGCTGGTCGTGCGCCGCATCGTGCCGGAATCGCCGCGCTGGCTCGAGCATGCGGGCCGGCACGCGCAAGCCGACGCGGTGATGCAGACGATCGAGGCGAAGGTGATGCGCTCGGCAGGCGTCACGACGCTGCCGCCGCCGTCGCGGCTCGCCGAGCCCGCCGCCGCACGCGGGCGCGGCGCGCTGCGCGAGATCTGGAGCGGCGTGTACCGTCGCCGCACGGTGATGGTGTGGCTGCTGTGGTTCTTCGCGCTGCTCGGCTTCTACGGCCTCACGTCATGGCTCGGCGCGCTGCTGCAGCAGGCCGGCTTCGAAGTCACGAAATCGGTGTTCTACACGGTGCTGATCTCGCTCGGCGGCGTGCCGGGCTTCCTGTGCGCCGCGTGGCTCGTCGAACGCTGGGGACGCAAGCCGACCTGCATCGCGTCGTTGATCGGCGGCGGCGCGATGGCGTATGCGTACGGCCAGAGCGCGCTGTACGGCGGCAGCACGACGCTGCTGATCGGCACGGGCCTCGCGATGCAGTTCTTCCTGTTCGGGATGTGGGCGGCGCTGTACACGTACACGCCCGAGCTGTACGGCACCGGCGCACGCGCGACGGGGTCGGGCTTCGCGTCGGCGATCGGCCGCATCGGCTCGCTGATCGGACCTTACGTGGTCGGTGTCGTGCTGCCGGTGTTCGGCCAGGGCGGTGTGTTCACGCTCGGCGCGCTGTCGTTCGTCGCGGCGGCAATCGCCGTGTGGACGCTCGGGATCGAGACGAAGGGCCTCGCATTGGAACAACTGGCGGCAGGCGACGAAGCCGGCGGCGGCAGCCGGTATCCGGCGGCGGCGGCGGACAAGGCGTCCTGATCGTCGCGCGGGCTCTCGGCCCGTTTCGGGCCGGGCGGGTGTTCGGCGCCGTGCCCGGCCGGGCCGGTCAGGCGCCCGAGACGACGAACTCTTCGGCCGCCTTGCGCTGGACCGCGGCCATCACGGCCAGCTCGCGCTTGCTGCGTGCGTCGCCGGACACGACGCCCGTCGCATGCTTCGCCTTCGCACCGAGCGGGAAAAACACGAACGATGCGCCGGCCGGGGCCGCCGGCTCCGCGCGCAGGCGTTTGTTCAGGATTTTCAGGTACTTCTTCTTCGAAACTTCCTTGACAGCCATGGCGCCCTCCGCATGAACGTGGTGCGGACCAGCATACCAGCTTTGCCGAGGCGCTCCGTGACAGTGGTATGCGCCGCCGCGCGCGCTCGTGCCCGTGCATGCCCGCAACGGGCCTGCACCGGCCTCACTGCCGAACTTTCCAAACAAGGGCACGGGCGAAAGGCGCGCTGTTCCGGACGCCGAGGACAAGACCGTCCCGCTGGAAGGCACCGCGAGAAACCGACAGCAACCCGTTCAAGCGTCGCTGCCACGGCGCCCTTTCCGATCGAGCGTCAAGCAATCAGTTCAAGGTGCTTGGCGCCATTCGGCACGGCGTCGACGACCAGGCGCCGATCAAAAGTCGCCAGTTTGCCTTTGTGCGCGCGAGCCAGCGCCAGCAGGTACGTATCGGTCAATTGCGCGGACGACAGCAAACGGGTGGCGTCGACGTGCTGTTCGTCCAGCAAGCTCACGTCGTCCGGCCAGAAAGTGTGACCGGCATGCGACCGCAGTTGCGCGACGAGCGGAGCAACGGACACCGGCGAGCCCATCGTATTCGGGTATTTCGGATTGCCGATGATCCGAAGCACGCCGTTCTCGGTGAGCGGGCAGGTAGACCATGCCGAATGACCTACCCTTCCAAACCATGCATGTGCGGGCTCGTGCTGAACATGCGCAGGATCCAGCAAGGCGATGAGGACGTTGATGTCGAGCAGGTAGGTCATCAAAGTGAATCGTCGCGAAGTTGATTAACGATGTCGGGCGTGACGGGACGTGCCGTCCCGGAGACCGGCATCAACGGCAAGCCGTTGCGGCTCGACTGGTTCGTCGTCGTCCGCTGCAGTGCCGCGCGGGCGAGATCGGAAATAACCTTGCCGATACTCACGCCCGGCTTCGCGCGCTCCCGTGCGAAGGCGAGGACGTCGTCATCAATGTCCAGAGTGGTGCGCATGTCTCTCTCCTGATAGGCATCAAACATCAAGCATCACTATTATATGGCAGACGCATCAGACATCAAACATCCCGCATCAGTGTTGTTGTAAACCTGACGGCGCGCGGCGCGCTTGCCGACCGGATCCACAGCGTGCCCGGTGCGCATGCCGCCCGCGGGAAGAGCGGCGGCGGCCGGCATCGCCGCTTCCATCGCGGATGAAAACTTTTTCCCGCGATGTCGATTCGCGTCGTCGCCGCGCGTCGTGTTGTCGTAACCCTGCGTTTGCCGCCTCCGGCCGGCAGACACCCTCGTTCCCTTTCAAGGAGATAAGACAATGCGCGTCATGGTCATCGTCAAAGCCACCGCCGATTCCGAATCCGACCGGATGCCCGACACCGAATGCATGGCAGAAATGGGCCGCTTCAACGAGGAACTGATGAAAGCCGGCATCCTGCTCGCCGCCGACGGGTTGCGCCCGAGCAGCCGCGGCAAGCGCGTGCACTTTTCCGGCAAGAACCGCACGGTCATCGACGGCCCGTTCGCCGAAACGAAGGAGCTCGTCGCCGGCTACTGGCTCTGGCGCGTGAAATCGATGGAAGAGGCCGTCGAGTGGGTGAAGCGCTGCCCGAACCCGATGCCCGGCGACTCCGACATCGAGATCCGCCCGCTGTTCGAGGCCGAGGATTTCAGCCCCGCATTCACTCCCGGGCTGCAGAAGCCGTAAGCGGCCATCATCGCGGAAATCGACGCGGCAGAAGCCCTGAACCGGGCATGCGGGCGGTGCGGGCGCCGCCCGCATGCGCCCAAATGAGCCGGTTGACGGAAGCCCGTCTAGTAACGTATCGTTTTGTTACGTTACTAGACGGGCTTCCGACATGCATTCCCGTTTCGACCGTTTCCGCTTGACCGCACTCGGCGCGCAGCTCGAAGCGCTGATCGAGCAGCCCGAACGCTATCTCGAGTTCGCGGCGCTGTCGCGCGTCGGCGTCGCCGCGATCGGCGCGATCCAGGACGAGATCGCGCGCAAATTCCCCGAAGTCGAAGCCGACACGACGGCCCGCCAGTTCTGCGGCGCGATGGTCGCCGACGTCATGCGTCGCCGCGGCCATGAGGTCGTGCAGGCGCGCGGGCGGCTCGGCGGTGCGCTGTTCAGTTATGGCGCGGTGTTCAGCGCGCACCCGCAACGGCTACCGTTCGCCGACGTCGTCGCCGCGCTGGCCCGCATGCCGGCCCGGCTGGCCGCCTGCGCGGCGCATGTGCCGGCGGCGCTGGCCACCCGCCGCCCGGCCGGCACCGGCTTCTCGCTCGTCGAACATGCGTGCCATCTGCGCGATCTCGATGCGGTGTTCGCCGCGCGTATCGACGCCGTACGCACGGCCGAGCTTCCCGTGATCGAATCCGTCGACGGCACCGCGCTGGCCGCGCAACGCGACTATCTCGCGCAGCCGCTCGATCTCGCCGTCGCGGCGTTCCGCAGCGGCCGTGCCGCGCTGTGCGCCGCCGCGGCCGCGCTGGAACCGTCGCAACTCGCGCGCTGCGGGCTGCGCGACGGCATCCGCCGCATGTCGCTCGACGAACTCGTGCGCGAGTTGCTCGACCACGACCGCATGCACATGCTCGAACTCGACGAACTGCTCGCCGAGCTCGAATTGCCGCCCCTGCCTTCAGCACACGGCGCATGATCACGCCTACGCCCGTCGTCTTCATTCACGGCTTCATCGGCACGTTCGACGTGCGCGGCTGGAGCGGCCCGCACCTCTGCCCCGACCTGCTCGGCTACGGCGCGCATCGCACCACGCCGCCCGACGCGATCTCGCTTGCCGCGCAGGTCGAGCACGTGCGGCACACCGTCGATACGCACTTCGGCATGGAGCCGGTCGACGTCGTCGGCCATTCGGTCGGCGGCGCGATCGCCATGCTGTTCGCGCACGCGCACCCCGAACGCGTGCGGCGCATCGTCAACGTCGAAGGCAATTTCACGCTGGACGATGCATTCTGGTCGGCCTCGGTCGGCCGCATGACGCCCGACGAAGCCGATGCGATGCTCGACGGCCTGCGCGCGGCCCCGCTCGACTGGCTGCGCGGCGCGATCGACGACCCGTCGCCGGACCAGCTCGCCGACGCACGCCGCTGGCTTGCGCATCAGCCGGCATCGACGCTGCGCGCGATGGGCCGATCGGTGGTCGAGACGACGGGCGCGGCGGGCTACCTGCCGGCGCTCGCGCAAGTGTTCGAGCGTCATCCCGTCTGGCTGATCGCCGGCGAACGCTCGCGCGCGGGCTGGCATGTGCCCGCCCACGCGCTCGCTCGCTGCGCCGGCTTCGACACCATCGCCGGCTGCGGGCACCTGATCGCGGCCGAGCGGCCTGACGCGTTTCGCGCCACCATCGCACGCATCGTATGCGAGCCGCCCGCCTGACAACCCGTAGGATTCGCCGAAATATGGTTGAAAGGCACGGTTGCTAGAGTCGCCGGAACAGGGTTTTCCCGGCATCCGGCCGGACTGGATCGACACATGCGAGGATCGATGAACCTGGCACGTACCTTCTGGCTGCTCCTGCTGCTCGCCGTCACGAGCCCTGCCTTCGCATTTCATGCGCGGGTCGTCGCGATTCCGAGCGCCGCGATGAGCGAAACGCTGAAGGCCACCATCGTGCTGCCCGACGATTACGCGCGCGACCACCACGGCGAACGCTATCCCGTCGTCTATCTGCTACACGGCTCGGGCGGCGACCATACCGACTGGACGTCGAACACGCACATCGCCGCGCTCGCCGACCGCTACCGCGTGATCCTCGTGATGCCCGACGGCGGACACGAAAGCTGGTACATCGACAGCCCGTTCGATTCGGGCAGCCGCTACGAAACCTTCGTCGGCGACGAAGTCGTGTCCTATGTCGACCTGCATTTCCGCACGATCGCGGCCCAGCACGCACGCGCGATCACCGGGCTCAGCATGGGCGGCTTCGGCGCGCTGCGCATCGCGCTCGACCGGCCCGACACGTTCGGTGCGGTCGGCAGCATCAGCGGCGCGGTCGACCCGCGCTGCTGCGCGAACGAGCCGGGCATCGACCACGTGTTCGGCGATCCCGGCCGCCATCCGTCGTTCTGGAACCGCAACGTGATCGTCGAAAACGCGCGGGCGTTCGTGCGCGCGCATCTCGACCTGACGATCGATTGCGGCCGCGACGATGCCTTCGTCGGCTCGAACCGCACGCTGCACGAACGGCTCGTCGCGCTCGGCGTGCCGCACGACTATGCGGAGCGCCCGGGCGGCCATACGTGGGATTACTGGGCGAATGCGATCCGCTACCAGATGCGGTTCTTCGCAACCTCGTTCCAGCATCGCGGCTACGCGTCGCGCGCCGCGCCATCCGCGCCGTCCGCACCGGACATCACCCGTGCGGGCCGACGCACGGCAACCGCTCAAGGCGACTATCCGGCCGAAGGCCGCAAGGCCTGACGTCGAGAATCGAAACGGGGTGACGAACCGGCATGCCGCGCAACGCGCCCGGCAGGAAGATGAACGCGCGTCGCACGACGCGCGAAAAAGAGAAACGACGAAGCCGTCAGTTGCCGTGCGCGGTATCCGCGCCGACGACGCGATCGAAGAATTCCTGTGCACGCGCCAGCTCGTCGAGCGCGCGATCGAGACGCGACATCGCGCGTGCGTAGTGGGCCGACGAGCCGTCGTCGTCGCTTTCGCCGCGCACGGCGCGAAACGCCTGATCGACGTTGCGCGTCGCTTCGACGAAGCGTTGTGCGGCCCGCGCTTCCCGCGAACGGATATGGGTCGACATCGACACTCCTCCCTCAGGATTGCAGTGTGAAGCACGCCGACGCCCAGTGTGCGTGGTACGCATGTCGGCGGCGTGAACCACGACCCGTCGCATGTCGACGCATCGGCCGCCGCGCCGCGCGCTTCGTGCCGATTGTCGCGCCGCGCTCGCCGATCCGCTACGGCGAGATTGCAACAAATTCTTGCGCGAACGGCTTCGCGTGGGTCGTCACGCGCGCCCGATGCGCGGATGCGCCAGCCCCGCGAACGCGGCCGCCTCGCCCGGCGACAGGTCGAACAGATCGCCGGTGAGATCGCGCGGATGCTCGACCGCCGGCCGGTGGCGCATGCGCGCGACATGCGTGGGCGCCACATACGCGGCCGCCGTTTCGAGCGGTGGCACGTCGAACAGATCGCGCGTGACGCCGCGCACGGCGTCCGTCGGCGAACGGCCGCGCAAGCGCGCGACCAGTTCGACGAAGCGATCGAAATCGCCCGCGCGCGTGGCCTTGTTCACTTCCGCGAGATCGCGCGCCTTCAGCACGCACGGCTGCGCCAGCCGCACGAAATACGGCGCTTCGAGCTCGACCGACAGCGCGAGCGGATAGCTCTTGCCCGTCTGTTCCTTCGCACGCCCGACGCAGTCGACCACGGCCGCACCCTGTGCGGCGCCCAGCGGCTTGCCGGTGCTCACGCTGCGCAGGTGATCGGGAAACACGCGCAACTGCGTGCCGACCGTCAGCGCGGTGGACGACGCGCACACGAGCGCGTAGTGCTGCTCGCGACGCCGGCCGGACGGCAGCGTCGAGCGGCTGGCGATGAACGTATGCGGCGGCAACGGCCGCACCTGCCCGCCTGCGTCGACCCACGCATTCCACAGCAATGCGTCCTTGCGCTCGCCCGCGCGCGGACGCGACGCGACCGGCGAGAACAGCGCGAGCAGCGAACCGGTGCGATGCGCGGCGACTTGCGCGCTGTTGCCGAGCGGCTGGTTGATGCCCCACAGAAAACGCCCGCCTCCGAGCCGGCGCTCCCATTCCTTGCGGAGTACGACGGTCGGCAGCTCCTCGCCGGACTCGGTGCCGATCTTGGTCCAGCAGAACGTGGGAGGGAGGTGTTTCAGTGTCATCAACTTTCTCGGGATACAGCCTCGCTGCTGACAGCAAGCCCATTCAACAGCCGTAACTGTATAGGTATAATGCATCGCATGGAAGCCCCGGACCAAGATTTTCCCGTTCAAGACCTGTTGCGCCGCCTGATGGCGGATACACGCTCGTCCAGCGAAATCGCGCGGCTTTCCGGGGTCAGCCAGCCTACCGTGTCGCGCCTTCGGTTGTCGAACGGGCGCCGGCTGCGCCGCAGCGCGCCATTCAATAAGCTATGCAGTTTCTATGGTGTCGATACGGAGCCGTCGCGCCGCCGGTACAACGATCTGCTGCGCGACGCGATCGTCGACGCGTGGGACGGGTCGGACGAGCACGGGCGCGCGCTGCTGGTCGTGATTCAGGGGCTGAAGGATTTGCAGGCGAAGGCGGATGACGGGTGATGGCGCGCGCGTGCGCGGTCATTCATCGAGATTGAATGCGGTGGGTACGCGCGCCCGCATCGGCGGCGGCGGCGCGCCGTTTTCTCCCCTGCGCGGCGCGGCGGCGCGCGAGCACCGCGTCGCGCGCCGCTGCCTTCGTCCTGACCGCGCGCCTCAGCGCTCGCACGCCGCGTCGCATTGCGCGTGCGAATTCTCCTTGCTGCGAAACACCAACGGCTGTTCGGCGATCGGCGCGCGACGTCGCGCGAACTGCACGGCCTGTTCGACCTGGCCGTGATGGGCGGACTTCGCGCACACCGGATCGGCCTCCTTCGGGTCGCCGGCCAGCAGGTAGGCCTGACACCGGCAGCCGCCGTGATCCGTATGCCGCTCGTCGCACGTGCGGCACGGCTCGCGCATCCAGTCGTCGCCGCGAAACGCGTTGAACGCGTCGCTGTCGTACCAGATTTCCCGCAGCGACCGGTCGCGCACGTTCGGCAACGCGAGCCCCGGCAGCGACCGCGCGGCATGGCACGGCAGCGCGGTGCCGTCCGGCGCGACACCGAGAAACACCGAGCCCCAGCCGTTCATGCACGCTTTCGGGCGGCGCTCGAAATAGTCGGGCACGACGAACAGGATCTTGCAGCGCTCGCCGATCAGCTTGCGATAGCGGTTGACCGTGTCCTCGGCCTCGCGCACCTGCTCGACGGTCGGCATCAGTTGATCGCGATTGAGCATCGCCCAGCCGTAATACTGCGTGTTCGCGAGCTCCAGGTAATCGGCGCCGAGATCGAGCGCCATCTCGATGATCTGCCCCACGTGCGGCAGGTTGTAGCGATGCAGCACGCAGTTGAGCACCATCGGGTAGCCGTGCGCCTTGATCAGGCGCGCCACGTCGCGTTTCAGTTCGAACGTACGCGTGCTGGTCAGGAAATCGTTCAGCTCGCGCGTCGAATCCTGCAGCGACAACTGAATATGATCGAGCCCGGCGGCCTTGAGCCGCTCGATGCGCGCGACGTTCAGCCCGATGCCCGACGTGATCAGGTTCGTATAGAAGCCGAGCCCGCGCGCATGCGCGACGAGCGTCTCGAGGTCGCCGCGCTGCAGCGGCTCGCCGCCCGAGAAGCCGATTTGCGCGGCGCCGAGCGCGCGCGCGTCGCTGATGACCGTGCGCCACGCGTCGGTGTCCAGTTCCGCGCCGTGCGTCGCGAAATCGACCGGGTTGTAGCAGAACGCGCAGTGCAGCGGGCAGCGGTACGTGAGTTCCGCGAGCAGCCACAGTGGCGCGGACGGACGGGAAGTGTCGGGCGCCATGTCAGTCGAGCCAGCCGCGCAGTCGCGCATGATCGAGGAAGCGGTAGACGTCGGTCGCGAGATCGGATTGCATGAACAGGCGCTCGAGCTCGCCGATGATGTCGTCCAGTTCGCGCGTGCCGTCGCAGCGCGCGAGTATCTCCCCCGCGCTCGGATTGAGCTTGACCATGCCCTCCGGATAGAGGAGCACGTACGCATCCTGGGCCGCCTCCCATTGCAGGCGGTACATGCCCCTGAGGCAGGGGCGCAGCGGCACGCCGCTGGCGGCTTCGATCGCGTTCATAGCGGATAGGCCTTTTCGACGGCGTCGAGCATCGACCACAGGATGTCGAGCTTGAATTGCAGGATGCCGAGCGCGCGCTGCTGCGCGTCCGGTGTCGTGAAATGCTCCAACGTGACCGCGAGCCCGTGCTCGACGTCGCGTTGCGCGAGCGGCACGCGGCTGCGGAAATAATGCAGTCCGGCCGGCTCGATCCACGGGTAATGCGACGGCCAGCCCGCGAGCCGGTCGAGATGGATCTGCGGCGCGAACATCTCGGTCAGCGACGAGCACACGGCTTCCTGCCACGGCGCGCGCCGCGCGAAGTTCACGTACGCATCCACCGCGAAACGCACGCCGGGCAGCACGTGTTCGAGCGACCATAGCTCGTCGCGCGTCAGACCGCATGCCTCGCCGAGCCGCACCCACGCCTCGATGCCGCCTTCGTTGTCGCCCTGCCCGTCGTGGTCGATCAGCCGCTGGATCCAGCGGCGCCGCGTCTCGCGGTCGGGACAGTTCGACAGGATCGCCGCATCCTTGAGCGGAATGCAGATCTGGTAATAGAAGCGGTTCGCGACCCAGCCGCGGATCTGCGTGGGCGAACAGGCGCCGCTGTTGAGCCGCCGGTTGAACGGGTGATGGATGTGATAGCGCGATTCGAGCGCACGCAGGCGCGCCTCGAATTCGGTCGCGGTCCAGGGCGTCGCGTGCAACGCCGTAGCGGGGATCGGTGCGTTCATCGTCAGACCTGGAATTGCATGCCGTCGTGCGCGACGTCGATGCCGTGCGCGCGCAGGTGCGCATGCTCGACGGAATGCGGATCGAGAATCGGGTTCGTGTTGTTGATGTGCGTGAGCACCTTGCGCGTGCGCGCGGGCAGCCGGTCGAGCCAGTCGATCATGCCGGGCCGCCCGTGTTCCGCGCACTGCGCGAGATGCCCCATGTCGGCCGCGTGCTTGCCCGACAGGCCGAGATCGATCATCTCGGTCCCGGTCCAGAACGTGCCGTCCACCAGCACCAGATCGGCGCCGTCCATGGCCGCGCGCACGTCGTCGGTGACCGACGCGAGCCCCGGCGCATAGAACGCGCGCCGCCCGCTCGCGACGTCCTCGATCGACAGCGCGATGTTGTCGCCGGGCGCGGCCGACGCACGCCGCGGCGAATAAGGCGGCGGCTTGCTGTCGACGGCGATCGCGGTGAAACGGATCCCGCGCGCCGCGGGCACTTCGAATGGCTCGCCGGGCACGATCGTGTGCGCGGCGACGCCGCAGTAATGGCCGAGCAGCGGCACGAGCGGCAAGCCGGTCGACAGGTCGTCCAGCACCGGCGCGCTCGCGTACAGCGGCAGCGGCGTCGAGCGCTCGCGCAGCAT
Organism: Burkholderia sp. AU39826; assembly: GCF_020419965.1. Lineage (NCBI taxonomy): Bacteria > Pseudomonadati > Pseudomonadota > Betaproteobacteria > Burkholderiales > Burkholderiaceae > Burkholderia > Burkholderia sp. AU39826. The sequence continues at coordinate 200,767 of NZ_JAIZQG010000009.1, forward strand.
CAGCAGGCCCGTCACGTGATCGATCTGCGCGTCGCACAGCACGACGGCGGCGATGCCGCTGTCGCGAATCGCGCGCGCCGGTTGCAGGTCCGGATCCGCGCGCAACTGCGAAAGAATGTCGGGCGACGCATTGACGAGAACCCAGTCGATGCCGTCTTCGCTGACCGCGATCGACGACTGCGTGCGCGGCAGCACGTGGCCGCTTCCGCTGCGCGCACGGCGGCAGTTCGCGCAATTGCAGTTCCATTGCGGCAGGCCGCCGCCGGCTCCCGAGCCGAGTATCTTGATCTTCATGGGCGTCAGCTCCCGAGGCCGCCCGCGCCGACCACGGCGAAACGGGCGGCACGCGCGGCGATCAGCGGTTGGCGATGTACATCGTGATTTCGAAGCCGAAGCGCAGGTCGGTGTATGACGGTGTCGTCCACTGCATGGTGTGTCTCCTGTTGAGTTGATGAATCGATGAGTCGATGTGTTGCTGCGTGAGTCGAACAACCGCGGTGATCGAGCGGTCGCTTCCTCTTCAGCAAGGAGCGTGCCGATGCGTTGCCTTCACCGCCAGGCAGCGGCATACGGCCGTCATCCGGGCATCGGGACGCAATCCTTACGAATGGCCGACACGATTCGCGCGAATGCGCCCGGCCGTCCGGACGGCGCGAGGCGCTCGGACGGTGACAGGTGTTGAATCGTTGAACACCGGTGTTGCAACTTGACACACCGGCTGTGACACGTTGCGCACCCGGCGCACCGGCCGATGCGCCGTGGCTCGCGTATCAGCTTTCTTCAGACGGGTGCCGCGCCGCGTCGGCCGCGGGCATCTTCCGGTAGATCGTGTTGCGCGACACGCCGAGCGCGCGCGCGGCGGCGGACACATTGCCGCCGTGACGGGCCAGCGCGGCCGCGATCGCGGATGCCGCAACATCCTGCAGACGCGTGTCGGCGGGCGGGAAGGCGTCCACGCCGCAGGGTCCGGCGCCCGCCGCGGCAGGCCGGGCGGGCGCGACGGGCGACGCGCACGCCTCGGAGACGGCCTGCACGATCTGCGCATCGCCGCGCCGCAGGTCGTCGAAGAAGTCGTCCGGCAGGTGCTCGCGGCGGATTTCGCCGTCGTCGTCGACCATCGCGGCCGCCGTGCGCAGCAGGTTGCCGAGCTGGCGGAAGTTGCCTGGCCACGTGCAGCGCACGAACAGCTCCATCACGTCCGGCGCGACCGACAGCGGCGGCCGGCCCGGGCCCGCGAACGCTTCGCGCTGCAGCATCTTCTGCACGACGACCGCGAGATCCGTGCGGTCGCGCAACGGCGGCAGGCGCACCACGAGGCCGTTCAGCCGGTAGTAGAGATCCTCGCGGAAACGGTTCTGCGCGATCATGTCGCGCAAATCGCGATGCGTCGCGCAGATGATCGCGATGTCCACGGCGATCGTCTTCGTCGAGCCGAGCGGGTTGACGAGACGCTCCTGCAGCACGCGCAGCAGCCGCACCTGCAGCGGATACGGCATGTCGCCGATCTCGTCGAGGAACAGCGTGCCGCCGTTCGCCTGCAGCAGCTTGCCGATCGCCCCCTTGCGGCGCGCGCCGGTAAACGCGCCCTCCTCGTAGCCGAACAGTTCGGACTCGATCAGCGTCTCCGGAATCGACGCGCAGTTGACCGCGACGAACGGCGCGTCGCGGCGCGGCGAGTCGTTGTGGATCGCCTGCGCGAGCAGTTCCTTGCCGGTGCCGGTCTCGCCCGTGATCAGGATCGGGATGTCCTTGCCGATCACCTTGCGCACCTTCGCGATCACGCTGGCGACCTGCGCATCGCCGGTGTCGAGATAGTTGAGCCGCGACAGGCCGGCCGACGTGCCCGCCGCCGGCGCGGGCGCCGCGTTCGGGCGCGCCGCCGGCGCCCCCGCATCGTGGACGTCCGTCGGCCGGCTGCCTTCGGCGAGCGTCGCGCGGCGAAAGTGCACGCGCGCGCACACCACCGCGCCGTTGCCGAGATTGAGCATCAGGTGCCGGTCGGTGCTCGCGCGCATGCGGTCGATCAGTTGCGCACTGGTGATGTCGAACAGCGACGACAGCGTGTGCGCGCGCAGCGCGGCGAGCGGCATGCCGAGCTGGAACTGCGCGCTGCGATTGGCCGACAGGAAGCGGCCGTCGGCGGTGAACGCGACGATCCCCTCCATCAGCGTGCCGAGAAATTCGGGGCGGCCATGGAACGACACCTGCAGCGTTTCCTGAAAGGTCGTCGTAAACAGGTGATTCTCGATCATCTGCACCGACATCTTCGCGAGCGCCATCGTGTGCTGGTGATAGCTGCGGTGGTCGCCCGTCACGTCGAGCACGCCAATCGCGTCGCCGTACGGATCGAGGATCGGCACGCTCGAACAGGTCAGGAAGCGGTTCGCGGCCAGGAAGTGCTGGTCGCCGTGGACGACCATCGGGCACAGCTCGGCCAGCGCCGTGCCGATCGCGTTGGTGCCCTGCCGGTTCTCCGCCCAGTTCGCGCCCGGGCGCAGCGCGACCTTCTCCGCGCGGCGCAGGAAATCGTCGTCGCCGATCGAATGCAGGATCAGCCCTTCCGCGTCGGTCAGCACGATCATGCTCTGCGTATTGACGATCTGCTCGTGCAGCGTTTCCATCACCGGCATCGCGTGCACGCACAGCACCCGGCTCTGCTCGCGCTTGAGCACCAGCGCCGCGTTCGACAGCACGTCGTAATCGGGGCGTGCCGATACCTGCAGGCCGAACGTCTCCGAGCGCTCGTGGGCCTTCTGGATCGACGGTGCGGGCCAGCCAGCGGGATGCGCGGCCCGTGACCCGGCCGCCTGCTCTACGTCATCGCGCATTGTCTCCTCCGGGGGATCCTTCCGGTCAACTGCCGGACTCTTTGCCGTCATTGCAAGCAAGCATCGGGCCACGCTGGCGCCGCGCAACCCGATCGAAAGGAGGATGTAATGAATCGCCCGGGCGCGGCGGCGCGTGTCGCGTCGCGCGACGGCCTGTCTGCGTGATACCGCGATTTCCCGGCGCGTGACTACTCGTGCGAATCCGGATCTTCGCGGCTGGCGCGCTTCTCGCTTTGTCGCAGGGCGGGCCGGGCGACCGTCCGGCCGCCGACGATTACGCCTCTCGATTCCGCCCGAACCCTATCGACATGACGCGTCGCCCGATTCGATCCACGCCGCCGCCCGCCATGCGGGTCTTGCCCGACACGCCGGCGTCGCCGCCCACGCCCGTTCGCCGACGCCTGCGCCGCGATGCGCAATCGATCGCCTTCACCGTGGCCGGCGCCGCGCGCGGCCATCCGGTCGTCGTGCTGCACGGCGGCCCCGGCAGCGGCAGCCAGGCCGGCATCCTGCGGCTGTTCGACCTCACCCGCGTGCGCGTCGTGCTCGTCGACCAGCGCGGCGCGGGCGCGTCGACACCGCGCGGCGGCACGCGTCACAACGACACCGCGCGGCTGATCGCGGATCTCGAGGCGGTGCGCGAACAGCTCGGCGTGACACGCTGGGGCGTCGTCGGCGGATCGTGGGGCGCCGCGCTCGCACTCGCGTATGCGGGCACGCATCCGGAACGGGTGACGGGCGTCGTGCTGCGCGGCCTGTTCCTGACGTCGCGCCGCGAAGTCCGCGGGCTCTTCATGACGTCCCGCACGCGTGCCCCGCGCGAATGGCGGCGCCTCAATGCAGCGGCCGGGGGTGGCCGGCCGGATCGCCTGCTGTCGCGCTGCGCGCAGCGATTGCGCCACGGCGCGAGCGCGGCCCGGCAGCGCGCGGTGGCGCTCGCGTGGCACGCATACGAAAGCGCGATCCTCGCATCGGCACGCACGCGCCGCTCGCCCATGCGCGCGATCCGTTCGAACGAGACCGTCCGCCGGCTGATCGACAAATACCGGATCCAGGCGCACTACCTGCAACACGATTGCTGGCTCGGCGAGCGCCGCGTGCTCGCGCTCGCGCGACGGGCCGCACGGGCCCACGTGCCGCTGTTCGCCGCGCACGGGATACACGATCCCGTTTGCCCGGTCGGCAACGTCGAGCGCCTCGCGCGAGCCGTGCCCGAAGCGCGAATCGAATGCGTGAAGGCCGGGCATCTGGCAAGCGACCCGGCGCTGGCGCGCAGCATCGCACGCGCGGTGAACGCACTGTTCGCGACAGCGCCGTTCACGTGACGGCCCGCGCGCGTTGGTGCCATGACGCGGCGACACGCTCAATCCCACGCATAACGCGCGCCGACCCACGCGCCGCGCGGTGCGCCCGGCCCGACGAACGGTTCGTTCACCGGGTTGGCGCCGTCAAACGTGTGGTTCGGTCCGTTGAAGAAATTCTGGCCGAGTACGCCGAAGCTCGCGTAGCGCTTGTCGAGCAGGTTCGTCACGCTCGCGAACACCTCGAACCGCTTCGTGACCCGGTAACGCATGTCGAGATCGACGAGCACGTAGCCCGCGATCCTGCCGTTCACGTCGCCGTTGTTCTCGTCGCCGCGCGCGTACACGCCGCTGCGCCACGTGACGTTCGTGCCGATGTCCCATGCAGACGTTGCCGCGTAGTCGAGCCGCAGCTTCACCGTATGCGCGGGAATGCCGGGGATGCGGTCGCCCGGCTTGACCGTCACGTTGCCGTTCGCGTCGGCCGCCGAATTCGCCGGGCTGTGTTCCGTCCACGACGAACGGTAGGTCGCATCGACATGGCTGTACGACAGCCCGACACCGAGCGGGCCGAGCCGCGTGCGGCCGGCGAGCTCGATACCCTGCCGCCGCGTATCGCCGACGTTGCGGAAATAGCCCTGCGCGCTGGCCGGGCTGCTGATGAACTGGATGTCATCGGTCAATGTCGTGCGATACGCCGCGGCGCTCCAGGTCGTCGCGGCGCCGATGCGCCCGCGCACGCCGGCCTCGAACGTCCTCGAGATCACGGGTTTGAGCGCCGGGTCGGCGATGAAGTCGTTCGGCAGCGAACACGGCGCCGCCGGGTCCGCGCACGCGAGCTCGATCGCGGTCGGCGAACGCATGCCTTCGTTGTACGTCGCATACGCGGTAAAACCCGGAACCGGGTTCCAGTTGAGCCCTACCGCCGGGTTGAAGCGCGAGAACACGTGGTTGCCGTCGAGCAGCGGCTGCACGCCGCTCTCGTCGCCGATCTGCGCTTTCGACCAGTCGTAGCGGCCCGACAGCGTGAGCGTCCAGTGCGGCGTCAGCGACAGCGCGTCGCTCAGGTACACGCCGAAATTCGTGTTGCGCGTCTTGGCGCGCGTCTGCTGCACGAAATCGCCGATGCCGAGCGCCGCGCGCGCATCGGTGAAAGACGCGTCCTGCGACGACGCGACGTAGCTCGAGTTCGCGATATCGGCCGAGACGCCCGCGACCAGCCGGTTCGCGATCCCGCCGAGCTTGCCGAGCAGCGTGAGCTGCACGCTGCCGCCGTAGCTGTCGGTGACGATCGTCGATTGCGCGTTACTGCCCTGCACCGTGTCGACCGTACCGTCCTCGTCCACCGATCCGTAATCCGTATTGTTGTTGCTGCTCGTGTTCGTGTTGCGCAGGTGCCGGTAGTATGCGTTGCCGCTCAATTCGACGTTTTCGCCGAAGAAGCGGTCGCCCGACAGCGTCAGGTAGCCGGCGCTGTTGCGGTTCCGGTCCGGATACGTATACGCCTGCTTGCGGTTGTCGAGGAACGAGCGCGGGATCGTCTGGGAGCCGGACAGCGTGTTGTCCGCGCCGCCCGCCGCGATCGACAGCGTCGTGTCCGCGTCGGTGTAGCGCAGCTTGCCGAACGCCTGCCGCACGCGGCTCGCGTTATGGTCGGCCCAGCCGCCGTCGTTCGCGACGTTCGCGGTCGCGTAGTAGTCGAGGTTCGGGCCGATCGTGCCGCCCTGCTCGACGCTGGCGCTCTTGCGGCCCCACGCACCGCCCGACACCTCCGCTTCGCCGCCCGGATTCGACCTGCCGTCCTTCGTCGTGATCGCGAGCGCACCGCCGAGCGTGTTGAGCCCGTACACCGGATTGGAGCCCGGAATCAATTGCACGCGGTCGATCGCCTGCATGGGCAGAATGTCCCAGTTCACGACGTCGCCGAACGGCTCGTTCACGCGCACGCCGTCGACGAACACCGACAGCCCCTGCGGCGTGCCGAGCAGCGGCGACGCGGTGAAGCCGCGATAGTTGACGTCCGTCTGATACGGGTTGCCCTGCGCATCCGAGATCGTCACGCTCGGCAGGTTCGCCGCGAAGAAATCGGCGAGCGTCGCGCGGTGCTGCGCGTCGAGTTCCGCCGCACGCACCGTCTGCACGTTCGCCGGCACCTTCGACAGCGGCGTGCCGATCCCGAGCAGCGGCGTGGTGCCGACGACGACCACCGCGGGCAGCACGACGTCCGGCTCGAGCGCGGCTCCGTCCGCCTGCGGCTGCGCGCACACGCTGCCGGCCGGCAAGCCGACCAGCGCGAGCGCGCCGAGGGCCGTGCCGACGCATCGCGCACGCCGGCCGCGCCGCGTCGCGGCGTCGCGCGCGGCGGCCTTTGGTCTCCTGATCATCTACGTTGTCTCCGCATTCATGTTCCGCCGGCGCGTGCGAGGCATCGCGCGGCGACGGGTTGTCGCGAAGCCGGCGTGCGAGAACCGTGCCAGCGCCGCGAGTACGCGTGGCGCGCGCTGCGCCGCACATCGCGTCGGTACCCAATGTGGGCGACCGACTCGCCGCTGTTGCGCGGGCTGCGCCACCTGTCATGTTTGGCAACACTTCGCGCGCGACGGTGTACCTGAATGCAACACCTGCGTCGACGCGATGGCGCGAACCGCCCGTGCGTGCTTCCCCTGCGATACGCCGGTATGCCGCGTCATACCGGCATGCGACACCGATGGCATGCGACTTGCGTAACGGACAGTGCACTCGGCCCGGAAACCCCAACCGTGCCGGCGCGACGAATCGTTCGCGGCGGTGCGACCACAATGACTCAGGAGACAACCATGAAGAAACTCTCGGCTTCAGCGAGCCGGCTGGCGACGATCGGCATCGCGGCGGCGGCGGCCGTCGCGCTGAACCCCGGCCTCGTCGAAGCGGCCGCGGACTACCCGGCCGTGACCTACCAGCGCCTGACCGATGCGCACGGCGATCCGGGCTGGCTGACCTACTACCGCACCTACGACGGCCGCTCGCACTCGCCGCTCAAGCAGATCGACACGTCGAACGCGAAGGATCTCAAGCAGGTGTGGGCATACAAGTTCCCCGCCGACCTGAAGCAGGGCTTCGAGGCCACGCCGATCGTCAACGGCAACTATCTGTTCGTGACGACGCCGAAGGACAACGTCTACGCGTTCGATGCGAAGACCGGCAAGCAGCTGTGGAAATACGAGCCGAAGCTCGGCGCGGCGTCGTTCAAGACCGCGTGCTGCGACGTCGTCAACCGCGGCGTCGCGCTGTACGGCAAGAACGTCTACATCGCGATGCTGAACGGCGAAGTCGCGGCGCTCGACGCGCAGACCGGCAATCTCGTGTGGAAGAAGCAGATGTTCGAGCCGGGCCTCGGCTACGCGTTCTCGCTCGCGCCGCTCGCGATCGACGGCGCGATCGTCGTCGGCACGTCCGGCGGCGAATACGGCATTCGCGGCTACATCGCCGCGCTGAATCCGGAGGACGGCTCGCAGGTCTGGAAACGCTACACGATCCCCGCCGCCGGCGAAAAGGGCGCGGAAACCTGGCCCGACGGCATGCAAAGCCATGGCGGCGGCGCCGCGTGGCTCACCGGCACGTACGACGCCGCGTCCCGCACGCTGTACTGGGGCGTCGGCAACCCCGGCCCGTGGCTCGCCGCGCTGCGCCCCGGCGACAACCTGTATTCCGATTCGCTGCTCGCGCTCGATGCGAAGAGCGGCAACCTGAAGTGGCACTACCAGTACACGAACAACGACACCTGGGACTACGACGGCGTGAACGCGGCCGTCCTCGCGGACATCAAGTACAAGGGCAAGGACTACGACGCGATCATCCACGCGGACCGCAACGGCTTCTTCCATGCGATTGACCGCACGACCGGCAAGCTGATCTACGCGACGCCGTTCGTGAAGGCGCTGTCGGTCACCGGCTACACGGCCGACGGCAAGCCGATCCAGGACGCATCGAAGTTCCCGAAGGCCGGCACGACGATCGAGACGTGCCCGAGCTTCCTCGGCGGCAAGAACTGGTGGTCGATCTCGTACGACCAGGAACGCAACATCGCGGTCGTGCCCGCGCTGCATGCGTGCATGAGCCTGACCGGCAAGTCGGTCAGCTACATGGAAGGCCTGCCGTATCTCGGCGAAGGCTTCGAGATCAAGCCCGAACCGGGCAGCGAAGGCTACGGCGAACTGACGGCCATCGACGTGAACACCGGCAAGAAGCTGTGGAGCCACTGGTCGAAGAAGCCGTGGAACGGCGGCGTCGCGACCACGGCGAGCGGCCTCGCGTTCAGCGGCTCGCTCGACGGCCACCTGTACGCGTTCGACACGGCGACCGGCAAGGTGCTGTGGGAAAGCCCGCAACTGGCGAGCGGCATCATTTCCCAACCGTCGGTGTATGAAGTCGACGGCAAGGAATATGTCGCCGTGCTCGCCGGCTATGGCGGCGCGAACCCGATCTGGGGCGGCCCGATGGCCGACATCGCGAAGGACGTTCCGCGCGGCGGCACGCTGTACGTGTTCGCGCTGAACTGAACACGCGCCACGCCCGAGTCGCGCCCGCATGCGCCCGATGCGGGCGCGACGTCCCACCTGCTTCAACCGGACATACGATCATGAATACTCGCCTCACTTCCGTTACCGTCGCCAGTCTGCTCGCCGTGGGCGTGGCGCTGACACCGGCAGCCGCGTCGGCCGGCGTGCGCGTCTGCACGCTGCCCGGCAGCCCGACCACCGCGCTCGACCGCTCCGTTGCGCGCGAAGTGTTCCGCGCCGCGGGCATCGCCGCGACCTTCAACAAACACGGCGTGGACGACAACGGCGACGACGACGGCATCTCCGCCAGCGAGCTGACGAAATCGCTCGAACGCGACTGCGACGTGATCGCCGGCTTCCCGCGTTCGGCGATCGCCGATGCGTCGGGATCCAGGATGACGTTCTCGCAGGGCTATCTGCGCTCCGGCTACGTCAGCGTGTCGCTGCGCGACGCGCCAGCGCCGACCGGCGCCAAGGAAACGATCGCGGCCACGTACGGCAGCCCGTCGCAACTGATCGCCGCGCAGCAGACGAACGCCCGCTTCGACCTCGAGAACACCAGCGAGAAAACGATCGGCGCGCTCGCCGCGGGCCGTGCGCAGCGCGCGATCGTCTGGTATCCGAGCGTCGTCGCGTACGAGCGAGCCCATCCGAAACAACGGTTCCAGGTCGCGGCGACGTCGTCGCCGTACTCCGACTGGCAACTGTCGTTCGCGTTCGGGCCGGGCAAGGACGCACTGCAAAAGCGCATCGACGCCACGCTGTCGCAGATGAGCGGCAACGGTCGTCTCGCGTCGCTCACGCGCGGCTGGACGCTGCCCGACGACATCGCGCAAGCCGCCACACGCGTGCCCGGCCGGTTTCTCGACGGCGCGCTCGCGTCCGCACAGCGGCCGGCAAGGAGCGGCTTCATCAAGGTGTCGACGAGCGAAGGCGGCGGCGTCCCGTCGTTCGATCAGGCACAGGTGCAGCACGGCAAGAAGCTCTACGGCGACGCGTGCGCGAAATGCCACGGCGATCAGCTCGAGGGCAATACCGCGCCCGCGCTGAGCGGAGAATCGTTCGCGCCCGAGGGCAAGTCGCATATCACGGTCGGCGGCATCTTCCTGTACATGTCGAGCAACATGCCCGCCGATCGCCCCGGCAAGATGACCGCACAGGAGTACGAGGACCTGATGGCGTTCCTGCTTTACTCGAACGGCTACGACGCGTCGAAGAGCAAGCTGACCGCCGAGATCGCCAACGCATCGAAGGCGCCGCTCATCGCCGGACCGCGCAAGTAATCCGCCCGCCCACCTTCGTTTCGATCGACCGCCGCGCCGGGCAGTTTGTCCGGCGCGCGAGCCGGACTTTTTCTTTTCATTTCATTCAGGACCCCATCATGATCTCCCGTCATCGCAGAACCTTCTTCGTTCAGGCCGCCGGCCTGTGCGCCGCGCTCGCGGCCGGCCCCCGTGCATTCGCGGCCGCCCCGCCCGTCGACGAAAACGATGCGACGGCGAAGACGCTCGGCTACCGCGCCAAGGCGGCCGCCGTCGACGCAGGCAAGTTCCCGAAGTATCAGGCAGGCCAGACGTGTTCGAACTGCCGCTTCTACAAGGCTGCCGCGGGCGAATCCTTCGGTACGTGCCCGATGTTCGCGGGCAAGACGGTTGCCGCCGAAGGCTGGTGCAACGTCTATGCAAAGCTCGCCTGACGCCGGGCCCGCTCGCGAGCGCGACGGCGCGTCGCGTCGCGGCGCGGCCCCCGATCGCGCCGCGCATCTGCATGCGCTGATCGCGCTGGGCTTCGATCGCGGCTACGTGACGCACGGTGAAATCGCCGACGCGCTGCCCGACGATGCGGCCGACGGCGCGGATTTCGACGCGGCGGCGTCGATGCTGCGCGAGTTCGGCATCGACGTACGCGAGCATGTCGGCGCGCGCACCGCGTGGACGCTCGACGGCCATTTTGCGCAGGTGACGGAAGTCGCGTCGACGCTGGCCGACGCGTCGACGCCGCTCGCGGCCGACGACCTGCTCGCGGGCCGGACCAACGACCCGGTCCGGCTCTATCTGCGGGAAATGAGCGCGACACCGTTGCTCGAACGCGACGAGGAAATCGCGCTCGCGCTTCGTCTGGAAAGCGGCCGCGCCGCATGCGTCGACGCATTGAGCCGCGATCCAGCGGCACTCGCCGTCGTCGCGGCGATCGCGGACGACGTCCGCGCCGGCAAGGTGGCGGCATCGGCTTACGTGACGGGGTTCGCCGGTGAAGCCGAGCCGCCCGCGAATGCGGCGACGATGTCGTCCGACGAGCCGATCATGGCACCGCCCGCGCCCGACGACGACGCCGGTCTTTCCCTCGACAGCCCGGCGTGGCGCGATACGGTCGTCGGGGCGCTCGAGCGTGCCGGTGCATTGGCATCGGCGATGCAGCACGCATTGCGAGCGGACGGTTTCGAGTCGGCGACTTACCGCGCGCTGCTGCGCGACGCTGCCGCGTTGACCGGCAGCATCCGCTTCACCTCGCGCGCGATCGAACGCATCGGACAGACGAACCGCGAGCGCGCGACGCAAGCGCGCACAGTCGAAAAACGGCTCGTCGACACGCTGGCCGCCGCGAGCATACGCGTCGATTCCACGCGCCACGATCTATTCACGCGGTGCGACGACGTACGCGCGTGGCTACACGCATACAGCGCCGCGCATCCCGATTGCGCGACCGCCCTCGCCCGCCACGCGCCGGCGTTGATCGACGCGCGCACCGCGCTCGCGCGCCTGGCCGCCGAGTCTCCGCTGCCGCTCGACATCGCGATTGCGCTCGATGCGCGGCTCTCGCGTATCGAGCGCGCGATGCAACCCGCGAGAACGAAGCTGTTCCAGAGCAATCTACGGCTCGTCGTGTCGGTCGCCAAGCGCTATGCCGATCGCGGCCTGCCGTTCCCCGATCTGATCCAGGAAGGCAATATCGGCCTGATGAAGGCCGTCGATCGCTACGACCACCGGCGCGGCTTCAAATTCTCGACGTATGCGACATGGTGGATCCGGCAGGCGATCACGCATGCGCTCGCCGATCTAGGGCGCACGATACGCGTACCCGCGCATACGGTCGATACGCTCAACAAGCTGTCGCGGCTCGCGCGAATCCACCGGCAACGAACCGGCGACGTCGCCGACGCGCGGGTGCTCTCCACGCAGATGCGGCTGCCGGTCGACAAGGTGCGCGAGCTGATGAGCATCGTGCGCGAGCCGATCTCCGCCGATTTGCCGGTTTCGCCCGATCACGATCTGACGCTGTGCGACGTCACGATCGACCCCGACGCGCCGACACCCGAAGAGGCGGCGAGCGCCGGTCAGTTGCGCACGGCGGTCGCCGCGCTGATCGACCGCCTCCCCGCACGCGAAGCGTGGATTCTCCGGCTGAGGTACGGCATCGATGTCGACAACGAGTATTCGCTGCGCGAGATCGGCCGGCAACTGAACCTGTCGGCCGAGCGCGTCCGCCAGCTCGAGGTAGCGGCGCTCGAACGCATCCGGCAATTCCGGCACGCGCCGGCGCTGCGTTCACTGCTCGCCTGACACGGCCATGCCGGGGCGACCGCCTGCCGGCTCGCCCATCCACTGCTCAGGACTGCAACACGACCTGCTGCATTTCTGAACGCCGCGCCGCCTCGCGCCGTCATTCGCAACACCGCAGGGCCGACCGGATCGGGCGCCACCCGCCCGGCTGCCGCGGTTTTCGCCGCAGTCGCGCCCCGGTCGCGCAACTGGCATGCATGTTGCGTTTTCACGAGCGCAGCAGGAATCACACGAACGCATGGAGACACGCTTGTCCAAGATCGAATCGGTTCTTCACGAAACCCGTCAGTTCGCGCCGCCCGCGGCGCTCGAGAAGACGGCGACCATTTCCGGCATGCCGGCCTATCGCGCGCTCGTCGCCGAGGCCGAGCAGGATTACGAAGGCTTCTGGGCGCGCCTCGCGCGCGAGGGCCTCACGTGGCACAAGCCGTTCACGACCGTGCTCGACGAGCGCAACGCGCCGTTCTACACATGGTTCGACGACGGCGAGCTCAACGCGTCGTACAACTGCCTCGACCGCCACGTCGAAGCCGGCCACGGCGAGCGCGTCGCGGTGATCTTCGAGGCTGATGACGGCACCGTCACCCGCGTCACCTATGCGGATCTCCTCGCACGCGTGTCGCGCTTCGCCAATGCGCTGAAGAAACGCGGGATCGGCAAGGGCGATCGCGTCGTCATCTATATCCCGATGTCGATCGAAGGCATCGTCGCGATGCAGGCCTGCGCGCGCATCGGCGCGACGCACTCGGTCGTGTTCGGCGGCTTCTCCGCGAAATCGCTGAACGAGCGGCTCGTCGACGTCGGCGCCGTGGCACTCATCACCGCCGACGAACAGGCGCGCGGCGGCAAGACGCTGCCGCTCAAGAGCATCGCCGACGAGGCGATCGCGCTGGGCGGCTGCGAAGCGGTCAAGAGCGTGATCGTCTATCGCCGCACCGGCGGCAAGATCGACTGGCATGCGGACCGCGACCTGTGGATGCACGAACTCACGGATGGCGAATCCGACCGCTGCGAGCCGACCTGGGTTGGCGCCGAGCATCCGCTGTTCATCCTGTATACGTCGGGCTCGACCGGCAAGCCGAAGGGCGTGCAGCACAGCACGGGCGGCTACCTGCTGTGGGCCGCGCAGACGATGAAGTGGACCTTCGACTGGAAACCCGACGACGTGTTCTGGTGCACGGCCGACATCGGCTGGGTCACGGGCCACACGTACATCACGTATGGGCCGCTCGCGTGCGGCGGCACGCAGGTCGTGTTCGAGGGCGTGCCGACGTATCCGGACGCCGGGCGCTTCTGGAAGATGATCGGCGATCACAAGGTGACCGTGTTCTACACCGCGCCGACCGCGA